>NZ_CAJUBO010000009.1 GCF_910584445.1 uncultured Desulfovibrio sp.
GCCCCCGCCCTTCGCTCCGCTTCGGGCGGCCAGCGGAAAAACCTCTTTGCCTCGCAGAAAAAACCATAACGTACTTTAATGAGGCCTGAGCCTAGGCTGCGGCGGAGGAGTGCGCGTCCATGGAAGTCTCCTTTCTGTATGAGATCGTCATCATTTTCCTGCTTTCCATCGGCGTCACCCTCCTCTGCAACCGGCTCCGGCTCCCGGCGACGGTGGGCTTTCTGCTCACGGGCGTGCTCTGCGGGCCTTCCCTGCTCGGCATCGTCAACGATCACAAGGCCATCGACCAGGTGGCCGAGGTCGGCGTGGCGATGCTCCTGTTCACCATCGGCATGGAGCTTTCCGGCGATGCCCTGAGCCGGCTCAAGCGGCCGGTCTTTCTGGGCGGCAGCCTCCAGATCGGGCTGACGGTCCTGGCGGTGACGGGGCTGGCCCTGCTCTACGGCACCTCCTGGCAGCGGGGCGCCTTCTGGGGCTGCCTGGTGGCGCTCTCGTCATCGGCCATCGTGCTGCGTATCCTCCAGGAGCGCGGCACGGACAGCACGCCCACGGGCAGGCTCTCCCTCGCCATCCTCGTCTTCCAGGACATCATGGTGGCCCCCATGCTCCTTTGCGTGCCGCTGCTGGCGGGCACGCTGGATCTTTCGCTGGAGCACGCGGCCTTTTCCGTGCTCTGGGTGGCGCTTGTGCTCGGGGGCGTGCTCCTGCTGGCGCATTTCGGACTCAACCGCCTCATGGAGGCGGTCATGCGCACGCGCACGCGCGAGATCCTCCTGCTCACCACGCTGGGCCTCTGCCTCGGCATGGCCCTGCTCACCAGCGCGCTCGGCCTTTCGCTCTCGCTGGGGGCCTTTCTGGCCGGCCTGCTCCTGGCCCGCTCCCAGTACAGCATGAGCGTCATTTCCGGCATCCTGCCCTACCGGGATGTCTTCATGAGCCTGTTTTTCATCTCTGTGGGCATGATGCTCAATGTGGGCTATTTCGCCGCGCATTTTGCGGACATCGTGCTTGGCACCCTGCTTTTCGTGCTCATCAAGAGCGTGCTCACCCTGCCGGCCGTGCTCGTCCAGGGCTATCCGTTGCGCGCGGCCATCATCACCGCGCTCTCGCTTGCCCAGGTCGGCGAATTTTCCTTTGTGCTGGCGGCCCAGGGGCTGGGCGCCGGGCTTTTTGACATGGCCTCCTACCAGAATTTCCTCGCGGTGAGCGTCCTGACCATGATGCTCACCCCCGGACTCATCGCGGCGGCCCCGCGCGTGGCCGGAGCGGTGGAGCGCCTCCGGCGGCACGGCGCCCCCCCCGGCGGCGCGGAGGGCGGGAAAAAGCGGGACGGGCTGGAAGACCACCTCATCATCGTGGGTTTCGGCATCAGCGGGAAGCATCTCGCCCAGGTGGCGCAGGAATCCGGCATTCCGTACACCATCCTGGAGATGAATCCGGAGACCGTGCGCCGTTACCGCGACAAGGAACCCATCGCCCACGGGGATGCCACACAGCCCGTGGTGCTGGAGCATCTGGGCGCGGAGCGGGCGCGCGTGCTCGCCATCATCATTTCCGATCCCGCGGCGGTGCGCGCCATCACCATCGAGGCGCGCAGGCTCAATCCCAACCTGTATATCGTGGCCCGCACCCGTTTTGTGACCGAGGTCGGGCCGCTGCATCGCCTGGGCGCCAATGAGGTCATTGCCGAGGAGTTCGAAAGCTCCATCGAGGTCTTCAGCCATGTGCTCGCCCAGTATCTGGTGCCCCGGCAGGATATCGACGCCTTTGCCGCGCACCTGCGCCAGGCCAATTACCGCATGATCCGGCGCATGAGCAGTACGGTGGATTCGCTCACGGATGTGGCCGGGCGGCTCCCGGACATGGGCGTCCAGGCCATGCGCGTGGGACCGGAATCGCCCCTGTGCGGGCAGGAATTGCGGGAATGCGGCCTGCGTCCCACCTACGGGGTGACGGTGGTCGCCATTCTCCGCCATGACGAGGTGGAAGCCTCGCCCGGCGCGCACTTCCGCTTCGCGGTGGACGACGTGGTCTATATCTTCGGGCGCACGGACAGGCTCTATGCGGTCAAACCGGTCTTTTCCGGGCCTGTGCGCGGGCAGGAGGAGGCGGCCGCCCGGAACTCCCCGTCGCTTTCCTCGTAGAGCGTTTTCGCAAGGAAATTGCGTAACGTTCTGGTGGCTGCGCCGCCGCAAAACCCTTACGGGTTTTGTAGTGTCTACTTTTGCAAGTAGACACTAGGGGCTAGCCGTCCCGGGGGGCGGACTCTTCCCCGCACGCGAACGGCCAGTCCTCCACCGTGAGGGGCACGCTGGCCGCGATCTCTTCCAGCGCCAGCCGCACGGCCTCTTCCTCCTGCGGCGAGAACAGCACCTTGAGCAGGGCGGTCTTGCGCTCCAGCGTCGTGAACAGCGCGAGGTTGTCGTGCGCTTCAAGGTGAAAACGGAAGAGCGCCACATCTTCGGGAGCAAGGCGCACGAGCAGGCGCGCGCTGTGCCTGGGCGGCGCCCCGCACGGGCGGCTGCCGCGCATCAGACGAAGCCCGCCCAGCGGGCGAGGATGACCAGGCCGATGCCCACAGCGATGGTGACGAAATAGTTTTTCGTCTTCCAGGCCACGAGAAAGGTGGGGATGGAGACCATGAGGAAGAGATTGTCCGTGGAAAGGTCGAACCGGCCGTTGTAGATGAAGATGTCCGGTCCTACCAGGGCGGCCATGACCGCCACGGGCACAAAGTCCAGCCAGCGGCGCAAAAGCGGCGGCAGGCAGTCCCCCCGCAGAAAGGTCACGGGCAGCACCTTGGGCAGGACGGTCACGAAGGTGGCCGCGCCCACGCAGAGCAGGAGCGTTTCATGCCCGCGGAGCCAGAGGAGCCAGTCGCTCATGCCGCTTCCTCCGGCGCGCCTCGCCGTGCCCGCAGGGAGAGCGCAAGCCCGAGACTCGCCCCGGCCACCGTTGCCACCGCCACGTTCCACTGGCTCATGCCCCCGGCCTTGAGCGCCACGGACAGGGCGCCCGTGAACACGGCCACCAGCACATGGAGGCGGCTCGCGCACTGAGGCACGAGCAGGGCCAGGAACATGGCGGTGATGGCGTAGTCCAGGCCGAGCGGGCGCACGTCATTGACGAGGTTGCCGCAAAAGGCGCCGATGGCGCAGCCCCCCACCCAGGAGAGATGGGTGGTGGAGTTGCAGACATACATGGTGGCCGCGTTGAGGGTCCAGCCCTCCTGCAGGGCCGTGATATGCACGGCAAAGGTCTCGTCCGTGAGGCCGAGTCCAAGAAGGAAGCGCTGCGCGCGCGGAAGCCGGGAAAGCCATGGGGATTCCGCCGCGGACATGAGCAGGTAGCGCAGGTTGACGATGCCCACCGCCGCCGCCGTGGACAGGATGCCCGCGCCGCCGCCCCAGAGGCTGGCGAACACGAATTGCCCGGAACCGGAAAACATGAGCACGGCCATGGCTACGGCCAGGCCGGCCGGGATGCCGTTTTTCACCGCGAGAACGCCAAAGGCGAAGCCCACGGGCACATAGCCGAGGGTGATGGGCAGGGCGCGGCGCAGCCCCTCGGCCCAGGCCGGGCCGGAAAAGGAGCGCGCCGCGCCGGTTGTTTGTGACATGGAACTATCCTTGTGGAACGCGTCATGCCGGGGCCGTCCGCGCGTCGCTCCCGCGGGCCGCGCGGAGCACTCCGCATTGCCCCGGACGGTCAGGCCCGCGTGTCCGGCTCCCGGGGCGCGTCGATCTTGCGCACGATCCAGACGGAAAGGACAATGCCGAGCAGCAGGCCGACGCCCATGCCGGCAAAGAATATTTCACTGGCGCCGTCGACAAAGGGCTGGACCATGCGGAAAAAGAGGATGGCGAAGACCGTGGCGACGATGCCGAGGACGAAGGCAATGAGGAACTTGTGTCTCATGGCGATATACCTCCGGGATCGAGGGTACGGCGTCCCGGCAGAAATTTCAAGGAGTCCGGTTCTCTGCGCGTTCCACGCCCGCGCGCGGCGGCACGGTCCGGCGCGGGACCTGAGGAAAACTGTCCTGCGGCTGTTTCCCTCAGCAAAATGTCCTACTGGAACAGCGTGCTCATCCCCCGCAGGAGGTTGACGAACAGGGCGTCTAGGCCGCTGATGAATGCCTCCACCCTGTTTGCCATGATCACCAGCAAAAGGCCCACGAAGAAAAAGCCCACCCCGATCTTGATGGGAAAGCCGAATTCCATGATATGCACCTGGGGCGAAGTGCGCGCCACCAGCCCCAGGGCCACTTCCACCAGAAAAAGCGCCACCATGACCGGGGCCGCGATCTTGAGCGCGAGCACGAAAACCTGGGCGGAAAGGTCAAGCACCGTCCAGAGCAGGTCTTCACCGATGAAGAGCGCGCCCGGCGGCACAATGGCGAAGGAGGCGGCAAACCCCTTGATCATGTAAAGGTGCCCGTCGAGCACGAGAAAGGTGAGCAGCCCCACCATCCAGAGAAAAAACGCCGTGGCGCCGGTCTGGTTGCCGGTGAGCGGGTCGGCGAAGTTGATCATGGTGAAACCCATCTGGAAGCCGAGCAGTTCGCCGCCGGACTGGATGCCCATGAACAGAAAATTGACGGCCATGCCGAGCACCAGGCCCATGAAGACCTCTCCCAGGGCCATGAGCGCGAGGTCGAACGGATGCTGGGGCATGAGCGAGCCGGAAAGCGCCAGATGCGGCCACACCGCCAGGGAAAAGACCAGAGTGACGGCGGCCTTGACGAGCATCGGGATATTGTTGGTCGAAAAGACCGGGAGCATGAACATGACGATGCTCACGCGCATGATGGTGAGCAGAAGGCTCAGCACCGCGTTGGGATCGTAACTGAAAATGTCCATGCGGAACGGTATGCAATTCGTCTGCCAGGCGCAACGGGAGGGACGCGCCCGGCCGCCGGGTGTCCGCGTCTACTTGTTGTGCAGGCGTTCTTCCATGATTTCCTTGACGATCTTGTCCAGGCCCGCCAGATCGGGCTTGGAGACCTGCCTGTCCGCGCCCACCTTGATGCCCTTGGCGCGCAGCGCGTCCGTGATGAGCGAGGAAAAGAGCACCACCGGCAGCTTGTGCAGGGCGGGGTTCTCGCGGATCTTGGAGGTCAGGGCGTGGCCGTCCATCTCGGGCATTTCGATGTCCGAGATGACAAGGTCCACGATGTCGGAAAGCTCGCTGCCCGCCACACCCTGCCCGGACTGGCTCTGGGCCTGGGCGAGATTGCTCAGGTATTCCCACGCTTCGCGCCCGTTGCTCGCCGTGGTCACCTGGTAGCCGGACTTTTCGAGGAAGGACTTGACGATCTTGCGCAGCGAGCTGGAGTCATCCGCCAGGAGCAGGCGCACCTGCTCGGGCATTTCGGGATGGCCGGACTCCGGTTCCATGCGGGACATGTCGAGGGAGCTGTCGAGGCTGGCAAGGATCTTTTCCATGTCGAGGATGAAGATCACGCGTTCGTCGATACGCAGGATGCCGGTGATGCTGTCGCGGGAAAAGAGCTGGACGTACCTGTTCGGCGGCTCGATGCGCTCCCAGTCCAGCCGGTGGATGCTCAGCACCGAAGAGACGAGAAAGGCCGCCTTGACGCCGCAAAATTCCGTCACCAGCACCTTGTCGCTCTCGGTCACGGCCATGTCCTTGCCGAGCCACGCCGCCAGATTGAGCAGGGGCAGCACCTTGCCGCGCAGGTTGAACGAACCCATGACCGAGGGATCGTGCGTGCCGGGCATGGCCGTCACCTGGGGCAGGCGGATGATCTCCAGCACCTTGGCAACATTGATGGCATAGTGCCCGGTGTAGATGCCGCCGTCCTCCTGGCGCTCGTCCAGAAGAAATTCCACCACTTCCAGCTCATTGGTGCTGAGCAGGGGATTCATGCTCATGATCTGCCTCGTCCTGCGCGGCCGCCGGGTCCCGCCGCCGGTGCCGCATCGCGCGGCGGCTCCTGTCTGGGGCAGAAGGCTGCCATGGGGCACACATCGCACCCCGGTGCGCGTGCGCGGCAGACCTCCCGGCCGAACCAGACCATGCGGTGATTGACATCGCCCCATTCCTCGCGGGGAAAGATCGCCATGAGGTCACGCTCCACAGCCACCGGGTCCGTGGCGG
Organism: uncultured Desulfovibrio sp.; assembly: GCF_910584445.1. Lineage (GTDB taxonomy): Bacteria > Desulfobacterota > Desulfovibrionia > Desulfovibrionales > Desulfovibrionaceae > Desulfovibrio. Next base: position 6,124 of record NZ_CAJUBO010000009.1, read on the forward strand.
CGGTCAGGCCGAGCCGGTGGCTGATGCGTTTCACATGCGTGTCCACGGCAAGACCCTCGTTGATGCCAAAACCCCCGAACAGTACCACATTGGCCGTTTTGCGCGCCACGCCCGGCAGGGTGACGAGTTCTTCCAGCGTGGCCGGCACCTCGCCCGCGAAGGCGTCGCGGACGCGCCGCGCCGCTGCGCGCAGGTTTTTGGCCTTGTTGCGGTAAAAGCCCGTGGAGTGGATGACCTCTTCCAGTTCCTCCTGGCCGGCTTCGGCCAGTTCCGCCGGGCCGGGCCAGCGCCGGAACAGTTCCGGCGTCACGGTGTTCACGCGCGCGTCCGTGCACTGCGCGGCCAGCACCGTTGCCACGAGCAGCTCCCAGGGGTTGCGGTAGTCAAGATGGGAAGCCGGCTCGGGGTAACGGGCGGCGAGTGCCTCAAGGACGCGGGCGGCCTGTGCGCGACGTTTCTGGAGTGTCATTCCAGCACTATGCCACAGGAGGCGCCGCCCCGCAAGGCGCCCTTGCCGCCATGTTTTCTCCATCGGCAGAAATGGCGAAGAGATAAGGGCCAAAGGCGGGACGTCTGTCTGTCGACCGCGCACGCGATGAGCTTGAACGGCGATGGCAGGCAAAGTGTTGCCGCCGCGCGTCGACGCACTCCTTCCAGAAAAATGACGAGATATGACGTGGATGATTACAACTGTCAGCAGTATTTCGCGGAGGTGCTCCGTCTTGCCGCAAGTTATGAAACGCCGGAACTCCCATTGGTTCTGTCGCATTAAAGCGTGAAGGCAGATTCATCTGATACGAACTGGATGCCAGCGGGCACGACAGCCGACATCCGGACTGTCGTGCCCGCTAGCATAAAATATGATGGTCAGCAATTTCCAAGGCCGATGGACAGAAGAAATGCTCCAATGCCTATGACTATGGAGAGATAAAATTTTGACAAGGCAATATATATAAAAAAGGTAATGAGTGGAATTTTTATAATGGATTTTAATATCGTCATTTCTTTAAAGAAAAGTGGTGAAAAAAGCAGTGAAAAGATGGCGGATATTAAGCCATCCAGTATATCCGGAGGTATGTGGCTTTCTCGTGTCAGGATTCTTAATGTGTTCGGATGTATATTAACTGTGCCAATTATATTGAAAAAAATCATTAATGCCAAAAGTGGAAGTATATAGATGAAGAGGCGCCGTTCGAGATGAAACTTTTTCAGCAAAAAGATGGAAGCAACGATTCCCAGGGTTCCAAGTGCCCAGTCAGGACTCTCATGCCAGAGAACTGGCGTGAGGCAGCGGCTCCCCACCGCCACAAGAACAAAGGCCACAAGCGGCCATTGGCGCCTGAGAAAGCGCCCCAGGTGGCGCGGAAGGGAGGGGGACTGCGGCGTTGCATCCATACTGCCTCCGCAGGGGTTTGATTCTGATGGAGTTCTTCAGCCATAGCAGCGGGACGCGAGAAAGACAATGCTCTTTCACAGGCAGAGATGGACGCGGGGCGGTAGTGAGATTTTTCAGGCGTACCACATGCGACGCGTCTGTTCTTTCCTCAAAAACAGTCCGCTTTTTTGACAGGTACTTTGGGCAATACTCATACATCGTAGGCACGGCATCAACGCAAAAGTATAACAGGGCCAAAGGAACAAGTTCTGGCGAAAGGTTCTGAAAATGGCGAGGAATTTTCAGAATTCTTTGCCGCGCAAGTTATAAGCATTATACGAGCGCAAGAAAAATGATATAAGAAAAAAATATCAATGTATAGAGTGACCAGTGAGCCAATGAGATGAAAAAAGAGAGAACTGGTATAAGTACAAGTGATTTGTAGAGGGAAAATTTTTTAAAGAAAAATGGAGAAAATGGAAGAGAATAGAGTGCCGCGCACAAACTGTTTTTGAATGATGCCGTTAATATGTCATTTGGGAAAAATATATTTAATATCTTATCATTTGTGACAAAAATTGAAACGATAAAAATAAAGAAAAATGTGGCAAGCAAGGGAAGGATATATAAAAAATACGAATGCTCCAGATGGAATTTTTTCAGAAGAAAAACTGAACAGACTGTTCCGAATATACACAGATGCCAGCACGGCTTGTCAACAAGATAGGTGCTCCCCAGCGCCACAAGAACAAAGACCACCAGCGGCCATTGGCGCCTGAGAAAGCGCCCCAGGCGGCGCGGAAGGGCGGGAAGCTGCGGCGTTGCATCCATGCTGCCTCCACGGCGGTTGTCAGGCCGGGCATTCAGGGAGTGCGCTGTTGTGCCTGCTTATCTGGCAATACCCAAAAAAAGCATCGCTAATACATATATAAATATCAGGATTGCATACAATGACCAGAGCGCCAGAGAGATGGAAAACATTAATAACACCATCGCAAACAATGTTCGACAAGAAAATGAACTTTTAAAGAAAAATGGCATGCAGGGCAACGAACAAATTGCGGCGATGAAACTATTATACAGAGAGGTAAAAATGCAATTTTGAGGAAAAATCATTGTGTAGATATGATCATAGGGAATAATGAAAAAGAGAATATTTCTGAACAGCATGTAAGCAATAAATGGTAATATATAGATGGACAGGCGTCGTTCGAGATGAAATTTTTTCAGTAAAAAGACGGAAGCAGCGATTCCCAGGGTTCCAAGTGCCCATTCCGGATTCTCATGCCAGAGAACTGGCGTGAGGCAGCGGCTCCCCAGCGCCACAAGAACAAAGGCCACAAGCGGCCATTGGCGCCTGAGGAAGCTCCCCAGGCGGCGCGGAAGGGAGGGGGACTGCTGCGTTCCGTCCATGCTGCCTCCACGGCGGTTCGGGAGTTCCGATGCAGGTTTTTAGTCATATCAGGGGGAAAAGGCAACGCGCGTCCCCTTATCCTGCCATGAAGTCCGGCGGTGCCATGGCAGCCCAACAGGTCTCCATGCCACGGCGCCTCATGAAGTGGCGATTCCAAGAAGAAACATCGATCCTGCATAGAAAATGAAAGAGATGCCTATAAGTGGCGTCAGTGCGAGCATCATGAAAAAGGAGATGAGAGGAATACGAAGGAATGCTTTGACAGGGGAAAATTTCTGAAAGAAAAAGGGGACAAAGGGCAATGAAGCGATGGCGGAAATACATGCCGTTCCAATTTGTGCGGAAAAATACTCTTTCCCGAGGAAAAATCTGCGAAGCTCAAGAATGAAGGTGGAAAATTCACTCAGAAAATCAAAAAGAAACAGGGCAAATACCGGAACCAGATAGATGCGCCAACAACGTTCACTATGAAATTTTTTTAACAAAACTCCGGAGCAGACGATGCCAGCCGCGCCGATCCTCCAATCGTAGCTGTTTTTCCCACAAAAAAAATAGAAGGCGTGGGCGCCGAGAGTTATGGCCGCAAAGACCACAAGCGGCCATTGGCGCCCGAGGAAGCGCCCCAGGCGGCGCGGCAGGGAGGGCGCTTCGGGGGTTTTGTGCATTTCGCCTCCGGAACGTCGGCAGCGCGTGCCGTCTCCACCCTTGTACCGGTATCCCTTGGGATTGCAAGGCCCGCGCTCTCCCGGCTCCGCTCCGCGGCAGTGGCACGCGGTTCGGGCCGCGCCGTCCCGTTCGGCGGGCCTGTGTCCGCATGGTGGAACCGTCTCCGTTCCTCTCGCGGTCATGCGGGCGCGCCCCTGGCGCGCATTTGCCATGCGGCGTCCGCTCTGCTAGGATGCATCGTTTCCCGGCAGGCGGATTTTCGCGCCGGGGACCCTCTTCCACCGACATCTGGAGTAGCCCATGGCCAAGAAACCGGCCGTCAGTCCCGAGGCCGCCCGCGCCGAAGCCCTCTCCACCGCGCTCACCACCATTGAGCGCAAGTACGGCAAGGGCGCGGTGATGAAACTTTCCGACGACATCCAGGTGGATGTGCCCGTCATCCCCACCGGCTCCATCGGCCTTGACCTCGCCCTGGGGGTGGGCGGCATCCCGCGCGGACGCGTGACCGAGATTTTCGGACCCGAATCCTCGGGCAAGACGACGCTCACCCTGCACATCATCGCCGAATGCCAGAAGCTGGGGGGCACCTGCGCCTTTGTGGACGCCGAGCACGCGCTGGACGTGGCCTATGCCCGCCGCCTGGGCGTGAACACGGACGAGCTGCTCATTTCCCAGCCGGATTATGGCGAGCAGGCGCTGGACATCGCGGACATGCTCGTGCGCTCCGGCGCGGTGGACCTGGTGGTCATCGACTCTGTGGCGGCGCTCATCCCCCAGGCGGAGCTGGAGGGCGACCTCGGCGAAACGCAGGTGGGCGGCCACGCGCGCCTCATGTCCCACGCCATGCGCCGCCTCACGGGCACCATCCACAAGTCGCGCACATCGGTCATCTTCATCAACCAGATCCGCATGAAGATCGGCGTCACGGGCTACGGCAGCCCGGAGACCACCACCGGCGGCAACGCGCTCAAGTTCTATTCCTCGGTGCGTATGGACATCCGCCGCGTGCAGACGCTCAAGGACAAGGACGAGGCCTTCGGCTCGCGCACCAAGGTCAAGGTGGTCAAGAACAAGGTGGCGCCGCCGTTCCGCATCGCCATGTTCGACATCCTCTACGGCCAGGGCATTTCCCGTTCCGGCGAGCTGCTGGACCTCGGCATCGAGGCCAAGATCATCGAGCAGAGCGGTTCGTGGTTCGCCTTTGGCGCGGAAAAGCTGGGCCAGGGACGGGAGAAGGTCCGCGCCCTGCTGGACGAGAATCCGGACCTGCGCAACGCCATCGAGTCCAAGGTCGTGGAATTTCTGGGGCTGCACCCCAGGGAGTTCACGCCCACCGCCGAGGAGCTGGACGAGGGCGTGGCCCCCGAATTCGACGAATCGTGACTGCGGGGATCCTTCGCGGGAGCGTGCGAGGATTTTTGCGGGATCGTTCAAAAACATGGTTTTTGCGAAACGACCCGGCCGCGCCGCCACGCGACCCGTACGGGTTTTGTCGTGTCCGCTTTTGCGGGCAGACACTGGCCGCAGGATTCAGCCCCGGCGCCGCCGCGCGCCGGGCGTCCCACGGATGGAGCATATGCTGACCGCACAGGAAATCCGCCGCCGTTACCTTGAGTTCTTCCATCGCCACGGGCACACGGTGGTGCCCTCCGGCCCGCTCATCCCGCCGCAGGACCCGAGCCTGCTCTTCACCAACGCGGGCATGGTGCAGTTCAAGGGCCTCTTTCTCGGCGAGGAAAAGGCCGCCTACACCCGTGCGGCCTCCTGCCAGAAGTGCCTGCGCGTCTCGGGCAAGCACAATGACCTGGAAAACGTGGGCCGCACCGCGCGCCATCACACGTTCTTCGAGATGCTCGGCAACTTTTCCTTTGGCGACTATTTCAAGCGCGAGGCCATCACCTGGGCGTGGGAGTTCGTCACGACGGAGCTTGAACTCCCGCGGGAGCGCCTCTGGGTCACGGTCTTCCGCGAGGATGACGAAGCCGCGGCCATCTGGAAGGAAGTGGCGGGGCTTCCCGACGAGCGCATCGTGCGCATGGGCGAGAAGGACAATTTCTGGACCATGGGCGATACGGGTCCCTGCGGACCCTGCTCGGAGATCTATATCGACCAGGGCGAAGACATGGCCTGCGGGCCGGAGTGCGGCATAGGCTCGTGCGACTGCGACCGCTTTCTGGAAATCTGGAACCTGGTCTTCACCCAGTTCGACCAGGCGAAGGACGGCAGCCGTTCCCCGCTGGCCGCGCCCAATATCGACACGGGCATGGGACTCGAGCGCATCGCGGCGGTCTGCCAGGGCAAGCGCTCCAACTTTGACTGCGACCTGTTCCAGGAGATCATCCAGTTCGCGGCGGCCCGCGCGGGCGTGACCTACAGCGCAAGCGCGCCGGACACCAACGACGTGGACACGGCCCTGCGCGTCATTGCCGACCACAGCCGCGCCGCGGCCTTTCTCATCGCCGAGGGCGTGCTGCCCTCCAACGAGAGCCGGGGCTACGTGCTGCGCCGGCTCATCCGCCGCGCCCTGCGCTTCGCCACGCTCATGGGCGTGGAGGAGCCGTTCCTGCACGCGGTGGCGCGCAAGGTCACGGAAGTCATGGGCGAGGCCTATCCCGAACTGGCCCGGCACGCGGAGTTCATCGCCCGCGCCGTGCATGAGGAGGAACGGCGCTTTGCCCAGACCCTGGGCAACGGCCTGCGCCTGCTGGAAGAGGAGTTGGCCCGGCTGGCGGAGCGGGGCGAGCGCGTCATTCCGGGCGAGGTCTGCTTCCGCCTCTACGATACCTACGGTTTCCCGCTGGACATCGTGAACGATGTGGCGGAAAAGCGCGGTTTCGCCGCCGATGCCGAGGGCTTCACCGCGCTCATGCGCGAGCAGCGCGAGCGCGCCCGCGCCAACCAGAAGGCCGAGGGCCTGTTCGGCCATGGCGGCGAGGACGAGATCATGGCCTCGCTCAAGAGTCTGGGCGAACGGCTGGAAAGCGTCTTTGTGGGCTACGAATCCCTTGAGGCGCACAGTCCCGTCCTTGCCCTGCTGGACGCGGGCGGCGCCCCCGCCGAGAGCCTGGGCGAAGGCGGCGCCGGTTTTCTTGTGGCCGCCCGCACGCCGTTCTATGCCGAGTCCGGCGGCCAGGCTTCGGACGCGGGCGTTATCGCCACGTCCACGGGCGAGGCGCGGGTGGAGGGCGTGCTCAAGGCCGGGCGCTGCATCGTGCAGCGGATCGCGGTCACGCGCGGCGAACTCCATGCCGACCAGGAGGCGCGCCTGTCCGTGGATGCTGACCAGCGCGCGGCCACGGCCCGCAACCACACCTGCACCCATCTGCTGCATGCGGCCCTGCGCCGCGTACTGGGCGAGCATGTCAAGCAGGCCGGCTCTCTGGTGGACGGGCATCGCCTGCGTTTTGACTTCTCGCATCTGGCGGCGCTCACGCCGGAGGAACTGGCGGCTGTGGAGCGCGACGTCAACCGCGCCATCATGGCCGACGTGCCGGTCCTGGCGCGCGAAATGCCGCGTGACGAGGCCCTGGCCGCCGGGGCCATGGCGCTCTTCAGCGAAAAATACGGCGATGTGGTGCGCGTGCTCACCGTGGGCCGCGAGGGCGCCGCGCCCGAATCCGTGGAACTGTGCGGCGGCACGCATCTCGCGCGCACGGGCGAGGCCGGGCTTTTCCTCATCGTCGCGGAAAGCGGCGTGGCCGCCGGCGTGCGCCGCATCGAGGCCGTGACGGGCTGGAACGCCTACAGCCTCGCCATCGGCCAGCGCGCCGAGCTTTCCGCCGTGGCATCCGCGCTCAAGACCCGGCCGGGGCAGGTGGGCGAACGCCTCCATGCCGTGCAGGACGAGGTGAAAAAACTGCGCCGGGCGCTGGAAAAGGGCGCCTCGGCCAGTGTGGACGGCGCGGAACTGGCGCGGCGCGCCGAGAGCGTGGGCGGCGTGCATCTGGTGGCCCAGCGGCTGGACGGCGTGCCCGTCAAGGCCCTGCGCGACCTCATGGACGACCTGCGCCCGCGGCTGGCGGCGCCCGCCGTCGCCTGCCTTGCCGCCGTGACGGACGGCAAGGTCAGCCTGCTGCTCCATGTTTCCAGGGATCTGCACGACCGTTTCACGGCTCCGGCGCTCATCAGAGACGTGGCCGCGCCCTGCGGCGGCTCCGGCGGCGGCCGCCCGGACCTTGCCCAGGCCGGGGGCACGAAGCCCGAAGGGCTGGATGCGGCGTTTGCGGCTCTGCGCGCGCTGGTTGGAGGCGGCAACTGATGATTGGCATTTCCAAGCTCTACTGCGGCCAGGTGGAACCTTCGGACGCGCTGCGCTACGGCCGGGAATCCGGCAGGCTGCCCTCGCATCTGCTCCAGTTTTCCCGGGACAAGAAGCCCGTGGTGGTCTGGAACATGACGCGGCGCTGCAACCTCAAGTGCGTCCACTGCTATGCCCAGGCGGTGGACCCCACGGCCGGCCGCGACGACATCAGCACGGAGCAGGCAAAGGCCATGATCGACGACCTGGCGGCCTACGGCGCGCCGGTCATGCTCTTTTCCGGCGGCGAGCCGCTGGTGCGGCAGGACCTGGTGGAGCTGGCGAGCCACGCCACCTCGCGGGGCATGCGTGCGGTCATCTCCACCAATGGCACGCTCATCACGCCGCAGAAGGCGCGGGAGCTGAAGCAGGTGGGCCTTTCCTACGTGGGCATTTCCCTGGACGGCATGGAGCAGGTCCACGACCGCTTCCGGGGCGTGCCGGGCGCGTTCCGCAAGGCGCTGGAGGGCATCGCCAACTGCCAGGCCGAGGGACTCAAGGTGGGCCTGCGCTTCACCATCAACCGGCGCAACGCGGGCGAGATCCCGGGCATCTTCCGGCTCCTGCGCGAGCTTGAGGTGCCGCGCGCCTGTTTTTATCATCTGGTCTATTCCGGGCGCGGCTCGGAGCTTATCAAGGAAGACCTCGACCACGCGGAGACGCGCGCCGTGCTCGACCTCATCATGGACGAGACGCGCGCCCTGTTCGAGGCGGGCGCGCCGCGCGAGATCCTCACCGTGGACAACCATGCCGACGGTCCCTATGTGTGGATGCGCCTCCAGCGCGAGGACCCGAAGCGCGCGGCCGAGGTCTTCGAGCTTTTGCAGTATAACGAGGGCAACAGCTCGGGCCGGGGCATCGGCTGCATCTCGTGGGACGGCAAGGTGCACGCCGACCAGTTCTGGCGCGGCCATGTGTTCGGCAACGTGCTGGAGCGCCCGTTTTCGGAGATCTGGGACGACCCGTCCATCGAACTTCTGCACAAGCTCAAGGACAAGAAGGCCCATGTGGGCGGGCGCTGCGCCAGATGCCGCCACCTGAACATCTGCGGCGGCAACTTCCGCGCCCGCGCCGAGGCGTATCACGGCGATATCTGGGCCGAAGATCCGGCCTGCTACCTGACGGACGAAGAAATCGGCCTGTGAACGGCCGTCAACCTGCCGAGGCACCTATGAACGCATTCCATCGCGGGCGCCGCCTGCGGCAAAGCCCCGAGCTTCGCGCCCTGGTGCGCGAGACCGCGCCCCTGCTGCGCGAAGAGCTTATCATGCCCTATTTTGTGGTGGAGACGGACGACGCCGCCTTCCGCAAGGAGATTTCCGCCATGCCCGGCCAGTTCCAGCTTTCGCTCCAGGAGCTGGAAAAACAGGTGGGTTCCGCCGTGGCCGACGGCCTTGGCGCCGTGCTGCTGTTCGGCATCCCGGCGGTCAAGGACGAGCGGGCCAGCGGCGCCTGGGCGCAGGACGGCATCGTGCAGCGTGCCGTGCGGCTGCTCAGGGAGCGCTTTCCCGCGCTGGTCATCATCACGGATGTCTGCCTTTGCGAATACATGAGCCACGGGCATTGCGGCATCCTGCGCCCCGACGGGGTGGTGGAGAACGACGCCACCCTGCCCATCCTCGCGCGCACCGCCGTGAGCCATGCCCGCGCGGGCGCGGATGTGGTGGCCCCGTCGGACATGATGGACGGCCGCGTGGCCGCCATCCGGGCCGCGCTGGACGAGGCGGGCTTTGCCGCCACGCCGGTCATGTCCTATGCCGTCAAGTATGCGTCGGCCTGTTACGGGCCGTTCCGCGAAGCGGCGGAATCCGCCCCGGCCTGCGGCGACCGCAAGGCCTACCAGATGGACCCCGGCAACGCGCGCGAGGCGCTGGTGGAGGCGTGGGCCGACCTCGACGAAGGCGCGGACATGCTCATCGTCAAGCCCGCCGGGCCGTATGCCGACATCCTGCGCGCGGTGCGCGACGCCGTGGACGTGCCCGTGGCCGCCTATCAGGTGAGCGGCGAATACTCCATGATCCGCGCGGCCGGACTCAACGGCTGGATCGACGAGCGCGCGGTCATGCTTGAAAGCCTGCTGGGGCTGAAGCGCGCGGGGGCGGACATGCTCATCACCTATTTTGCCGAGACCCTGCTGCGCGAAGGGCTGGCGCGCTGATGGCCGCCCGGCCAGCCGCAGGCGCCGCAGGCGCGCGCGCATCCGCCATGGGAGAGGGGCGGCCCGGCCACGGCGCGGCCGCCGGGCATCCCGGCGGTAGTGCCCCGCGCACGCTGGAGGACGGCAGCCCGGTCTGCCGCCTCATCGCCTGGGAGGTGACGCGTTCCTGCAATCTCGCCTGCCGCCACTGCCGCGCCGAGGCCCATCCCGAACCCTACGACGGCGAGCTTTCCACCGCCGAGGCCAAAGCCCTCATCGACACCTTCCCGCAGGTGGGCCGCCCCATCGTCATTTTCACGGGCGGGGAGCCGATGATGCGGCCCGATGTGTACGAGCTGGTGGCCCATGCGCGCGGCCTCGGGCTTACCTGCGCCTTTGCGCCCAACGGGACGCTCATCACCGCGGAAAATGCGGCCCGCCTGCGCGAGGCGGGCGTCAGCCGCTGCTCCATTTCCCTTGACGGCGCGGATGCGGCCAGCCATGACGCCTTCCGGGGCGTGCCCGGCGCGTTTGAGGCTTCCCTGCGCGGCATCGGCCATCTCCGGGACGCGGGCCTGCCTTTCCAGATCAACACCACGGTGACGCGCGGCAATCTGGCGAGCTTCAAGCGCATCTTCGAGCTGTGCGAGCGCCTGGGCGCGGCGGCGTGGCACATTTTTCTTCTGGTGCCCATGGGGCGCGCCGCCGGGCTGGCGGACGAAGTCATCAGCGCGGAGGAGTATGAGGACGTCCTCCACTGGCTCTATGACTTCCGCAAGGGCACGTCCATGCACCTCAAGGCCACCTGCGCGCCGCACTATTACCGCATCATGCGGCAGCGCGCCCATGAGGAGGGCCTGCCCGTCACGCCCGAGACCTTCGGCATGGACGCCATGACGCGCGGCTGCCTGGGCGGCACGGGCTTCTGCTTCATCAGCCATGTGGGGCGGGTGCAGCCCTGCGGCTATCTGGAGCTTGACTGCGGCAATGTGCGCGAAACGCCGTTTCCGCAGATCTGGCGCAAGAGCCGCCAGTTCCTCCGCTTGCGCCGTCAGGAGGAATATGCGGGCAAGTGCGGCGTGTGCGAATATCACCACGTGTGCGGCGGCTGCCGGGCGCGCGCGCAGAGCATGAGCGGCGATTACATGGGCGAGGAACCGCTGTGCAGCTATGTGCCCAGGGCACTGAGAAGCGGGTCCTGAGCGCGGCCGGCTGTGAAGGTTGCGTGAGGCCCGGGCGGGGTCCAGTGAGGTTCAGATGAGCGGGGAAGAACGCGAAATGACCGCGCAAACGGCGTCGGAGGCCGCGCGCGAGGATGACCGGCTGGACGCCACTGACCGGCGCATCCTCGATGTCATCCAGACGGACTTTCCCCTGGCGCCGCGCCCGTATGCGGTCCTGGGCGAACGCCTGGGGCTTGCGGAAGCGGAGGTCTTCGCGCGCGTGCGCGCCTTGCGGCGGCGCAGGATCATCCGGCGGCTCGGGGCCAATTTCCAGTCCGCGAAGCTGGGCTTCGTCTCCACGCTCTGCGCGGCCAGGGTGCCGGAGGAACGGCTGGAGGCGTTCATTGCCGCCGTCAATGCCGAGCCGGGCGTGACGCACAATTACCTGCGCGACCACGCCTACAATGTCTGGTTCACCCTCATCAGTCCGTCGCGCGAGGCGTCGCTGGCCGTGCTGGAAAGCCTCACGCAACGCACCGGCGTGCCCATCCTCAATCTGCCCGCCACAAAACTTTTCAAGATCCGTGTGGATTTCCGCATGGGCGGGGAGGCGGCGGAGTAGGGGCAGAGTCCCGATCGACGCGCGCATGGTCGATGCCGCAGGGGATATACCTGCCGAAATTTTCCATCAACAACGCCTGCGCGTGTTCCCCGAACCGCCGGGCGGCCGCTTGACAGCAACGGCATTTGCGGCGAAAAAATCAACGGGGCGGAACGGCACCCGCCGTTCCGCCCACCGCCTAGGATGGGGTGCTTCCGGAAAGCCGCGAAGGTTAGCTCGGCTTTCCGGAAAGTGCCCCATTTTTGGGCCACAGGCCCAAAATCCCCTTCAAACCTGGAGCATTTTGCTGAGGAAAATATCTGAACGACAGATATTTTCCTCAGGTTTCGCTGCCTTCATTTTGGCGGAAAAACGCGGTTTTCCGCCTTATTCCGGCGCGGGCGTCTGCTCTCGCAGCCGCCAGAGCGTTACGCAATGAAATTGCGTAGCGCTCTAGAACGAGTACACGAAGCTCGCGTTGATGTTCCAGGCGTCCTTGGTCTGCGGGATGGACCTGCCTTCGCGATGGCGGGCGCCCCACGCGGACTTGCTGGTGTCGAGCCACAGGGCAACGTAGTCGGCTTCCAGCTGCACGGTGAAGTTCTCGTACATCTTGTAGGTGTTGGTCAGGCCCAGCTCGAGGGCGGTGTCGCCAGTGGTGAGGTACATGGCTTCCATGCCGTCCATGCCGGAGTTGGCCCACTTGCCGTCAAGCGAGAGCTTCTTTGCCATGGACTTGCTGTTGGTGCCGCCCATGAAGTTGACGCGGAAGGTGTGCTTCAGGTCTTCGATGAAGCTCATGTCCTTCAAGCGCGCGCCCACACCCCAGGTGCCGGCCATGTTGTGACCGATGACCGTGTCACGGGCAATGAACGGATCGCCGTCAAAGGCGAAGGTGGAGTACTTGTTGGTGTTATCGGCGTCCAGGCTGGGCAGACGCTCGGAACCGTTGGCCGGGTTGTTGTCGTCGCCGGAGGCGTACCAGCCGTAGAGGCCGGGGGTGGCCCAGTCAAGCTTGTACTCGGCCAGCAGGGTGGCGAACCAGCCCTGACGGTTCAGGCGGCCGTCGTCTTCCCAGGTCACGGAGCCGTATTCGAAGTCCCACGCCAAGCGGAAGGGATCGAACATGGTCAGTTCGCCGGAGAGGCCGCCCCACCAGGCATTGCCATACGAGGTCAGCTTGCGGCTGGCAACGCCGTCGGCGCTGTCGAAGTTCTTGTGACGCGCGCCGCCCACCGGGAGGAGTCCGGCGCCCACAAGGCCCGAAGCGGTGCCGGTGATGTTGTCAAAGGCATCCCCGTCGGTAGCGCGGAAGGTGTTGGGACCGATGGCGGAATACATGCCCCAGGGGGTCACTTTCACGCCGTCAAAGGTCAGCGGCACGAGCAGGCCGAAGGCGTCCATATTGTCCATGTAGTTGGCGCGCCAGCCGTTCTTGTGGTCGGTGCCCTGATAGCCCTCGAAGTTGTCGTTGAAGGGCCGCGCCCAGAAGGCGGTCACGCCGACCATCTCGTTGATCTGGTAGCTGGCGACCACGGCGGCCACATCGGCGTTCAGCACGGAGTTGCCGGAGGCGTAGGCCGGGGTGATGAGGGGCTGGATGCCCATGCGGACCTTGAGGTCGGTCTCGGGCACCATCCAGTCGATGTAGGCCCAACGGAGCTTGATGACGTCGGTCTTGTCGGCGCCGAGTGCCGTGCCGGCGCTGTCCTTGCCCCACACGGCCTTGCCGATTTCAAAGGCCACCGTGCCGGAGAGGGATTCGGAAGCCACGGCGTCCAACTGCAGGCGCACGCGCTGGCGGGCCTCGAAGTCATCTTCCTTGCCGTTGAAACCGGTGGGGGTGTGGCCCTTGTATTTGCCCTGGAAGCTGCCGTTCTGGCCGTAGTCGAACGACATGATCCACTGGCCCTTGGCCTTGAAGTCGATGGCGCTGGCGCCGGTGGCGGCGCCGAACACCAGACCGGCCGCCAAAAGAAGCGTCGCGATCTTTTTCATTGTGTCCTTCCTTTCAGAAAAGGTTCCTGAATGCGGACCGTTCCCCGTGCCGTACAAATTTTTGCCCCCCGGGGGCAAACGCCCGACACATTGGTCCGTGGCCCATTACTAGGCTCTAGCCAAGTGGATGTCAAGGATTTCTAGGCTACATCCAAGCAAAAAGCCCGGTTCCGGAAGGGGGATGTATGCCTTTTGTAAGTAATCTCGGCAAGTTGATGCGTCAAAAAAATTTGACGTACGAAGAACTCCAGTTCCAGTCCAATGTGGGACCGGACACCGTGGCCCGCGCGCGCGACGGCCGCATCGCCACCTGCAAGCTCCAGACGCTGGAAAAGCTCGCCTCGGCCCTGGATGTGGAGGTGTCGGACCTGTTCGACTGGGAACGGTAGGAAGAGAACGGGCTGGATATGGAAAAAATGGGGACGGGGCTTACGGCTCCTGCGCGAGGATCAGCTCCACCTCATCCACGCTCAGGCCCGCGTTGCGGGCGATCTGGCGGCTGGAAAGGCCCTTGCGCCGGCCGTTGAGGATGATCTCGCGCAGGAACTGTGGCGAGCGGGAAATGCCTTCGGCCTGTTCCAGCAGGCGGCGCAGCTCGGTCACGCGTTCCGAGAGCTTCTCGTCCAGCTCGCGCAGTTCGGCCTGGCGCTGGGCGAAGGTCGCCACGATCTCCCGCTCCAGGCGGGCGTTCATCTCGATGCGCGCGAGCAGGCTCTGCTGGTTGTCCTGGAGGGTGTTGAGCAGGCTTTCGGAGCGGCGCAGGCGCAGATAGAAGACCAGCGCCCCGCCAAGCACGAGAAGCTCCAGCAGGGTGCAGGCGCCGAGGAAGAGGAGGAAGAGGAGAGTGTCGGGCATGGGGGAATTCCCGTCATCGTGGCTGCGCGTCTCCGGCGGCCCAGCCGCGCGGGAAGGCGCTATACCTTTACATTGAGCAGGTTGCCCACCAGCGGCGATGCGGAGGGGCGGGCCTCGTCCGGCTCTTCCGGCGCAAGCGGGCCACGCCGCGCCCGCCTGCGGCGGCTGCCGAACCAGGCGGAACCGCGGTGCCCGTCAGGCTGGATGTCCGGCCCTTCGGGCTTTTCGCTCTTTTCCACCTGCTGGCGCTCCATCCTGGCCTGCTCGGCGGCCAGGACCCGCGACATGGCAACCGCCGCCTGCGGCGCCACCACGGCGGCGTTGGCAACGGATGTGGAGAGTCCGCTCTGGGCGTAGAGCACGGCCATGGTGGTGTCGATGCTCACAGGCTCTCCTTTGCGGGCGGTCCGGCTTCCTGCCGCGCCGGGGGCGGCTCCCGCGGTGGTCTACTGGTTCAGATAGCTCTCGAACAGGATATCCTCGATCTTGCCCTGTGTCATGTAGTCATTGAGCACGCCCAGAAGATCCTTCTTGATTTCCGGGCCGTTGTGCGCATCCATGAGGAACGCGCTCTCCTTGCTGCGCAGGTAGTAATAGATGGCGTCGCGCAGGGAGAGCATGTGCTCGTCCATTTCGCGGCCGGTGCCCTCGTTCCTGATGATCGCCGAAAACTTGCAGACAAGAAAGCGCGTGCCGTCCTGGGCGTCCTGTGTGGGAACAACGAACGGCGCGAATTCCTTGATGATCTCCGGGGCGGATTGCGCGGGTGGGGTGGAAGGCACCACCACCACTTCCGGCTTGGGGGCTTCGGGGGGCGGAGGCGGCGGCGTGCGGAAGACGAACCACCACACGGCGGCGGCCGCCACCAGGAGCAGGACGCCGGCAGCCGCTCCCAGAATGAGGAGCTTCTTGCGCTTGCCGCCCGGGGCGGCGTCAGGGGCGTCGGACGTGGCCGGCGGGTCGGCATCGCGCGGCACGGGCGCGTCCGCCGGCTCCTCGGCCTGGAGGAAGGGGGCGTCGTCCAGGTCCAGCTCGACTTTTTTCAGCTGGGACCCCGCGCCCGCGCCGGCCACCTCCACCGTGGGGGGGGCCGCCTGTTTGAGATCGGTCTCTGCCACCTGCTCACTCCCGGCGCGCCACGGCTCTGGCCGCCCGCGCCCTCGTCAGCGGCCGTTTCCCGCCGTGAGCGGGGCGCCGCCGCGTCATGCCCGCGCGTCTCCTGCTCCGGGCGCTCCCCCGGGCGGGAGGAGCGGCGGGGCAAAACCGCGCGCGGTGCCGCGACCGCCCTAGGGGAAGATCTTGTCGATCTTCTGCTTCAGCGTGTCCGCCGTGAACGGCTTGACGATATAGTTGGAGACGCGCGCCTGGGCGGCTTCGATGATGTTTTCCTGCTGGGCCTCGGCCGTGACCATGAGGAAGGGCGTGTCCGCGAACTGCTCGCTCGCCCGCACCTTGCGCAAAAGCTCGATGCCCGTCATCTTGGGCATGTTCCAGTCCGAAACGATGAAGTCGATCTTTTCCCGGTTCAGGGTTTCCCATGCCGTGGTTCCGTCATCCGCCTCCACCACGTTGTTGAAGCCGAGCTGGCGCAGGATGTTGCGCACGATGCGGCGCATGGTGGAAAAGTCATCGACGATGAGGACGCGCATATTGGGATTGTATGGCATTGACAGTCTCCTTGCGGTTCAGACGTCGGATTCGCCGTAGTGGCTGACAAACTCCCGGCGCAGACGGTTCAGGGCCTGCGTGTGAAGCTGCGAGACCCGGCCCTCGGTGATGCCCATCACCTCGGCGGTCTCCCGCATGTTCAGCTCGTCGGTATAGTAGAGCGACAGTACCAACTTTTCCCTTGGCGTCAAGCGCTCGATAAGCGGGGCCACCCGTTCGGCAAGCTCGCGCATGGCGGTATTGCTGTAAGGCTCGCCGCCGTTTTCCGCGCTGTCGCCCGAGACGCTGTCCTGGATGGCGTCGAGCGAGAGCCAGAGCTGGTTCTGGAGGGCCTCCAGCCCCTGGCGCACCTCGCGCAGTTCCAGGCCGGTGATGCGTTGCAGCTCCTCTTCCGTGGCCTGGCGTCCGTGCTCGTGCTCCACGGCGCGCATGGCCTCGTCGAGCACGCGCACGCGCTGGCGCAGCGAACGGGGGAACCAGTCCAGCCGCCGAAGCTCGTCCAGCATGGCGCCGCGGATGCGGTTTTCCGCATAGGTCTCGAAGCGGATGCCGAGCTGGGGGCGGAATTTGCCCAGGGCCTCCATAAGGCCGAGCGTGCCCGAGCTGATGAGTTCGCCCAGTTCCACGCTCTTCGGCAGCTTGGCCTTGAGCCTGAGCGCAAGGAACCTGATCTTGGGCGCGTAATGGCGCACGATCTGTTCCTGCTCATGGGGCGAAAAATCTCCCCATTCCGTCGCGCCTGTTTCCAGCGATTCCCATGGCTGGACGACGCCGGAGCGCGCAGTGCCGCTTTTCATCGCATCCTTCCCGCGTTGTGCCTCTTCGTCTCCCGGCATTCGCATGCCATTAAGGTTGCCGCCGCCCATCTGCCCGCCCGGCCGGGCGGCGGAGTTTTGGTGTGCGCGTCCGGCAGCCTAGCCGAACAGGAGTTTTTTCCAGAAAAATTTGATGTTGCCGTCCGTCTGCCGGGGAGGTTCCCAGCGGGTGATGGCCGCGGCCAGCCCGTCCACCGCCAGCGCGGCGGGGCTTTCCGGCGCGCCGATGCAGAACGGCTCCTGGCGCACCACGGCCTCGCGCACCGCCGGGTCGCGCGGGATGATGCCCGTCAGCTCCAGCGATACCCCGCTCAGGAAGTGGTCGCAGGCCTGATAGAGGCGCGAAAAGACTTCCCGGGCGATTTTCTGGTCCTGCGCCATGTTGACGCAGACCTTGAAATGCTCCACCCCGTGCGTGAGCTTGAGCACCTTGATGAGGGCATAGGCATCCGTGAGGGAGGTCGGCTCCGGCGTGAGCACGAGCAGCCGTTCCTGCGCCGCCAGGTTGAAGTAGAGCACATTGTCGCTGATGCCCGCGCCGGTATCCACCACCAGATAGTCCAGTTCGTCTTCCAGTTCGCCCACGGCCTCCAGCAGCTCGAGCTTCTGCCCCGTGGACAGGGCAAGCATCTCGCCCACGCCCGACGACGCGGGCAGGATGCTGAAGCCGTAGGGCGTTTCAAAAAGCACCTCGCGCAGGGACGCGCCCTCGTGGAAGAGATGGAAAAGATTCTTCTGCGGGGTCAGCCCGAGGATGACGTCCACATTGGCAAGGCCCAGATCCGCATCCACGAGGACCACGCGCTTGCCCATGCCCGCCAGGCGGCAGGCCAGGTTGACCGAGAGATTTGTCTTGCCGACACCGCCCTTGCCGGAAGTGACGGAAAATACCATGGGTAGCGTGTCGCTCATCGCTCTGCTCCGCTATTCGCGCTCTGGACGGTTTCAGGCCGTGCGGCCGGTCAGCCTGGCGGACTCGCTCCCGGGGGCGGAGGCGCCGCCTTCCCCCCCCGGTCGGCCGGGGATCTGCCGTTTGAAAATCAGCCGCCAGATGAGCGGCTCCGTGGCCGGGGACAGGCTCTCCTTGAGTTCCGCGCCGTAGGAGAGCGCGGAAACGGGGATCTGCGTTCCGGCACCGACATTGACGATGGTCCCGAAGCTTACGGCTTCGTCAAGCTTGGCCCAGACGATGCTCGCCGGGCCGTCGGCGCGGTAGCGCCCGAGAAATTCCTCCACCTGGAGCGCATCGCAGAAGGGCGGCAGCACCAGATGGCAGGCGGCGTCGTCCGTGGCCGCCGTGTCCAGGCCCATGGCCGCGCGCCAGCGTGCCAGGGTCTCGCCGCGCGCCATGCCGGGCGTGTCGATGAAGACCGCATCGGCCTGAGCCGTGGCCGTCAGGGCGCGGGCCATGCTTTCGCGGTCGGCCGCCTCATGATAGGCAAAGCCCGAAAGCTCCGCCCAGTGCCGCAGGACCAGGCGCCCGTTGCCGCGCAGGCAGTCGGCGTTGACAAAGGCGATACGCAGGCCGGCATCGCGCGCCCTGAGCTGGAGCGCGAAGCGCAGGGCCGTGGTGGTCTTGCCCGCGCCGAAGGGACCCGTGACCAGATGGAGGCGCTGCGGCCATTCCGCCGCGCCAAAGGGCCGCACGGGCACCATGCCGCACAGGCATTCCAGCACCGAGGCGCCGGGATCGGCCAGCAGGCGCTTGTACAGGTCCACGGCAACGGCGTCGGCCACGCCCTCGCGCTGGAGGTATTCCAGGGCGATGCGCTGGCGCGGCGTGAGCCGCTCCAACTGGATGGCCGGCTTCATGAGGGCAAAGAGCTGATCCTTGATCTGCATCCATTCCCGGTGCCATTCGCTCCAGCCGCCGGGCGCGGCGTCCGGACCCGACGGCGCCGTGGGGGCGCCGGGCGCGTTGCGCTCCAGCCCGGCCGTGATTTCATGGCAGACCACGCCGTTTTTGCGGTAGGTGCGGTTGCCGAGGATGACGGCATCCGGACCCATTTCGGCCTTGACCCGCGCAAGGACTTCTTGCGACGAAGCGCCGGTGAATGTTTTTACCTGCATGGTCCGCTTCCTTTGCCGCGCGGCCGGGCCGCGTCTCGTGTGGTCGCCGTCCGTTTTCCGGCGGCACGCTAAAGTATGCAAAAAAGGGGCCAGTGTAAAACGGGATTTTCCGGCCGCCCTGCCCCGGCATGCCGGGGCCTTCTCCCCGCTCCGCATCCCCGGATGTCAAAAACCCGCCGGCCGGGATTCCGGCCGACGGGTCTCCTGCGCCTGGGGAAGAGATGGTTCCGCTACTCGGCGCCCACGGTGCCCACGGACTGGAGGCGGATGTCCGCCGGGATCTCGGCCTGGGAAATGACAGGCACGGTGGGCATGAAGCGGGTGATGAGCTGCGCCAGGTGCGGCCTGACCATGGGGCTTGCCAGGATGACGGGCTGGCCGTCGGTATTGACCGCGTTTTCCACCGCCGCGCTGATGTTCTGCATGAGCCGCTGGGCCGCCGCCGGATTGAGCGAGAGGAAGGCCGCGCCGTTGTCGGTCTGGCGGATGCCCTCCTGGACCATGCGCTCGGCGTTGCCGTTGAGCGTGAGCACCGGCAGCACGCCCTGGCTGTCGAGATAGGGGCGCACGATGGAGCGGGAGAGCTTTTCGCGCACATATTCGGCAAGCATTTCCGGGTTCTTGACGCTGCCGCCGAAGTCGCCCAGGGTCTCCACGATGGTCAGCATGTCGCGGATGCTCACGTTTTCCCGCACGAGCAGCTGAAGCACCTTCTGGACGCCGCCCAGACTGATGGTGCCGGGCACGAGGTCCTCCACGGCCTTGGGCGAGTGCTTCGCCACCGTGTCGAGAAGCCCCTGGACGGCCTGCCGGTCGAGGAAGTCGGCCAGATGGCGCTTGAAGACCTCGGTCAGGTGGGTGGCGATGACGGTGGCCGGGTCCACCACGGTGTAGCCCGCGAGCATGGCCTCCTCGCGCTGGCTTTCGGGTATCCAGAGCGCGGGCAGGTTGAAGGCGGGTTCGCGCGTTTCGATGCCGCTGATCTGGGTGGTCACGTTGCCGGGGTCCATAGCCAGGAAATGGTCCACGAGAATCTCCGCCGAAGCCACCTGATTGCCCTTGATGAGCAGGGAATACTGGCCGGGCTTGAGCTGGAGGTTGTCGCGCAGGTGGAGCGAGGGGATGACCACGCCCATGTCCAGGGCGAACTGCCGCCGGATGGAGCGGATGCGCGCCAGGATGTTGCCGCTCTGCTCCTCGTCCACCAGCGGGATGAGTCCGTAGCCCACTTCGAGTTCCAGGGCGTCGAGCGGCAGCAGGGCCTGCACTTCCTCGGGCGTGTCGGCCGTGGCCGGGGAGCCGGCGCCGCTCTTGCCCTTGCCCTTGCTCTTCTTGGCGTCGGCCGCGTCTTCGGCCTCGTTGGCGGCGGAGAACCGGGAGACGAGGAAGAGCAGGACCGCCAGCACGAGGAAGGGGATGGCGGGCAGGCCGGGCACCAGGGCAAAGATCACCAGAACGCCGGAGACCATCTTGAGCGCCTGGCTGTTGAACGTGAGCTGGGCCAGGAATTCTTCGCCCATCTTGGCTTCGGAGGCGGCGCGGGAAACGAGCAGGCCCGTGGCCGTGGAGACGATGATGGACGGGATGGTGGAGACGAGACCATCGCCGATGGTCAGGAGCGAATAGGTGGTGAGGGCCGAACCCCAGTCCATGTCCTTCTGGACGACGCCGATGATGATGCCGCCGATGATGTTGACCATGGTGATCATCATGCCCGCGTTCACGTCGCCGGAAACGAATTTACAGGCGCCGTCCATGGCGCCGTAGAAGTCCGCCTCCTTCCGCAGGGCGTGGCGGCGGTCGTTGGCTTCGTCCTCGTCGATGAGACCGGCGTTGAGGTCGGCCTCGATAGCCATCTGCTTGCCGGGCATGGCGTCCAGGGTGAAGCGGGCGGCCACTTCGGCGATGCGCGTGGTGCCCGCGGTGATGACCGTCTTGTTGAGGATGAACATGATCATGAAAATGACGCCGCCCACCACATAGCTGCCGCCCACCACAAACTCGCCGAAGGAGCGGATGACGCTGCCCGCCGCCTCCACGCCGGAATCGCCGTTGAGGAGGATGAGGCGCGTGGAGGCCACGTTGAGCGCCAGCCGCAAAAGGGTGGTGATGAGCAGGAGCGAGGGGAAGATGGTGAACTCGAGCGGCGAGTTCATGAACATGGTCGTCACCAGGACGAGCAGCGAAATGGAAATGCTCACGCAGAGCATGATGTCCATGAAGAAGGTCGGCAGCGGCACCAGCATGACGAAAAGGATGACCACCACGCCCGCCGCCAGGGCCAGTTCCCCGTGCTTGGAAAAACGGCTGTAATCGAATTGCGGAAGTCCTGTCGTTGCCATTTTCCTGACGCTCCCCATGGTTTGCCGGGTCGGCCCCCACCGTGTCCCGTTCGTCCATCCTTACCCGCTAGTTGGCCCTGGGCTTGAGTTTCCAGATGCTCGCCAGCAGGGTGGCAACCGCCTTGTACAGCTCTTCGGGAATCATGTCGCCGATTTCCACTGCTTTATACAAAGCTCGTGCCAACGGGACATTCTCGCGGATGGGCACGTTGTGTTCGCGCGCCACGGCCTTGATCTTTTCGGCCAGGTGGTCCGCGCCCTTCGCCAGCACCACGGGCGCCGGAAACTCATCGGCATTGTAGCGCAGGGCCACGGCGATATGCGTCGGGTTGGTCACGACCACATCCGCCTTGGGCACATTCTGAAGCATGCGCTGCATCACCACCTGCATCATCTTCTGGCGCTGCTTGTTCTTGATGACCGGATCGCCCTCGGCCTGCTTCTGTTCGTCCTTGACCTCGTCCTTGGTCATCTTCATGCCTTCCCTGTAGGCGAAGCGCGTTTGCCAGACATCGAACGCCGCGATGGCAAGGATGGGCAGGAGCGCGTAGGAGGCAAGCTTGAACGCCATCTGGAGCATGTAGGCGGCCACCCCCTCGGTGGTGGCATAGTACATGGGCAGGAAGTTCTCATGCTCCTGCCAGATGATCCAGCCGGGGATGAGGCAGAGGATGATGGCGAAGAGCAGGCTCTTGATGGTCCGCAGCACCGTCTGCGGCGAGAACATCATCTGCTTCAGGCCCTTGAGGATGTTGAAGCGCTGCCAGTTGAACTTGAAGACCTTGGTGGTCCAGAGCTTGCCCACCTGGATGCGCTGCGCGAGAAAGCCCACGAACGCCAGAAAGAGCAGGATGGGCATGATGATCTTGCACAGCTCCAGCATCAGCTCCTGCGTCAGGATATAGACGTTCTGCGGATTGGGATCGAACTCCCAGGAGTGGACGAGAAAGCGGCGGAAAATGTTCTTGATGGACTCGCTCATGGGTCCGATCCAGACAGAGAGCACCAGCATGCCGCCGGTCAGGCTCACGGCCTTGCCCAGCTCGGCGGACTTGGGGACATTGCCTTCCTGGCGCTGTTTCCTGATGCGCTTGGGCGTTGCCGGTTCCGTTCTGCTTGGGTCTTTCTGCGCTCCGAACATCTGTTTCCCCCTCCGATGTCCGCGCGGCCCGTGGTCTTCGGGCCGCGCGGGACGTCGTCAGAGGAATAGCAAGAAGAGTGCCAGAATGCCCGGGATGCCGTCGCCCGCGCGCCCCGGAACCAGAGCGTTCCCGAAAGGGTCCGCAGTACCCCCCCCCATGGCACGGCCGCGTCACCAACGCAAAAGTATAACAAAACCTCCCGAAACAGCCCCGGGCGGCGTTGCCGCTCAGTACAGCTTTTCCAGCACCTCCCGCTCGTCCTCCATGGAGTAGCAGTGCTCGGCCGCGGGAAAGCTTCCGTCGCGCACGGCCGTTGCATACTCGCTGAAGGCCGCGCGCATGGCATCGCCCACGGCGCCGAAACGGCGCACGAATCTGGGCGCCACGCGGTCGAACATGCCGAGCATGTCCTGCCACACCAGCACCTGGCCGTCGCAGTCCGGCCCGGCGCCGATGCCGATGGTGGGGATCTCCAGCTCCCTGGTGATGCGGGCCGCCAGCGCGGCGGGCACGCACTCCAGCACCAGGGCGAAGGCCCCGGCGTCCTGCACGGCGCGGGCATCGTCCAGCAGCTTTTGCGCCGCGGCGAGGCTCTTGCCCTGCACCTTGTAGCCGCCAAGCGCATTGACGGACTGCGGCGTGAGGCCGAGATGCCCCATGACCGGGATGGACGCGCGCACGAGAGCGCGGATCTCGGGGGCGAAGTCCGCGCCGCCCTCCAGCTTGACGGCCTGGGCGCGGCCTTCCTTGACGAGGCGCCCGGCGTTGCGCAGGGTGTCGTCCACGCCGCGCTGGGAACTCATGAAGGGCATGTCGCACACCACCAGGGGCGAGCCTGCGCCGCGCGCCACGGCCGCGCAGTGGTGGATCATGTCCTCCACGGTGACGGCGAGCGTGTCGGGATAGCCCAGCATGACCATGCCGAGGGAATCGCCCACCAGCAGGGCGTCGATGCCGCACTGGTCCATAATGTGCGCCACGGTATAGTCATAGGCCGTGAGCATGGTGAGCTTTCTTGCGCCCTTGGCCTGTCTGAAGCTGGCCGCTGTGGTCTTCACTGTGCGCCTCCTTGTGTGGTCGTGTCGCCGCCGCGCGCGGCCAGGGCCATGAGCAGGTGCGTGAGCCGCGCGGCCGTGTAGTCCGCATGGTGCAGCCCGGGGATGGGCGCAAGCTCCACCACGTCCAGTCCGGCCACTTCGCGCCCCCTGACGCAACGCTCCAGGATGAACTGCGTCTCCTTCCAGGTGAGTCCCCCCGGCGAGGGCGTGCCCGTGGCCGGCATGAGGGAGGGGTCCAGACCGTCCACATCAAAGCTGATATAGATGCGGCGCGGGAACCCTTCGGGCAGCGGCTGCTCGGGCAGGCCCACCCGGGCGAGAAAATAGGCGTCGTAGTGCGTGACGCCGCAGCGTCGCCGGACCTCCACTTCCTCGCGGCTGATCTCGCGCACCGCGAACTGCACCAGCGGCAGGCCGAGATCGGCCACGACCCGGCGCATGACGCAGGCGTGGGAATACGGGTCGCCGCCGTATTCGTCGCGCAGGTCGGCATGCGCGTCGAACTGGAGCACGCCGAGAGGCTCGTCGCGTTCGCGCGCATGGCGGGCGAGGGCGCGCAAGGCCCCGAGGGTGACGGTGTGTTCGCCCCCCAGCAGGACCGGGATGGACCCTGCCGCCACAGCCCTGTTCACGGCGTCCTCGATGCGCCCGAGCACGGCTTCGGGATGCCCGGACGCATCTATGGGCGGCGCGGTATAAATTCCTGACTCGCCCGGCGCCATGCCGTTTTCCATGGCCTCCAGCTGCTGCGACGCGGCCAGGATGGCCGCCGGACCGGCCGCCGTGCCGCCGCCGTAGGAAACACTGCGCTCCAGCGGCGCCGGGATGACGTGAAAGGCCGCCCTTTCGGGAGCGGCGGGGGGATATTCGGAAGCGAGGAACGCGTCACTCATGCGGAAACTCCTTGGGACAGGCGCGGCCACGGCGGCGCCCGATGCGCGCCATTCTCTCCCATCCGGCGCGAAACGGCAATGCCCGGCGGCGTGCCGCCGGGCGGAGGAGGCAAAAAAACGGCCCGCCGGGGATGCGGGCCGTTCTATTTGGAGGAGGCTGTCAGCAAAAGAAAGGAAGGTACTGAGAACATTGCAATGCTCATGCCAAGTTAAAGAATTGCGGGATTTTTTCTAACATACTTGAATTTCAGGAAAGTTTTTTTGTTTCTGTTTGGCTGTGCGTAAAAAAAATTAAACGTTTGCCACGCCGGCGGGGCATTTCGCTGCCCGGCGCGTAAAAAATCTTGTCCGCCGGAAGCGCGGCGCGGCAAACGGCCCGCGCCCCGCACGGAAAAACAGTCCCGCGCCAGCCGCGCGGGGCGGCCGCGAACAGTGGCAGTGCACACGGCATGCGTTGCGCGGGAGCGCGCTATTGCGGGCCGGCGCCTTCGGTGGCTGCCCGGCCCTGCGCGGCGAGCGCCAGCTTTTCCGCCAGGTCGCGCGCGCCCGGGGTGGCGCGCCACTGGCCGAACAGGGTGCGCCAGGCGCCGAATTCCTGAAAGCCCTGGTCCAGCTGTTCCTCGTGCAGCTGCACCCAGGCGTGGAACAGCTGGAGCTGGATCTGGAAGGTGGCGCTGCCGAAGACCACGGCCGCCATGTCCCTGGGCATGGTCTTGCCGTCCAGCTTTTCGAGGACGAAGGTGCAGACCGCGCGCCGCGAGGTCTCAAAGTCCACGGGGTGTCCGTTCATGTGTTCGGCCAGCGGCAGCAGGTGGGGATACAGCTCGCCGATGCGGGCCATGGCCTTTTCCGGCACGCGGATGCACAGGCGTTCCGCCTCTTCCGTTCCTTCCGGCGCGTCCCCGGCGGCAGTGGCCGGGTCGGGCGGCAGTTCCCCGATGAAATGGAAGCGGAGCCAGTTTTCGAACATCACGGCCTCCAGGGCCTGCTCCACGGCATTGCGAAATTCTTCCTGCGCTTCCGGCACGTCGCCCTCCCGGCATTGCTCGTTTGAAGATGGGGCAGCATAAGCGCGCCGTTGCCCCGCGTCAACGCGCGGCGCCGCGCTGTACCTTCCGGCGTCCCTGTGCTAGAAGATGCCGAATATCCATCGGTCCGTTCCGCGCCGCTGCGGGAGCCGCCGCGGGCGTCTGCGGCGCGGGGGAACTGGCGGCCACGGACAGATCCCGGGAAACGCTCATGATCGACTACGCCCAGGCGCTCAATGAGGCCCAGCTCGCGGCCGTCACCGCTGGAGACGGCCCGGTGCTGGTGGTGGCGGGCGCCGGCAGCGGCAAGACGCGCACCATCGTCTATCGTCTGGCATGGCTCGCCGAGCATGGCGTCCCGCCAGAGTCCATCCTGCTCCTCACCTTCACCCGCAAGGCCGCGCACGAGATGCTCCAGCGCGCCGGGGCGCTCCTGGGGCAGGGGCTTTCCGGCGTCCAGGGGGGCACCTTCCACGCCTTCGCCTTCAATGTCCTGCGCCGCTGGCGCCCGGCGTGGCTGGGCGATCGTCCGTTCACGCTCATGGATGCGGCGGACATCGCCGCGGCGGTCCGCCAGTGCAAGACCAGTCTCGGGCTGGGCAAGGGCGACCGTTCCTTTCCCAGGAGCGCGAGCGTGGTGGCCTTTCTCAGCAAGGCGCGCAACAAGGAACTGCCCCTGGCCGAGGTGCTGCGCCGCGAGGCCTTCCATCTGGAACCGTATGTGGAGCAGCTGGAACGCCTGGGCGCGGCGTATGACGCCTACCGGCGCGAGAACGGCCTGCTGGATTACGACGACCTGCTCTTCGAGCTGGAGGCCCTGCTGCGGAACGATGCGGCCGCGGCCGGCGCGCTGCGGGCGCGCTTCCGGCACATCCTGGTGGACGAGTATCAGGATACCAACCTCGTCCAGGCGCGCATCGTGCGCCTTTTGGCCGGGCCGCTGCCGGGTGCCCCGGCCGCGGAGGGAGCGGACCCGTCGCTGTGCAACGTCATGGCCGTGGGGGACGAGGCCCAGTCCATCTATGCCTTCCGTGGCGCCAATGTCCGCAATATCCTGGATTTTCCGAAACTGTTCCCCGGCACGCGCATCCTGCCGCTGGAGGAGAATTACCGCTCCACCCGGCCGGTGCTTGATGTCGCCAACAATCTGCTGGAACACGCGGCGGAATCGTTCAACAAGCATCTGTTCACGCGCCGGGAGGGCGGCGAACCCGTGCGGCTGGTGACGCCCCTCAGCGACGAGACCCAGGCCGCCCTGGTGACGCGGCGCATCGGCGAGCTTCTGGAAACCTACCTGCCGCACGAGATCGCGGTCCTGTTCCGGGCGGGTTTCCATTCCTTCGCGCTGGAGGTGGCGCTCAGGCGGGCGGGCATCCCGTTTCGCAAGTACGGCGGCCTGCGCTTTGTGGAGGCCGCCCACATCCGCGATGTGGTGGCCTTTGCCCGGCTGGCGCTCAATCCGCTGGACCTGCCCGCCTTTGCCCGCGTGGCGGCCATGCACAAGGGCGTTGGTCCCAGGACCGTGGAACGGCTGCACACGGCCCTGCGTACGGGCGAGCCGGGCGCGGTGGACAGGGCGTTCGCCCGTTTTCCCGAGTTGCGCGAGGACCTGCGCTTTGTGGAGGGCTTGCGCGCGGCGGCTCCGGCTCCGGCGGAGTTTTTCGATCAGGTGCTCGACCATTACCGCCCGCGTCTGGAAAGCCGCTATCCCGAGGATTGGCCGCGCCGCCAGCAGGGGCTGGAAGAGATCCTCCAGATGGCCTCGGGCTACGCCGCCCTGGATCTGTTCGTTGCCGACCTTGCCCTGGAATCGCCCGAGGAAGACGCGGACGACGGCCCGGACAACGGCGAGGGCCGCATCACGCTTTCCACCGTGCATTCGGCCAAGGGGCTGGAGTGGGGCGTCGTCCTGCTCATCGACCTGGTGGAGGACCGCTTCCCCTCGCGGCATGCGCTGACGCGGCCCGAGGATTTCGAGGAGGAGCGGCGCCTCATGTATGTGGCCTGCACGCGCGCCCGGCAGCGTCTTGAGCTGTACGCGCCCGCCACCATCTACGACCGCGCCGAGCGCGGCACCCTCCATGCGGCGCAAAGCCCCTTTGTGCGCGAGCTTGCGCCCGGCCTGGCCGAGGAGTGGGTCGAGGGCTTCGGCGGGCGTCTGGCCCGGCGCGGCGGGGGCGGACTCCGCTGCCGGCCGCCGCGCGCCGCCGTGGAAGGAGGGGGACCGGCATCCCGGCCGGAGGCGCCCGGGGAGGACTGCCAGCTGCCGCCGGAGGAATGGTCCCGTCCCGGCAGTCCGGCGCCCGCGGCATCCGCAGTATCCGCGGTATCCGCAGTATCCGGGGGGAGCGAAGCGTCCGGGGCGGCCGAGGCTCCGGAGGGTCCGCTCTGTCACTGCCGTCACCGCATTTTCGGGCGCGGCAAGATCGTGCGCCGCATCGCCCCTGACAAGGCGCAGGTGAATTTCCCCGGATTCGGGCTGAAGGTCATTCTCACGGACTATCTCATCATGGAGGACTGATATGCTGTCCCTGCCTTCCGAGGACGGCATCCTCGCCTGCCTCGGCCGTCATTTTCCCAATACCCATCCCTCCCTCCTGCTCGGGAGGGGCGATGATTGCGCCGTGCTGCGGGGGGACCGCCCCCTGTGCGTGAGCAGCGACCTCTTTCTTGAGGATGTGCATTTCCGCCGCGCCTATTTCACCCCGGAAGAACTGGGGCACAAGGCGCTGGCCGTCAACGTGAGCGATCTTGCGGGCTGCGGGGCCAGGCCCCTGGCCTTCACGCTCTGCCTCGGCCTGCCGGACTGGGCGGACATGGAGTGGCTCGACGCGTTTTTCCGGGGCATGGCGAAACTTGCCCGCGAGCAGCGCATGGCCCTTGCCGGGGGGGACCTGTCGCGCTGCGGGGAGCTGCATGTTTCGGTGACGGTCTGGGGCGAAAGCGTCCAGGCCGACCAGTCGCCCGTCTTTCTTTCCCGTGGCGGCAGCATGCCTGGCGATACGCTCTTTGTCGTGGGTCCTCTGGGGCTGGCGCGCGTGGGCCTGTCGGTGCTGGAGAGCCGGGGGCGCGCGGCCCTCGAGGACTGGCCCATGGCCTGCGCGGCCCATCTGCGGCCGGAGCCGCAGGTGGGCGCCGGACTCATGCTCGCCCGCGCGGGCTGCAATGCGCGGCCACCCGCGCTCATGGATCTTTCGGACGGTCTCATGCGCGACCTGCCGCGCCTGCTTGGCCTGTCCGGCGAGCTGGGCCTGCACGGCGATGCCCTGGGGGCGGATCTAGTCCTGCCGCAGCGTCTGCTGCATGCCGAACTGCTCCGATACGCCGCACAGCACGGCAAAAACCCGGTGCATGAGGCCCTGCTCGGCGGCGAGGACTATGCCCTGCTGGGCGCCTGCGCGCCTGACATGCTTCCGGCGCTGCACGCGGCCATCCCCGGCTTTTTCGCCATCGGCACGGTGACGGACGGCGGCGGCCTGGTCTGCAACGGCGAGTCGCTGGACGGCCTGCGCGGTTTCGACCATTTCGAGGCGGCGTGCGGCCGGACAACGGGGGAGGGAGAAGAGGCATGAAGAACGGGAACATGACGCCGCCGGCGGGACTGGCCGACCCCGGGAGCGTTTGCCGTTGCGCGGAGGAACTGCGCCGCGTCTGCCGCGACGCCTGGCGGGGGGGCCTGCTTTCCGGCTGCAACGGCAATGCGAGCCTGCGCCTGGAAAGCGCGGCGGGAGCGGAAACGGACAGCCTCCTTTGCATGACGCGCACGGGCGCGGCCAAGGGGCGTCTCACGCCCGCCGATGTCTGCCTGCTGGACGCGCGTTCCGGCCATTGCCTCGCCAACGGGCCGGCATCGTCCGAGGCGGCGGTGCATCTGGCGCTCTACGCTTCGCGGCCGGAGTGCCGGGCCGTGCTCCATACCCATCCGCGCCACCTGCTCGCCCTGAGCCTTGCCGGGCGCGCGCAAGGGACGACGGAGGAGTTTCTGCTCCGCATGCCGCTCTATGAGGCGGATGCCTGGCGGGTCCGGCTGGCCTTTGCCCCGGCGCTCCCCCCCGGCACCAGGGAGCTTGCCGATGCCGTGGCCGCCGCCGCCGCGTCGCTTCCCCCGGCAGCGGCGGGGGGCGCCGCCGGCGGGGCCGTGTGGATGGAGCGGCACGGACTCTGCTGCTTCGCGCCGAGCCTCTCCCTGGCCCTGACCATGAGCGAGGAGCTGGAACACCTTGCCGCCATCCAGCTTCTGGCGGGGTGACACCGCGCGCCGGGGCCTTTTCTTCATGATCCCCGGGCGTCCCGCTCCGGCGCGATCTGCGTAATTGCCGGCGTCCGGACGTTTCCTTGCTTCCCGCAGGCCCGCGACGGCCTGCGTCCCGCCTGCGTTCCCGGCGTTTTCCGCGCGCCGGAGGCCTCCCCGCCATATATCCCGCCTTTTCCGCGTCCCCGGGGATGCGACGCGCCTTCCCGCAGGCTGCCGTCCCGCCGGCCGGGCCTTCCGGTGTCCGGCAGCCTGTCCCTGGGTTTCCCCCGTGCATTCCGGCGTGCATTCCGGCGCGCATTCGTGAAACTTCCTTTCCGGCCCTGTCCAGACCCCCGCATCATCCTGGTTGTCGATTCTCCAGAGAAAACCGGGAGTCGCGGTCTGCCCGGATGGGCAGAGTGTTTTCAGTAATTACTTGAAATCATTATAAGAAAAATTATAGGTACAAAGGTTGACATTTTCTTCATTAATCACGTACTAAAAATTGTCGACAATAAACATTCAGCATGTCGCCAAAAGGGCGCCGGGCAGCGGCCGGACCCGTGGCGGCAGCGGCCACGACGGGGGTCCCTGTGGAAGAGAATGGCAGGCACACCTTCACCCAGCAGGTCATCGACTATGTTCGTGACGCGTTGCGCCAGGGCATCTTCAAGCCCGGTTCGCCCATCACCGAGCAGATGCTGGCCGATGCCTTGGGAGCCAGCCGGGCGCCTATCCGGGAAGCGCTCCAGACCCTGACCAACGAGGGGGTCATCTGCTCGTATCCCTACCGGGGGCGTGTCATCCGCGAGATGAACCCGCAGGAGATCCTCGACACTGCCTATCTGGTGGGCGTCATTGAAGGCGCCCTCGCGGTACGGGCGCTCCCGCATCTGACCGCCGTGGAGTTCGACCGGCTGGAAGCTTTGGTGGGCGCCATGGAACGCGCCGCGCGCACGGGCAGCGGCATCGACGAGATAGAGCGTCTGGGGAGCGAGTTCCACCAGCTGCTGTGCGGGGGCGGTCATCTAGCCGGTTTTGCCCTGCACACGCGCAAGATATGCAAGGATATCTCGCGCCTTCTCTATTATCGCTACTGGCGGGAGATTTTTAGCCTGGCGGAACGGGCGCGGCGTCACCGTTTTCTGCTGGAGGCGGTCCGCACCGGCGATGTCCTGTATATCGATGCGGTATTCAGACGGCATCATATGGAAGTGGGGGAGGGGATCTGCCGCATGCTGGCCGCGGAACTTTCGGCGCGGGAAGCCGGGGACAAGGGGGAACGGTCCCCCACGCCCGGTGTCGGGCACGGAGGCGCGGCATGAGGGTCGGTGTTGTGGGAAGTGGCGCCGTTGGGCGGAGCATCGCCGCATTTGCGGCCGGGGGCGGCGTTCCCGGCCTGGAACTTGCCGGCGTCTGTGACGCGGACGCGGGGCGCGCCGCTGCCCTGGCGGCGGAGCTTGGCGCGCCGGGACTCGACCTTGGGGCGTTGCTGCGTGAGTCCGATCTCCTTGTGGAGGCCACTGCGGCAGCCGCCATGCCCGGCATCGTGCGCCGGGCCGTGGCCGCCGGGACCCGGGTGCTCACCCTGAGCGTGGGCGGGTTCGCGCTGGATGACACGCTGCTTGCCTTTGTGCGGGAAAGCGGCGGCGAGGTGTATCTGCCCTCCGGCGGCATCGTCGGCATCGACGGTCTGCTGGCCCTGCGCGAGCTTGGGCTGGAACGCGTGGAGATCACCACCACCAAGGCCCCGCGCAGTCTCGCGGGCGCCCCCTATTTTCAGCGCCCGGAAAACAGCGCGCTGCTGGAGGGGCTGGATGGTCCCCGTCTGGTCTTCAGCGGCAGCGCCAGGGAAGCCATCGCGGCATTTCCCGCCAATGTGAATCTCGCCATTACCGTGAGCCTGGCCGGCATCGGCGTGGACCGCACGCGCATCAGCATCTACGCGGACCCGGCGGCAACAGTCACGCGCCAGCGCCTTTCGGCCGAAGCCGGCGGCTGCCGTCTGGAGACCGAGGTGACAGGGCCGCCCCTGCCGGAGAACCCGCGCACGAGCCTGCTGGCGGCCAATTCCGTCAAGGCGCTCCTGCGCGACCTGAGTTCCGCGGTGCGCGTGGGCACCTGAGCTTCCCGGCGCACAGCGGCCATGGTCCGGGCGCCACGGGCGCCCACACGAGTATCGACAATCAGGAGAGGACAATGCCCTGCACACTGGAGTGCCGCAGTTGCGGCAAGACCTTTTGTGAGACCGAACGGCGGATGGCCTGCCCGGACTGCCGTGAGCCGCTCTGGGTAAAGTACGATCTGGAGGAGTTGCGCCGCGCGCTCTCGCCGGTCATGCCCGGTCCCGAGGATACATTCCTGCGCCAGTGGCGCGCGCTTTTGCCGCTGGAGGACGAACGCCTCATCGACCGTGTCAGCCTTGGCGAGACGGAGAGTCCGCTCCTGCGCTCCCGCAGCATCGGCACGCGCCGGGGCATCGCCGACCTGCGCTTCAAGCTGGAGATGGGACCGACCCTGTCGCTCAAGGACCGGGGCACGGCGTTCTGCACGCTCAAGGCCCTGGAACATGGCTACGCGGGCGTGAGCATCGCCTCTTCGGGCAACAATGCGGCCAGCGTGGCCGCTTACGCCGCGCGCGCGGGCCTGCCCGCCGTGGTCTTCATCCAGGAGCAGGTTTCTCCTTCTAAGGTGATGAAGAGCATTGCCTACGGGGCGACGGTGGTGCGCGTCAGGGGCGGCATGCCCGAGGCCAGCCGGGTCTGCGCGGAACTCAGCGGGCGTTTTCGCTGGGTGAATTGCGGCGGTCCGAATCCTTTCCGCGTGGCGGCCAAGCGGCTGGCAGGCTATGAAATCGTGCGCCAGCTGGGGCACGCGCCCGATGCGGTGGTCGTGCCCTGCGGCGGCGGCGCCGGCCTGGTGGCAATGTACGAGTCCTTCAGGGAATTGCTGGACATGGGACTCATCAGGAAGCTGCCGCGGCTCTACGGTGTCCAGCTTTCGGCCTGCAATCCCACGGAAACGGCCTGGCTTGAGGGCCGCGATACCGTCACTCCGGTGGAAAAGAAGCCGTCGCTCTCGGATGCGATCATGAACAACGATCCGTTCTGGGGCAAGTATGACCTGGCGGTGGCAAAGCGGAGCGGGGGCGGCATCTTCAGCGTCAGCGACGAGGAATTTGTGCATATGATCCGTGAGCTGGGCCGTGAGGAGGGCCTGTTCACGGAACCCGCGGGCAGTGTGGCCGTGGCGGCGCTGGAAAAGATCAGGCGCCGCGACCCGGCGTTCGCTGCCTGCGAAAGCGTGGTCTGCACCCTGACCGGCCACGGACTCAATGCTCCCAAAGTGGCGGTGAGCGATGCCGAATTGCCGGATGCCGTTCCGGCCACGGCAGAGGCGGCCATCGCGGAACTCGAACGCCGGGGTGCCCTGTAGCTCCATCCACCAGTCCAAGGGAGGAACGCATGAAAAAGGTTCTTGGTCTCCTGGCGGCAGTCGCGCTCCTGTGCGCGACCTGCGTCCCCGCCGGCGCGGGGACATATCCGGACAGGCCCATCACCCTGCTCACCGTCTTCAGCCCGGGCGGCGGCAGCGACGCGGTCCATCGGCTGCTGGAGAAATACGCCAAGGGCATCATGCCCGTGCCCATTGTCATCACCTACAAAACCGGCGCGGGCGGCGAATTCGGCTGGACGGAACTGGCCGATGCCAATCCCGACGGCTATTTCATCGGCGGCGTGGACCTGCCGCACATCACCCTGCAACCCATGGTACGCAAGCCCGGCACGCCGGGCTACCGGACGGATCAGCTCCAGCCCATTGCCGGCCTGCTCATCGACCCCAACTGCATCATGGTGAACAAGAGCAGCAAGTGGCGGGATTTCGGGGAATTTGTGGAATACGCGCGGCGCAATCCCGGCAAGGTGCGGGCCGCCATCGTGGGCAAGCTCACCGGGGACCATATCTTCATCCTCAAGTTCGAGAAGGCCACGGGAACGAAGTTCAACATCATCCCGTACACGGGCGGTCCCAAGGTCGGCCCGGCGCTCCAGAGCGGCGAGGTGGATTGCTACTTCGGTTCGCTCAGCGGGCACTTCCGCATGGACAATACCCGCTGCCTGGCCGTGGGCACGCCGGAACGCTATGCGCTTGCCAGGGATATCCCCACGCTCAGGGAACTGGGCGTGGACGTGGTATCGGTCAAGCGCCGCGGCCTGGCGGGGCCGAGGGGCATCGCGCCGGAGCATGTGGCCTACCTGCAGAACGTGATCCGGAAAATCAATGACGACCCTGGCTATATCGAAGGCATGAAAAAGCTCGGGACCCTGCCTGTCTTTCAGACAGCCGAAGAATTCGGCCGGGAGATCCGGGAGGAGACGCTGAACAGCGCCGAAGTGCTCAAGAGTCTCGGCTACGGGCAGAAATAGGCGTCCTTTCCGGGCCGTCGGCGGCCTTTTGCCCTCCGGGCCGCCGACGGCCATGGCCGGAACATGGACACAGCAACCCAACACCGCCGCCGCGCGCGGCGCCTCGGGAGGAAACCATGAAGAAGCTTCTCGGTGTCATCGCGATGGTCCTCATTCTTGGCGGGACGGCCCTTGCGGCCGGGGCTGCCGGGTATCCGGACAAGCCCGTCACCCTGCTCACGGCGTTCAACCCCGGCGGCGGCAGCGATACTGTCCACCGGCTGCTGGAAAAATACGCCAAGGGCCTCATGCCCGTGCCCCTGGTCATTGTCTACAAGGCCGGGGCGGGCGGCGAACTGGGCTGGACGGAAGTGGCCGAGGCCAAACCGGACGGCTATTTCATCGCCGGGGTGGACCTGCCGAGCATCAATCTCCAGCCCATGGTACGCAAGGCAGGCACGCCCGGCTATCGCACCGAGCAGCTCCTGCCCATCGCCAACCTGCTCATCGACCCGAACTGCATCCTCGTAGCCAAAAACAGCAAGTGGAGGACCTTTCAGGAGTTCCTTGACTATGTGAAAAAGAATCCCGGCAAGGTCAAGGCCGCCATCGTGGGCAAGCTCAGCGGCGACCACACGTTCCTGCTGCAATTTGAAAAGCTGACCGGCACCAAGTTCAACATCATCCCCTACACCGGCGGTTCCAAGGTGGGACCCGCGCTCCAGAGCGGCGAGGCCGACTGCTATTTCGGCTCGCTGTCCAGCAGCTTCCGGCTGGAGAACACGCGCATCCTCGCCGTGGGCACGCCCGAACGCTATGAACTTGCCATGGATGCCCCCACGCTCAGGGAACTGGGCATCGACCTCGTTTCCATCAAGCGGCGCGGCATTGTGGGTCCGCAGGGCATGGCGCCGGAGCGCGTGGAATACCTCCAGGACCTCATCAGGAAGATCAACGAAAACCCCGCCTACATCGAAGACATGAAGCGCATAGGGCTTTTGCCGGACTATCAGGATGCGGCGGCCTTCGCGCGCATCATCAGCGACGAGACGGCCACCAGCGCCGACATCCTCAAGAGCGTGGGATACAAGAAGTAGAGTGGGTTGGGAATGAAAGTATCCAGGCCGCTTTGGCGGCGGTAACTGGCGCCCGCGCCGAATGGCGTCCAGACCGCGTTCCGGACGCGAAATGATGGCAGCGAAGTGAGGGAAAATGGATATTTCCCCCACAAAATGCTCTAATTGGCTGTTGCCCTGGCGCCCGCGCGAACCCGCGGGCGCCAGGTCCGGGAGTTCGCCATGCCCTTCGATCTGAGCCTGGCAGTTGCCTATCTCGTCGATCCGCTCCATCTGCTGCTCATGGCGGCATCGGTGGCATTCGGCATCATCATGGGGGCGGTGCCGGGATTGACCTCCACCCTGGGCGTGGCCCTGCTGCTGCCCTTCACCTTCGGACTGGACCCCACCCTGGCCCTCATCATGCTCGGTTCCGTCTATTGCGGCGGGGAATATGGCGGTTCCATCTCGGCCATCCTGCTCAATACGCCGGGCACCGCGGCCGCGCTCTGCACCACCTTTGACGGCCATCCCCTGGCGCGGCAGGGCAAGGCGGCCCTGGCGCTCAACGCGTCGCTCTTCGCCTCCGTCATCGGCGGTCTGGTGGGCGTGTGCGCCCTGTTCTTCTTTTCCCTGCCGCTGGCGGCCGCGTCCATGCAGTTCGGCGCCTGCGAGCAGTTCTGGCTTTGTGTCTTCGCGCTCACCGTGGTCGCCTCCCTGGCTTCCGGCAACCTGCTCAAGGGCATCATCGGCGCGCTCATCGGGCTGCTCCTCGCCTGCGTGGGCATGGACCCGGTCAGCGGCAGCGCCCGGCTGACGTTCAATACCCTGGCCCTGGCCGGCGGCATCAACGTGGTGCCCACGCTCATCGGCCTGTTCGCCATTCCCCAGGCCATCATCCTGGCAAGTTCCGCCAATGTGGCGGCCCAGCTCGCGCCGTACACGCCCACCCCCGGCGTTTTCTTCAGCACGCTCAGGAAGGTGTGCGGCAAGGTGAAGACCCTCGCCATCTCCAGCGTGGTGGGCATCATCGTGGGCATCCTGCCCGGCGCGGGGGGCAATATCAGCTCGTTCATCGCCTATAACGAATCCCGGAGATTTTCCCGCGAGCCGGAAAAATGGGGCACCGGCTATCTCGAAGGCGTCATCGCGCCGGAGTGTTCCAACAACGCCGTGGTGGGCGGCGCGCAGATCCCCCTGCTCACGCTGGGCATTCCCGGCAGCGCCCCGGCCGCCGTTCTTCTGGGCGCGCTCATGACCCACGGCATCAAGCCCGGTTTTTCGCTGTTCACGGAGAACGGCCAGTTCGTCTATACCTATATCGTGGGCCTGTTTGTGGCCTGTCTGCTCATCCTCGCCCTCGGCTCGCTGTTCATCCGCATCTTTGCCAAGATCCTCACCCTGCCGAAGATCTTTACCGTCACCACCATTTTCTGCCTGGCCGTGGCCGGGTCGTATTCCATCCGCGGGCTTTCCACGGATGTCTACAGCATGCTCGGCGCGGGCATTCTCGGGTACGGGCTGCTGCGGCTGAACTTCAATCTCGCGCCGGTGGCCCTTGGTCTCATCCTTGGCGGTACCATGGAGGAAGGGTTCAAGCTGAGCCTGCTCCTGGCCCAGTCGGAAGAGCATCCGTGGCTCTTCCTCGTCTCGCGGCCGCAAAGCCAGGTGCTCATTGCCCTAAGCCTCCTTTCCGTTGCCTATTCCGTCCACAAGGAACGCAAGGAGAAGAAGAACCATGCGCGCGGCTCATGCTGACTGCCTTTGCGCCCTGCTGCTGCTCGGCGCATGCCCTGTCCTTTGCTGGGAAATGCGCGAGGTGCCCTGGGAAGGGCAGGTGTTTCCGCTGGCGCTCATCGCCCTTCTGGCCGCGTGCGCCGTGGCGCTCGGCATTCGCGGCCTGCTGCGGCTCCGGCGCTGCCCGGACGGTCCCTTCCGCTTTTTCGGCGAGATCTCGCCGCAAAAATGGCTGATCATCGTTCTGGCGTTTTGCGCCTATGTGGTCTTTTCCATGAATGCGTCCTTTCTGTGCGGTACATTCGTTTTCGCCGGGCTGATGCCGGTCTTTCTTGAATGGCCGCCCCGGAGGAAGGGCTGGATCGTGGCGCTGCTCTACACTTCCGGGCTGACGCTCTTTTTCGATGTCTTCTTCATCCGGATCATGCATTTCAACTTTCCGGCCTTCTGACCTGCGCTTCCGCAACAGCAGAACGGCCGCCGTTTTCTGCAACGGCGGCCGTTTTCATGGCGGTATTGCGCGCGGGGTTCAGATGCGGATGCTGTCCCTGATATCCTCCAGACGCGCCTTGGCGAAGAGCAGCCAGGAGGTCACCAGTTCCCCGGAATTGAAGAACGAGGTGATGTAGAGCGGGTCATACTCGCAGATGCGGTTGAGGTAGCCCATGGCCGCGTTCATGTTTTCGGCGTTGTTCTTGGCGCTGATCTCGGGATAGAGCACATAGAGGGTGCTGATGAAGTCGCGCAGGACAAGCACGATGCCCTGCACCTCGTAGATGCGGTTATCCAGCTCGTAGAAGTGCATCTCCTGCGAATTTTCCAGCAGGCCCAGGGCATAGCCGAGCATGTTCTCGCCGGTGACGGTCACGAATGCGGCGTAGAGATCGTCGGTGCGGCAGTTGTAGACGCCCTTGCCCGTGTCCAGCGAGGTCTTGTACTGCTCCAGCAGCTTGAAGCCCTTCTTGTAGGCGCCTTCGGCCGAAGGGAACATGAAGCTGCGCGGATCGATGGAGAAGCTGTTGATGCGCGCCTTGTAGAGGTATTCGCTTTCGCGGTCGCTGGAACCGAGCTTGGCGATCTGGCTCGAATAGAGGTCCAGGAGGAACTTGGTGGCGTGATAGACGCCATACTGGCGGTAGGCGCGGTTATCCAGGAGGAAGCGGTTGAAGAGGATGTCGTTGAAGGTCCAGCCGAAGCGGGAATCCAGCTCCCGGCGCATCTGCCAGGTGATGGAATCCAGCAGGAGCTTGCCCTTTTCATTTTCGGTGAGGCTGGCCGCGTTTTCCGGCAGGGGCATGGCCTGCGGAAAGGTCGTTTCGTCCACGGCGGCGTAGAGCCGTTGCAGGCCCCAGAGCGCCACGAGGATGCCGAGCAGGATGCACAGCTGGATGCCCAGCGTCCTGAGCACGATGCGTGTCTTGTGTATACCGGGAAGTTCGTGAAGGTTCATTGACTGTCCTTTCTCACGTCAGGCGGGGAAGGCGGCGCGTCAGGCATCGGGTCCCGCGTCGTCGATCCAGGCCTTCAGCGTGTCCACGATCTTGCGGGCCTGCTCGGCGCTGGAGATATTGAACTTGGATTGCCTGCGGTATTCGCCGCCGGATTTCTTGTACCGCTGGATGACGTATTTGTCCGGCCCGTACTCGCCGGTTTCGGGTTGCCATTGCTGGTAGCGGAAGAGGATGGTCGTCCAGGCGCCCTTGCTCAGGACGGCCTTGTCCATTTCCCTGATGATGAGCTGGCCGTTGTCTTCATAGTCCACGGTGAGATCGTCGATGGATTCGTTCACTGCTGCCTCCGGTGTCGTTCTGGAGAGCGCGCGGCATGCTGTCCGCTGGAGGGGGAAAGAACGCGAGCCGGAAATCCGGTTTCCGGCCCGCGCGTCTGGATCCATCCCGGGGGAGGCTGTTCAGCCGACATAGCTTGCCAGAACGCCCTTGACTGTTTCGGGGAGTTCCGGCGGCGTGACCACCATGTCGGCCGGACCCGGGCCGTAGCGGTCGGCCGTGGTGGCTGCGGTGGCGGTCATGGCCATGAGCCGTTCGGACAGGGTCAGGGTGTGGCCTGAACCGACCTTGCGGCCGAGCATGGTCAGGATGTTGTCCGTGATGTCCACGGGCTGCGCGGCGGTGAACTCAACCATGATGCGGTCTCCTCGTTTTGCGGCTTTTTCGCGCGAGGGCGTCCTCCCGGGGGAACTGGCCTTCCGGGATGGCGCGCCCTCGGGGCCGCGTTAGCGCATTTTCCCGCCGGAACGGGAAAACGCCCTAGGATGCCAAACTACCGGATTCATCGGCACTTCGCAAGGAATCATTAGAGGATTTTTTCTTTTGGCGGAAAAACGTGGTTTTTCGCTTTTTCATTGCCGCGCCAGCATGAGCGTGAACCGCTCCACGGGCGCATAGTCATCGCGCAGCGGCGCGCCCGGCGGGATGGGGCGCTGGTAGCGGTGGGACTCCATGTCCTCTTCTTCCCGGGGAGCGCCGCCTGCCGGCGTACCGGACAGGACCTCGGGCCGGACCTCGGGAAAGGCCATGAGCATGAGGTTCTGGACGCGTTCGGGATGGGCCGGCCTGCCCACGCAATAGACGCGCACCTCCGCGAAGGCCCCGGCAAGCGCGCGCCGGATGCCCCGGAAGAGGCGGCCATCCGGCCCTTCCACGGCCGAAATGACGTTCATGAGCAGGGCGCCTCCCGGCGCCACGGCCCGGCGCAGGGCCTGGGCCGCTTCGACCGTGCCCATCTGGAAGGGGACGGAATAGTGGGAGTTGAACACATCCACAAAAACGAGGTCAAAGGCCGCGTCCTGGCGGTTCAGGAAGGCGCGGGCATCCTCGTGGCGCACCGTGAGGCGCGGGTCGTCCCGGAGTCCGAACCAGCGGCGCGCGCTTTCCGTCATGGCCGGGTCAAGCTCCACCACGGTGAGGCGAAAGTCGTCCCCAAGGCCGCTTTGGCCCGAGAGCAGCCACTTGGGCACGGAATAGCCGCCCCCGCCGAGCATGAGCAGGCGCCGCGCCCGCGGCACATGGCGCGGACCCAGGGCATAGTAGCGCGTATAGTCGAAATAGAGTTCGTCCGGCGCATCCACGAGCATGCCGGACTGACTGTAGCCCGGGTCCGTAGCCATGAGCCGCACGGCCTTGCCCCCGCGCGCGTAGTCCACCCCCTCCATGATGCGGATGCTGTTGTACGGGCTTTCCACCAGGCGTGTGCCGTTTTTTTCCGCCAGCCACTCGGCATAGAGGGTGTCCTGCCAGGCCAGCACGGCGCAGAGCAGGAGCAGGAGGACGCGCCCCCAGGGGCGCTGGCGGCTGTTGGCAAGCGAGAGCAGGAGCATGGCAATGGCGAGGCCCCAGAGGATGAGCGTGCTCCCGAACCAGGAAATGAGCACGAAGCCGCCGAGAAAAGTGCCGAGGATGCTGCCGGCGGTGGACAGGGCATAGAGCCGCCCCACCGTGGCGCCCGCGGTATCCACGCTGGCGATACGCAGGCGGATGATATAGGGCGTGATCATGCCGAAGAAAAAGGCGGGCAGGGCGAAGATGCCCACGGCGGCGGCCACGGCTGCGGCGTAAAGATTGCCCAGCGCGCCGGTCACGCCCGCGCCGATGGCCGTATGGCAAAAGGCCGTGATCCCGCAGCCCGCGCCCGCGCCCGCCAGCGCCTGGCCCAGCCCGCGCCGCGAGAGGGTCCTGTCGGCAAAGCGGCCGCCGGCCCAGGCGCCGAGCGCCAGGCACGCGAGCACCACGCCGATGAGGCTCGTCCAGACAATGGCCGAGGTGCCCACATGCGGCGCCAGCACCCTGCCGCCCACCATTTCCAGCACCATGACGAACGCGCCGCTCAGAAAGGCCGTCAGTTCCAGCATGAACTCCGCCTGTGGTTGTCATCTCCGGGCCTGAAAACACCGCCGCAAGAGCGCCGCGCACGCTTCGGAACGCACGCCGCCCATGTACCAGACGCTACGCCTGGAAACCGGCCCGTCCAGATATTCCGCGCGGGAGACCACGGCCCCGGCGGCCTCGTCCGCCGCGCCAAAGACCACGCCCGCCAGCCGGGCATGGACGATGGCCGCCGCGCACATGGCGCACGGCTCCAGCGTCACCACCAGGACGCAGCCCTCCAGCCGCCAGTTCTTCCGTTGTCGGGCGGCCTTCCGGATGGCGAGCAGCTCCGCGTGCGCCGTGGGGTCGGCGTCGCGCTCCACGGCGTTGCCGGCCCTGGCGGGGAGCGTGCCGTCAGGGGCCACGACGACGGCGCCCACCGGCACGTCGCCCCCCGCGAGGGCGGCTGCCGCCTCGCCCAGGGCCAGTTCCATGAGTCCTTCCCAGCTGCGGCCGGGCGGCGGCGCGGGCACAGGTCCCGCCGGGGCGAAGGCGCGCGGGCGATGCGGGATGGTTCCCGCCGCGACATCTTCCCGCATCCTGCGATCCTACAGGATGACGATCTTTCGCAGATGGTTGACCACTTCCTCCGGCGTGTCGCAGACCGTGAGGAGCTGGTCCAGCTCCTCCTCGCTGATGAAGCCCCCCGCGGCCATGCTCTTGCGGAGCCATTCGAGCAGCCCGCTCCAGAAGCGCGAATCGTAGAGGATGATGGGGAAGGGGCGCGTGCGCCCGGTCTGCGCGAGCACGAACGCCTCGGAAAGCTCGTCGATGGTGCCCATGCCGCCGGGCATGACCACATAGGCGCGGGCGTACTTCACGAACATGAACTTGCGGATGAAGAAATAGCGGAAGTTGCAGCGCGTGGTCACATAGGGGTTGCAGCCCTGTTCGTGCGGCAGCTTGATGTGCAGGCCCACGGAGACGCCCCCCGCCTCTTTGGCGCCCTTGTTGGCCGCCTCCATGACGCCGGGGCCGCCGCCGGTGATGACGCCGTAGCCCGCGTGCGCGAGCAGGCCGGCAAGCTTTTCCGCATCCTGGTATTCCTGGCTCCCGGGCTGGCTGCGGGCCGAGCCGAAAATGGAGATGCAGTTGACCTTGAGGGCATTGAGTTCGTCCAGGGCATTGACCATTTCCGCCATGATGCGGAAGGTGCGCCAGGATTCCGTGGTGGCGGAGGCGAGGTCGTCCACGATGTTCTGCTGAAATTCAGGCATGCCGGTTCCTTGAGACGGCGCGGGGTCCGGTCGCCGCCCGAGGGGGACGGCGGGCGGACCCCGCAAACCGTAGCGGTTGTCAGTTGACGGTGATGAGTTCGTACTGCGGATTGCCCATCCTGTGTTCGGCCATGGCCGAAAGCTGGCGCAGGCCGTGGCGGCTCTGGATGCGCTCGCGCAGATCCTTGCCGTCGGCGCTGGCAAAGACGAGGTCGCAGGCGGCCTGATCAATGGCGAGCAGGTCGCTGGAGGCAAGGATGCCGATGTCCCTGATACTGGGCGTCTGGGCGCGGGTGCCCGCGCAATCGCAGTCCACGCTCATGTTGCGGAGCACGTTGATATAGACGATGTGCTTGCCGAAATGATCAGCCACGGCCTTGGCGGAGTCGGCCATGAGTTCCATGAGCTTTTCCCTGGCGGGCCACTTGCTCCAGTCGGCGGGCGGGGTCCCCGTCACGCCGTGGACCTGGCGCTTGCCCACCTGCCCCGAGGCGCAGCCGATGGCGATGTTCTTCATGGAACCGCCGAAACCGCCCATGGCATGCCCCTTGAAGTGGGTGAGGACGATCATGGAGTCATAGTCCATGATGCCCTTGCCCATGGCGACTTCCTTGAGGTGGAAGCCATCGGCCACGGGCAGGCTGACGTCGCCGTGCTCGTCCATGATGTCCACGGGGCAGAAGGTCCAGCCGTTGACCTTGAGGGTCTCGCGGTGCTTGGCCGTGGTGTCGCGGCCGCCCTGATAGAGGGTATTGGTCTCCACGATGGTGCTGTCCGGCACCTGGGCCTGGAAGGCCTTCACCATGTCGCGCGGCAGGATGTTGGGACCGTTTGGCTCGCCCGTATGGAGCTTGATGGCGACCTTGCCGTAGATGTTTTCGTTGACGAGCGTATAGAGCTTGATGAGGCTCGCCGCGTCGATGACCGGCGAAAAATAGACCTTGGCCGCCGAACCCTTGTGCGGCGTGCCCGTGACGTTGCGCGAACCCACGACAGGCGCCTGGGCGTTGCCGGAAGCCTTGCCGGACGCGGGCGCTGCGCCGGAAGCCCCGGCCGCCAGGGTCGCGCCCGGCGTGAGGAACGCGGCGGCGGCAAGCAGGGCCGAACCCTGGAGCAGCTTGCGCCTGGAAACAGGGATGCTGTGCATGGTATCCCTCCTCTCCGCCCTGTGGGGCGGTTTCCGTTTCCCTTATCGCGTTCTCCCGGCCCTTGTCCATGCCCGTGGGTGGCTTCGGGAGGAGATTGCGGGAACGGCGGGTTTTTGCCGCGGGGCGCTTCGGGCGTTGCGCGGCATGATGTGCTGCCCCCGTTCTCCGTCAAAAACCGTCTTTTTGACGTTGGCGGCGTCACTGGACGATTTTTGTCGGTCATGTACATGAGTACACTCCCTCCAAAAATCGTCCACTTCCTTGCCAGCGCCGAAAAATCCGTATTTTTTAGGATTCCGGCGGCGACAGCCCCGCCCTGCGCTTCGCTCCGGGCGGATAGCGGAAGGGGCCGTTGCCTGTTGGTTTCGGAACTCTTGATGAAAAGACAAAAAGGAATCCTGCCCTTTCTCCGTTTCTCGCAATGCGGCGCATTGCGAGAAACGCGAACGGGGGTTTGGGGGCCATCGGCCCCCAACGGGGTGCGGGGCGGCGCCCCGCGACAAAAAAACGCCATTTCCTCCGGCCATTGCCCGCGGCGCCCCCGGCGTCAGGAGCCGATCCAGATGAGGCTGGCCTGCCGGCCGCTGCGCGCGTCGTGCCGGTGGGAGAAGAAGCGGTCCGCATTGAGGCTGGTGCAGATGTCCAGGCCGAAGATCTGGCGCGGGGGCACGCCGGCGCTTTCCAGCTGGCTGCGCGTCAGGCTCCAGAGGTCCATGCACATGGTCGCCGCATCCAGCCAGGGGCGGAAGCTCTCGTCCCATTCTTGCGTGAAGTTGACGAATTCCGCCCGGGAGGGTCCCAGGCTCGGGCCGCGCACGGCAAAAATATCCGCCGGGTCAAGCCCGCGCAGGGCGCAGAAGCGCCGGACGCCGCTGGCGGGAAAGTTGTGGCGGTTGCCGCGCCAGCCCACATGCAGGGCCGCCACATGCCTGCCGCTCCTGTGCGCGAGCAGGACGGGCTGGCAATCGGCGGTCTTGATGAGCAGGCCGCGGCCGGGCGTGGAGGTCAGCATGCCGTCCGCCTCCGGCGCCGCTTCCATGCGGTAGTCCGGCAGGGCGGCGGCCGGCGGCGCGGGCGGCTCGTCGGCCATGGCGTCGCCATGGACCTGGCGGACCTCCGCCCAGGTTTCAAGCCCCCCGGGGCGCAGGCGCGCCAGCAGGGCGGCGCGGGCGGCCCTGGTGGCGGCGGGATCGTCGCCGG
This sequence comes from uncultured Desulfovibrio sp., assembly GCF_910584445.1. Classification (GTDB taxonomy): domain Bacteria; phylum Desulfobacterota; class Desulfovibrionia; order Desulfovibrionales; family Desulfovibrionaceae; genus Desulfovibrio. The sequence goes on from NZ_CAJUBO010000009.1 coordinate 50,527, forward strand.
CCCTGAAGGAGATGTTGCCGCCGGACCACGGGACAGGGGGGACAGGGGGAACCGGCGGGACGGGCGAAACCGGGGGAACTTGCGAAACGGGGGAAAAGCCGGGACCGCCGGACGCGTCGGCGCCGCGGCCCTGAAAGGCGCACCATACGCGGGGCACCCCGGGAAAGCGAAACCAGGTCAGCGCGATATCCAGAAGAGTTCTCCTTCCGTGCACAGGCCGTCCACGGGCTGATCCCACGCGGCGCGCGGGAGTTCTTCCACGATCTGGAAGCCGAAGCAGAAACCCAGAAGCGGGCAGGCCCGCGCGCTGCCCCCCGTCGCTTGGCGCATTCTGGCCCGGGCGCCGAGAAAGCGGTCATAAAAGCCGCCGCCGTGGCCCATGCGGCTACCGTGGCGGTCAAAGGCCACGCCCGGCAGCAGGAAGAGCTGCGGCTGAAAGGCCGCGTCGCCGGGTCCGGCGCCGGGCAGTTCCGGGCGCGGCTCGTTGAGTCCGAAGGCGCCGGGGCGCAGGCTCTCCGGTCCCGGGCAGCGGACAAAGTCCATGAGGCCGTCAGCCACGGAACGCACGCGCGGCAGCCAGACTTCGCGGCCGGTGGCCCAGGCCTCGCGGAGCAGGAGGTCCGTCGCCACTTCCCCGCGCACGCCCGCATACAGGGCCACCCGCGCGGCCTCCCGCCAGCAGGGCGAGGCCAGGAGCCGTTCCTGCGCCGCCAGCGAGAGTTCCGCCGCCCGGGCGGCAGGCTGCGCCCGCCTGCGGCTGAGCAGGGCGCGGCGCACTTCCTCCCTGATGCCGCCGGATGCCGGGGCGTCAGCGGGGGCTTGGGGCGAGGCCGGGGCGCCGGGCATGGCCTTTTCTTCCATGACGAGTTGTGGCAGAGTTGGAAAAGAGCGGCAAACCCCCGGGTTGCGCCCCTGAGCAGGCGCTCATGGGCGTGCCGCAATCCCCGTCAGCATAGCAAAGGACAGCATCCATGCCAAGCACGGAACAGCCCTCCGGTCCCGAAGCCGCGTCAGCCTCTGCTTCCGGGGCGGAAGCCCGACAGGATTATCTCTGGGTCGTCGTGGGCGACATTCACGACGCGCCGGAGAACTTTGCCGAAATTCCCGAACTGGCCCAGGCGGACGGGGTGCTCGTCACCGGCGACCTGACCATCACCGGCGGCGTGCGCCAGGCCGAGTCCGTCATGAAGGCCCTGGCCGCGCCGGGCCTGCCCGTCCTGGCCCAGATCGGCAATATGGACAGGCCCGAGGTGGACGCCTGGCTCAGCGAAAAGGGCTGCAACCTCCATACGCGGGTGCGCGAGATTGCGCCGGGCATCGCCGCCTTCGGGGTGGGGGCCTCCACCTTCACGCCCTTCGGGACGCCCAGCGAATTTCCCGAATCTTCGTTCGCCGCGTGGCTGGAAGCGGCCTGGCGCACGGCCAGGGCCTTTCCCCATACCATCCTGGTCTCGCACAATCCGCCCAAGGACACGGCCTGCGACGTCATCCCCGGCGATGTGCATGTGGGTTCCTCGGCGGTGCGCGAATTTCTGGAGGAGAACCAGCCGGACATGTGCCTCTGCGGGCACATCCACGAGGCCCGCGCCATTGACCGCATCGGCCGCACCGTCATCGCCAACCCGGGCGCGCTGGCCCAGGGCGGATATCTGGTGCTGCGCTCCAACGGCGGCCGGCTTTCCGTGGAGCTGCGCGTGCTCGGGGGCAAGGCATGATGGACTGGTCGCGCAAGCGCTGCGTCGTGCTGGATATGGACGGCACGGTCTATCTCGGCCATATCCCCATTCCCGGTGCCGTGGCGTTCATCCGGGAGCACTGGGACGAGCTGGATTTTCACTTTCTCAGCAACAATACCTCCAAGTCGCCGCAGACCTATGTGGACAAGCTCAACGGCATGGGCATCCCGGCGCGGCCGGAGCTTTTGCTCTCGCCGGTGACGCCGCTGGTGGACTTTTTGCGGGCCAATGGCATCAGCCGCGCCTATACCGTGGGCAACCGGGATTTTCAGCGGGACCTTCTGGGCCGCATGCCGGAGCTGACGCTGGGCGAAGAAGGCGCGCAGGCCGTCATCCTGGCCTACGACACCGAACTCACCTATGAAAAGCTCGCGCGTTCGGCCCTGCTGCTGCAAAAGCCGGAAACGCTCTTTCTGGCGACGCATCCCGACCTCGTCTGCCCCTCGCCCGAGGGACCGCTGCCGGATGTGGGCAGCATGATCGAACTCTATGCCACGGCCACGGGGCGGCGCCCGCAGCATATCTTCGGCAAGCCGGACCCGGCGGTGCTGGCGCCCCTGCTGGCGCGCTATGCGAAAAGCGACATGATTATGGTGGGCGACCGCCTGAGCACGGACAAGAAACTGGCGGAAAACGCGGGCATCGACTTTGCCCTGGTGCTCAGCGGCGAAGCCACGCGCGAGGACCTGGCCCGCGAGACGCGGCAGCCCACGGTGGTGCTGGAAGACCTGGGCCATGCGCGCTGGGGCGGCCGCTGAGACCATTCCCGCGGAAAGATCAGGGCCACCCGTTTTCCGGCGGGTGGCCCTTTTGTCTCCACAAGAGTTCCGCCGGCGCTTTGCGCCTGGCGCGCTTTTCCGCGTAACGGAAAGATCCCCTCATGCGCTGACGGGTCCTCATCCTGCGCCACCTGCGAAAAAAAGGGGAGCCGTGCGGCTCCCCTTTCGGATGCGATGTGGATTCGTTCAGGCGAATGCCTAGAAGGAATACACGAAGCTCGCGTTGATGTTCCAGGCGTCCTTGGTCTGCGGGATGGACTTGCCTTCCTTGTGGCGGGCGCCCCACGCGGAGGTGCTGGTGTCGAGCCACAGGGCGACGTAGTCGGCTTCCAGCGTGACCGTGAAGTTCTCGTACATCTTGTAGGTGTTGGTCAGGCCGAACTCCAGCGCGCTGTCGCCGGTGGTGAGGTACAGGGCTTCCATACCCATATCGGCCGAATTCCAGAAGACACCCTCACGGGACATCTTTTTGGCCATGGTGGTGCTGTTGGTGCCGCCGATGTAGTTAACGCGGAAGGTGTGCTTGAGGTCTTCGATGAAGCTCATGTCCTTCAAGCGCGCGCCGATGCCCCAGGTGCCGGCCATGCCGTGGCCCACGACGGAATCACGGGCGATGTACGGATCACCGTCAAAGGCGAAGTTGGAGTACTTGTTGGTGTTGTTGCCGTCCAGGCTGGGCAGGCGCTCGGAACCGTTGGACGGGTTGTTGTCGTCGCCGGAGGCGTACCAGCCGTAGAGGCCGGGGGTGGCCCAGTCAAGCTTGTACTCGGCCAGCAGGGTGGCGAACCAGCCCTGGCGGTTCAGGCGGCCGTCGTCATCCCAGGTCACGGAGCCGTATTCGAAGTCCCACGCGAGGCGGAAAGGATCGAACATGGTCAGCTCGCCGGAGAGGCCGCCCCACCAGGCATTGCCATAGGAGGTCAGCTTGCGGTTGGCGATGCCGTCAGCTTCGCTGAAGTTCTTGTGGCGCGGGCCGCCCGCCGGGAAGAGGCCGGAATTCACATAGTTGCGGCCGGCGCCCATATTGGCGAGGTTACCCGCCCAGTTGTCTTGGGCATCGCGGAAAGTATTGGGACCGATGGCGGCATACATGCCCCAGGGGGTCACTTTCACGCCGTCAAAGGTCAGCGGCACGAGCAGGCCAAAGGCGTCCATGTTGTCCATGTAGTTGGCGCGCCAGTTCTTCTGGCCGCTATGCGTGGTGCCCGCGTAGTTGTCGTTGTAGGGACGCGCCCAGAAGGCGGTCACGCCGACCATCTCGTTGATCTGGTAGTTGGCAACGATGCCGGCCACGTCGTCATTGAGCACAGAGTTGCCGGAGGCGTAGGCGGGCGTGGTGATGTTCTGGATGCCCATGCGGAACTTGAGGTCAGTCTCGGGCACCATCCAGTCGATATACGCCTGCTTCAGCTTGACGACACTGTTATCGTCAGCGCCGAGAGCCGCGCCGCGGCCCGTGCCGGTGGCTTTGCCCCAGAAGCTTTCGCCGATTTCAAAGTAGACCGTGCCGGAGAGGGACTCGGAAGCCACGGCGTCCAACTGCAAACGCACGCGCTGGCGGGCCTCGAAGTCATCCTGGCTGTTGTTCCAGCCGGTGGGCTTGTGGCCTTTGTACTTGCCCTGGAAAGTGCCATTCTGGCCGTAGTCGAACGACATGATCCACTGGCCCTTGGCCTTGAAGTCGATGGCGCTGGCGCCGGTGGCGGCGCCGAACACCAGACCGGCCGCCAAAAGAAGCGTCGCGATCTTTTTCATTGTTGAACCTTCCTTGTTTTGCCCGCCCCACAATGGGGAAGACGAAGTTGCTGAAACCTCGGGGAACCCTTCTCCCCGTGAGGGCAAAATACGCAATCCCCGGAGGGGATGCAAGCGTTTTCGTGCAAAAATTTTTACCCTTGCGGGATCATCCGGCGCGGGGAAAATTCTTTTCCTGCGTTATCAGCAGGTTACAGATTTTCCCCGCCGAAAAAAATTTTTATCGCCCCGTGGGACCGGCCTTGCCCTGGCGCACGAGTTCGGCCACCTGTTCCACATCCTTGTCGCCCCGGCCGGAAAGATTGACGAGCAGCACCGCGTCCCGCCCCATGCCGGGGGCCATCTTCACGGCCTGGGCCAGGGCGTGGGAAGATTCGAGCGCGGGCAGGATGCCCTCGTGCCGCGAGAGGAGGAAGAACGCCTCCAGCGCCTCCTCATCGGTGACGCTCACATAGTCGGCGCGCCCCGCGTCCTTGAGCTGGGCGTGTTCCGGACCCACGGAGGGGTAGTCCAGCCCGGCGGAGATGGAGTAAACGTCGCCCGCGCCGCCCTCGGCATTCTTGATCATGTAGGAGTTGAAGCCGTGGAGCACGCCCGGCTCGCCCAGGCAGAGCGAGGCCGCGTGCTCGCCGTAGGCGTTGCCCCGGCCGCCAGGTTCCACGCCCACCAGGCGCACCCCGGCGTCATCGAGAAAGCCGGCGAACATGCCGATGGCGTTGGAACCGCCGCCCACGCAGGCCAGGCACGCATCAGGCAGGCGGCCAAGCTCCGTGAGCATCTGGGCGCGGGCCTCGCGGCCGATGACGCTCTGGAAATGGCGCACCATATAGGGGTAGGGATGCGGACCCACGGCGGAGCCGAGCACATAGAACATCTCCGGGTCGGCGATCCAGGCTTCCAGCGCCTCGTCCACGGCCTCCTTGAGGGTGCGCTGGCCGCTTCTGGCCGCCACCACGCGCGAGCCGAGCATTTCCATGCGGATGACATTGAGCCGCTGGCGGTCCATGTCCACCTCGCCCATATAGACCGCGCAGTCCAGCCCCATGAGGGCGGCGCTGGCCGCGGTGGCGACGCCGTGCTGCCCGGCGCCGGTCTCGGCGATGACGCGTTTTTTGCCCATGCGCTTTGCCAGCAGGCACTGGCCCAGGGTATTGTTGATTTTGTGCGCGCCCAGATGGTTGAGATCTTCCCGCTTGAGCCAGATCTGGGCGCCCCCCAGGGTCCGGCTCAGGTTGGCGCAATGGAAGACCGGGCTTGGGCGCCCCGCGAAGTGGGTGAACAGGCTGTCCAGCTCGCGCTGGAAAGAGTCGTCCTTTTGGGCGGCGCCGAAGGCGTCCGCCAGTTCATCCAGGCGCGCCTTGAGCGGCGCGGGCACGAACTGGCCCCCATAGGCGCCGAAAAATCCCCTGCTGTCCGGCGTGCCCCCGAGGGCGGCGTCATGCTTCTCGCGCATGGTATTCTCCTTAAAAGATATGCTGCATTTTTCTCGTGTTTCCCGCTGCGGCGCGCGGCATGCGCCGCGCGGGGAAACCCGCTCACTCTGTCGCTTTTGCGCGGGTGCTGTCAAGCGCTTCCCCGATGGACACGGGAGGCGAAAGCCGGTATGCTGCGTCGCTTGCCGCCGCGCCCCGCGGAGGTTCCCAACCGGAGGCCATGACCATGCTTGACGAACGCTACATCGGCGACGGCAAGGTGCTGCTGCTCGCGGGCGGCGGCAGGATCTTCACCGACATTGCGGCCCGCTTCGTCCGCAGCGAGCGGGAACTGGAAGAGATCGCGGCGTCGCCCTATTCGCGCGACATCGTGCGCAATATCCTCAGCATGGGGCACCGCGCCGCGCTGGAGTTCGACTGGTTCCTCTTCGGCGTGGAGGGCTATTCCCGCGTGACCGAGGTCCAGCTTGTCCGCAAGCGGCACGCCTCCTACCTCATCAAGTCCGGCCGGGCGGAACTCAAGGGCAGGCGCCGTTTCAGCGTGGCGTATCCCCGCCGGGTGGCGGACTTCGCGGCGGACGTGACCCTGCCGGACGGGACGGCCGCGCGGCTCAGCGGCCGCGACCTCGCCGGGCTTTCGCGCCAGTGGTATGAGGCGGGACTCGCCGCGGGGCTGCCCGAGGAAGATCTTCGCTATCTCAAGCCCCAGGCCACGACCTTCAAGGCCATCATCGGCATGAACGCCCATGCCCTGCTGGACTGGTTCTCCATCCGCTGCTGCCGCAACGCCCAGGCCGAGATCCGCGACCTGGCCTGGAAGATGCTGCGCCTCTGCCGCCAGGCAGCCCCTGATCTTTTTGAAGGCGCCGGTCCCAACTGCGTGCAGCTTGGCTATTGCCCGGAAAACGCGCTGCAGAACGCGGCCTGCCGCGGGCGCGTACTCACCAGAGATGAGGCCCTGGCCCTCCTGCGGGAACAGCGCAAGGCCCGGCACATGCCGGAGCCTGCGGAACTGGCCGAGGGACCGGACGGCCCGGGGGGCATGGCGCCGGGGCAGTCCTGGGGCGAGGGGACGCGCCGCTGAGAGCTAGGGTCAGACCTCATTAAACTCCGTTATGGTTTTTTCAGCGAGGAAAGGAGATTTTTCCGCTGGCCGCCCGAAGCGGAGCGAAGGGCGGGGGCTGTCGCCACAAGGATCCGAAAAAATAAGATTTTTTTGCGCTGGCAAGGAAATGGGTGATTTTTGGAGGGAGTGTACTCAGGTACATGACCGACAAAAATCGCCCAGTGACGCGACCGAAGGCGGCGCGAAGCGCCGTGCCCGTTCGAGCGAAGCGAGGTACGGGCATCGTCCGCAACGCGTCAGGCCAGCGCAAAAAGGGCTGTTTTTGACGGATGATTGTGGCATTGCACAAGCTGCCCATTCCAAGTCAGCAGCCCCTCAACAGGTCCAGACCCAAGAAGACCCATCGCCGCGCTCCGATCCGGGAGGGGGCGGGTGGCGTGGTGCCGCCGTTCTCCGTCAAAAGCCGCGGTCTTCAGGCCCCGGCGGCGCCCCCGGCACGGCCGCCGCGCGTGCGGGCGCGGACGCCTGTTCCCGGGCGCAGCCGTTGACCACGGCGCCGATCATGATGCCGAGGTGGCTCATGGCAAGCGCCAGCCACCAGATGCGATAGAAATCATGGCCGAAAATGCCGTTGACGAGCCAGCCGGCATAGCCGAGCCAGAACCAGGCGGTGAGCCGCCAGTAGATGCTCCCGCCGTTGCCTTCCGTGGCGCATTCCCGCATCAGGCGGGGCCGGATGCGGCGCCACCCCCACCAGAGGAAGCCGAAGAGAAAGAGCATGCCAAGGCTGAAGCCCACGATGCCGTGGGCATAGAGCAGGTCGAGGAAGACATTGTGCGGGTGGCTGATGGTGATGACTTCCTCCTGCGGGGCCAGCCCCAGCGCGCGGAAGGCGGCATTGTACTGCCCCGCGCCCGCGCCGAACCACGGATGTTCGAGAAAGACGCGCCAGCCGAGCCGCCAGAGATCCCACCGGTTGTCGCCGGCGATGCTTTCCGGGGCCAGCCGCATGGGCTGGAACAGGGAAAACGCGCCCAGAACGAGGACCGGCCAGAGCAGGGTGCGCCACTGCCAGCGGCGGCAGCGCAGCAGGACCCAGAGGCCGAGCGACCCCGCGATGGCGAGCGCCCCGCTGCGGCTGGAAGCCCCCTGGAACAGGAAGAACGCCGGGCCGAGCAGAAGGCAGAACGCCGCCAGCGCCTCCGGGACGCGCAGTTTCCGCCGCAGGATGAACCAGACGCCGAAGGCGGGGATGAGCGCCAGGGCAATATAGTTGCCCACGGTATAATCGCCGAGGCTTCCCGTGAGCCGGCCGGCGTTGGGCGCGTAGCCCATGATGAAATCCCTGCCTGTGGCGGCCTGCCAGATGCCGTCGATCCCTTCCCAGAAGCAGGCCGTGACGCACGCCCACACGAGGCGGCGCAGGTCGCGCCCGTCGCGGACGCATTCCATGCCGATGAATGGCAGGATGAATCCCTTGTTGATGCCTGTCCCGGCATGGAGCAGGGAATCGAGCGGGGAGGAGGAACAGAGGATGCCGATGGCGATCATGAGTCCGGCGCAGCCGAAAAGCCATTTGACCCGCAGGCGGGCGAGGACGCTCTCGCGCCAGGCATGGCGATAGTAGAGCGCAAGAAAAATGAGGCAGATGACGGGCATGACCTCGCGCATGCCATAGCCTATGGGAAAGCTCGCCAGCGAGAGCCAGAACGCGCCGAACAGGCAGGTATGCCAGAACTCCGCGGGCCGTTCGGCGCGCGCCGCGCGGCAGCCGCACAAAAAGGCGCGGATGCGGGCGCCTGCGGCGGCAAGATGGCGGTTCATGGCATTCTCTCCCTGCTGCCCGACCGTGCTTCTTCCGGTGTCGGCGCGCTGCCGCTCCGGGGATAGGCGATGAATAGGGGAAAGAATATAGACGCGGGAAAGAAAAATTTCAAGGCCGGCCGTACTTGTCTTGCGGAAACTATGGGGCTATCATGCCCCGTCACTGATGCTGCCGCGCCCAGCGGCACCGGCCATGGCCCCTGATGGATGAACCCCGTCTGTTTCCCTAGAGGAAGGTATGCCCCGATTTTCCGAGTCCGCGCGCACTGCCGAAGGCGCGCGTTTCACCAGTTTTGATGAAGTGTACAGTGCTCTTTATGTCGATTTTGACAACATCTACACCCGTCTCCTCGAGGCCGACCCCGACGCGGCCCGCGCCTTTGGCTTTTCGCCCTACCGCTGGGTGCGCTGGATAGAGAACCACGCCCTGCGGATCCTCTACGGGGACGGCGTGCGCCGGCGCATCCTCAAGCGCACCTGCTACTTGAATCCCGAGCGCTACCGGGAATTTCGCAATCCCTTCATCCGCAGCGCCTTCCAGGTGGTGGACTGCCCGCCGCTCACCGCGCGCGGCAAGACGAGCACGGACATCCATCTCGTCATGGACTGCATGGACGACCTTTCGCATTCCACGCATTTCGACGAGTTCATCATCCTTTCCGGCGATGCGGATTTCACGCCGCTGCTCATCCGCCTTCAGGAGCATGCGCGGCGCACGCTCGTGCTTTCGGTGGGCTATTCCTCGCCCGCCTATGCGGCGGCCGCCTCATGGCGCATCCGCGAGGACTGGTTCATCCAGCAGGCCCTGCGCGATGACCGCGCCCCCGAGGGCGAGGAGGACTCCGTGGCGGGCCACGCGACGCGCTTCGCCCCGGCGCCGCAGCGCGCGGCAACCTTCGCTCAGGGCGATGACGAGGAGGAGGACCCCTGCCCCGGCAACGAATGACCGGCAGCGGGCGTTCCCCGGCGATTTTTCCGGCAACGGGCTGTCCGGGCCGGTTTTTGAGCACCGCAACCATTCGAGGAGGCCTCTCATGTTCCGTTCCCTCTGTGGCGGGTTCGTACTCGCCCTGGCCGTCGTGGCCCTTGGCGGTATCGCGCAGGCCGCCGAAAAATACACCGTGGCGAGCGACTGCACCTGGCCGCCCATGGAGCTGCTTGACGACCAGAAGCAGCCCACCGGCTATTCCGTGGACTATATCAAGGAAGCCGCCAAGGCCGCCGGCATCGACGTGAACGTGCAGAACGTGGCCTGGGACGGCATCTTCGGCGGCGTCGCCACCGGCAAGTACGACATCGTGGCTTCGTCCACCACCATCACGCCCGAGCGCCAGAAGCAGTTCGACTTCACGGTGCCCTATTATGAAGTGGAGCAGGCGGTCATCCTGCCCGCGGGCAAGAGCATCCAGAGCCTTGCCGACCTCAAGGGCAAGAAGGTGGGCGGCCAGATCGGCACCACCGGCATCTTCGTCATGCGCAAGGCCGACACGGGCGCCACGCTGCGCGAATATGACGACGTGGGCCTCGCCATCCAGGACCTCGTGGGCGGCCGCATCGACGCCGTCATCTGCGATGACCCCGTCGCCATGTACTATGTGAACAAGAAGCCCGACACCGCCGGCAAGCTCAACCTCTCCTTCAAGACCGGCGACAAGGAATACTACGGCTTCACCGTCCGCAAGGGCCGCAAGGACCTGGTGGACAAGCTGAACAAGGGCATCAAGGCGGTCAAGGATTCCGGCAAGGAAGCCGAACTCATCAGCAAGTGGATGGGCGACGGCAAGTAGCCTTCATCTGCGGTTTTCACACGGGGCCTGGACAGGACTGCCCGCGGAGGAGCCTGTATGGACAATCTCGGCAAGAATACTGTGCGGTCCCACAGCGGCGAGGGAGAGGGGAAAACCTTTCCCTTCTTCCTCCGCCGTCCCGCGCGGCGCAGGCGCACGCCCCTCTCTGTGGGGGAAGAGGTCCACAGCAAGGGCAATATCGTCCTTGTCACCGATGGGGCGTCCATCCCCAACCCCAGCGAGCGGCGGCTCGTCAATGCGTGGTCCATCGCCCTGGTGGGGGCGCTCTGCGCGCTCTTCTCGCTCTGTCTGCTCTGGCCGGACCCGTACCTGCGTATCCTGCTCTATCTGCCTGACGGTGTGCTCATCACCTTTGAGATCACCGTGCTTTCCATCTGCTTTGCCGTCCCCCTGGGTCTGCTCACCGGTCTCGGGCGCATCTCGCGCAACCGGTTCATCAATCTGGTGGCCTCCACCTATGTGGAGGTCATCCGCGGCATTCCGCTCCTTGTCCAGCTGTTCTACATCTATTACGCCCTTTCCCGCTTTTTCCAGGTGAGCGGCGTGGCCTCGGCCGTGACCGCCATCAGCATCTGCTACGGGGCCTATATGGGCGAGGTCTTCCGCGCGGGCATCATGGCTATCCCCAAGGGACAGAGCGAGGCCGCCCGCTCGTTGGGCTTCAACCGCTTCCAGACCATGTTCCTGGTGGTGCTGCCCCAGGCGTGGCGCACCATCCTCCCCCCTGTCGGCAACGAATGCATCGCCATGCTCAAGGACACGTCGCTCGTCTCCATCCTGGCGGTGCCGGACATCATGCAGCGCGCCCGGAGCTTTGTGGGCACCACCTATCTGTATTTCGAAACATACACCGTGGTGGCGCTCATCTATCTCATCATCACTCTGGTGCTCTCCAAGTGCGTGAGCCACATGGAGGCGCGGCTCAACTATTACGACGGCAAATAGGCCGCTGGCGGCCATCGGGTCCGCGGCGCCCCGGCATCTCCCCCGCGTCTCCCGGCGCGGGGGACTTTGCTTTTGCGGCCATTGATGGTAGGATGGATGCGGCGGTCAGGGAGGGGCCGCCATGGCGCCGGGGCGTTGGGGACGCGCCGGCGGAGGGAGGAAAAGGAGTCCTCATGTTTTGTGACCAGTGTGAACAGACCGCCAAGGGCGTCGGCTGCACCGTGGCCGGCGTGTGCGGCAAGAATGCGGAAGTGGCCCTGCTTCAGGATCAGCTGATCCATCTGCTGCGGCGGCTCGCCCCCCTCGTGGAACAGGCGCGCTCCCAGGGCATGAAAACGGAGATCTATGACGATTTCATCGCCGATGCGCTGTTCGCCACGCTGACCAATGTGAACTTTGACCCCGACGCCATCAAGTCCCTGCAGACGCAGGCCCTCGTGCATGCGCGCACCCTCGCCGCCGAGCTGGGCGAAGTGCCCGAAGACCTGGCGCTCTCCATCGAGGAATACCGGGCGCGGCTTCCCGAGACCGTGGTGGGCCTGGGGGCGTTCAGCAGCGACGCGGATGTGGATTCCGCCATGCAGATGCTCCTCTTCGGGCTGAAGGGCCTGTGCGCCTACAAGGATCACGCCGCGCGTCTCGGGCAGCGCGACAGCGCGCTCTCGTCCTTTGTCTGCCGGGCGCTGATGGCGGGCACGCAGTGGGACGGCCAGGTGCGTGACCTGGGCGCGTGGCTCGACCTTGTGCTCGAATGCGGCCGGGCCAACCTCAAGGCCATGGAACTGCTGGACGCGGGCAATACCGGCCATTTCGGCGATCCTGTCCCCTCGCAGGTCGATCTTGGGCACCGCAAGCAAGGCCATCCTGGTTTCCGGGCATGATCTGCTGGACCTCGAGGCCCTGCTCAGGCAGACCGAGGGCACGGGCATCAATATCTACACCCATGGCGAGATGCTGCCGGCGCACGGGTATCCCCGTCTCAAGGCATTTCCGCATCTGGCCGGGCATTTCGGCACGGCCTGGCAGAACCAGCAGAAAGAGCTGCCGGACTTTCCCGGTCCCGTGCTTTTCACCACCAACTGCATCCAGAACCCGCGCGCCTATGGGGACAAGGTCTTTACCACGGGCAACGTGGGCTGGCCCGGGTGCGCGCATTGCAAGGACCGCGACTTCTCGGCGGTCATTGAAAAGGCGCGGGCCATGCCCGGCTTCGCGGAGGATGCGCCCGGCGCGAAGATCCTCACGGGCTTTGGCCGCAAGACCATGCTCGGCGCCGCGCCCGCGGTGCTGGATGCCGTCGCCCAGGGCAAGCTGCGCCACATCTTCCTGGTGGGCGGCTGCGACGGCGCCAAGCCCGGCCGTAACTACTATACGGAATTTGTGGAAAAAACGCCCGCGGATACTGTGGTCCTCACGCTTGCCTGCGGCAAGTTCCGCTTTTTCGACAAGGACCTGGGCATGCTCGGCGATCTGCCGCGCCTCATGGATTGCGGCCAGTGCAACGATGCCTATACGGCGGTGCGGACCGCCACGGCGCTGGCCGAGGCGCTCAAGTGCGAGGTCAACGACCTTCCGCTTTCCCTGGTGCTCTCCTGGTACGAGCAGAAGGCCGTTGCCATCCTGCTGACCCTGCTGGCCCTGGGCGTGCGGAACATCCTCATCGGCCCGAGCCTGCCGGCCTTTGTGTCTCCGGCCATCCGCAAGATCCTTGCCGAACAGTGGGGCCTGCGCCTCATCAGCACGCCGGAGGAAGATCTGGCGCGGCTGCTTGGCTGATACCCGCAACAGGAAAACATGCCGCCCGGAAGGCCTCCGGGCGGCATTCTGCGGCCCCGCGCGCGAGCGCGCGGGCGCCCACGGGAGGCGCGCATGCGGCGCAAAGATCGGGAACGGACAGATGCCGGATTTTTTGACGAAGTCTTCAGCGCGGCGGAGGTGCTGTTTCTGGCCTTCAACACTGGAGAGGCTCCCTATTGCCTGCCGGTGAACTTCGCGCGCGAGGGGGAGCATATCTATATCCATTGCGCGCCCGAAGGGCTCAAGCTCGACTGCGTGCGGCGCGATGACCGCGTGGCCTTCAGTTGCGCCGTGGATGTCGTCATCGACCGCGCGCATTCCTCCACATACTACAGATCGCTCTGCGGCACGGGGCGTGCCCGCATCGTCGATGCCATGGAAGAAAAGCGCCACGCGCTGGACTGCATCGGCGAACGCTATGCGCGCTGTCCCCGGCCCACGCCGGAGGCCACGGCGCGCCGCGTGACGATCCTCCGCATCGATATCCGGACGCTGACGGGCAAGCAGGCCGTGGCCGGCTGACACCCGGAGACGGCGGCGGCCGCATGCCGTCGCCCGACGGCGGAAAGACCGCCGGAGCGTGAAAAAATACGGGCGCCGTTCGGAACAACGGCGCCCGTGAAGTTTTTGCGGGGTGGGGGATGCCGCTCCCCTGCCCGGTGCGATCAGGCCTGCGGCGCGGGCGCCGCTGCGGGGGCGTCCTTTTTCTCGACGGCCTTCTTCTCCGGCAGGGGCGGCTCCACGATGCTGCCGTCAGGCTGCACCATGGACAGGGCGCGCACCGGGCAGGCCTCCATGCAGGCGGTGATCTTCTTGCCGTTCTCCATGCGCCAGGCGTGGCACATATCGCAGCGCACCGCCACCTGACGCCCCGGAGCCACCAGGGCCGGGGCCTCTTCGCCTTCCGCGGCGGGCAGCTCATGCGCGGCCGCGTCCAGGGAAATGGTGCCGTACGGGCAGGCGGAGATGCACATCTTGCAGGCGATGCACAGTTCCTCGGAGAAGCGGATGCGGCCGTCCTCCTCCTGCTGGAGCGCGCCGGTGGGGCAGACATTGCAGCACGGCGCCGGCTGGCACTGGTGGCAGCGCACCGTTGTCTTGAGTCCTTCCGCCTTGACCACCTGGACGCGGGCGACCAGGACATCGCGGTGCTTCATGGCTTCCTTGAAGCTCATATTGTGGTGGGCGGCGATGCAGGCCACCTCGCAGCGGCGGCAGGCGCGGCATTTGTCGGGAGTGACGCGGATGTGTTCAATCATGGTGCGCTTCCTCGGTATCGACGCGCAGGGACTGGAGTGTCAGCCCGTGCCCGCCGCTGAAATGGATGTTTTCGCTGCCGCACTGGGGGCAGACGAAGTGACGGTGCCGCAGTTCAAAGCTCTGGCCGCAGTCCTCACAGCGGCAGGCCAGAGGCGCGGTGTTGAGGGTCAGCGTGGCGCCCTCGGCTTCCGTGCCTTCGGCGAAAAGTTCAAAACAGGCCTGGAGCGTCCGTTCCTCCACACAGGCGATGAGTCCCATCTCGCAGACAAGTTCCTCGATCCGGGCGATGCGCCGTTCAGGATGCGCGTCATTGTGCTCGTGAACGGACTTCAGGGCCAAATCCAGCAGCCCCTGGACCAGACTCGCCTCATGCACGGGAGACCCGTTTCCCGGCCTGAACGCCGGTCCGCGCGGCCACGGGAGGACGCGTCAGGCCCCGCATCGGACTCAGCGCTCCGTGCAGGACACGCAGGGGTCGATGCTGTTGGTGATCAGGGCGACATCCGCCACGGCGCAATCGCGCATCATGACGCCCAGCGACTCCCAGTTCATATAGGAGGGCACGCGCCACTTGAGGCGTTCCGGCGTTTCCGTACCGTTGGTGCGGATGTAGTAGAACACCTCGCCGCGCGGCGCTTCGCTGCGGGCCGTCGCCTGCGTGACCGGAATGGGATTCATGGCGCAGGCGATGGGTCCTTCGGGCATCCGTTCGCAACACTGGCGGATGAGCTTGAACGATTCAAAGATCTCGTCCAGCCGCACCTGCGTGCGCGTGTGCACGCAGCAGCCGTCCTTGACGATGGCGTTGAATTCCAGTTCGGGATAGGCCGCGTAGGGCGATTCCTTGCGGACATCGTTCATGACGCCTGAGCCGCGCGCCACAGGGCCGACCACGCCAAGGCGGATGGCGTCTTCCCTGGGGAGCAGCCCGATGCCCTTGGTGCGCGTCACCACATTGAGGTTCGTCCTGTAGATGTCGCGGATCTCCTCGATCTGCGGTTCCATCTTGTCGATCTGCGCGCGGATGTATTCCAGCAGTTTGGGATCCACATCGCACTTGACGCCGCCCAGGCTGTTGGACGCCAGGTTCATGCGGTTGCCGTAAACCGTTTCCTTGACATCCTGAATCATCTCGCGCACTTCCATGACGTGCATGAAGAGCGACTTGAAGCCGATGATATGCGCCTGGATGGCGGTATTGAAAAGGTGCGAGGCAACGCGCTTGATCTCTTCCGCAAGCACGCGCAGATAGCGCGCGCGGGGCGGAATGCTCATGCCCAGCGCGTTTTCCACAGCCATGCAGTAGGTGAAGGAATGGCTGTTGGAGCAGAGGGAGCACACGCGCTCGGTGAGCGTGACATTCTTGATGAGGTTGCGCTGCTGGGCCATGGCCTCCATGCCGCGATGCACATGGCCGGAGGTGAGGTTGACGCTGCGGATGGTCTCGCCTTCCACCTCAAGGCGGAAATAGACGGGTTCCTCCAGCGCCACATGGACGGGTCCGAGGGGCATGGTAAAGGTGTTTTTGCTCATGACCGAGACTCCTTGCTCTGGAGGATGCGCTCCCAAAGGTCCGTGGAGCTTGCGCCGTTCATCATGATGGAGAGCGGCACCATCTCGCCGAGGAGGCCCTTGTCCAGCTCCTCGTCCAGGAAGAGGCGGCGGGGATTGGGATGGTTGATGATCCTGATGCCATAGAGTTCCATCATTTCCCGCTCGTGCCAGTCGGCATTGGCGAAGAGCGGGGTGATGGAGGGCACTTCGGGCCACTCCGCGTCCAGAAGCACCGTGAGGTTGTACCCGATGCCCTCAAGAACGAAGTGGTAGCAGAGCGCCTGCATGCGTTCGCCTTCCGCATGGCGGTTATAGGCCGAGATCATGGCAAGGCGGGCGCCCTGGGAGTGCAGTATCTCTGCCGCCTGAAGGAGCTGGTGCGGCGTGTCGAGCTGGAACCAGTGGTACGCATTGCCGAAGCTGTCGCTCGTGTGGCGCACGCTGCCGCCATGGGCGCACAGAGGCTCGATGCCCTCGATGACCGTTGTATTGCCGCGAATGATGTCGTGCATGGGGTGTCCTGTCCTGAAGGTTATCACTACCGTAGGAATAATATATGTCGTTTTCAGCGCTTGTCCGCCCTGACGCGGCAACTTTCCGCGCGCCTAGCGCGCTTCTCCGTTTCCTTGTGCCGGTTCCTCGGCGGGCAGGTTCATCTGGGTGGAAGGCGCTTCGCTGAGTCCTGTCACATCCCCCTCGGCCGGGGCGGGCGGTTCGGGCATGGCAGCGGCGGCCCTGGTTTCCGCATCCTCCACGGCGGGAAAGACCTGCTCGATGCGCTTGGCGTCCTCGAGCTGGCGGCACTTGGGGCAGAGATGCCGGATCTCCTCGGCGGAGATCTCCGCGTTGTGCGCGTAGATCCGTTCCGCCAGCCTGGCCGGGATGGGCCGGATGAGCGTGCCGCAGTGGGCGCACGGCTCATAGTCGATGGTGTGCTGCTCGAGCAGCTCATACTTTTCCGATTCAGGATGGGCAAGATGCCAGTCGTTGCTGATGCTCATGGCCCCGGTGGGGCAGTAGTGGCGGCAGGCCGCGCACAGGCAGCACGAATCGCGCCAGATGGTGATGGTATAGCCGCTCTTGTCCGGCTTGGGCGAAATGTCGATGGCGCCCGCCGTGCATACATGGCGGCAGACGCCGCAACCCACGCACAGTTCGGGATCGATGACCGCCTTGCCGCGCAGGCGCTCGGGCGTGAAGGTGGGACCCAGCGGGAACGGATCGGTGCTCGGCCCTTCAAGCAGATTGCGGAACAGAACTTTCAGAAAGCCCGCCATGTATCAGTCCTCCTGAGCCTTGGCGTCAATGGAGTGGGGGGCCGCAGGGGCGCCGGAACGTTTCGCCGCGTCCACGGCCGCGGATGTGCCCGCGGCACGGTGCAGCCAGCCGGGCTTGCGCCCCATGAGTCCGCAGACATTGTGGCAGACGCCACACTGGCGGCAACGCTCGCCGTCGTCGCGCAGGACCGTCCGCAGACGCGCCGCGCAACGCCGCATCAGGCTGCCGCCGGATGCCTTCATCCCTCGATGCCCAGTTTTTTCAGCCAGATGTCCCGTGCCTGGACCACGCCCTCAAGGATGGACTGGGGGCGCGGAGGGCAGCCGGGAACATTGACGTCCACCGGAAGATAGCGGTCAATGGGACCCTCGATGGAATAGCCCCCCCGGAAGACCCCGCACGAGATGGGGCAAATGCCCACAGCCACCGTTACCTTGGGTTCCGGGATCTCGTCCCAGACCTTGAGCACCCGGTCCTTGACGCGTGTCGTCAGCGGCCCGGTGATGAGCACGATGTCCGCATGGCGCGGGCTGCCGCAGTACCGGCAGCCGAGGCGCTCCACATCGTAGCGCGGGATGCAGGCCGTGGTGGCGAGTTCCACATCGCAGCCGTTGCAGGAACCCGCATTGATGCGGAAGAGCCACGGCGAGCGAACGGAAAGTTTTTTCAGCAGATTGTCCAGAGCCACGGCTGCCTCCTTACATCACCCAGACAAGAATGAGACTGCACAGCGCGAGCGCGGTGGGCACCGTCACATAGAAGCGGAACGCCTGCTCAATGCGGTAACGTCCCGTGGCCGACTTGACAATGGTGAGCGAGATGAGCATGAGCGCCAGGCACTTGAGCACGAACCAGACCAGGTTGACCGGCCACCATTCGCAAATAGTCCCCGGGAAGAAGAGCGCCACGCCCAGGCCAAGCACCACGAAGGTCTTGAGCGCGCTCGTCACCTGGAAGAGCGCGAGCAGCGGGCCGCCGTACTCGAGCAGCGGACCTTCGAGGATCTCGGTCTCCGCTTCAGGAATATCGAAGGGCGCCGCGCCCATGGTGCCGGGCAGGAAGATGAGGTAGGCGAGCAGGGCCGGGATCATTGCCGGGTTGAGTCCCAGCGAGCCGTTCTGCTGCTGCCAGGCCACGATCTTGAGCAGGGAGAATTCCGCGCCCCAGTCGCCGCCGCTCATGGCCTTGCCCACCAGCATGGCTACCGAGAGGAGGATCATGAGCAGGGGCGTCTCATAGGCGAGCATGAGCAGCATCTCGCGCGAGAAGCCCATGGCGCCGAACGGCGAGCTGGAGGCGGAGCCGCCCAGCATGAGCGCCATGGCCGGAATGGGCAGCAGGTAGAAGATGACGAGCAGGTCGCCCATATTGAAAAGCCCGTCAAAGACCCCGGAAATCGGGATGAAGGCCGCGCAGACCGCCATGCCCGTGAAGCCGAAAACCGGCGCCAGCAGGAAGGCGGAGCGCACCGCCGTTTTCGGGATGAGCGTTTCCTTGGTGAGGAGTTTGGCCGTGTCCAGCCAGGGCTGGATGAGCGGCGGACCCACGCGGCGCTGGAGGCGCGCTTCCACGCGCCGGTCCAGAGCCTTGAAGAAGAAGCCCACGATCAGGGCGAAGGCCCCGCCGGGAAAGATGCACATGTGCAGGATGGCAAGCAGGGTGTCGCTCATGAGCGGTTCTCCTTGGGGGCGCTGTCGCCGCCGAGCAGGCGCACGAGGTCGCCGTAGATGCTGGACGGCGTCATGCGGCTGGCAGCCGTTTCGACCGGCAGGCCGCAGGTGTGGACGTCGATCTCACGCAGGCGCGTGAACCGGCGCACGAACCAGGCGCCGCCGAAAAAGGCCAGCGCCATCATGACGAAGATGCCCGTGGCATTCCAGGTGCCGGGTCCGGACAGCACGCCCGAGATGCCCACATCCAGCGGAGAGGCGCCGTACTGGGCGAGGATGGTGTTGATGGGACCAAGGGCGAGGCCCGGGAAGACGCCCGTGAGCACGCAGCCCGCGGCAAGGATGCCCATGGGCACGCGCATGACCAGCGGGGCCTCCCTGACCTCATCCAGATGCTGCCCCGGCTGCCCGAGGAAGGCCGCGTGCATGAACTTGGCGACATAGGCCAGCGTGATGACGCTGCCCACCAGAGAGAGCAGGGCCAGGAACGGCTGGTCCGCCTGCATGAGCGCATGGTAGATGATCCACTTGGAGGAGAAGCCGCTCGTGGGCGGCACGCCTACCAGCGAAAGACCGGCAATGGCGAACATGCAGAGCGTGAAGGGCATCTTGCGGCCGATGCCGCCGAGGTCGTCGAGCGTCTCCCTGTGCGTGGCGAACATGACCGCGCCGCAGATGAGGAAGAGCAGGTCCTTGAAGAAGACATGGTTGATGAGGTGGAGCATGCCGCCCGCGTAGCCGAGCGCGCCGCCCGCCGCCACGGCAAGCACCATGTAGCCGAGCTGGCTCACCGTGGAATAGATGAAGACGAGCTTGAGTCCGTTGGCGCGCAACGCCTGGATGGCGGCCATGATGATGGTGATGCCGCCGATCCACATGACCGCGGTGGTGATGACCCCCTGCCCGAAGCCGCCGACAAGGCCCGCCAGGGCGAAGCCGCCGCCAAGGAGCATGAAGAGCTTGATGAGACCGACGATGGCGCTCTTCAGGAGGACGGACGAGATGTAGCCGGAAACGGGCGTGGGAGCCAGCGCCGGGTGCATCTGCCAGTCGATGCGGAAGGGCAGTTGCGCCGCCTTGAGCACGAAGCCCACAGCCAGGAGCGCCATGCCGAGCCATGCGGCCCAGGGGTTCGCGCCCATGAGGATGCCCGAGAGCAGGCTCGTGTTGAACGGCGTGAAGGGACCAAGCACGGCCAGCCCCACAAAGAGGAAGCCCGCGCCGAAGAGGTTGAAGAGGAAATACTTGAACGCTTCCCGCAGGGAGGCCCTGTCGCCTTCATGGGCAATGGCGAGATAGAGCGTCCAGGAACTCATGATTTCCCAGAACAGGAAGAAGCTCAGCAGATACTGGCTCGCCGCCATGCCCACCAGGCCGCCGCACATGCAGGTGAACGCGCAGTAGAAGCGCCACTGGGAATGGCTGTGCGACATATAGCCCACGGCATAGGCCATGTTCACCGCGCCCACCAGCGGCACCAGCAGGGCGAAGCAGAAGGAGAGCGTGTCCAGCCCGCGCCCGAAGAGGACGACGAGCAGCGCCGTGAGCAGCAGGACGCCCACGCTCATCCAGCCGGCCATGCGCGGCCGTCCGCAGAAAAGGGCGGGCAGCACGGCGCCGAAGACCGGGAAGATGACGTAGATGGGCCAGTTGACGCTCATGGCCTCAAGGATGGCCGGAGCCTGCTCCGGGGCCGTATAGGCGAGGGAGGCCACGGGCAGCACCAGGGGCATGAGCAGTTGGGGCGCAAGGCCGAAGAGCAGGCTCAGGACAGCCAGGGCAAGCATGGCGAGGCGCATGCCCAGCGGCGCCTCCTCCACGGCGGGAAGGTCCGCCGGACGCTGTTCAAAGACCAGCGTTTTGAGGATGCGCGCGTAGTAGACGGCGCCCACCAGCGCGCCCGCCAGCAGGAGCACGGCCACCCAGAGGTGCCCGGCGCTGGTGGCGGCCTGGATCATGAGGAACTTGCTGTAAAAGGCGCCGAAGGGCGGCAGGCCCATGATGCTGATGAGTCCCACGCACATGCAGGCCACCGTCCAGGGCATCTGGTGGCCGAGGCCGCGCAGGTCCGCGAGGTTGCGGCTGCCGGCGCGCATGATGAGCGCGCCCGCGCCGAGGAAGAGCAGGTCTTTCATCACCGCGTGGGTGAAGACATGCCAGAGCGCGCCCGTCGTGGCGAGCCAGGTCCCCAGGCCGAGCACCAAGGCGATCTCGCCGAGCTGCCCCATGGTGGAGTAGGCGAGCATGCGCTTGATGTCGCTCTGGCAGAGGGCCATGATCTCGCCGTAGATGAGCGTGGCCGCGCCCATGCCGCAAAGCCAGGTGCCGAACCAGGAGAGGCCGAACATGCCGGGCAGCTCGCCTTCGGCCTGGCCGGCGCCAATGATGACGACGCTCAGGATGCCGAAGATGCCCATCTTGGTGATGACGCCGGAAAGGGGCGCGGACACCGAGGAGGGCGCCGCCGGATGGGCATCGGGCAGCCAGGAGTGGAGCGGCACCAGGCCCGCCTTGACGCCGAACCCGGCGAGACAGAGGATAAGCCCCGCCTGGAGCCAGAAGGGGAGCTGGAGGGCCGCGCCCGGCGCAACGGCGAAGGCGTCGAGCAGGATGAGTCCGGGCAGCATGAAGAGCGCGCCGCCCGCGCACATCACATAGTACTTGAGGCCCGCGTCAAAGGCGGCCTGGCGTTCCTCGTGGACCACGAGGAAGTAGGAGGCGAAGGTCATAAGCTCCCAGTAGCCGTACATGCCCAGCGTGTTCGAGGCGGAAACGATGCCCGCCAGCGAGGCGAAGGTCAGGAGCAGGAAGAACCAGTACCAGCCCTTGCGGCCGTCATGGATGTAGTTCAGCGAATAGACCGCCACCACGAGGCCGATGAGGGTGATGATGACAAGGAAGAACCGCGCCAGCGGCGTCGCCTCGATGACGCAGACCGCCGCGAGGGCGCAGGCGAAAAACAGCGTGCCGATATACGGCGCCGCCTTGACGCGCAGCAGGAATGCCGCCCCGGTGACGAACGCGCCCGCATAGAGCCACCAGAAGGCCGGATGCACGAGGCTGTGCGGCGCCGCGATGCCGAAAGCCCCGCCCACGGCATCCGTGAACGGGCCGCGGAACAGGCCGAGCAGGGCCACGGCAAGCCCCAGCAGGAAGAGCAGGGGCGTCAGGCCGGAATCGGCGCTGAAGAGCGGGCAGCGCCGGCCGGAGGCCTCCGCCCCGCCGGCGGCGCCGTCACGCGGCCGTTCCAGGCAGATGCGGCGCACGGCATCCACATACAGCCAGATGAAGACCGTTGTGGCCGCCGCCATGAGCATGAGGCAGAAAAAGCCGCCGTTGGGCAGGGCCTCCAGCAGGCCGAGGGTGATGAGGGCGCGCGCCTCCGGCAGGAGAAAGGGGCTGCCCCCGACGGCGGCCAGAAGGCCCAGGGCAAAGAGCGCGCCGGCCCACGGCCGTTGCCTGCCCGCGCCTTCAAGGGCTTCCAGCGTGGGACCGGCGGCGAACCCGCGCAGGAGGCAGGCGCCCCCCGCGCACGCGCCGGACGCGGGAACCTCGGCTGTCGAGAGCCTCGCCAGAGCGCACCAGGCAAGGGCGCGCGCGGCGATCTGGAAAATGGCGAAGAGCCAGATGCCGGCAAGCCCGATCTCCGCCTGGGCGCAAAACGCCATGCAGATGACGCCGAGGTCGTGCAGGGCGCCCCACAGCACAAGCCTGCGGGGATCGTTGCGCTGCTGCACGGCCTTGGCGGTGGCGCAAAGCAGGAGGAGTGAGCCGAGGACCAGCGGCAGCCAGGAACCGCTTGAGGTAAACAATGCTGCTGTCATAGATGCCCCGTTTGGCTAGGATTTCCAGCCACGGCCCCGCGTCCGGCGGTGGGGGGACGGGCCTTGGCAGGCCATTTCCGTGCCGCACGGAGTCGACTGAAAAATTCGAATATGTTGGACCTTAGCCTATTCGGGCTATCAACACAAGGGAGAAAAAAATTTTTTCCGATGTGAAAAAAAGTATTTTCAGCCGCCCGTTCCGGCAGCGGCCGGCCATGGGGCGTTGCCTTGCCA
Source organism: uncultured Desulfovibrio sp. (assembly GCF_910584445.1). Classification (GTDB taxonomy): domain Bacteria; phylum Desulfobacterota; class Desulfovibrionia; order Desulfovibrionales; family Desulfovibrionaceae; genus Desulfovibrio. The sequence goes on from NZ_CAJUBO010000009.1 coordinate 73,490, forward strand.
TCTTTCCCCGGGTATGCGAAAATATGCCGTTGTCCGCATCGGCAACGCCGCGTCCCGGGGGCGGATGCCCGACCGGCCCGGTTTCCGGCCGTTGCGGGGGCTGGCGCCGCGCATGCGGCAAAGCGCCCTTGTTTGTCTCTACTCGCGCATCGTCGCAGGGAATGCCATGGCAAGAGAAAGCCGCTCCGCGCGTTGCGCGAGTCCCCTGCAGGAGCGGGACACATGCCTCGCCCTGACCTTCCTGCTGCTGCTTTTCTGGATATTCTTCCGGTGGACGCCCCTCATCTGGGGGGCGATGGGCATGCTCTTGCTGGGCATGACCGTTCCGGCGGCGCTGCGTCCGGCGGCGTGGCTCTGGTTCGGGCTTGCGCGCGCTCTCGGCGCGGTGACGTCCCGCCTGGTGCTCACGGTCGTCTATGTGGCGGTCCTCCTGCCGGTGGCGCTGATCCGCCGCCTGCTCGGCAAGGATGACCTGAAGCTTGCGCTCTGGAAGCGCGGGACGGGTTCCTGCTTTCTCCGGCGGGAGCATGTGTTTTGTCCCGAAGATTTTCGGCATCCATATTAAAATCAAGGATCGACGCCCGGAGCCGTTGCCGGGCGCAGTGAGGTTTCCATGGGCTTTGTCACCGATCTGGCGGGATTCTTGAAAACGCGCAAGAAATTCTGGCTGCTGCCGCTGATCATCATCCTGGTGGCCCTGTGTTCCCTGCTCGTCTTCGCGGGGGGCAGCGCCATCGCGCCCTTCATTTATACCATTTTCTGATGCCTATGAGCCAGCCGCGCCATATCCTCGGCATTTCCGCCTATTATCACGACAGCGCCGCGGCCCTGCTCCGGGACGGCGCCATCGTGGCGGCCGCGCAGGAAGAGCGCTTTTCGCGCAAAAAGCACGACGCCTCCTTCCCCGCGGGCGCCGTGCGCTATGTGCTCGAGGAAGGGGCCGTCGGCCTGGACCAGGTGGAGTCCGTGGTCTTTTACGACAAGCCCTTCCTCAAGTTCGAGCGCCTGCTGGAGACCTACCACGCCTTTGCGCCGCGCGGGCTCACGAGCTTTCTCACGGCCATGCCCGTCTGGATCCGGGAGAAGGTCTTCATGCGCTCCCTGCTGGAAAACGCCCTGCGGGAATGCCTGCCGCCCGGCGGCACGCTGCCGCCCCTCCGTTTTTCGGAGCATCATCTCTCCCACGCGGCCTCCGCCTTCTTTCCCTCTCCGTTCACGCAGGCCGCCGTCCTCACCGTGGACGGGGTGGGGGAATGGGCCACGACCTCCATTGCCCGGGGGGACGGCGATTCCCTGGAGAGCCTGCTCGAGCTGCATTTCCCCCATTCGCTGGGCCTGCTGTATTCGGCGTTCACGGCGTATTGCGGCTTTCGGGTCAACAGTGGCGAGTACAAGCTCATGGGCCTGGCGCCCTACGGCGACCCGCGCGCGGAGCGGACCCGCGAATTTGAAGAAAAGATCAGGGCGGAACTCATCGACATCCGGGACGATGGCTCCTTCGTGCTCAATATGCGCTATTTCGCCTACGCCACCGGCCTGCGGATGTATGACGAGCGCCGCTGGCGGGCGCTGTTCGGCATTGGCCCCCGCGCCGCGGAAAGCGGGGACATGCCGCAGGCCTATATGGACCTGGCCCTCGCCATCCAGAACGTGACCGAGGACGTGGTGGCGCGTCTGGCGGCGACCGCGTGCGAGCGCGCCGGTTCGGAAAATCTTTGCCTTGCGGGCGGCGTGGCCCTCAACTGCGTTGCCAACGGCAAGCTGCTCAGGAGCGGCCGGTTCCGGAACATCTGGGTCCAGCCCGCTTCCGGGGATGCGGGCGGCGCCCTCGGCGCGGCGCTGGCCTACTGGCATATCGGGCTTGGCATGCCGCGCACGCCCGCGCCCGGCGACGCCATGGGCGGCTCCTATCTCGGCCCCGCCTTCGGCAGGGAGGCCGTGGCCCGCGTCTGCAAGCGCTTTCACGCGCCCTGCCATGTCATCGACGACGAGGCGGAACTGACGGCCACCGTGGCGGATCTGCTTGCGGCGGGCAAGGTGGTGGGCTGGTTCCAGGGCCGCATGGAATACGGGCCGCGCGCCCTCGGCAACCGGAGCATCCTCGGCGACCCGCGTGACCCGGACATGCAGAAACGCCTGAATCTGAAGATCAAGTACCGCGAGGGCTTCCGCCCCTTCGCCCCTTCGGTGCTCGCGGAAGAGGCGCAGTCCCGTTTCGGGCTTGACGGCGCGGCATCGCCCTACATGCTGCTGGTGGCGCCCGTGGCGGAAGAGCTGCGCCTGCCCCTGCCGGAGAACTATCAGGAGCTGCCCCTCTGGGAGCGCCTCTACTGCCGGCGTTCCAGCCTGCCCGCGGTGACGCATGTGGACTTCTCCGCGCGCGTCCAGACCGTGAGCCGGGAGACCAATCCCCGCTACTGGGCGCTGCTCGAGGCCTTCCGGCGCAGGCACGGCTGCCCGGTGCTTGTCAATACCAGTTTCAACGTGCGCGGCGAGCCGGTGGTCTGCACGCCCGAGGATGCCTATCTCTGCTTCATGCGCACGGAAATGGACTGCCTTGTGCTGGGCGATGCCCTGCTCTACAAGGAGGAGCAGCCGCCCCTGCCCGATGACGGCTCGTGGCGGCAGGAATACACGCTGGACTAGCCATGGCGATGGATACCTCCAGGCTCCCGCGCCGCGTGGCCGGCGCGCTGCTGTTCTGCTTTGTGGCTGTCGCCGTTGCGGCCGTGCTTCTGGTGGAGCGGCTGCCCGTCGCGGCCCAGATCTTCTGGCTGGCGGAACCGCTGCTGCTGGGCGCGGGCCTCATGGCGCTGGGCGCGGCGTTCCGGCGCCCGGTGGCGGTCTATGCCTGCATCTTGCTGGGTTCGCTCTGTCTGGCGTTTGCCTGCGCGGAGCTGTACACCCGGGTGGTCCCTTCGCTTTCCAACCCCGGCAACAGGGACGATTCGGCCCACAGCCGCTACCTGAAAAGCGGCGAGGCCGAGGGACGCTTCCATTTCCTGCCGGACGAGCTGCTCGGCTATGTCCATCCCGCGGGGGGACGGCTCGCGCATCGCAAGCTGCACGGCGACGAGCTGGTGTTCGACACCCTCTGCACCCTGGACGGAGCGGGGCGGCGCGTCACGCCCGCGAGACCGGACGCCGCCAGGGCCGTCCTGCTGTTCGGCGATTCCTTCACCTTCGGCGACGGCGTCGAGGATGGGGAGACCTTTGCCTGGCGGCTGGGCGAAGCGCTCGGCCCGGACTGGCAGGTCTTCAATTATGGCGTCAGCGGCTACGGCGCGCACCAGGCCCTGGCGCTCATCGAAAGCGGGCGCATCCCCTTTGCGGCCCTGCGGGGACGCTACCGGGAGATCTTCGCCTTCTTCCTCAGCATCGGCGACCATCCGCGCCGCGCCTGCACATGGTTCAGCCATGGCCCGCGCTATGTGTCCGCCGGCACGGACGCCCGGGACGCCAGGCGCGTGCGCCATGCCGGGGCGCTCCCGGCCACGCGGGGCGACGTGACGGCCAGGCTCCTTTCCGGCTCCACCTTTTTCGAGTCCATCTATCCCCGCCTGGTAGCCACAAGGGCCACGGCGCTGCATCTCGACATTCTGGAGACCTGCGCCAGGGACCTTGCCGTGTGGCATATCCCGTTCACCGTCCTGCTCTGGCCCGACTGCGAGCAGCTCCTCCCCGCATTGCGGGAGCGCCGGGTGGACGCGGTCTCCCTGGCGCCGCGGTTCCCCACCCCCGGGTCCGCCTGGACGGGCACGCCGTCGCAATGGCGCGTCTCGCCCTGGGACAGGCACCCCAACGCCAGGGCGCATGCCATCATCGCCCAAGCGCTGGAGGAACTGCTGCGGCGTCCCGCGGCGCAATGACCGCGATTTCCATATCCATGATACGATCCACAGGGTCCGCTCCGCGTGTGCGCTGACGATGCGTCGGCGCTGTGCGGGCAATACGGGATCTGGCGGCGCCGGCGGCAGCGTGTGACAGCGCCCAAGAGAAAGGGGCGCCCTGACGGGCGCCCCGGGGAACTGCGTCACGCGGCCGGGCCGCTGGCGCGGTCTTACATGGTGCTGCCGGAAGCGGCGCGCTGCATCTTGATCTCGACCTTTTCGGTCAGGCCTTCATAGTACTTGCGGAGAATGGCGAGCACTTCGGGACGGCCGAAATGATCCGGCACCTCCGCGCCTTCGGAGAGCATCTTGCGCAGCTTGGTGCCGGAAAGGATGACGCGGTCTTCCTTGCCGTGCGGGCAGGTGCGCATGGAGGCCATGCCGTCGCACTTCTTGCAGTAGAAGGTCCAGTCGATGTTGAGCGGCTGGCAGAGCAGGCGTTTGCCTTCCTCGGCGGGCACCGGGATCTTGCGGAAGATCTCCTGGGCCTCGAACATGCCGTAGAAGTCGCCCACGCCCGCGTGGTCACGGCCGACGAGCAGGTTGTTGATGCCGTAGTTCTGGCGGAAGGTGGCATGGAGCAGGGCTTCGCGCGGGCCGGCGTAGCGCATGTCGAGCGGGTAGCCGGACTGGATGACGAAATCCTTGACGAAGTAGTTGTCAACGAGGGTGTCGATGCACTTCACGCGCACTTCGGCCGGGATGTCGCCGGGCTTGAGCGAGCCGACCAGGGAGTGGATGACCACGCCGTCGCAGACTTCGATGCCGATCTTGGCGAGGTATTCATGCGAGCGGTGCATGGGGTTGCGGAGCTGGAGCGCGGCCACTTTCTGCCAGCCGCGTTCGTCGAGCTTGGCGCGCAGCTGGGCCGGGGTCATATAGACGCCGGGGAAGCGCTCGGGGAAATCGCCCTGCGAGAGCACCTTGACCGGGCCGGCGATGTTGTACTCCTTCTGCGCGAGCACCATCTTGACGCCGGGGTGGTCGTTGGGGGCCACTTCCCAGAACTTTTCGGAATCCGGGCCTTCGCCCTTGAAGACCAGCTCGCATTCCCACTTCTTGTCGGCTTCGGTCATCTCGTAGATTTCCTCGACCTTCATGGTCGCCATGATCTCGCCGTTGCGGACCAGGGCGACTTCCTCGCCGACCTTGATCGCCTTGGCGTCTTCGGCGGAAATGTCGAGCGTCACCGGCACCGGCCAGAAGGTGCCGTCGGTGAGCAGCATCTTTTCGCAGACGCTCTTCCAGTCCGCCTTGCCCATGAAGCCATTGAGGGGCGAGAAACCGCCAATGCCCATCATGATCAGGTCGCCCTTGGCGCGGGAAGAGATCTCGATCTTCTTCAGGCCCTCGGCCTTTTTCTTTTCATCTTCCAAGGCCTTGCCTTCCAGAAGGCAGCACACAAGACCTTTGCCGCCATGCGGGGGTACCAGTTTGGACATCGCGAAATCCTCCATGTTTTGGTTCTGGGCGTCCCGCGCCCGGCGGTTGCCCCCAGGCAGTCCGCGGGGCGGGTCCAGGGCGCGTTGTCAGGCGCCGCTTGCAGAAATGGTTCCGCGACCATCTTGTGAATAATCTAACAAAAAGTCAACCACCTCTGAAAACTTTTCGTGCTTGGGTGCGGCCGGACGGGCGCCGGACGAACGAGGGGATGGCTGGATATCCTTGCCTGGCGGGGGATATCCGGGACAGACGCGGGGGAGTTTCAGACGCCGATTTTTTCGCGGATGGTTGCGATCCTGTGCCCGTAGGTGTGGGCGGCGCGCAGGTGTTCGCGCCAGGCCCGGCGCAGCTCGCGCGCCCCGGCCGGATCGGCGCGCAGGCTTGCGAGGCGCGGGCCAAGTCCGGCGGGGGAGCGCAGGGTGATGGGTTCCGCGAGCGTCCGGGGAAAGATGTCCAGGCCCGGCGTGGCATCGCTCAAAAGTATCCCCCCGGCGGCCCAGACGTCGAAATGGCGCTGGCTCAGACTGTGCGGCAAAAGCAGGCTGGTGACGTTGAGGACGGCGCCCGCTTCGCGGTAGAGCCGGGGCAGGCTGCCGTAATAGTCCGCCGGCGGTTCCGGCTCGCAGCCCGGCACGAGCGCGCGCCAGAGTCCGTCGCCCGTGACGCGCAGCCCCAGGGGCAGGGCCGCCGCGAGCCAGCGGGCGCGGTTGGCCTGGGCGCAGCGTTCCGCGCCAAGGCCCGCGCACCGGACGGCGTGCCCGGGCCAGGGGCGGACCGCCAGCCGTTCCCGCCACCAGTGGAAGTGCGCCTGCCCGTCGGGGCGCGCGTCGCGGGCCAGAAGGGCCGAAGCCTCGGCCGCGGCGTCTTCCGGCACCTGCGCGGCCGCGAAAAAGCGTTCCCGATCGGGAAAGGCCGCGCGACCCACGAAGCGGGGGGGCAGACAGGCCAGACGGGCGGCCTCGGCCGCATCGGGCAGGGGGCGCCACATATGCGGCGCCACGGCCAGCGGCAGGTGGTGGACGCTGCGCGCCCCGGCGGCGCGCAGGCCGTCGATGAAGCTTGCGTCCGTCACGAAGAGCGCGGCCTCGCGCCACCAGGGGAGCCGCGTCGCGGAAAGGATATGCCAGGGATTGTCCACGAACCAGAGCGCCACGGGCACGCCCAGCGCCCGGCAGCAGTGGAAGGCGCGCCCCTCCGGGTCCATGCCGCGCAGGTTGACGGACAGGACGAAGGCGGGCGCCCGGCCCTCCCAGATGCCGGGCAGCGGCGTCCCGCCGGCCGTCGCGGGCCAGCCCTCCAGCGGGGCGAAGCCCGCCTCCGCGAGGGCTTCGCGCAGCTCGCGGTGCAGCAGGCGCGTGTCGTCACCGGGCAGCCAGACGGCGGGCGCCCCGGGGCGCGGAGCCGTCAGGCGGGGGGCGATGTCCCCGGCCTCCAGCCCGCCCAGGAGCGGACCCCAGAAATCGGGGGCCAGGCGCAGGGACGGCCGGTACAGGAAGACGGCGGCGTCCCCCGGGCGCGTGATGGCCTGCGGCGGCAGGGCCTGCCAGCCGGGGGGCGGGGCAAAGCCGTCCGGGCGCAGGCGGCGCAGGGTCTCCGGCTCTTCCACCCAGAAGACCGTGCCGCCGCGCTCCAGCGCCGCGCGCGCAAAGGGCAGGTCCTGCGGGCTGCCCGGGCCGAGACCGAGAAGAAGCAGGTCCCGGCGCGGGGCGTCCGCGTCCAGACGTTCCCAGGCCGCCGGCGCGTCCGGGAGGCTCAGGAGACGCCCGGCGAAGTCCGCGAGGCGCGCCCGCGCGGGGGACGCCGCCGGGGAGGGGGTTCCGCTGTTGGCGCGCATGCCCGGGGCCTCACCGCGACGGCGAAAATGCCGGGCATGACGGGGGGGCGGACGATCCCGCCGTGGCGGGAGCGCGCGTCGCGTCCCGGGACGAAAGGGCGGTATGGCGTTGCGGCATGGCTCTCCCTGCGATGTCCGCTCAGTGACGCGGGGGAACAGATGCGGGCGCCGTGGCGCCCTCCACCGCCTCAAGGCCGAAAAAGCGGCGCGCGTTCCGCCCGCAGGCGCGCCAGAGATCTTCCGGCGCCATGCCCCGCGCCTCGGCCACGGCTCTGGCCGTGAAGACCGTATAGGCGGGTTCGTTGCGGGTGCCGCGCCAGGGCACGGGCGAAAGATAGGGGGCGTCCGTCTCCAGCAGGAGGCGGTCTTCGGGGATGAGGGCCACGGCTTCGCGCAGGGGCGCGTTGGCGGCATAGGTCACGGGTCCTGGCACGGAAATGTGCCAGCCGTTGGCGAGGATGCGCCGCGCAAGCGCGGGGCCGCCGCCGAAACAGTGCCAGAGCAGGGGATAGCCCGTGAAGCCCCGCGCTTCGAGGAGCGTCAGGCATTCCTTTTCGGCCTCGCGGCAGTGGAGGACCACGGGCCTTTCCAGGGCGCGGGCAAGGTCGAGCTGGGCCGCGAACGCGGCCATTTGCAGCTCGCGCGGGCAGTCGTCCCAGTGAAAGTCAAGCCCGATCTCGCCCACGGCCCGCAGGCGCGGCTCGGCGGCAAAGGCCGCCGCCATGGCGTCCAGACACGGCGGTGTGCAGGTCTGCCCGTCGCAGGGATGGATGCCGAGAAGGAAGAACACTTCCGGGTGGTCCGCGAAGGACCCGCGACGTTGGTGGAAGGCTTCGGGAGAGAGAAAGACGTTGCCGATGCCGGTGATGCCCACCGCGCGGGCGCGGGCGAGGACAGCTTCGCGGTCGGGGTCGAATTCCGGCCCGTCCAGGTGCGCGTGGCTGTCCACACCACCGGGAGGCAGCGGCAGGGTGAGCGGGTCGATACGTTGCGGTTTCTTGTGTCCCATACCTGGTCCGGCGGGGTGAACGGGGTGGGGCGGCGGACGCGGCCGGCCTGTCCGGCCGCGGTGGCGAGCATAGCAAAGCGGCGCCGGCCGCGCAAGAAAGCCATTGCCATGGCGGATGTTTGCGCGTAAAAGGCGAAGCGCGCCGCGTCGGCACCGACTGCGCCGCAGAGCGGTTTCGCAAGGAAATTGCGTCAACGCTCCGGGCGGATGCGGGAGCGGACGCCCGCGCCGCACTACGGCGGAAAACCACAGAAAAGTGCTCTACTGGGCGCCAGGGGGAAAGCATGCACTTGAGAAAGCGGATTCTCGTCACCGGCGGCTCCGGGTTTCTGGGTTCGCACCTCTGCGCCAGGCTTCTTGCCGAGGGGCACGAAGTCATCTGCGTGGACAATTTCTTTTCCAGTGCCCGCGCCAATGTGGAAGAACTCATGGACAACAAGCGCTTTGAGCTTATTCGCCATGACGTGACCTTTCCGCTCTATGTGGAAGTGGACGAGATCTACAATCTCGCCTGTCCGGCCTCGCCCATCCACTACCAGCACGACCCCGTCCAGACTATCAAGACCTGCGTCCACGGGGCCATCAACATGCTCGGCCTCGCCAAGCGCGTGGGCGCGCGCATCTATCAGGCCTCCACCAGCGAGGTCTATGGCGACCCCGAGGTGCATCCGCAGCCCGAAAGCTACTGGGGGCACGTCAATCCCATCGGCATCCGCTCCTGCTACGACGAGGGCAAGCGGTGCGCCGAGGCCCTGTTCTTCTCCTATCGGCGCCAGGGCGGCCTGCCCATCAAGGTGGGACGCATCTTCAACACCTATGGTCCCAAGATGCACCCCAACGACGGCCGCGTGGTCTCCAACTTCATCGTCCAGGCCCTGAAGGGCCAGCCCATCACCATCTACGGCGACGGCAGCCAGACGCGTTCGTTCTGCTATGTGGACGATCTCGTGGAGTGCATGATCCGGTTCATGGCTTCGCGCGAGGACTTCATCGGTCCCATGAACATGGGGAACCCCGGTGAGTTCACGATCCGCGAGCTGGCGGAAAAGGTCGTGGAGCTGACGGGCAGCGGCTCCCGCATCGTCTGCGAACCTCTGCCCGCCGATGACCCGAAGCAGCGCCGGCCCGACATCACCCTTGCGCGCCGGGAACTGGGCTGGGAGCCGCAGACGCCCCTGGAGGCGGGACTGGAAAAAACCATCGCCTATTTTGACGGCCTGCTGAAGCAGGGGCTTCTCTGACACAGGGCTTCTCCGGTCTCCGCGTGCGGACGCGGACGCCGGAAACGCGGGGCACAGCTCCGGTCCCTGCGGCGGCTGCGCCGGCGCGCGGGCGGCATGTCCGCCCTCCGGCGCCCTCCCCGACACTTTTTTGCGTGCGCGGTTTTCCATGGATTGCTATCTTGCCGGTCTTTGCGTTTTTCTTGCCGGGGCAGTGTGCCTCGGGCTTCTGGCCGTGGCCGCGTCGTTCACGCCCCCGCGCCCCAGGCGCAGCCGCCGCGTCAACGCCCTTGGCGCCGGATGCGCGGCCCTGGGCTGCGCCCTGGGCCTCGGGGGCGCGGCGGGCGCCCTGCTGGACGGCGGCGATGCCGCGCTCCGGCTCCCCTGGGGCCTCCCGGTGGGCGCCTTCGCGCTTAAGCTGGATGCCCTGAGCGCCTTTTTTCTGCTGCCGGTCTTCGGGCTGGGGCTTGTCTGCGCGCTTTCCGGCGGCATGGCGCTGCGCGGAGTGCGGCCGGCCGAGCACAATCTTGCGGCGCACTGGTTTTTCTTTCTCCTGCTCCTCCTCGGCATGGCCGGGGTGGTGTGCGCGCGGGACGCCATCCTCTTCCTCCTCGCCTGGGAGATCATGTCCCTCGCGCCGTTCTTTCTCATTGATTTCAATGATGGCGACAGCAAGGTGCGCGACGCCTCGTGGGTCTATCTGGTGGCGGCCCATCTGGGGGCGGTCTTTCTGCTCGCCTTCTTCATCCTGCTCTGGCAGGTGACGGGCAGCACGGCGCTGACCATCGAGGGCTGCGCGCCGCTGACCGACGCCGGGGCGGGGACGCTGTCGGCGCTCTTCCTGCTTGCCGTGGCCGGTTTCGGGGCCAAGGCGGGCGTGGCGCCGCTCCATGTCTGGCTGCCGGAGGCGCACCCCGCCGCGCCCAGCCATGTTTCGGCCCTGCTTTCCGGGTCCATGATCAATGCCGGCCTGTACGGGCTGCTCCGTTCGCTGGCCCTGCTGGGCGGCACGCCATCGGCGGGGGTGCTCGGGGCGCTCCCCGAGTGGTGGGGCTGGTTCCTGCTGCTGCTGGGCCTTGCCACGGCGCTCCTGGGCATCCTCAAGGCGCTGGGGCAGGGCAATCTCAAGCGCCTGCTCGCCTATTCCAGCGTGGAGAACATGGGCCTCATGTTCATGGGCGTGGGCGCGGGCCTGCTGGGCGTGGCCGCCGGCGACGCCTGGACGGCCCTGCTGGGCTTTTCCGGGGCGCTGCTCCATATGCTCAACCACGCGGGCTTCAAGGGGCTGCTCTTCCTGTGCGCGGGCGAGGTGCTCCATGCGGCGGGCACTGTACGCATGGAGCTGCTGGGCGGCCTGCAGCGGAGGCTCCCGCTCGTGGGCGCGGCCTTTGCCCTGGGCGCGGCCGCCATTGCCTGCCTGCCGCCGCTGAGCGGGTTTGCCTCGGAGTTCGTCCTTGCCATGTCGCTGCTGGACGGCGCCTCTTTCCCCGGCGTGGAGCGCCAGCTCTGCCTTCTGTTCACCCTGGCGGGCCTGGCGCTGGTGAGCGGTCTCGCGGCGGCGGTCTATGTCCGCGCCTATGGCGCCACCTTTCTGGGCGAGCCGCGCACGGGCTTTGCCGCCAATGCCCACGCGACGGGCTGGCGCGGCCTCTGGCCGCTGGCGCTTCCCGCGGCGGCCTGCGTGGCCGGGGGCCTGTTCGCGCCGTACTTTTTCGACCTTGCCGCGGGAACGGCGCTCACGGCCATTCCCTTCCCCCATGGCCTTGTGACGGATCTTCCTGACGTTGACGCGCAGATGCGCCGCAGCCTCGCCATGGTCTCCATGGTCGGCGGGGGCGGCGTCGTCCTGGCGTTCTGCCTTTTTGCCGCGCGCGGCCTGCTGCTCCGGCGGCGCGGTGTCCTGCGGGAAAAAACGTGGGGCTGCGGCTACCAGGCCTCCTCGGCGCGTGTCCAGTATACGGACGCGTCGTTTTCCGAACCTCTGGCGCGGCTGTTCGCGCCGTTCATGGGCCTGCGGACGCGGGGCGGGGCGCCGGAGGGGATCTTCCCCGACCGCGCCGCCTTCAGCGTGGCCGCTCCGGACCGCCTGCGGACGCATTTCTTCGCTCCGCTTTTCGAGCTGGTGGAACGGGTCTGCAATGCCTGCAAGATCCTCCAGCATGGCAAGATCCACCTCTATATCCTCTATATCCTCGCCACCGTGGTGGGGCTTCTCGTCTGGGGACTCAGGCCATGAGCGCGCCGACCGCCTTTCTCCTCCAGCTGGCGCTGGCCCTGGTGCTGGCGCCGCTGCTGCCGGGCATCATCAACCGTGTCAAGGCCATGGTGGCCGGGCGGCACGGCAAGCCCCTGCTCCAGACCTATTATGACCTTGCCAGACTGCTCGGCAAGGGCGAGGTCATCAGCCGCACCACCACCTGGACCTTTGCGGCGGCGCCGGGGGTGTCGCTGGCGGCGGCCCTGTGCGCCCTGGCGCTTCTGCCGCTGGGGGGCGTCCCCTCGCCGCTGGCCTTTGGCGGGGATTTCCTGCTGGCGGCGTACCTGCTCGGCATGGGGCGTTTCGCGGTCATGCTGGCGGCCCTGGATACAGGTTCTTCCTTCGAGGGCATGGGGGCGAGCCGGGAAGCGGCGTTTTCGGCCCTGGGCGAACCCGCGCTCTTCCTCGCCTTTCTGACGCTCACCAGCCTGAGCCTCGACCTGGGGCGCGGCGTCGCCGACGCGGGACTGGACGTGCGCGCCGCCTTTTCGCTCTCCGCGCTGTTCAATGGCGACATGGCGGCATTCTGGCAGGCGGGGCGCCCCGAGCTGCTCCTGGCGCCCGCGGTCTTTTTCGCCCTGCTGCTGGCGGAGAACTGCCGCATCCCGGTGGATGATCCCACCACCCACCTGGAACTGACCATGATCCACGAGGTCATGGTGCTTGACCATTCCGGGCCAAACCTTGCCATGATCGTCTATGGAGCGGCGCTCAAGCTCTGGTTTTTCGCGGCCCTGGTGGCCGGGCTGCTCGTGCCGCCGCTGCCGCTCTGGGAGCATGCGGCGCTTTCCGTGCTGGCCGTTCTCGGCATTGGCGTGGCCGTGGGCGTGGTGGAGTCCGCCATGGCCCGTCTGCGGCTCACGCGCGTGCCGCATTTTCTTGGCGTGGCCGCCGCCCTGGCGGCCCTGGCCCTCATCCTGACGCAGGCCCGCTAGCGCGCCGCCGCATCCCCGGAGAACATCGGACCCATGATCACGCTGACCTCGCTGTTTTCCACCATCCTTTTTCTTCTGCTGCTGAACAACCTGCTGCTGCTCGGCGCGCCGGGCATTGCCCCGCTCATCCGCCTCACCGCGTTTCAGGGCATTTTGCTGGCGGTGCTCCTGCTCGGCATGGACCATGCCCTGCTCGCCTGCGCCATCTTCGGCATCAAGGGCGCGTTGCTGCCCGGCCTTCTGGAGCGCACCCGGCGCAGGCTCGCCACCACGGATGAGCCTCGGCCCCGCCTCCATCTCGGCGCGGGGGTGTTCACGGGCATCCTGGGCCTTGTGTTCTCGCTCTGGCTGGAGACGCGCCTGCCCATCCTGCCGCATCTGTTCCCGCCGCTGCTCCTGCCCACGGCGCTGACCACACTGTTTTGCGGGCTTATCCTGGTGGTGGGGCGCGCCACGGCCATCTCGCAGGTCATCGGCTACCTTGTGGCCGAAAACGGCATCTTTCTTCTGGGCGCCCCGCTCATGGCCGCCGGAGCCATCTGGTTTGAACTGGCCCTGCTGCTGGACATTTTTGTGGCGGTCTTCGTCATGGGCAATGCCATCGGGCATATCGGCGAGACCTTTGATTCCATCGACACGGGCCGCTTCCGCAGCCTCAGGGACTGATCATGCTCGAAGCCCTGATCCTCCTGCCCCTTGTGGCGGGCCTGCTCATGCTGGCGGTGGGCAACGCGGGATTCTGCCGCGTCCTTTTGCCCGTCACCGGCGCGGGCCATGTCTGCCTTTCGCTTGCCATTGTCGCGGCCGTGGCCGGGGGCGCCCATCCCGCAGCGCTCGGGGGCCTTCTGGCGCCGGACGCCCTGGGCGCGCTTTTCCTCGTTCTGGCGAGTCTGCTGTTCTTCGCGGCATCCATCTATGCCGTGGGCTATCTGCGCGAGGAAGAGGCCATCGAGGTCCGCACCTGCATCCACGATGGCCGTCCGTTCACCAATGCGCCCGAACGCCGCTTCACCGCCTGTCTCTGTTTTTTCCTCGCGGCCATGAGCCTTGTGACCACCACGCCGCACCTGGGCGCCCTCTGGGTCGGCATCGAGGCCACCACCCTCTCCAGCGCGCCGCTCATCTATTTTCATCGGCACCGGCGCTCGCTGGAAGCCACCTGGAAATACCTCATCATCTGTTCGGTGGGCATCGCGCTCGCCCTGCTCGGCAACATCCTGCTTTCCGTGGCCTTCTATGCGCCGGGGGGGGCCGGGGAACTTCCGGTGCTCGCGGACGACATCGACTCCCTCGGCTGGTTCGTGGCCCACGCCGGCGCCGCCGCGCCGCCCTGGCTCAAGGCGGCCTTCATTTTCTTGCTGGTGGGCTATGGGACCAAGATGGGGCTGGCGCCGCTGCACAACTGGCTGCCCGACGCGCACAGCCAGGCGCCGTCGCTGGTCTCGGCGTTGCTCTCCGGCGCGCTGCTCAACTGCGCCCTGCTCGGCATCCTGCGCGGCCACCAGATCCTGCTCGCCGCCGGGCTGGGCGATTTCAGCGGCGGGCTGCTCGTCTTTTTCGGCATCCTCTCGTTGCTGACGGCGGCCATCTTCATCGTGGGGCAGGGACATTACAAACGCCTGCTCGCCTATTCCAGCGTGGAGCACATGGGCATCCTCAGCCTCGGCATCGGCCTGGGAGGCATCGCCGTGGAGGGCGCGCTGCTCCACTCCGTCTGCCACTCGCTGACCAAGTGCCTGCTCTTTCTGCTCTCGGGGAATATCCTCGCCCGCTACCACACCTATTCCAGCTATGACGTGCGCGGTCTGCGCTGGACCATGCCCGCCACGGGCGCGCTCTGGACGGCGGGCTTTCTTGCCGTGGCAGGCTCGCCGCCGTTCGGCATTTTCGTGAGCGAACTCATCATCCTCAAGGGCATGCTCGCCGAGGGCGCGTGGCTGGTCGCGGCCCTGTATCTCGGGGCGCTGGCGGTCATCTTTGTGGGGATGTCGGTGGCGGTGCTGCGTATGGTGCAGGGCACACGCCCGCTGGACATGCCCGCCCGGCTGCGAAGCCGCCGCGAACCGCTCTGGAGCATCCTGCCGCCGCTGGCCCTGGCGGTGGCCGTTCTTGCCCTGGGGCTGTGGGTCCCGGACTGGCTGTGGCGTTTTCTGGAAACGGGCGCCAGGCTCATCGGAGGGTAGCGGATGCACAGTTTCGAGTATCGACAGGCCGTCGCCCTGGACGCCCTCCCCGTGCTGGATGCCGCCGGTCTTTGCGGCCACATCCTCGATGCCGTCAGCAGCGGCTGGCGGGTCCTTGCGCTGTTTGCCCTGCCAGAGCCGGGCCGTGCCGCGACAGCGGCTGGCGAATGCGGCGGACCCGAGCGGCGCCCCGGGGCGGGCCTGTGCTGCGTGCTCGCCCATGATGCGGAGCGGCGCCTGGCGGCCGCCCGTACCGCGCCCCTGGCCGCCTTCCCGTCGCTGGCGGAGGCGTGCCCGCAGGTGCAGCTTTTCGAGCGCGAGATCTGTGAGGAATGGGGCATCCTCCCCGAAGGACACCCCTGGCTCAAGCCTGTGCGTCGTTCCCCGGATGCGCCGGGCGGCGCGGCGCGCGAATTTTATCGCGTGGACGGCGGCGAGGTGCATGAAGTGGCCGTCGGCCCGGTGCATGCGGGCATCATCGAGCCTGGGCATTTCCGCTTCCAGTGCTACGGCGAGAACGTGCTGCACCTGGAGATCGCGCTCGGCTACCAGCATCGCGGTCTGGAGCGGCTGCTGCGCGCCCGCGCCGGGGGGGACCCCCGCGCCGCCCTGCGGCTTGCGGAATGCGCGGCGGGAGACTCCAGCGTGGCCCACGCCACGGCCCTGTGCGTGCTCAGGGAGCGGCTGCTCGGCCTGGAGGAGCTGGACCCCCGTACCCAGCGGCTGCGCCGCGTGGGGCTGGAACTGGAGCGGCTTGCCAATCATTGCGGAGACCTGGGAGCCATTGCCGGAGACACGGGCTTTCTGCCGACCTCGTCCTGGAACGGGCGTATCCGCGGTGATTTCCTCAATCTCACGGCGGCGCTCTGCGGCAACCGCTTCGGGCGCGGCCTTCTGCTGCCCGGCGGCGTGGCCTGGGGGCTTTCCCCGGAGGAATGCGCGGATATTCTGGCGCGGCTGACAGCCGCGGGCAGGGATGCCGCCGGTTCCGCGGAGGTCATGTTCGGCGCGGCCAGCGTGGGGCAGCGCATGAGGGGGACGGGCGCGCTCAGCGCGGAAACGGCCTGCGCGCTCGGCCTGGTGGGCGTTGCCGCGCGGGCCTGCGGCCTTGAGCGCGATGCGCGTTTCCATGCGCCGCTTTCGGAACTTCCCCTTGCGGGGGCGGACGCGCCCAGGACGGGGCGCAGCGGCGACGTGTTCGCCCGCGCGCTGGTGCGCCGTGCCGAAATGGCGGATTCGCTCGCCCTTGTGGCTGATGACCTCGGCTGGCTGGCGGAACATCCCGAAAGCGTGGCGGAGCGTGAAGCCGCGCTGGCGCGGACCATGGCCGCCAGCGGCCCGCTGCCGGGCAGGCGCCTGGCCGTGGCCCAGGTGGAAGGCTGGCGGGGCGAGATCTGCCATGTGGGCGTCACCGGCCCGGACGGGGAATTTCTGGCCCTGAAGCTGGTGGATCCCTCGTTCCGCAACTGGGCGGGGCTTGCCCTCGCCATGCGCGGCGGCCAGATCTCGGATTTTCCGCTCTGCAACAAGAGCTTCGATCTTTCCTATTGCGGCCATGATCTGTGAGGCTTGCCCATGTTCCGCATCGTCGCCGAACGCCTGAAACAACGGTACCGTACCCTGGACTGGCCCCGGAAGGAGCCGGCGCTCTCGCCGCGCTATCGCGGACGGCCCCTGCTCGCGGATGCCGACTGCGGCTCGTGCCGCGCCTGTTATGCGGCCTGTCCGGCAGGAGCGCTCCTGCCGCGTCCCGAAGCGCCGGGGCGAACGCCTGTTCTGGATATGGGCCGCTGCATCTTCTGTGGCGCGTGTCAGGACGTGTGCCCTGCGGGCGCCATTCGCTTCAGCCGGGACTACCGCGTGGCGGCGGCCTCGCGCGGGGCGCTGCTGGTGCGGCCGGAAGCGGCGCTCCCCGGGGCGAAGGATGCGGAGCGGACATGCGCGGACGCGGCGGCGGTCATCGGCAGCCGTTTCCGGCTGTTCCGGCGTTCGCTCAAGCTCCGGCAGGTGAGCGCCGGCGGCTGCAACGCCTGCGAGGCGGACAGCAATGTGCTGGGGACGCTGGTCTATGACCTCGGACGGTTCGGCATCGAGTTCACGGCCTCGCCGCGTCATGCCGACGGCCTGCTCGTCACCGGCCCGGTGACGCGCAACATGCGCGCGGCCCTGCTCGACACCTGGGCCGCCGTGCCCCGGCCGCGCGTGCTGGTGGCCGTGGGGGCGTGCGCCATTTCAGGCGGTCTTTTCCGCGAGTCCGCGGACTGCCTGGGCGGCCTGGGCGGCGCATCGGGGGAAAACGCCGCCGGACTCACAACGGCGGGGCTGACGCCGGATATCTATGTGCCCGGCTGTCCGCCCAATCCCTGGAGCATCCTCGCCGGGCTGCTGGCCCTGCGCGGGCAGGGCGCCGGCAGCCGCTAGCGTGCCCATCTGAAGGTGACGACCTGCTCCACATCGGGGTGCAGGCTGAGGCAGACCGGGCAGGTTTGCGCGGCGCGTTCGATGAGGAGTTTCTGGGTGTCGGCGTAATCGCGGTCGGGCATGGTGAAAACCACTTCGAGCCTGCCGATGCGGCGCGGGTCGGCGCTCATGATCTTGGTGACCTCGATGGTCGTGCCCGTCACGTCCACATCGTGCGCCCTGGCGCAGATGCCGATGATGGTCATGGCGCAGGAAGCGAGGGCCGTGGCGCAGAGATCCGTGGGGGAGAAGGATGCGCCCTTGCCCTGATTGTCCACCGGCGCGTCGGTGACCAGCCGGGTGCCGCTGGCGGTATGGACGCATTCGGTACGCAGATCTCCAAGATACTTCGCGGTGACGGTGGGCATTGCATCCTCCTTTGGATACGGGTTGCGGTGTGGTGCGAACGGCGCCGGGAACCGGACCCGGGCATTGCGAAACCGTTCTATGACGCCAGCGCTTCCGGGACGACGGCGAAGACCGCCGGAGCGCCGGGCGCCAGCGTGCCCGCCCCGCGCGGGAAACCCAGGGCCGCCGCGCCGTTGACCGTGAGCAGCCGCAACAGCGCGCGGGGGGGCAGGTCAAGATGCTCGCGCAGCCAGACGGCTTCGTTGCGTACGTCCAGATCTTCGTTGGAGGTCAGGCCGTCCGTGCCCAGGCAGAGCAGGACGCCGCTTTCCAGCAGGGCGCGCACCGGCGCCACGCCCACGGCAAGGTTCCGGTTGGAGCGCGGGCACAGGCAGAGCGCCGCGCCGCTCGCCGCCAGGGTGCCGATCTCCTCTTCCTCGAGCTGGACGCCATGTACGGCCAGCACGCCCGGCCCGAGCAGCCCCAGGGCCGAGGCAAAGGCCAGCGGGCGCAACCGGGGCGGCTGCCAGTCCGCCGGCAGCACGCTGCCCTCGTAGCAGGCGCGCAGGGCGCCCGCGCCCGTGGCGAGCAGTTCCGTTTCCTCCGGCGATTCCGCCAGATGGAAGCTGAAGACGCGTCCCGTCCCGGCGCACCATTCCCGCGCCGCGCGCAGGATGTCCGGCGCTGTGGAGTAGAGGGCGTGGCCGCAGGGCGCGCATTCGTTTTCCAGACGCCTGTCCGCCGAGATCTCGGCGCGGCAGCGGGGCGGCCACGGGCCTTCCGCGTCGATGAGCGGCGGCGCGAAGCCGAACCATTCGCAAAAATGCCGTGCTTCCAGCCCGGCGGCGGTGCAGGCTTCGCGCACCCGGGAGAGCGCGCCGGGGCTGGAGCCGCCCACATCCCCCATCCAGTGCGTGCCGTCAGCGGCAAGGGCGGCGCAGGCGCGCGCCGCGGCCCGGTGCCGTCGCGCCGGCTCTTCGCCGTCCCGCGCCGGGGCGATGAGCTGCGGAACAAGACTGTCCAGCCATGCCGCGAAACCGTGCCCCCAGCGGGTGCGCCCGGCGAGCCAGGAAAGTTGCAGGTGCGTGTGCGCGTTCGCGCAGGCGGGCATGAGGCAGACATCGCCCATATCCCGCACGCGCGTTCCGGCGGGCAGGCGCGCGTTCTTCCAGGGCCGCACCTCTTCCACCCGGCCCGCGCGCGTGAGGATGAGCGCGTCATCCAGGCGGGCGAGCGGCGCCAGGAGCGCCGCGCCCCGCGCCGGGCCTTCCCCCGCGAGGGGAACGAGGCTCCGCGCCCTGAAGGCGAGGGGAGGGCTGGACCCCGCGCGGTCCATGGCCTAGCGTCCCCCGCGCGCGAACTGGCCGCCCGAGACGTAGAAGGTGTTCTCGACGATGAAGAGCGCGTGCGGGTCAATGGTATAGACGAGATTCTCCAGCCGCTTGAGCGCCACATTGTTGGTGACGGTGAGCAGGATCTCCCTGTCTGTGCCGGAATAGGCGCCCTTGGCGCGGATCATGGTGGCGCCGTAGCGTTCGCTTGCCAGGATGGCCTCGCCGATCTCCTCGCCCCGGCTGGAAATGACGAGGACGAGCTTGCGGCGGTTGAACATGCCGAGCACGTATTCCAGGGTCTGCGAGGCCACGAACATCATCAGGATGGAGGCCACGATGAGGTCCGCGGGCAGACGGAAGGCCCCGATGAGAAAAAGGGTGGCATTGAAGAGAAAGTTGAACTGCCCGATGGGGATGTTCCAGCGCTCCTTGAGCAGGATGGCGAAGACATCCGTCCCGCCGCTGCTGCCGAGGGTGCGGAGCATGATGCCCGAGGCCGCGCCGTTGAGCACCCCGCCCACGAGCGCCGCATATACGTCATTGGTAAAGGACAGCTCGAACTGGAGGAACTGCCCGAAAACGTTCATGGCGACGGTGCCGTAGAAGGTGTAGAGCAGAAAACGCCGCCCCAGCAGGAACCAGCCGATGACATAGATGGGCAGGCACAGGGCGAGATACCAGACGAGCGGCGGCAGGCCATGCGCCCAGTAGGTGAGCAGCAGCGCCACCCCCATGACGCCGCCCGCGAGGAAGTTGTGCGGCGCGGCCACGCCCTGCACGCAGACTGTCATGAGAAAGGCGCCGACCGTCAGCCAGAGGAGGTTCCACCAGACGGATTCGGTCCGTTTGCGGTTATAGGTGGTGAGCATGGCGGCGCGGGGCTGCTACAGGAGATTCCAGAGCATTTTCAGGCCCACGAAAATGAGAAAGAACGCGAAGGCGCGCTTGAGCCTGGTCGTGGGCAGGGAGTGGGAGAGGCGCACGCCCAGCGGCGCGGTGAGGCAACTGGCCGCGGCGATGCCGAAAAGCGCCCAGAGGTGGACAAAGCCGAGCGTTCCGGGGGGCAGGCCGGGGCGGTCCCAGCCGCCGACGATATAGCCCAGGGTGCCGGCCACGGCGATGGGAAAGCCGATGGCCGCCGAGGTGCCCACGGCGGTGTGGATGGGCACATTGCAGTACGTCATGAACGGCACGGAGAGCGACCCGCCGCCGATACCCACAAAGCTGGAGATCAGGCCGATGAAGCCGCCCATGCCCGCCGTGCCGAGGAACCCGGGCATGTTGCGGGTGGCCGGGGGCCGGTAGTTGGAGAGCATCTGCGCGGAAATGGCAAAAAGAAAGCAGATGAAAAAGACCTTGAGGAACATGGTGGGCATGTGCGTGGCGAGCAGGCCGCCGAAGAAGGTGCCGAGCAGGATGCCGGGCACGATATGGCGGAAGATGTCCCATCTGACGGCCCCGCGCGCATGGTGCGCCCGCGCGCTGGAAATGGAGGTGAACATGATGCTGGCGAGGGACGTGCCGAGCGCAAGCTGCTGCACATACTGGGGCGGCACCCCCTGGGCGGGAAAGATGGTCACGAGGATGGGCACGATGACCGCGCCGCCGCCCACGCCGAGCAGGCCGGCGATCACGCCGACCACGGCGCCGCAGCAGAGGTAGATGACAAGTGACAGAAGCATGGCGTCCCTCCCGGGCAGGATGGATCGCCGTCCGTCTTCGCCGGCGGCATGCCGCCCGCGGCGCGGACGCGCCTTTCCGGGCGGCGCGCTGCGTCGGCCCGGAGCGTTGGCGGCGGCTCCCTGCCCCAAGTATGATGCGTTCCCGATGGCCGTCGGCCGGTATGGTCCAAAGGCGCGGGCACGCCCACGGTAGTCAAAGCCCCTGGCGGCGTCAACCGCTTCCGGAACGGGGAGGATTTTTTCTTTACAACGCCATGTGCGGCGCCTAGACTTCGGTCATGGATACCATGCCGGATGC
Organism: uncultured Desulfovibrio sp.; assembly: GCF_910584445.1. Taxonomy (GTDB): domain Bacteria; phylum Desulfobacterota; class Desulfovibrionia; order Desulfovibrionales; family Desulfovibrionaceae; genus Desulfovibrio. Next base: position 94,383 of record NZ_CAJUBO010000009.1, read on the forward strand.
TGTTGCCGCCGCGCGGCGTTTCGCGCGGGCCTGCCGGCCCGTTGTCTCCGCTGTTCCGGCGGCAGTTCCCCCGTTCCGCAGAGCGGGGCTTTTTTTTGCGCCGGCGGGCCGGGGCAGTTCCACCGCCCGCCAAGGAGGCCCTTCGCGCCATGCCTGACGACAATCGCCACCCCTGGCCGCACAAGGATCTGCTCGACGTGACCCAGCTCGAGGCGGACGAGGTGTTCCGGCTGCTGGACCTCGCCTCGGGCTTTCAGGAGATCAACCGGCGCCCGGTGAAAAAGGTGCCGACCCTCAAGGGCAAGACCGTGGTGCTGTTTTTCGCCGAAAACAGCACGCGCACCAAGACCTCCTTCGATATGGCGGCCAAGCGCCTCTCGGCGGACACCTTCGCTCTGGGCACCACCGGCTCGAGCATCAACAAGGGAGAAAGCCTCAAGGATACGGGCCTGACGCTTCAGGCCATGAACCCGGATGTCATCGTCATCCGCCATCAGTCGAGCGGCGCGGCCCAATACCTCGCGGACCTGCTCCCCTGCGGGGTGGTGAACGGCGGCGACGGCTGGCATGCCCATCCCACCCAGGCCCTGCTCGACTGTTTCAGCCTGCGCGAGATCTGGGGCAACGACTTTGCCGGGCGCGAACTGCTCATCCTGGGCGACATCGCCCACAGCCGCGTGGCGCGTTCCAATCTTCACCTGCTGCGCAAGCTCGGCGTGCGGGTGCGGCTGTGCGCGCCGCGCACCCTGCTTCCGGCCGGGGTGGACCACTGGCCTGTGGAGGTCTTTTCCGACCTGGACAAGGCCGTGGCCGGGGTGGATGCCGTCATGTGCCTGCGGCTCCAGCTGGAGCGGCAGCAGGCCGGTCTTTTGCCGGATCTTTCCGAATATTCCCGCCGCTACTGTCTCGATTTCCGGCATCTTGCCCGGGCGCGGCCCGGGGCGCGGGTCCTCCATCCCGGACCCATGAACCGGGGGCTGGAAATCTCGAGCGCTGTGGCCGACGCGCCGGAATGTCTGGTGCTCCAACAGGTGGCCGCGGGCGTGGCGACCCGCATGGCCGTGCTCTATCTGCTCGCCACGCGCAATGAGGGAGGCGCCGCATGACGCTCTGTATCCGCAATGCCCGGCATCTCGACGCGCCCGTGGATCTTCTTGTGGACGACGGCCGCATCGTGACCATGACACCCGCGGGGCGCCAGGCGCCCCCCGATGGCTGCGAGCTTTTCGAAGCCGGCGGCCTGCGCCTCCTGCCCAGTCTTACGGACGCCCATGTCCATTTGCGCGAGCCGGGCTACGAATACAAGGAAGACATCGCCTCCGGCCTTGATGCCGCAGCCCATGGCGGTTTCGGGCAGGTCATGTGCATGGCGAATACCCGGCCGGTCAACGACGCGGCGGCGGTGACGCGCTTCATGCGCGAGCGGGCGCGCGCGAGCCATCCGCGGGGTCCGCGCCTCTACCCCGTGGCCGCCGCGAGCATGGGGCTGGAGGGTTCCGCCCTCGCACCGCTGGCTGAACTCCATGAGGCCGGCTGCGTGGCGGTCTCCAACGACGGGCGCCCGCTGGAAAATGCCGAGCTGGTGCGGCGCATCATGGAATATGCGGCGGACCTCGGCATGGTGTTCATCGACCATTGCGAGGACCCGCACCTGGCCCGTGGCTGGCTGATGCACGAAGGCGATGTCAGCGGCATGCTCGGCGTCAAGGGGCAGCCGGCGGCGGGCGAAGCCATCCAGGCCGCGCGGGACATCATGCTGGCCGAATATCTTGGCCTGCCGGTGCATATCGCCCATGTTTCCAGCCGTCTCACCGTGGACATCATCGCCTGGGGCAAGGCGCGCGGCGTCCGCGTCACGGCCGAGACCTGTCCCCACTATCTCCTCCTCGACGAGACAAGCCTCCAGGGGTACGATACCCGGGCCAAGGTGAGTCCGCCCCTCAGGACGGCCGATGACCGGGCCGCCCTGCGCGCGGCCGTGGCCTCCGGCCTTGTGGATATCCTGGTGACGGACCATGCCCCGCATGCGGCCCATGAAAAGGACGAGACCCTGGATGCCGCCCCCTGCGGCCTCACGGGGCTTGACCTTGCCCTGAGCCTGACCTGGGGGCTGGTGTGCGAGGGCGCCCTTGGCGAGGCCGATCTGCACCGCCTCTGGAGCCGTCGCCCGGCGGAGATCTTCGGCCTGCCCTGCAATGGCTTCGCGCCCGGTGACCCGGCGGATTTTTTCCTGTTCGATCCTGACGCGACCTGGACCGTGACGCCGGAGAGCCTGCGCTCGCGCGGCAAGAACACGCCCTTTCTCGGCATGGAGCTTCAGGGGCGCGTCCGGCACCACTGGCTCGGCGGCATCCCCCTCTTTTGACGCGCGCGGGTTGGGGACGGCAGATCATGCTCACGCATGTGCGCTGGAAAGCGGGCATCTATGTTTTTCTGGTGGCGTATGTCCTCTTTGTGGGCTGGAGCATGCGCCAGATCCATGAAATGGTGCTCTACGTCCATGCCTATCCCGAAGAGGTGAGCAGGGAGGCGCGCGAGATGGTGGCGGGCCTTCAGAACATGCGCGACAGCCTGCCCGCCTTCATGACCACGCCGGGCATGACCTATGAGGACATGGCGCAGGTGTTCCAGCGTCAGGAAGCCGCGCAGAACGCCTCCATTGCCCGCATCGGGAGCATTTTCCGGGGGGACCCGCGCCAGCTCGAGGCCATGCGGATCGCCTTTGACGAGGGCCGCAAGGCCCGCGCCCGCCTCGCCCAGCGGATGGAGCACAACAAGAGCCTGGAAGCCGCCCTTCGGGGCTACACCACGGAGGTGGCCCCGCATGTGGCGAACATCATCGCCACGCTGGAGTCCATCGCCCGCTCCGCCGATGCGGAATCGCGCGCCGTGCGCGCGCGCATGGCATGGCGCCTCAGCCTCACCACCGTGCTTTCCCTGGTCATCGGCGCCGTCCTTCTTGCGGCGCTTGTCCTCTCCGACCGCCGCGAACAGGAGAAGAACCGCCAGATCTCCTATCGGGACGGCCTGTTCAGCCTGCTTGCGCAGAATGTGGACGAAGTCTTCATCATTGCCCGCGATGCCCGCGACTTTGAATATGTGAGTCCCAACAGCGGGCGGCTCACGGGCATTGATGCGGAGGAGCTGAGGGAACATCCTGACCTGTTGCGCGGCTTCCTGCCCGAGGCCGACGCCCGGCGCCTTGACAGCCTGCTTGCGGGCGCGGACGAGGATGCCGATGCGCCGGAGATCTCCTTCCAGCGCGACGGCCGCGTGTTTTCCGTGAGCGTTTATCCCGCGGGACCGGACGGGGGGCATTCCGGGCGGCGCATCATCCTCGTCAGCGATCGCACCAGAACCGCCCGGCACGAGCAGGAACTCAGCGACGCGCTGGAGAGCGCGCGCGTCGCCAGCGCCGCCAAGAGCAGCTTCCTCTCGCACATGAGCCACGAGATCCGCACCCCCATGAACGCCATCATCGGCATGACGGCCATCGCCATGAACCGCAAGGACGATCCGGCGCGCGTCCAGGACTGCCTCGGCAAGATCAGCGAATCTTCCCGGCACCTGCTCGGCATCATCAACGATGTGCTGGATATGTCCAAGATCGAGAGTGGCAAGCTCTCCGTCAACCATGCTCCCTTCAATTTCCCCGGCGTCATCAGGAACCTGGTGGATGTCGTCCAGCCCCAGGCCACGGCGCGCGGGCTGAATTTTGATGTCGTCCTCCAGGAAGTGACGGAGGAGGAGCTGCTGGGCGATTCCCTGCGGCTGACCCAGGTGCTGATCAATATCCTCGGCAATTCCGTCAAGTTCACGCCGGCCGGGGGGGACGTGCGGGTGGTCATCCGCCAGCTCTGCGTCCGCGACGGCCAGGTCCGCTTCCGTTTCACCATCAGCGATACGGGCATCGGCATGAGCGAGGAGTTTCTCCAGCGCATCTTCGTGCCCTTTGAGCAGGCCACGGACGATACCGCCGCCCGCTATGGCGGCACCGGGCTTGGCATGCCCATCACGCTCAGCCTCGTCACCCTCATGGGCGGGGACATCGCCGTGGCGAGCGAGGAAGGCAAGGGAAGCGTCTTCACGGTGGAGCTGCCCTTCGGGCTTGGCGAGGCGCGGCAGGAGCAGGGGGGGCAGCTCGTTCCGCTTCGGGTGCTCGTGGTCAAGAGCGATGCGGCTGCCCGCAGGCATGCGATCTTTCTGCTGCAACGCCTGGGCGTGGAGGCGCAGGAGGCCCCTGATGCGGCCACCGCCGTGGAGCGGCTGCGCCGGGCACAGGAGGAAGGCACCCCCTTTGACGTGTGCCTGCTGGGCTGGCGGCTGTCGGACATGGACGGTGTCGCGGCGGCGCGCCGCATCCGCGCGACGGGGGACGCCCTCCTGCTGGTGGCCTGCGCCAATGACAGGAGCGCCATCGAGACCGAGGCCCGTGAGGCCGGGGTGGATGCGTTTCTTGCCACGCCGGTGTTCAGTTCCGCGTTGCGCGACATGCTGACGGAGTTCTCACACCGTCGCTCCGGGACGGAGCGCACGCCGCCTGCCCGGAAAAGCTATGATTTTTCCGGGCGTCGCGTCCTTCTGGTGGAGGACAACGACTTCAATCAGGAAATCGCCCAGGAATTCCTGTCGATGGTCGATATGGAGACGGACCTTGCCGAAAACGGCGAGGTGGCGGTGCGGAAGTTTCAGGAGTCCCCGCCGGGCCGCTACGACCTTATCCTCATGGACGTGCAGATGCCGGTCATGGACGGCTATGCCGCCACGCGGCGCATCCGCGCCTGCAATCATCCCGATGCGGCGACGATCCCCATCCTCGCCATGACGGCCAACGCCTTCAGCGGCGATGTGGCCGCCGCGCTCACGGCGGGCATGAACGGGCACATCGCCAAGCCCATGAGCGCCGAGGACCTCTACCGCGCTGTCGATGCCTGCCTGAATGACCCGGGGACGGGGACCGCGTCCTGAAGGAGAGTGCCATGCTCATGCGTCAGCCGGTGGCGGCGGGACGGTTCTATGCGGGCGCGGCCGACGCGCTGCGCCATGAGGTGCGCCGTTTCCTCGCGGCCGGCGCCACGGCCGTCGTCCCGGACGGGGATGCGGGGGCGGCTCCCGATGGCGTCTTCCGCCCGTGGGGCTGCATGCTGCCCCACGCGGGCCATGTCTTTTGCGGCGCCGTGGCCGGGGCGACGCTTGCCGGGCTGGACGTGCCCCGCCGTCTGGTCATTCTTTGCCCGAATCACACGGGGCGCGGCCGCGAACTGGGCATCTGGCCCGGCGGCGCATGGCTCACCCCGCTGGGTCCGGTTGCCGTGGACGAACCGCTGGCCGCGGCCCTTGCCGCTTCCGGCGGCGGCTTCGCGCCGGATGTCCTGTCCCACCTGGGCGAGCATTCCATCGAGGTCCTTTTGCCCTTTCTTCAGGTGGCGTCGGACGGTGCGGACATTGCCATGGCGCCCGTCTGCGTGGGCACGCGGGATGCCGGGGCGCTGGCCCGCGCGGGGCGCGCCCTTGCCGCGGTGCTCGCCAGGCCGGAAAATGCCGATGTGGGCCTGATCGTCAGTTCGGACATGAACCACTACGAAGACGTGCGCCGGACGATGCAAAAAGACGCCCTGGCCCTTGAGCGGGCGCTGGCGGCCGACGCCGACGGGCTGTTGCGCGTGGTGGAGGATGAGCGGATCAGCATGTGCGGGGCGGCTCCGCTGGCTCTGGCGCTGTATGCGGCGCACTGTCTCGGGCGGGTGCGCGTGGAGCTGACCGCGCACGATACCTCGGCCACGGCCTCGGGGGATACGCGGCAGACCGTGGGATATGCCGGGCTGCGCCTGCTGCTGGCGCGGGGCGCATCCGTTCCCGCCTGATGCTTTCCACGCAAAAAAGGCCGCCCCGCATGCGCGGGAGCGGCCTTTGCGCTGTATTTTGGGGCCTGCCTAGCGGATCTTGCAGTTGCCGTCCTTGCACTCGGGCGTGGCGATGACGGGCGTGGCCTGGAAGAGGACGACCTGTTCCGCGCCCTTGTTGTCGCCAAGCACCATGGTGTAGCGCATGAGTCCCTGGGGACGGGGCATCTCGGACGTGCCATGGAAAACGCCGTTGGCCGTGAGCAGGCGCGTTTCGCCCACGCGCGTCTCGCGGATATTGGTCAGCGTCATGCGGTCCACGATGAGCTTTTTATCCCTGATTTCCTGAATGAAGTGCTCCTTGTCACGGATGTGGCCGTTGGCGCCGATATACCAGAAATTGGGCGCCAGAAGCTTCTCCAGCACCGGGATGTCGCCGGTCATGACGGCTTCGGTGTATTGTTCCACAGGGTCCGCCTTGGCATGCGCGATGCCGCCGGCAAGGCAGAGGGCGAGGGCCAGGAGCAGGGGCACGAATTGGAAAAATCGCATGGGAGTCCTCCTTGTCGCACGAAATCCCGGGGCGCGGCCACGGGCACGGCCTTCCCTGCATATCGGGGGCGTGCGGGGCATTCTTTAAAGCCAAGCGGCGCGTCTGTCAACCGGCAAAACGGATCTTTGCGGCGAAAGCGGAAAAATCGCATTTGCCGTGGCCGCCGCTTTCCTCTAGATTGATTCCGGCGCGCGGACCCGTCCGCACGGGATGTGACGCCGCCTGCCGCCGTTTTCCCCCGGCGGGGACGTTCCCCCCGCCAATGCCTCAGCCCGGAGCGCCCATGAAGACATCCATCCTCCAGACCATCGGCAAAACGCCGCTGCTGCGGCTCAGGCTTTCCGCGGGGCTGCCGGGGACGGTCTGGCTCAAGCTGGAGAACCGCAATCCCGGCGGCTCCATCAAGGACCGGGTGGCCTTCCATTGTGTGGAACGCGCGCTTGTGCGCGGTGATGTGCGCCCCGGCGGATGCATCGTCGAGGCGACCAGCGGCAACATGGGGATCGGCCTTGCCCTGGTGGCCGCCATGCGCGGCCTGCGCTGCACCCTGACCATGCCGGAATCCATGAGCCGTGAGCGGCGCGCCCTGCTGCGGGGCTATGGGGCCGAACTCGTCCTGACGCCCGCCGACGGGGGCATGGCCGCCGCCGTGGCCGCAGCCCGGCAACTGGCGGAAGAGCGCGGGGGCTGGCTTGTGGGGCAGTTCTCCAACCGCGATGCCGTGGCCGTGCATTACGCCACGACCGGCCCGGAGATCCTGCACCGCAGTTCCGGCCGCATGGATGTCCTCGTGGCGGGCGTAGGCTCCGGGTCCTCCCTGACGGGCACGGGGCGCTGCCTCAAGGAGACCATCCCCGGCTTCCGGGTCATGGCCGTGGAACCCGCGGACTCGCCCGTGCTCTCGGGCGGCAGGGCCGCTCCCCACGCGATCCAGGGCATTGGCGCCGGTTTTGTGCCTGATATCCTTGACCGCTCCCTTCTTGACGAGATCCTCCTGGCGGATGCCGGGGAGTCCATGGCTACCGCCCGGCGCCTCATGGCCGTGGACGGCGTGTGCGCGGGCATCTCCACGGGGGCCAACGTGGCCGCCGCCCTTTCCGTGGCGGCACGGCCCGACATGGCGGGGAAGAATATCGTCACGTTTGCCTGCGATACCGGCGAGCGCTATCTTTCCACGTCGCTGTTTGCCGCGGACTAGCTCTCCGGGCTTTTTCCAGACCGCCCCGCCGGTCGCGCGCGGGCGCGGCCCAGGGGCCGGGCTTGCCAACATGCGGGCAGTGCTTAGGGTCTGGACCTATTATTGTGACTGCTGGCTCGGGATGTGGCAGCTTGTGTAATGCCACAATCATCCGTCAAAAACAGCCTTTTTTGCGCTGGCGGCGTCACTGGACGATTTTTGTCGGTCATGTACGTGAGTACA
>NZ_CAJUBO010000010.1 GCF_910584445.1 uncultured Desulfovibrio sp.
GGCGACAGCCCCCGCCCTTCGCTCCGCTTCGGGCGGCCAGCGGAAAAACCTCTTTGCCTCGCTGAAAAAAACCTAACGTACTTTAATGAGTCCTGAGCCTAGCCCCGGACGCCGGGTCCGGGAGACACAGGGACCCGGAGCTTGTGGCTCCGGGTCCCTGCCGTATGTGAGTGGTTCGGTGAGCGTGGATCGCGGCGTCGCCGTTCATGTCGGAAGGGTGATGCGCGGCAGGCGCATCAGTAAGGGATGTGCGTTCCTGAAAAAACGGCCGCTATTGGGCGGGCGCCCCTTCATCGGGCTGCACAAGCGCCAGCGCCAGCCGGGGCGCTGAAAGGATCGGTCCCGATCGCCCGTCGCCCACGCGACGGCGCACGAAACCGGCCATGTCCAGCGCCACCGCCGCGTCATTGGGGACGAAGCGGCTGGCGTTTTTGTTGTCCTTGAGAATGTCGAGATATCTGTCGATTTTTGAAAGGTCCTGATCGTTTCCGGGAGGCTCGTCGGGCCGCTTTATCAGCGGCTCAAGGGATGTGTGATTCAGAATCAGCGACATGTCCATTCCTCCTTGAATGGTTCACTGCTTCCCTGCAGACGGATGGCGCCGAATCCCCGCGCGTGCGCGGGTTCTCCTCTTTCCCCACTCAACATCGGTCTTATCGGCCTGAATCGCGCGGCCATTAGGGCGGTGCGGATATTTTCATCGCCAGACCACCCGGCGGCGGTGCGGAAAAATTCCCCCCCTGCCGGGAAGGCGCCGGCGGCTCCCGGCAGGGGGAACCGCCGGCGGCCGGCGTCAGCGCATGAGCGCGGGCAGGAAGGTGATGATGGACGGGAAATAGGTCAGGATGACCAGGTCCACCAGCAGCATGAGCAGATAGGGCATGACCTTGGCGGTCACCTTGTCGATGGAGATGCCGGTGATGGAGGCCACCACGAAGAGATCCAGCCCCACCGGCGGCGTGATGCAGCCGATAGCCAGGTTGACCACCATGAGCACGCCGAAGAACATGGGATCGATGCCAAGCCCGAGGGCCACGGGCAGCAGGATGGGCGTGAGGATGACCACCGCGGCCGAGGCGTTGATGAGCGTGCCGATGAAGAGCAGGAGCACGTTGACGAGCATCAGGAACACCAGCGGGCTGTCCGTGAGCGTGGCAAAGCTCGCGGCCAGCATGTGCGGCACCTGGGCGTTGGTCAGGATCCAGCCGAAGAGGTTGGCCGCGCCCACCACGAACATGATCATGGTGGTGTTGTAGGCCGCGCTGAGCAGGGTGCGCGGCAGGTCCTTGAGCGTCAGCTCGCGGTAGATGAAGAAGCCCACGAAGGCGCCATACACCGCAGCCACGGCGGCGGCCTCGGTGGGCGTGAACATGCCGGAATAGATGCCGCCCAGGATGATGACCGGCATCATGAGCGCCCAGAAGCATTCCCTGAAGGAGCGCGCCATGCGCCGCAGCGAAAACTGCCCCTCGCCCTTGTAGCCGTTCTTTTTGGAGATGACCCAGCTCACCACGCACATGGTCACGCCCATGAGGATGCCGGGCACGAAGCCGGCCATGAAGAGGTCGGCGATGGAGGTGTTGGCGATGGAGCCGTACACGACCATGGTGATGGACGGCGGAATAACGATGCCCACGGTGCCGCCGCTGGCTACCACGGCCGCGGCGAAGGAGCGCGGGTAGCCCCGCCGTTCCATCTCGTCGATCATGGAGGCGCCGATGGCGGCCGTCGTGGCGGCGGAGGAGCCGGAGAGCGCGGCGAAGAACATGCCCGCCACGGCCACCACCAGGGCGAGGCCGCCGGCGAGCGCGCCCACGAGGGCCATGGAAAAGTCCACGATGCGCCTGGTGACGCCGCCCTCGCTCATGAAGGCCCCGGCCAGCATGAAGAACGGCACGGCCATGAAGGAAAACGAGTCCACGGACGTGAACATGCGCTGCACCACCACGATGAGCGGCATGTCAAGCACGCCATAGAGCACGATGGCGGACGAAAGCCCGAGTCCCACGCCAATGGACGCCCCCGTGGCGAGGATGAGCACAAAGGAGGTGAGGATGACCCAGAGCGTCATGGCGGCCTCCTACTTCGTCTCTGCCGCGGGCGTGCGGAGAACGCCGGCGAGGTTGGCGAGAACATAGACGAGCATGACGGCGCAGCCGAAGGGAATGACCACATAGACCCAGGACATGGGGATCATCATGGCCGGAGAGGTCTGGTAGCGGGCGAGCATGACCATGCGGCCGCCTTCCCAGACCATGATGCCGAGAAAGACGATGCTGAACACGTCGGCGCAGATATTGAGAAATTTCAGCGTCGCGCCCTTGACGCGGCTCGTCAGCGTCTCGATGCACATGTGGCCGCCGTGGCGGGCCACCAGGGGAAGCGAGAGAAATACCACCCAGACGAAGAGATAGCGCGCCAGTTCTTCGCCGAAATAGGGCGTCCAGCCGAAAACGTAGCGGGTGATGACCTGGCCGAAGACCAGGAAGAGCATGGCCCCGTTGGCGAGGATGACGAGCGCCTTGAGCACGGCGTCCAGCGCATTGAAAAGTCTGGTCATGGAAGTCTCCGTTGCATGGGTCGTTGGGAATGGGGACGGCTGCGCGCCGACGGCGCGCTCCCCGTTTTGGAGCGCGCGCCGCCGGCGGCGTGTCGGGATGCACCGGGATCGTGCCTTCCCGGAGCGTCGGGACATGTCCCTACTTGATGTCCTGGATGGCCTTGATGTTCTTGTCGCCGAAGCGCTTGGTGTAGATGTCCCACACCGGGCGCGTGGCCTTGGCGAACGCTTCCTTGTCCACGTCGTCATTGACCTGGGTGGTGCCGCTGTCCTTGATCTGCTGGAGGAACTTGCCTTCAAGGTCGCGGCAGAGCTGGCGCTCCCAGTCGCGGGTGTCTTCGGCGGCCTTTTTGAGGATCTGCTGCTGCTCGGGCGTGAGCTTGTTCCAGGCCGTCTTGCTGATGAGCAGCGGCTCGGAGGCATAGGTGTGCCCGGAAAGCGAGAGGTACTTCTGCACTTCGTTGAAGCGCTTGGTGGCGATGTGCGCCAGCGGATTCTCCTGCCCGTCGATGACGCCCTTCTGGAGCGCGGTGTACAGCTCGCTCATTGCCATGGGCGTGGGGCTGGCGCCGAGGGACTTCATCATCTCGATATAGACGGGCTGCTCCATGACGCGGAACTTGAGTCCCTTCATGTCCGCCGGGGTCTTGATGGGGCGGGCGTTGTTGGTCATGTGGCGCACGCCGTTCTCCCAGATGGCGAGGGTGATCATGCCGCGGTCCTCGCCCTTCTTGGCAAGGTCCATGCCCACGGTGTCCAGCGCCTTGTAGGCGTGGTTCACGTCGCGGAAAATGAAGGGCAGGTCGAAGACCGCCACTTCGGGCACAAAGTTGCCGAGCACGGCGGTACCCGTGAGGGTCATGTCAACGGTGCCGAAGCCGAGGCCCTCCACGAGGTCGCGCTGGTTGCCCAGCTGGCTGGAGGGATAGACCTTGATGTCGATCTCGCCGTTGCTGCGCTCCTTGACGAGTTTGGCAAAGTGGTCGGCGCCCTGGCCGTAGGGGTTCTCGGGTTCGGCGATGTGGCCGAGCTTGAGCGTGACCGGAGCCGCCATGGTCAGGGACGCGCCGAGCAGCAGGGCCGCAACGGCGCCGAAAATGGTACGGAACATGCGCTTCCTCCATTTGAGTATGAATGCGCGCCCGAAATGGCGCATATGCAGGGTACTGGAACAAGCTTTATCCCTTGCGCGTTTTTCTGGCAAGGAATTTTCCGGCGCCGGCGCTCAGGCGGAGAGCTTCAGCCTGCGGGTACGGATGAACCCGTCCACCAGATCGAAGACCAGGTCGTTGCCGCAGAAGGTGCCCCTGGAGATGGCGGCCCGGAACTCCGGCAGGCGCGCCTCGAAAGCGCGGAGAAGGTCCGGTTCCAGGCGCGGCAGGTCGGCCTGCATGCCATAGCCCAGGCGCTCCAGATACAGGGCATTGAACCGCTGTTCCACCATGGCCCTGATGGGCAGGGAGAGGATGGGCTTGCCCAGGTGGAGGGCCTCGCCCATGAGCGTGTGGCCGCCGCCCTGGATGACGTAGGCGCAGCCCGCGAGCAGGCGGAGGAATTCCTCCTCGCTCTTGCGCTTGAAGATGACATTGCCCTCCCGCCCTTCCTCGCGCGCATAGCCATAGACATAACAGGTGCGCGTGGTGGCCGCGCGGAGGATGTCGATGAGCTTCCGGTGCGTGGAATTGCTCTGGTAAACGAGCACATGCCCCTCGTCGCGCGGGGCGAGGGCGAGCACCCGCTCCCGGAGGATGGGCGGCGCGATGCGCGTGGTCGCGGCGTAGCGCGGCAGCAGCGGCGGCGCATACAGGGAGATGATGAGGTTGGCATCCGTGGGCCGGAAGAGCCAGCGGGGCGTCAGCCCCTGCAGGAAGGCGTCCCAGCGCATGTTGGCCGGCAGGTCATGGCGGCAGGACGTGATGATGTGCTGGTGGTCGAGGGTGAGGCAGGGCAGTCCGGCGCGTTCCGCCGCGCGCGGAACAAAGTATTCCAGGTCCGTCATGCAGACGTCCGGGCGGAAGTCGTCGATCAGGCGCAGGGCCTCGCCGATGTGCCGTTCCTGGTGAAGGAGCAGCGGCACGGCCCGGGCCACCGTGGCGCCCAGATCCACCTTGTAGTTCCGGAAGACCGTGCCGAGATTGGGCAGGCGGCGCACGCGAAATTCCGGCTCCAGCACGCGGGCCGCGTCATCGTTGGCTACGAAGAGGAAGTCGTGTTCCGGCAGACGGCGCGCCAGGGTCAGGCCACGCATGGCGTGGCCGTGACCTGTGCCGTGGATGCCGTAAAGGACGCGTGCCATGGACGTTCCGTTAGAGCATTTTGCGATTGAAGTTGCTCAATCGGTTTCAGAAAATCTCAATATGTCCAGTTAGCATGTAATTTCAGCATGTTATCTGGACATATTTGTCTTATACCATCCACCAAAATCCCCCTGAATCCGGAAAATCCGTTGGTAGACATGCTGGTAGTCTTTTGGTAGGTCGGAGCTGTCAATGATGGCATTTCCCAAGGCCGGACAGTACCACCTCCGACCTTGGGAAACTGGGAAGGATACTCCCTCCCGCTACCGTCATATTTCCTGTAATCCATTGTAGCGGAATGATTTATCAGGAATATGCTGGTAGCAGTCAGTCCAACCGTACCAAAAAACACCAGACTGGAGGTGGGTGGATGAAACTGACCGACACATTCATACGGCATGTCGCGGCCAACGGCAAGGTGCAGAAGCATTCGGACGGCGGGGGCCTGTTCCTCTATGTCACGCCTACGGGCAAAAAGTCATGGCGACTGGCGTACCGCTTCGCGGGCAAACAGAAGCTCATTTCCCTTGGGCCGTATCCGTCCGTGAGCCTGCGCGAAGCGCGGGAAAAACGCGAGGATGCCAAGAAGCTGCTGCGGGAGCATATTGACCCCAGCCAGGCACGGCGGCAGGCCAGAGAAGCGGCGGCGGAAGCGGCCCGCAATTCCTTTGAGGATGTGGCGCGTGAATGGTACGCCAAGTATTCGATAAAGTGGGTTCCCTCATACCGGAAAACGGTCATCCGCATCCTGGAGGAAAACCTCTTCCCCTCTGTGGGCAAGCGTCCCATCAACGCCATCACGTCAAGGGAGTTGCTGACCGTTCTCCGGCGGGTGGAGGAACGGGGCGCGCTGACCATTGCCCACAAGGCGTTGCGTGATACCGGACGGATATTCCGTTATGCCGTTGTTACCGGCAGGGCGGAACACGACATTGCCGCCGATCTACGTGGCGCTCTCGCCCCTGCTGTCAACGGCCATCATGCGGCCATTACCGACCCCGCCGCCGTGGGTGAACTACTGCGTAAGATTTATGCCTATGAGGGGAACTTTTTCATTTCCCGCGCCCTTCGTCTTGCGCCCTTGGTGTTTGTCCGGGGCAATGAGCTGATCCGCGCGGAGTGGGCGGAAGTCAATCTTGAGGCGGGGGAGTGGCGCATTCCGGCAGAACGGATGAAGATGAAGCAGATACATATGGTGCCGCTCTCGCGTCAGGCCCTGGCGATTTTCCGGGAACTGCACGAGAAAAGCGGCGGGGGACGATTTGTCTTTCCAGGCAGCCGTACGGAAAATGGCGGCCCCATGTACAGGGGAGGTCCACTGCGCGTTCTGCGGCAAATCGGCTGCGCCACCGGCGAACATACCTTTCACGGTTTCCGATCCATGGCGTCCACGCTTCTGAACGAGCTTGGCTATAACTCGGACTGGATAGAACGGCAGCTTGCCCACTGCGAACGCAACGGTGTCCGTGCCGCATACAACTATGCCGAGTATCTGCCGGAACGGCGGCGCATGGTTCAGGAGTATGCTGACTATCTGGACACATTACGCGAAAAGGCACAACAGGCGGCATAAAAGGCAAGACACGCCCCCCAACCCTGTTCCAGAGATTCTCTCCTGAGGACAGGGCCTTTTATATCTATGCAGGATAGTTATATTTTATGAAAAGAACACTTGAAACCAGATAAATTCAAAAAGCTGTCAAGCAAAAAAAATGGATCACATTTACTCTTGAGGGGTCTTCCCGGACATTATTGGACTATGTTTTCGACAACTGCCGACAGCATCGAAAAATCCCATGATACACTTTGAAAAATCAGTATGGAGGTTCCCCATGTTCGATATGGAAAACGAATCCCTTTTGCGCCTGCCGCAGGTGCTGAAAATAGTTCCCATCAGCAAAAGCGCATGGTGGCAGGGCTGCAAGGATGGACGTTACCCCAAGCCGATAAAGCTGGGGCCGCGAACGACTGTATGGAAGGCTTCGGATATTGCCGCTTTCATGCGACAACTTCCCCGATATCCTGTTCGGGAGGAAATCCGCGAGGCATAAAACAGCTATGAGTGGGGCATCTGCCCCATTCCCCAAAGCGGCGCGGCCAAGGCATGAATCTTAACCGCGCCGCTTCCTTTTGCATCATTCCTCGTCCGGGCTTTCCTGCTTCCCCATTTCCCCCGCGTCACCGGGAAGATCCGTGTCTTTTCCCGACCCTTCTCCATCCGTTACAAGCTCCGGTTTCGGAGCTTTCTCAAACAGTCCTTCCAGCCTGGCAAGCGGAACCGATACCCCGACATCCGCCAGCAAGTCCCGTATGTCCCGCAGCGTGTAGCCCTGCCGCATGGCCTTTTTGATGTCGTTGACCAGAAATTCCGCGACTTCCCCGCGAGTCTTTCTCGCCTCTTTTACCGGCAGACTGCGGAGCTTTTTCCGGGCGGCCTCTATCTGTTCCATTGTATAGCGTCGAGCTGTTGCCACAAGCATCACCTTTCTTGTCAAAAATTCCTTTTCCTTTCCCATACCACGGTAAAAATTTTATTGACAACTTTTCTTACCGGACAAATGCGTACCAAACTGGATAAATACGGACGCTATTCCACAAATACGGACAATTCCTTTTTTGCACTTTTTCATCTTCTAATCCTATTTCCGCCGGAATGTATTGTTCAAGGAAAAACAATACCGTCTTTTTGTCTTTTTCTCTGGCCTTCAAGCGCATTTTTCATCTATGCTTGCGCCAAAAGAGGAAGCATGGCGCAACTGATGCGCCAGCCGAAGGGTGAAGGTAGTGTTCCAGAGACTGAGGAGCGTTCTTCTTTACAGGATGGTAGCTGTCTGACAACAGCTCGCATCCTGCCAAAGGCTTCGCCTCTGGACTCCAAAGAGCGTTCGGCGCTTCGCTTCTCACGCTCGCAAAAAGGCAGGAAAGGCAGATGGAAAAGCGGAAGGCGGCAAACAGATTTCAGAGGCGACGGACGCTCCGGCTTACCGTCGAGGAAGATGAAAGAATAGCCCAACAGGCCAACACCGCCGGAATCTCCGTTTCCGAGTACATGCGGCGGCTGTTCTTCGGCGGCAGGCCCATCATCGCCAGAACGGACGACCAGACCATCCGGGAATTGCGGCGGCTTGGGGGACTGCTCAAGCATCATTTTGACGTGGTGAAGCGGACGGGAAGCGCGGCCACCCTCGCGGAACTGTACGCCGCCTTGCGGGAAGTCCGGCGAGCCATTGAAGCCCTGAGCGAAAGAAGATGATTGTCAAAAAGCTCAAGCGCACCAGCTTCAAGAAATTCAAGTCCACCATGATTGGCGGTTTGGTGGACTATATCCTTGCCGAACACGACGACACGGGCAAGGACAAGCTCGCCTATGCCGGAAGCAGAAACTTTCTGACCACGACTATTGCCGCACAAAAAAGGGAGATGATTTCCCTTGCCGAGGAATCCATCCAGAGCAAAATGCCGGTCACGCACTGGATTCTGTCATGGCAGGAAAACGAACAGCCTACCCGCGAACAGGTGGATGAAGCGGTCAGTCTCTTTCTCCGGGGAATGGGCCTTGCCGAACATCAGACGCTCTATGCCCTGCACAAAAACACGGGCAACTATCACATGCACATTGTTGTGAATCGGACGCATCCCTACACGCAAAAAGTTGTGCAACCCCATAGAGGTTTCGATATCGAGGCGGCGCACAAGATTGTTGCCGAAATCGAACACAGACAGGGGTGGGCGTCGCAGATGAACGCCCGCTATCGCGTCAATGAACAAGGGCATGTGGTCAAAAACATCCAGCGGCGGGAACAGGTAAAACCCAAGCCCAAGGCCGAGGACTTTGAAAGCGCCACGGGCGAAAAGTCCGCACAGCGCATTGCCCAGGAACGCGGCCATGCCGTCATCCAGAACGCCACATGCTGGGAAGAACTTCACGCCGGGCTGGATGCCGTCGGTCTGCGTTTTTCCCGCAAGGACTCCGGCGCGGTGATTTTTGTGGGCGACACGGCGGTCAAGGCGTCCAGCATGGACAGGAATTTCAGTATGTCCAGGCTGTGCAAGCGGCTCGGCGAGTACAAGCCGGGCTACTACTCTCAGCGGACATTCAAGAAGCCCGCTCCGGAGCCGGTCAGCCATGTATGCCGAGAGGAATGGCAGGAGTATCAGAAGGATCGGCAAAGGCTGGCCGAGGAACAATATTACGCCAGGGTAAAACTGGAGGAAGAACGGGAAGCGCTGGAACGGCGGCAGAAAGAGCGCCGTGAGGCGGCTACAGTCCGTCTTGCTCAGCACGGGCTTTCTGTGTTGAACATTGCCCGGCATTTCCTGAAGGAACAGGAACGGGAAGAGAAAGCGGCGTTGCGGGACAGGCAGTCTCAAGCAGAAAAACCGGAGTGGCTCCCCCGCTTCAAGCACTGGCTGGGCAAGCGCAGTCCGCATCTTGGCAATCTGTGGCGTTTTCGGAGAAGGATCGCTCCCGGCGTGGAGGTCAGGAAACGCGAGTTCCCCAGGGTCGGTACATTGGCTTCCCCGTATGCCGCCTACCGGGAAATGGTCAAAAAGCGTTTTCCCGAAAAGATGGATGAATCACGGCTGGACGCGGCCATTGCCCTGTACATGCGCTGCGCCGGATACACGCCGCAGGAGGTAGCCAACGAAGTATTCAGACACGCCTCCGCCCGCCCCAACGGGCAGAACTGTGATGAACGGATAGAGTACGGGCGCAGGGTGGTCTGGTACGCCTTTGGAACGGCGGGAGATATTGATATTGCAAATGTGCAGCCTACAGAGGAGGATATTCAAAGATTCAACAGAGAAGCCGAGGACATGGAGTGTGATAGGATACATTATGAAACACGCGAAAGACTGGCGCGTCCAGCCTTCCGGTTACGATGATTTTCCAGCGGGATCCCGCATTGCCTGACGGGAATAGATAAGCTATACGCGAACCGCACGGCTGCTTCTTTTCACTCGACTGCCTGCGCTCGGCGCGGCGCAAGCCGGAAAAGGAGCACGGCCATGAGATGTTTGATCATGGTCTCGCTTATCGCCCTGGTTGTGGCACTGTTGCTGGCGTCGGACGCCAGATAGCAGAATGCCCCAGCCCATTGTAGCGATGGGCCGGGGCTGTGAAAAAATGAAACCTCGGAAGCCGTGCGGGGCGCTGTAACGCGCCGCGCCAGCTCCGGTTTCTGTTGGTAGCAGGAACCGGAGTTCCCTTTTTCTATAAGCCTTCATTTCCGGCTTGGCAAGTGCCACAAGGCTCATTTAGTCTTTGCAGAGTCCCGTCAATGGCTGTGCTGATGCCTTCCTGGGTATAGAAATTTCCGTTGTCCAGAGCATGAGTCTTGAGTACGCGCTCGAAATCCGCAATCGTTGTCGCTCCCGGCCCGCACGGATGACTCCAGAAGGCGTCCAGCGACATTTCCGCGCTATTCACCGCCAGACCAGGCATGGCGTAGATGGATGTGTCCACGCAGTAGACCGGCTTGCTCCGGGGCGGGGCGGAAATCTCAATGGTGGAGTTCAGTACCACCACGCCCAGGCTTCTGCCCATCATCTTATGCGCCTTGCCGCCTTCGACGAAATGTACCCGGTCGCTGATGCCGCTGGTTGCGGCGGATGAGGCCAAGGCCGTTATCCAGCGGGTGATTGCGAATAAGGATGAATGATATGGGCATCCGATCGGCCAATCGCCTAACTGCTTGATGCAATGCAGGAAAAGGGGATGCTCCTTACGACAAAGGCTGCACTCGCATGGAAACAAAGTCCATCAACGGCCAGAATATCCGTGGGGGCCGGATTCAGGCTCCCAAGCTGACTGGGACAAGCAGAGAAGAAGGAAAAGCCTGCGTCTGTGACATCGCCGGATACACCGGCGATTCTGCTGGATGATGAGGCATTTTGAAGGGATGGAGGAGGCTCTGCAGGGCAATGTCGGCAAAGCCTCCATCCTAAAAGGGCTGTGCAGGTATGCGGTATGTACGCTGGGAAATATGACGAAAGAATATCCCGAAATTCTGCAGAAAAAAAGTTGTCGTACAAGCGCACGGCGCACATGGTGTCCGACACTCTGCCCCACAGATTTACTGAGCGTTTTTTCAAAAACTTTATCAAACCTGCGGGGCAGGTTATACAACAATGGGGAGGCCAAAGACAACAGGGGTTCAGCATCCCCCCTCAGTCAGCAGGCGCTGTCTGATAAAAGAATCAACGGTCATCCGGTTTACCCCAAAAATTTTGGCTATCCTTGTTTTGGGCACCTTTCTTTGCAGGAGGGAGCGAATGGCCTCCTCCTGGCCTGATAATTTTACCTTGCTGGATTTGCGCCCTTTTGGGCGTCCCAGCACAACGCCCTCAGCGCGTTTGCGTGCCAGAGCCTCTCGCGTCCGCTGACTAATAAGATTGCGCTCAATCTCTGCAGAGAGGCCGAAGGCAAAGGCTAACACTTTGCTCTGGATGTCTTCTCCGAGCCGATAGTTATCCTTGATCGTCCACACTTTACATTCCCGGCTCATGCACAGATTAAGGATTTCCATAATCATGAAGAGATTACGCCCCAGACGTGATAGTTCGGCGCAAATAATGAGGTCGTCCTTCTTCACCTTTTTAAGCAGTTTGCCAAGCTCACGTTTATCATAGTTTTTCACGCCGCTTATGGTCTCCTCAATCCAGCCATCAACCTGAAGATTATGTATTTTGGCAAAATTACCAATCTCAAAGCGTTGATTTTCCACAGTTTGCTTGTCACTGCTTACCCTGATGTAGCCATAAATCATCGTTTCGCCTCAGCGTTAAAAGTTTGCGATGGAGGGATTTTTTGGAATACGGGGAGGAGAGGCAAGAGAAAATGCCAAAAAATTTCGAGCGAATACATCGAGCATAATCCCGTATTCACTCAATTTGAGGTCGGGCAGTCCTGGGCCATTCTTTCGCCCATAGAGGCATCCATTAAGCGCAAGATTGAGGCGATAGGGACGCCACTCAGGGATTGGGATGTGCGTATAAATTATGGTATCAAAACGGGTTATAACGAAGCATTTATAATTAGTGGTGCAAAAAAAGATGAGCTGATCGCGCAGGATCCGAAATCAGCCGAAATTATTCGACCGATTTTGAGGGGCAAGGACATCAAGAGATATTACTATAAATTTGCTGATCAATGGGTAATTGCAACATTCCCAAGTCGTAGATATAATATAGAAAGTTATCCTGCAGTGAAAAAACATTTACTCTCATTTGGTAGGCAACGCCTTGAGCAAACGGGAAGAGAATATGAAATTGATGGGATAAAGGTTAAAGCACGAAAAAAGACAAATAATAAATGGTTCGAAACACAAGATAGTATAAGTTATTGGGACGAATAATTTCGGCTGATTTCGGGTCTTCTGCTATTAATTCGTCTTTCTTGGCCCCATCAATGATGAATGCTTCATTACAACCGGTCAGAATGCCGCGATAAATTTTTACGCCCCAATCCCTGAGTGGCGTCCCTATCGCCTCAATCTTGCGCTTAATGGATGCCTCTATGGGCGAAAGAATGGCCCAGGACTGCCCGACCTCAAATTGAGTGAATACGGGATTATGCTCGATGTATTCGCTCATATTATTCGAGCAATCTTCTTTAATCACGCATGCTCTGATAACATCGTCAGAGCTACCCTTTTCAAAAATCATAATATTGACATCAACTGTTGCAGAATCAAAAACCTTGCTGCCAGCAAAATCGATAAGCTGTATCGTACGCGTGTTCTTTAAAAAGAAATCCCGCAACGCTTTGCCATACGCAGCTCGCATCCATTTATTTGAAGTGATAAATGCTAAGATTCCATATTTCTTCAAAAGATTAAAACCAAGCTCATAAAAAAGGCAATAAACATCTCCAGTACTTGCAAACGTTTTGTAATCGGGTTTTAATTTTTTTACGGAAGCATCCATCCCTTGAATTTGGATGTAAGGAGGATTGCCAATTAAAATATCAAAACTTCCTGCAGTGTTTGCAAAATCGATATACCAGTCGAAATTTCCAATATCTCCACATTTATCACGAAGTTCAGAAATTTTTGTTCTTAGTTCTTCTTTCCTTTCGTGATCAGTTATATTAAAGAATCCATGTTGGAGTTCGATGATACGCTTGCGAATTTCCCGGTTAAAAAGAGGATTTGTATCCTTTTTGCTATTGGCAGCATCCAAAGAGTTGCCGACCATGATTTTATAATCAAGGTTTGGCAGCGGCTTAATCCTATCAAAATCATTTTCATCTACTACGAGCGATAACCAAAGCCGGAGCTTCGCAATATCCACTGATGCCGGATCAATATCAACCCCATGGATGCTCTCTGCTATGGTATGTCGCTTCAAGTCGTAGGCGGAAAGCTTTTCGGGGAACTGCTCCTGGTAAGCGTTGCGAAGAGCTGAGCGCGCGCGAACAATTTCATGCATCATGCCAACGGCAAACGCGCCGGAACCAATCGCCGGGTCACAGACTTTCACCCGCGCAAGCGCCCTATCAAGTTGTTGGGCGTATTTCTTGATGGAAGGAGGAAATTTACAGCTCGATTCTGAGCCGTATTCTTTACTCCTTTCAATGTTAGCCTTTTTCGTTTTTTCATCCCATGTCTGTTCATCATTACGGATAAAAATATTGATATCCGCCAAGTCAAGAAGTTTCTCTCTCTTCCAGCGAACAACGCTCTTTTCTTTTGTCTTTACCCCTGGCAAGGAAGTTTGCCCCTTTTGGGGCATCCCCGGTAATTGTGGAGCTTCTTCTACATACACAGGAACAAGATTAATGGCGCGATCAAGGTATTGGATGAGGCTCTCACGACACATATAATGCACGATATGGCGTGGGGTGTAGAATGTTCCCCTTTCGCGTCGCTCCCCTACGTCCAGCAGCCCTTCAAAAACTTTGCCGAGCATTTCTGGATCAACGGCCACCTCGCTTTCAAGCGGCTCATCTTCCCGAACAGTAAAATTGAATCGATCAAACGTAGCAAAAAGCTTTTCAAAAAAACTATTAGGGATATGCAGCCGGATCGTCTTCCAGTCATATCCGTTGAGGGGTTCAAATAGGCCGCCATTAAGGAAGGGGATACGACAGCCCAGGCGGGGGAAGAAATGAGCGTCTGCGCTTCTATCAGTAGCCAACGCTTCATAGAAAAGCGGATTCAGGCACTCTGAGAAAAAATCTTTTGCGTGATGATTCCTGAAAAGATTCTGAAGGAAGTCATGGGGACCACACCCCCACTTTTGCCCCTTGTCAACTCCCAGCCAGCCTTTTTTTTGCAAAAAATAGAGAAATACAATTTGACCAAGCATTCTTTTGGCGTAAACATCTGCCTTGATATGGTTCGTCGCGAATGCTTCATGTAATTGAGCATTCTTATCAATGTCATTTTGAATAATACTAGAGAGTTCAAGATAGAGGCTTTTATATTCCTTGAAGAATTCTTTAGTTACGCGCTCTACGCTAAAGGCATCACGAATGCGGGTAAATGATTCCTTATCTTCATTCTGCAATAAATCTACGAATTGCTGTTCAGCAGTATGGCTTAATTCATTTTCGCCAACGAGAAATGAGGATCGTTTAGGTTCCGATAAGGTTGCCTGTATGCTCCCATCTCTAAAAATATAATCTTTATAGACGAGGGAGAATCGCCAATCTGGAACGCCATCAGCATGAAAGGCAACAAGAGCGGCATCTTTAATTGTGCCACCACGCGCACCGTTAAGATAGCTCGCTATAAATTGACGCTGTGTGACACGGGCGTTGCGGAGGTTTGCAGGATTTTTTAATTTCACAACAAGTACATCAATTTTTTTATCCTTACGTAATTTAGCAATTCTCTTATATGAAGCAATGTACTTTTGAAAATCTTGGCGAATATAGGCAGATGTGTTAAAACCTTCCTGCAATCGTTCAGCATCAGGAAGAATATTTGCCACAAGTTGACGGAACGACTTTTCATCATACGAATGGCCTAGGCTCGCCTGGACAAGACGCTGAGATTCTTCTGGGGTAATATTCATATTTCGCCTCCTGTAGAAGGAGCCAGATATTGAGCGAGGACAATCAGTTTATGACTTTTTTTCTGAGTGGGTACAGTCGGTTGGCCTTGGTTTTCAAGGATGGTTTCGGGCAAAATCTTTTGAAACGCACTTACCATCGCAAGAGGCGTGGCATAGCTGCGCTTACAAGCGGCCGAAAGGGCTTGTATGGTTTTTTTGCCTATTGCCTCTTGTTCAACAGCAGCATAAAGCAAATTAAGATAGCCGGCTTCACTTTTGGATAGCACTGACATATTCTTTAGGCCATTAATGATGTCAAGTAATTTTCTAATTTGGGGAGTGAGCCGTGTTGAGGTTTGCATCTCAACTTCATCACTTTCCAAAAAGACTCTCGCAGTTTTCAGACGGTCATAATAGTCATGAGGTAACTTTGCCCTTTTTTCAGTTTGAGACACTTGAAAAAGAGGCGCAGCTTCAAGAAATGTTAATTCGCGTACGCCTTCGTCAACGGCGATAAATTTCTTCAAGAAGCCTTCACGAAAAAAGAAAATTGTTGTGTCAGGGCAAACGGAACTTATATACGCGGAACGAGCCTTGAGAGGGAGTTTTTTGATTTTTTCAAAAAGCTTGGGGTCATCATCGCGAACCTGCCGAATAACCTGCAAATATTCTAATTCTGAATCCTCGCTATCGTCTTCCACAAGCTTGGTTAATCTTCCCAAAAGCCCATGAGGGTCTGGATGCTCATCTTCAAAAAGGATTTTGTTATCATTGCCCAGAACGGCATTAAAAGCAGTGATTTTTCGATTAATGTTGGCATTCAATCCCAAATGTGCGTCTGCCTGAGCAGTTGGGAAAAAATTGAAGATAAATAGCTTCTCATGTGCAGTGCCCACTCGATTTATCCTCCCAAGGCGCTGCATAACACGGGTGGGATTCCAAGGAAGGTCATAATTCACTATCCTTCCCGCTTGGTGCAAGTTCATGCCTTCGGCGAGGATGTCTGTAGTCAGCAGGATATGGACTTGATCCGAAGGCTCCACAGCTGCCGGGTCAAAATTATTTTTTATCTTGGCACGAGCTTCGCCGACAGAGAGTATTCTGCCCTCATATATCCCGTTCTTACTGGAGAAAAGCATGGATCTTCCAGGTAAGGCTTTTTCCAGGTTCGAATAGAGATACTCTGCCGTCTCTCTTGATTCTGTAAACACCAGCAAACGCTGGTTCATAAGTTCAGCATTATTCTGCAAACTCTCATAAAAAATATCATATTTTGGATCTTTGTCGATATTTTCCCAAATCTTCGCAATTTGATATAAACCATCCAAATCACTCTTCAGCAATTCCCCGTAGTCATCACTGAAATCATCAGTTGTAAATCTTTCAATATTTTTTTGCTCAAGAATATTCTCAAAATCAGCTTGATCTTCAAGATCAAGAAGCTCTCCAACATCAATATTTTTCCCAATATATATACTTCCTTTATCCCATGCGTCTATGAATCCTTCATACGATGCAATCATTCTGCCAATAGTTTTTTTAAACGCATAGAAACTGCTCTCAAGGCGTTTAACTAGAAGTGTTTTAATGAAGTTAAGTATATTACGTTGGCTTAATTTTTGAATCTGTGTTATCTCTTCCTTAAGAAACAAAAGGGGTGAATAACGAACATATTTAATAGATTTTAATAATTTTATCGTTTTTTTGAAGGAGCAATCAAGTTGGTCATCGAATTCATAAATCAGCGAGACAGGAGGAGCAATAGTAGAAAATATTAATGCATTTTTGTTTACGTCATTTTTGAAGTATTTACTCACCTCACTTCTTGTTCTACGAATCATGATATGCTTCAATATTTTATCACGTACCTCGCCTACAATGAGTTCCGATTTCTTTTTAAAGTCTTCTGAGTATGAATCAAGGCTCTTCAATTCTTCTTCTTTTTTATAAAAAAAGGCATCCAGATTTTTAATACCAGGAATTGTACTTTGTTTCCCAGCTTGGAAGAGTTTTATTTGAGCGAGAATATCCTGAAGCCGATTATTATATGGCGTGGCAGAAACAAGAATAACTTTCTTACCCAAACAGATTTTTTTCAAAATATCATAACTTTGAGTGTTTTCGTTTCGATATCGATGTGATTCATCAATAAGAATTATCTGATATTTTGATATTTCTGTAGATGTTATCTCTGCAATTTTCCCTGAAGAAATGACCTTAAAGGGATGAACGGAAAATAATCCTAAAGTTTCTTCCCAATATGGTTTTAATATTGGCGGGCATATGATGAGCTTCCTGCCAGCTAAATTCTGTAACAGCATTGCAGATATAAAAGTTTTTCCAAGGCCAACAACATCAGCAAGGAATACACCATTATGGATATTTAGTATTTTTCTTGCAGCAACTACTGCCTGTTTTTGATATTCAAGTTCTCTATACTCATCGGGAAGCATAGATGTGTCGAATTCATCGATATTAATATCCTCCTTAAAATATTCATAGAGGAATTTTAAATAAAGCTCATACGGGGTAATATCGTTGTTATACCAAGTTTTATTACAGACAGTAACTTTAAACTCCTCTGTCAAGTCAACTGATTCATCCCATAATTTATTAAACCGCTGGCTTGCAAACTTCACGTCCCCAGGATCACGTAACTCAACATTAAATTCACGTTGAGCTGTCAAGCCAGAATACGAGAAATTGCTCGATCCGGTTATCACACAGCCGGAGGTAGCCTGATCCTCCTTATAGTGGAGGATGTAGACTTTTGCATGGATATTCCGACTTGGATGTCCGCGAATCTCTATACGTCCCTCATGTAAAAACTTCATGAACTGGGATATTGAATCCTCAGTTTCCTGGGTTTCCGGGGCCGCCTCCATTTCGTGCTGGATGGCTGAAGAGTATTCCGCATGGATCTCGGCATTGGAATAAACTGGGGGCAGCATAAGGGTGTCATGTGCCATTGCCGCATCCACAATTTCAGCATCTGTATTGAGACCTACCAGAATACGGATTTTTTCCACATCTGACAGTGATTGGGCCAGCATGGAAAAACCGCTTGCGCGAAAATATCCAGCCAGGATGTCGAAGTTACGGGAATGGGCAAGGACGCTTTTAAAGCGCTCCAACAGCTTATCATCAGCTTCATTAGTAAAGAATTTAGTATCTATTGTCATATATTTGCGCTGTTATGCACGAGGTTTCTGAGTTAGGCATCCGTGAAAACATCCGTACCGGATTATCAAATAGCCCAATTTCACTTTAATATACCTGTCAGTTGTGACAGGATGAGAGCCTTCTGGCAAGCCCCCTAGGCATGTGCCGCACTTTCCTTCAGCGCGTCTACAACCCATGCATTTAGGCTTTTTCCCGATACCGCAGCCGCTGAAGCAATCATGCGGTGAATTTCCGGGGTCATGCGAACCGTAAGACGGCCGGAATAGGGCTTCTCTGGTTCAAGACCTCGTTCCCGGCAGACTTCAAGCCATGCGTCAACAGAACGGGCAAACTCTTCCCGAAGTTCCGCAGTGGTCTTGCCATAAAAGGTTATAGGGCTGGAAACATTGACAACGCAGCCCAAAAAGCTGTCTATGTCTGCGTCATAATCAATTTTTGCCATAAAGCCCTTATGTTCCATCGTTGCCATTGCTATTTCCTCTCTGGCGTATAGCCCAGGCTTGTGAGCCATTGGCGGATCACATTTATTGCGCCCTTGTCCGTCATGGGCGATGGATGCGGCCTGTGAAAAATGGCGGGCATCTGACCAGGAAAAATGACGGCAACGCGGGAGCCTTCCCGCTCCTCAATGACCGCGCCGAGCGCTACGAACAGGGCTTGAATGTCTTTCCAGCGGATAGTGCCGCTAACAGGCCGCCGGAAGATGGCCTGTAAGGTGTCGTGATGTTTTCGGCTGATGTCCATATGGAGCAAGTGTCATTTTTTGGTGCTGGCGTCAATGGGTGAGACCGACCAGCGACAGCGCAATCATTAGTGCGGCACAGCGTGGCTTTGTGCCTCGAAAGTCTCATCTACACGAGACCCGAGAAACAGAAAATGCCGGGAGGCATTTCACCTGCCCGGCATTTGGAAACTGACCATTGAAAGCTGATATAATCCTCTACAAGCCAGAAAGAATGTTGGTATTGCAGTTGGTATAAATATTTCATAAAGGTATTTTTACAATATATTTCACAATATTATAAAAATAAAACAACTTGCGATTGAAAATAGCCATTTTCAATCGCGGCGTCGCCTGCCATTTCGCGTCCAGAACGCGGTCTGGACGCTCATTCGGCGCGGGCGACAGCTACCACTGTCGCCAGAGCGGTTTGGATACTTTCAATACCAAACCGCTCTAGAGCATTTTGCTGAGGAAAATATCCGTCGTGCGGATATTTTCCCAAGGTCTCGCCGCCGTCATTTCCCCGCGGAGCGGGACAAGCGTGGAAAAGCGTGGCATTCCGCCGCAGGAGGGCGCGGGCGTCCGCTCCGTTTCCGCGATTCCCTTGCGAAAACGCCCTAGAACGGAACCTCGTCCATGCCCGACGCTTCGGACGGAAATGCCGGACCCAGATCCTCGTCCTGCTGCTGCCCCCTGGCGCGGGGCGCGGCGCCGCCGGACGCGGCGTTCCTGCCCGCGCCGCCCTGGCGGCCGCTCTGGGTGCGCTGGCCGCGCGGCTCCTGCCGCGGGGAGCCGCCGTCGCCCCAGTCGTCAGTGGGCGCGCCGTCCGGCGCCGGGCCGCGTTCGCCCTTCCTGTCCAGGAACTGGACGCGCTGGGCCTTGATCTCCGTGGTGTAGCGGTCCTGACCGCTCTGGTCCTGCCATTTGCGCGTCTGGAGGCTGCCCTCCACATAGACGAGGCTGCCCTTGCCGAGATAATTGGCGCAGTTTTCCGCCTGGCGCTGGAACACGGAAACGCGGTGCCATTCGGTGCGTTCCACCTTGTTGCCGTCCCTGTCGGTGTAGGATTCGTCCGTTGCCACATTGAGCGTCGCCACCGGGGAGCCGCTCTGGGTGTAGCGGAGTTCCGGGTCGCGGCCGAGGCGGCCGATGATCATGACCTTGTTCAGCATGTGGACTCCTGCGCGCGGGGCGGCCGCGCGCCGTCAAGAAGATGATGCCATGGGGCGGGACTGCGCCGCCGCCCGTCTGCGCCGGAAGGGCGGCCCTTCACTCGATATAGGCGCGCTCCAGGGCGTCCAGCGCGTCTTCCAGGTCGTCGCTCAGGGCATTGGCCCTGCGCGGGTCCCAGTCCGCCAGGGCGGCTTCAAGCTCGGCCTTGAGGCGCGCGGCTTCGCGGATGCCGGGACCCATGCCCCGCTTTCTGGCTTCAGACCACTTCATGAAGCGCAGCCCCTCGTCCAGGCGGCGCACAAGTTCAAGCACGCCGCGCTCCTCGCTTTTTACCGGCACCGACCCTGCCAGCCGGACGAGACTCGGCCAGTACTCTTCCACGAGACCTTCGTTCCAGGTGACGGCGCTTACCCTGATTTGCAGTACCTTGCCCATGGGGGACTCCGTTCACTCCGTTTCCGTCCACTCTGTCTGGACGCGCATGATGACGTCCTGAATGGCCGGCAACTGGTCGCGCGGGCAGACGCCGATGAGCGGCGCGCCCGCGTCCATGTTTTCGTTATAGGTGAAATAGACCGAATAGATGACGCCCTCCGGGCCGGAATAGCGCAGGGGCGCCTCGCGTTTCATGCGCGACATGATGAGCAGTTCCATGCCGTCGCGCACGGCCACGGAATGGGCGTCCGACGCGCGGATCTTCTTGTCCACCTCGGGGGTGAAATAATACTTGGCCCGTTCCGGCGCGCAGAACAGGTGGAGCGCCTTGCGGAGGATGATGCCCTGCACCTCCTCGCGGGTGAGCTTGTGACGCAGGACGGCCAGTTCCGTCCCCGCCTCCACAAAGGTCCCTTCCCGTTCGCCGCGCACCGCCGAGATCTCGCCTTTTTCCGGCACGCAGATGGGCTTGGGGTTGCGCTCGCGCTCCAGCGTCGCCACGAGGGTCCCGGGTTTTTCCTTCCATTGCCCCTGCGGGCCGTGCACCTTGTCGCCCGGCGTGAGTCCGGCAAAGGTCACCCTGCCGGTATGCGGAGCGGCGATGACGATCTCCCGGTAGGGGGAGGCCTTGATCTCGTCGAGCAGCGCGGAAATGTCGATCATGCCTGTCCTGCGGTTGCGGGGGCCGCAATGTACGGCCCGCTAGCGGTAAGAGAGGTTCCTGCCGCCGATGGTCATCAGAGCCTGCTTGAGATTGGCGCGGATCTGCCGCCTGTCCCAGATGCCCTGGATGTGCCCGCGCGAGAGCGCGCGGTAGGAACGGTGGTACTTGGGCGGGATGTCCATGCCGGTGGTCTCCTTGATGACGCCCGGCCCCGCAAAGCCGATGTTGGAGGAACGCACCGCGAACTGGTAGGGCGAACACCCGAGAAAGCTCGCCACCGGCCCGGCGAAGGAATTGGTGTCGTACAGCACCATGTACAGGCCGCCGGATTCGATATAGCGGCGCACGGCAACGGTGCAGCGCGGCATCTGGATGACGCCGTGGGTGCCCTCCTGGATGCGGATGCCCGCCGTGCCGTGGACATAGGCGAGGAAGGGCTGGCGTTTCTTGGCGGCCCGTTCCGCGGCCTCCACAAACTTGAAGCCCTCGGCCGCGCCCACGGAGCCGCCGCGGAAGGTGCCCATGAGCATGGCGACGACCATCTTGATATTGTCGATGCGCGCCTCGAAGGTCATGCAGCCGCTCTTGGCGCCGGTCTTTTTCTGCGCGGCGGCGATGCGCTCGGCAAAACCGGGAAAGTTCAGCGGGTTGCCCGCTTCGATCTCGCTGTTGAACTCGAAGACCGAGCCTTCATCGAACACGTTTTTCACATACCATTCCGGCTCCATGGGGAAGTGGTAGCCGCAGTGGCTGCACACGCCGGCAAATTCCGCGAACAGGTCCGGTCCCCAGAGGTCGAGGCAGCCGTAGGAGGCGCTGTTGGGGCAGGTCACGGCGCGGTCGATCTTGTAGCGCGGCGAGATGTAGTTCCACTTGCGACGGCGCCCGTCGCCCGACCAGGCCGAAAGCGCGGTAAGCTCGTTGGCCGCGTCATCCTTGTCCTTGCGCGAGCCGGCAAGCCTGTGCCAGGGCGAGAACAGGCGCGCCTTGAAGGTCTCCCATTCATTGCCCATCTCTTCCATGAAGCCGCTGACCTTGCGCCGGTGCTTGCGGTAAAAATCGTACTTGAAGGCCACCCAGGGCTTTGTGGCCCAGTCCCAGAAGGCCGCGGCCGTCTTGGCGAGAAAGGGGCGCCTGTCCCGCGCGGCATTGCGCGAGAGCCGGAGGAACTTCTGCTGGCGGCGTTCCCTCAGGCGGCTCTTGGCCGCAGGCGAAAGGCCCCAGCGCATGTGCATTTCGTCAAGATTGGCCTCGGGGTTGCGGCGGCGCGAAAGCGCAAGGCCCCGGAACATGGGGTTGCGGGTGGAGATGACCACCTCGTCCGTGGCGCGGAGCACCTCCTGCCGGAGGGTGCGGAAAAAGTCGAAGTGCCAGGGCCGCGCGCCCAGGGGCGGCTCCTGCACGATGCGGTCGATGTAGCCGAAGCGCAGGTTGTCCTCGGCGGTGATGTGCAGGTTTTCGGCGCAATGCTCGATGAGCTGCGGCGTGGCGCGCTCGCCGGCCTTGAGGTGCCCCTCGATGGCCGCCGCGCCCTCGGGCGAGATGACGGAATAGTAGCCGTGCGAGAGCATGAGGCGCCTGTCCGCCAGGCCGATGGCCTCGGCGCCGCCGGAGCCGCCCTCGGAAATGACGGCCACCACCGGCACCCTGAGTCCGGCCATGCCGTAGATGTTGCGGGCGATCTGCTGGGCCGCGCCGGGGTAGTCCTCGATGGGGTAGGAGCCGGGCGTGAAAATGTAGGCGTGGATGGGGATGCCTTCGGTCTCGGCCACGCGCATGTACTGGAGGGCCTTGGCATTGCCCCAGGGCTTGACCGAGCCGCCGTTGCGGAATTCCGCGCCGTGGCCCTTTTCCTGGCCGATGACGAGCACCGACTGCCGGTAGGATTTCTTGCCCCGGCGCCGGATGATGACCGCGCGCGCGATGAGCATGCTCGGGTCCAGGCTGTGCTCGTCCTGACCGCCCACCTCGGTGAAGTTGTCGTAGACGTTTTCGAGGATGTCCCGCAGGCAGATGCGTTGCGGATGGCGGACGATGCGTACCCTGTCCATGGGCGTGATCTCGTTTTCGAGGCGCCGTTCCACATAGGAGAACAGGTCCTCCACCGTGGCGAGTTCGGCAAAGGGATCGTCCAGGGCGCCTTCGGCCACGCGGGTCTCAAAGCCGTCCAGCCGTTCGCGCAGGAGGTCCGCGTTGTCCGCGTGCTTGCCCGCGAAGATGTCCTGCATGTAGGCGAGCCTGTCGCGCAGGCTCTGGATGCGTTTTGCGATATTGTTGTCCATTGGCGTCGCCCTTTGCTGGCGGCCCTCAGAAACGCAGGATGCGCCCGGTATTGGCCTTGAGGAAATTCACGTTGGATTTGAGCGGCTCGCCCGCGCCGTTGACGCCTTCGAGCTTGAGGGACTCAAGAAAGGCCAGGCCACGCGCCTTGGCCTCGTCGATATCCTTGCCCCAGATGATCGCTAGGGCGAGGTTGGGGTCGAATTCCGTGGGGATCTCGTAGGGGCGGTCCAGCGGCACATGGGTGAGCACGGTGAGCCACGGGGCCTCCGTCCAGGAGAAATGCTCGATGCGGCCCACCCAGGGGGTGAAGTTGTTGTCCGGGTCTTCGGCGATGAGGCGGTACTCCACGCCCACGCCCTCGGTGGCGATCTCCGCCTGGGTGTAGCCCAGCGGCTGGCCGAGTCCGGTGCGGATCTGCTCGGCGATGAGGTCCACGCCCTCCGCGCCGCGCACCCGCGCGATGCAGGCCGAAACGCCGTTCTCCACCTGGATGCGCGTGTTCACCTCCATGAGGAAAGGCTCGCCCGTGCGCGTGACGATCCATTCCCAGGTGCCCACATTGTCGTAACCGACCTTTTTCGCCATGGCGAGGGAATAGTCCACAATGTCGGTGAGCACGCGATTGGCGTCAAAACTGTAGTGGAGCGTTTCCGGCGCGAAGCCGGGCGCGACCTCGATGCGCTTCTGAAGCCCCGTGGACTGGATGGAGCAGTTGCGCGTGCCGAAGTGGACGGGATTGCGCCCGCTGCGGTCGGAAACGATCTGGACTTCCAGATGGTTGAAATCCGTGATGCGCTGTTCGATGAGGACGCCCTCGTCCTTGAACTGGCGCAGGGCATAGTTGCGGATGCGCCGGTAGACGGAACGGAACTGGTCCGGGTCGTACACCTCCTCGATGCCCATGCCGCCGCCGCCCGCCGAGGCCTTGACGAGCACGAGCGGCCGCGCGATGCCCTGCGCCTCCTGGAACTCGAAGACCGACTTGGCGATGCGCTCGGCTTCCAGCTCGTCGTAGATGGGCCTGTCCGAGCCGGGCACCGTGGGCACGTTGAGGCTGCGCGCGAGGCGCTTGGTGTTGATCTTGTCGCCAAGCTCGCGGATGATCTTCCAGGAAGGCCCGAGAAAAATCATGGCCCGGTCGCGCTTGGTCACGCGGCGCGCGAAGCGGAAATCCTCGGCAAAGAAGCCGTAGCCCGGATGGACGGCCGTGCATTCCGCCACGTCGGCCACGGCCATCAGCTCGTTGGCGTCATGGTAGGAGGAGACGCGGAACAGGCCCTTGGCGCCGCCGATGCGGCGCGCCAGTTCCACATGACCGGAGGCTTCGTCCTCCGCCGTATAAATGGCGGTGAAGCCGATGCCGAGCTTGCGGCAGGCCTGCATGATGCGCATGGCGATCTCGCCCCGGTTGGCTACGAGCACCCGGTGCCCGCCCAGATCGACGGGGTCCGCCTTCTTCTTGCTGTCCTGAGCCTTGCTCACGCGATTCTCCCGAAAAAAAGCCCGTCCGGAAATCGCCCCGCGGCGCGCCGCGCGGGCTTGTGGGCGCGGAGGTTCCGGCATATCCTGTGCCTGGCGTCCCGCGCAGACGGGGCGAGATCCGGCGTCGGTCCGCTCCCCTGCCGGGGAGCCTCTCCACCAAGGCGTCCATCGCCGTTCCCTCCACCAAGAGATGATTCTATGCAAAATCCCCAGGAAGTCCAGCATGCCGTGGCCGCGCTCCGTTCCGCCCTTGCGCGGGGCAAGGCCGACCTGTCGCGCCCGCCCGTGGGGCTGGTGCTCGGCACCGGCCTGTCCCGCATCGCCGGCGCCCTGCTTGAAGGGGCGGGGAGCGTGCGCGTGCCGTTCGCCGGCCTTCCCGGCATGCCGCGTCCGGGCGTGGATTCCCACGAGGGCGCCTTTGTGTGGGGGCGCCTCGCCGGCGTGCCCGTGCTCGCCCAGCTGGGCCGCTGCCATCTGTACGAGGGCCGCACCCCGGCCGAGGTCTGCATGGGCGTGCGCGTCATGGCCGGCCTGGGGATCCGCGCCCTGGTCATCACCAACGCCGCGGGCGCGCTCGATCCGCTTTTTGAATCCGGTTCCCTCATGTGCATGAGCGACATGATCAACCACACCGGCGTTTCGCCGCTCACGGGTCCCAACTGCGACGGGTTCGGCGAGCGTTTTCCCGACATGAGCGCGCCCTTTGATGCCGGGTTCCGGCGCCTGGCGCGCGACGCGGCCCTGCGCCTCGGCCTGCGCCTGGAGCAGGGCGTCTATATCGGCGTCCACGGCCCGGAAATGGAGACCGCCGCCGAAACGCGCATGTACCGCCAATGGGGGGCGGACGCCGTGGGCATGAGCACGGTGCTGGAGGTCATTGCCGCGCGGCACCGGGGCATGCGGGTCCTCGGCATTTCCTGCCTGACCAACAAAAACCTGCCGGACTGCATGGCGCCCGCGCCCCTGGACGAGGTCATCGCCGTGGCGGGCAGGGCCGGGGAGTCGCTCGGGCGCCTGCTGGAGGCGGTCCTGCCGGAGCTGGCGGCCGCGGCCGGCGAGGGTTAAGCCCTATCGATGCGCTGCCGGTTGGGGATGCGGCGGGTTGTGTACTACCGCAATTATCCGTCAAAAACAGCCTTGCGTTGCTGTCCATTTGCGTAAGCAGCGCTTCGCGCGACAACGCAAACGCGCCTGCGGCGCGCCCTCCGGGTGGCTTTCGCGCCGGCCTGACGCGTTGCGGACGATGCCCGTACCTCGCTTCGCTCGAACGGGCACGGCGCTTCGCGCCGCCTTCGGTCGCGTCACTGTGCGATTTTTGTCGGTCATGTACCTGAGTACACTCCCTCCAAAAATCGCCCATTTCCTTGCCGGCGCAAAAAATTCTTATTTTTTCGGATCCTTGCGGCGACAGCCCCCGCCCTTCGCTCCGCTTCGGGCGGTGAGCGGAACCCCCTCCCTTTTACTGGCAAACAAAAAAACATAGCGTACTTTGTCTTTTTATTTTAATGAGGTCTGAGCTTTTAGTGTCTAATTGCAAAAGCAGACACTACAAAATCCGCAAGGATATTGCGGCGGCGTAGCTGCCGAGAGAGCGAGAAACCATGCTTTTCGGCGCCCGTCCTGGCGCAATGGCCGCGCCCATTGCCAAATTTCCGCAGCCGGGCTATGCTGAAAGCGACTGGGCCGCACCGCGCCGGGGCGGCGAACCACTTGCCGGGATGCCTTCATGGTCACGCTCATCATGGCCGTCGGAGTGGCCGTTTTCGTCTCCTTTTTCTGTTCCCTTGCCGAAGCCGCGCTCTATGCGGTGCCATGGTCCGCCATCGAACGCCTTCGTAGCGAGGGCAAAGCCTCGGGCGAGCTGCTCTATGCCATGCGGAGCGACGTGGACGGTCCCATCGCGGCCATCCTCACGCTCAATACCGTTGCCAACACGGCCGGGTCCGCCATTGCGGGCGCGGCGTTCCTCGCGGTGTTCGGGCCGTCGCACATGGCGCTCTTTGCCGTGGCGTTCACCATCATCATCCTGGCCTTTGGCGAGATCATGCCCAAGACGCTCGGCGTGGCCTATGCCGCGCCCGTGGCCTCCATGCTGGCGCGGCCGATCATGCTCATGGTCAAGGTGCTTTCCCCCCTGCTCTGGCTCACCCGGCTCATGACGCGTCTGCTCTCGTCGAAGTCCGGCAAGCCGGAGATCTCCGAGGACGACATCCGGGCCATGACCAGCCTTTCGCGCAAGGCTGGCCGCATCCAGCCCTATGAGGAGCATTTCGTCCGCAATGTGCTCTCGCTCGACCAGAAGCGCGTCCACGAGATCATGACCCCGCGCACCGTGGTCTTCTCCCTGCCGGACGACGTCACCGTGGCCGACGCCTACAAGGACCCGCGCATCTGGCATTTCAGCCGCATCCCTGTCTATGGCGAGGACAACGAGGACCTCGTGGGCCTGGTGGAACGCCGCACTCTCGGCCGCTGCTACGCCGAGGACAAGGTGGATGTGCCCCTTTCGGCCATCATGCGTCCCCTGCATTTCGTGCAGGAAAGCCAGACGCTGGATGTCCTCCTGCGCGAGCTTCTGGGCGCGCGCGTCCATCTTTTCGCCGTGCTTGACGAATACGGCGGCCTGGCGGGCGTGGTCTCCCTGGAGGATGTGCTGGAAGAGATCCTCGGCAGCGAGATCATGGACGAAAGCGACAATGTGGCGGACCTGCGCGCCCTGGCGCGGGAGCGGCGCAAGGCGCTCACCCGCCGGGGCACCCCTGCGGCCGGGCAGTGACCACCGGCGCGGGCGTTCCGTGCCGGCAGGAATGATTCTTGTCAGTGGCGGGAAAATCCGCTAGATTGCGACCTTTGGGCAGATATGCAACAGCGGCGGGGCCTCTCCGTGACGGGCGGTTCCGGACCCAATCAGGAGCATGCATGGCGCGCAGGAATTCCACACCCCTCTATGTGGCCGCCTTTCTCCTCTTTCTGGGCGGGGTCGGTTTTCTCGCCTATACCGGTTTTTCGGAAAACAGCGTGTATTTCCTCAATGTGGCCGAGGCCCGCGCCGCGAGCGGCGACAAGCTTGCGGCGGCGCGGATCTTCGGCACCGTGTCCCCGGCGGGCATTGAGACGCCGTCCGGCGCCATGGGCGTGACCTTTCGCCTGGAAGACAAGGACAACGCGGCGGAGACCCTGCTCGTCGACTATCGCGGCGTGGTGCCGGACGCGTTCAAGCCGGGGGCCGAGGTCATCGTCGAGGGCGGCATGGGCGCGGACGGGCGTTTCTCCGCCAGGGTGCTCATGACCAAGTGCCCCTCCAAGTATCAGAAGGAAAATCGCGCGAGCTAGCGCCGGATCGCACGCGAAAAACGCGGTTTTCCGCGGTCCCGCGGCGTGACGGGCCGCGGGCGTTCCCGGCCGTTGCGGCGCGGTCCGCGCCGGGGCATCCCTCCTGCCCGGTCTGGCCCGGCAATCCTCCCAGCCAAGGAATCCCCATGTACGTCTTCGCCTATGCCATGCTCCTCCTGGCCCTCCTCTGCGCGCTTGGCGGCGGGGGCATGGCCCTGCTCCAGCTCTGGCAGGGACGCAGCGATCATCTCCGCCTGCTGGAAAAGGCCCAGTGGGGGATGACCGGCGCCCTTTTCCTTGCCGCGGCCTGCCTGCTCCACGCCCTGTTCTGGCAGGACTACCGTGTGGAATATGTGGCCTCGTACACGGACGCCATCCTGCCGCTGTTCTACAGGCTCACGGCGTTCTGGGCCGGGCAGCCCGGCTCCCTGCTCTTCTGGGCGCTGGCGGCGGCGCTGTGCGGCAGCCTGTTTTCCGTCACGCGCGCCCACGCCGGGCTTTCGCCGCGCACGCGTCTCTGGTATGAAGCGTTCAACTGCGCCATCATGGCCTTTTTCTGCCTCCTGCTCACGAGCTGGAGCAATCCCTTCCTCATGCAGGAGCCGGTGCCCGTGGACGGCAACGGTCTCAATCCGCTGCTCCAGAATCCCGGCATGATCTTTCATCCGCCGCTGCTCTTCCTGGGTTATGCCGGGTTCGGCGTGCCCGCCTGCCTTGCCCTGGCGCAACTGCTTTCAGGCGCGGGAAGTGACGAGGGCCGGTGGTTCCGTCTGACGCGGCCCTTCATCCTCGTCTCGTGGCTCCTGCTGACGGCGGGCATTGTGCTGGGCGCCTGGTGGGCATACATGGAACTGGGCTGGGGCGGCTACTGGGCCTGGGACCCGGTGGAAAACGCGTCGCTCCTGCCGTGGCTCGCGGCCACGGCGGCTCTGCACATCCTCGCCGTGGAAAACCGCAGCGGCAAGCTCGGCCGGGCGTCGGCCGGACTCATGGCCCTGACGGTCATCATGGCGTTTTTCGCCACCTATCTCACGCGCAGCGGCGTCATCCAGTCCGTGCATGCCTTTGGCGACGGCGGGGTGGGCACGCCGCTCTTCCTCTTTGTCCTTGCCGGCCTGGCCGTCACGGGCTGGACGCTCTGGTGCGCGGGACCGCAGGGGCGCCCCCTGGCCTCGCCGGAAAGCCGGGAAGGCGCGCTGGTGCTGGTGGCATGGATCTTTCTCGCCCTGGCGGCCATCATTCTGGTGGCGACCATGTGGCCGGTGTTGAGCACGCTTTGGAGCAGCGCGCCGCGCGGGCTGGACGCGAGTTTCTACAACCGCGTCTGCCTGCCGCTGGGCGCGCTCCTGCTGGTCCTGCTGGCGGCCTGCCCGTGGCTCGCGTGGAGCGGCGGGCAGGCTCCCGCCGGGGCGTCACGCCACGGGGGGCGGCTCCTCGTGGCAGCGGGGGCCTTTGTGGCCGCCGGGACCGTTATCTGGCTGCTTGGCTACCGCCGTCCCACGGCGCTGGTGGCCGCCGCCGCGTCCATCGCCATCCTCGTGGACGCGGGCATGCTCCTGGCCGAGCGCGCGGTGCGCCGCTCCCCGCGCGCGCGCGCGGCCCTCGGGGCGCATTGCGGTCTTGCGCTCCTGGCGTTGGGCATCGCCTTTTCCGGGCCGTATACGCAGGATCGGGAGCTTCTGCTCGCCAGGGGCGAGAGCGGCGAGGTGGGCGGCTATACCGTGAAGCTGGAGGCGGTGGAAGACGGCGAGCGCCCGGGCTATGACTATCTGGTGGCGCGCCTGGCCGTGAGCCGGGGCGGCGAGCCGCTTGGCACGGTGGCGCCCGAACGCCGCATCTATGCCAAGTTCGGGAGCATGCAGTTCTCGGAGGTGGATGTCATTTCCGGGCCGGCCCGGGACATTTACGCCTCCCTCCTGGGCATGGATGAAGACCTGCGCGTCTATGTCAAGATCAGCGTGGAGCCGCTCGTCAACTGGATCTGGATCGGCGGCGCGCTTATGTGCCTCTTGCCGCTGCTTGGCCTTGGCGGAGGGGCGCGCGGCAGGGCGGCCGCGGATGGCGCCCCCGCGCCCGGCGCCGGGGGGGATGCCCCCCATGCCTGAGCTTGTCCTTGAGCGCGTGGGCAAGCGCTACGGCGCGGCCCTGGTGCTCAGGAACGTGGACTGCGCCTTCGCGCGCGGCACCGTCACGCTGGTGACCGGCGGCAACGGCGCGGGCAAGAGCACGCTGCTCAAGATCATGGCCGGGCTTTCCCGGCCGAGTTCGGGCCGCGTCCTCCTGCGCCCGGAGGGCGGCGCCCCGGGTCCCGAACCGCGCCTCGGCTATGTGGGGCACGCCACGTTTCTCTATCCCGACCTGACCGCCCTGGAAAATCTCGCCTTCTGGCGCGCGGCCCATCAGCTGCCGCTGGACCGGGAGGCGCTCCTGACCCTGCTGGAGCGGGTGGCGCTTGCTGACCATGCCCATGAGCGCGCGCGCGTCTTCTCGCGCGGCATGGCGCAGCGGCTCAATCTGGCAAGGGTGCTCATGCTCGCGCCCGACATCCTGCTTCTGGACGAACCCGCCACCGGGCTGGACGCGCCCTCGCGCGACCTTTTGCGCGGCGAGATCGCCGCGGCGCGGGAACGCGGGGCCTGCGTGGCGCTTGTCAGCCATGACCTGGCCGGGGACGCGCCCCTGGCGGACCGGGTGGTGGCCCTCACGCGGGGTTCCGTGACCTATGATGGGCCGGCCCCGGCGTTTTTTGCCCCGGAAGGAGGGCGCGCATGCTGCGCCTGAGCCTGGCCGTCGCCCGCAAGGACCTCGCGCTTTCGCTCGCGCGCGGCAACGGGCTTGTGCAGGCGCTGTTGCTCGGCCTGCTCCTCCTCTTTGTGTTCAGCCTCGCGCAGGGTCCGGGGGAACGCGTGGGTCCCCAGGCCGCCGCCGCCATGTTCTGGCTGAGTTCCGCCTTTTCGCAGGTGCTCATTTTCAACCGGCTCTATGATCTGGAAGAGGTCAACGCCGCGCGTCTGGGCCTGGCGCTCTGCCCCGCGCCCATCCAGGGGGTCTGGCTCGGCAAGATGCTGGCCGGGCTGCTGCTGTTGCTGCTGGCGCAGGCGGTCTTTCTGCCCGCGGCCATGATCTTTCTCGGCCAGGGGCTGGAGGCGCTGCCGCTGGCGGGGGCGGTCTCCCTGGCGCTGGTGGATGTGGGCATGTGCGCCCTGGGTTCGCTGCTGGGCGCGCTCGCGCAGGGCCAGTCGGGGCGGGAGTCCCTTTTGGGGGTCATCCTCTTTCCGTTGCTGACGCCCCTCCTGCTGGCGGGCATCGGTGTGGGCGCGCAGTGCCTGGGCGCTCCGGCGCCGGACGGTCCGCGCGCCTGGCTCGGCCTTGCGGCGGCGTTCGACGCGGTCTTTCTGGGCGCCGGGCTTGTTCTGTTCGGTTTCCTTTATCCGGGAGAGGACTGATGCCCCAGTTGCTCGCCATTGCCGGGGGCGTGGCCCTGGCGGCCTGCCAGTGGCTCATCTATCTGTATGCGCCGGAAGAAGCCACGCTCGGCCTGATGCAGAAGATCTTTTATGTTCACCTGCCGCTCGCCTGGTGGGCGCTGTTCAGCTTTTTTCTTGTCTTTCTCGGCTCCATCGCCGTGCTTGCGCGCCGCAGCGCGGCCGCGGACAGGCTGTGCGCCGCCGCCGCCGAGGTGGGGGTGCTCTTCAGCGGCCTTGCCCTCGTCACGGGCATGATCTGGGCGCGCAAGTCCTGGGGCGTCTGGTGGACCTGGGACCCGCGCCTGAGCACGACGCTCGTCATGTGGTTCGTCTATGCGGCCTACCTGCTGCTGCGCGGGCTGGACATGGCCCCGGAGCGGCGGCGTCTTGTCTGCGCCGTGGTGGGCGTGGCCGCCTTTCTGGATGTGCCGCTGGTCTTTGTTTCGGCGCGCATCTGGCGCTCCATCCACCCGGCGGTCTTTGCCGCCAGGGGCGGCGGCCTTGAACCGGAGATGAAGCTGACGGCACTGGCCTGCGTGCTTGCCCTGGGGCTGTTCTGGGCCGGGCTTGTGTGGCTGCGTAAACGCCAGCTGGATCTGGCGGCGCGGCTGGAGGCCGCCGCCGGGGACGACGACGGCATCTGACGGTTTTGCGCCAGACCGCACTGTCTGGAATCGCTTTTCGGAGGGAATGCATGGATACCATCATCTGGCTCATGGCGGCCAATGCCGTGGTCTGGCTTGGATTTGGGGCGTATCTCGCCTTTATGGGCAGCCGGCAGCGCGGGCTTGCCGCCCGTTTCGCCCGGTGGGAGCGCGCCCGCCGTGGCTAGGGAGAACGCCCTCACGGGACGCGCCCGGGTCCTGGTGGTCGCCCTCGGTCTGGGGCTGGCGGCCATGCTCGTGGCGTCGCTGGTGGAACGCTTCACCTCGCCAGGACTCACGGTGCGCCACTTTGCCGCGCAGACGGCCGCCACCGGGCAGCCACCGGCCGACGGGACGGACGAGGTGGGCCGCCTCATGCAGGAGGTTGCCAGAGACCCCGGCAACAAGGCCGCCCTGATGCAGATCGCGGAACGGCTCATGACCATGGGCAGCTGGGACGGGGCCGAGAGCTTCGCCACGCGCGCCCTTGCGCTGGACCCGCAGGACGCGCGCACGCGCTATCTGCTCGGCGTCATCCGGCATAATCAGGGCAGGCACGCCGAGGCCGCGAAACTCCTCGAAGAGGCGCTCCGCACCCGGGAAAGCGCGCCCATGCGCTACAGCCTCGGGGTGCTCTACCTCCATTACCTCAATGATCCCGCCCGCGGGGTGGAGCATCTGAGCATGGCGCTGCATGACCCGGATGCGGACGAGAGCCTGCGGCAAAGTATCCGCGAGGAGCTGGAAAAGGCCCCGTTGCCCGGAGAAGGGGAGAAGCGCGCGGGCGGGGACGCTGCGGCGAAGACGGCGCCGGCGCGGAAAGCCGCCCCTGAACATGGCGCCACGGGGCGTTCCGGCACGGGAGCGGACAGGCGCTGAAAAGGCGCCTTGCCTCTTTTCCCCTCCGGTTGTAGAGAAGTGGGGAGAACCGCGCCCCGGCGCCAGGCATGTCACCGGGCGGCGGGGCCGCGTTGCGGAGCATGTGCCCCGGCGAGGCGCGCCGGAGCGAGGTGGAGATGGCCCGTCGCAGATCCAGAAAGAATGCGGACGCCCCCGGGCGCACGCCCGCGTCCTCCCCTCCCTCGGGAGCGACGGGACCGGAGGCCCCTGCCGGGGCATGTCCTTCCGCTCCCGTGAACGCGCGCAGGGACCGCTCCCGGCATCCCGCCGCGGCCTCCCCGGCTGCCGGCCGTACGGTGCGGCTTTCCTCCTGCATGGCGGGCATGGCGCTGACGCTGGTCCTCGGTCTCTATCTGGGGACGTTGCTCCCCGGCGTTCTCGGGGATATGCGCGGGGCGGAAATTTCCCCCGCGCCCGCTGCGGGGGGGGCTGCGCCGCCTGCCGTGGCGTCCGACGGCGACGACGGGCGCCCCGCCGTTGCTCCCGGGCCATCGGCTTCCAGATTGCCGCCCGAGCTGGCGGCGCGGCTCGAAGCCCTGGAAGCGGCCGTCCGCACGACGCCGGATTCCGCGGGAGACTGGGCGGAACTGGGGAACCTGCTTTTTGACGCGGGCCGTGTCCGTGAGTCCATCCATGCCTATGAGCGCTCGCTGGCGCTCGCTCCCGGCAATGCCGACGTGCTCACGGATCTCGGCATCATGTATCGGGAAGACAAGGCGCCGCAAAAGGCCGTGGAGTGCTTCCGCAAGGCGCTGGCCGCCGATCCCCGCCATGAGAATGCCCTCTTCAATGTGGGCGTGGTGCTCTATACCGATCTGGGCCGCAGGGACGAGGCCGTGGCGGCCTGGCGCAGGCTGCTCGGGGTCAATCCGCACGCGCGCGCTCCTGACGGACGCGCTGTTGCGGAAATGGTTCGGCGGTTGGAAGAGCCGCTTCGGAGACAATGACGCTATGACGATCACGGGGATGTGGGGTTCGATGTGGCGCCGCCTGCTGCGGGCGGCCGCGCCGGGCATGGCCCTTGTCGCGCTGGCGGGGCTTGTTTTTCTGGCGGTTCCGTGCCGCGCCGCGGAAGCTCTCCTGCCGGAGGCGCGCCCCGATGTGCGCTCCGGGGCGCGGCAGACGGTCCCCGCGCCGGCGCTTGCCGCCGCGCAGACCCCCCGGGCAACGGGCGTCCGCGTCCCGCAGGCCATGGTGCCCACGCGCGGCGGCGAGCCGAACCTCTCGCTCATGCCCTATCTTGAGTACCTGCTGGACGAAAGCGCCGCCCTGGATATCGAGGAGGCGGCGGCTCCCGGCCGGGCGGCCGACTATGCGCCGCTTGTCCTCGAGAAGCTGCCGCGCGCCGAGGGCGTCATGTGGCTCCGCTTCACGCTTGCGCCTCTGGGCGCCGGGGAGCGGCCC
The DNA here is from genome assembly GCF_910584445.1 of uncultured Desulfovibrio sp. Taxonomy (GTDB): domain Bacteria; phylum Desulfobacterota; class Desulfovibrionia; order Desulfovibrionales; family Desulfovibrionaceae; genus Desulfovibrio. The sequence goes on from NZ_CAJUBO010000010.1 coordinate 34,552, forward strand.
GCGACGTTCCTGCTGGATATGGGCGAGAGCATCCCCGGCACGCCCATGCTGTACGAGCCGGAACGCAATGACCTGAGCGGCGCCCTGGAATGGCGCGAATCCAGCCCGGCGCAGAGAAATGTCCTGCTGCTGCCGGAAGCCGGCGCGGAACCCCTGACCTGTTATATCCGGCTTGACGGAATGCCCGGACTCTGGTTCTCGCCCATGGTGCGTACCCCTGCGGACGCCGCCACCAACTGGGGCAGTCTCGCGCGCACGGCGGCCATCCTGGCCCTGGGCGTGGTCATGCTCCTCTGCCTGCTGCGCGGGCTTTCGGAAAACGGGCAATGGCGAATCTGGACGGCGCTGTATGTGGCTGTGGCGCTCGGGCAGGCCCTGCTCGGCATGCCGGACGCCGGCGGCAACCGCCCCGGCCCGGGACAGGCCGCCGCCACGCTGGCGCCGGGCATCGCGCTCATGCTCCTGCCCCATGTGGGGCGGCATCTCATGCGTACGCGCGAACGCTCGCGCAGCCTTGATTTTCAGCTCCTCCTGCTTTCCCTGCCCGGCGCGGTGCTGGCATTGCTGCCCCTGGTGCCGGGCTGGGCGTGGCTTGACCGCTGGCTCGATCTCTGGCCCGCCGCCACCCTGTTCTTCGTGCCCACGGCGCTCGGCGCGTGGATCATGGGGATCGGGGGGGCGCGCCGTTTTCTTCTTGGCTGTCTCCTGCCGCCGCTCTTTGTGGCCGGCGGGGTCCTGGGCCTTGATTTCGGGATACCGCCCAACCTGCTTGCCTCGGCGCCCCTGTGGGGTACGGCCCTGAGCGCGCTGCTCATCGCGGCCACCGGCGCTCCGGCGGACATGCCCCCGGGAACCGCCGCGTCCGCCTCGTCCGGCCCTGCCCAGGACGGTCATGAACCGGACGGCGACGGGATCATCACGCTGGAACATCCGCTGGATGACCCCAATCTGCGCCTGATCCCGGGCGGGCACCCGGCCGCCGCGTCCGGCACTGCCGCGCCGGACGAAGCGGACGCGGCGGAAGGGCTGAAGGTGCCGCTCCAGGCGGCCATGGTCACGGACCGTGCCAGGGCCGAAGCGCGCGAAGGGGCCTTGCGCGCGCCGCTGGATGATCTGCTGCGCGAGGGCGCGGCATTGGAGCAGTGCGCCCTGCCGCCGGCGGTGCGGCAATATGCCGCGGGCATGCTTGCGGCGGCGCGGCGCATGGCGGATGTGCTCAGCCATGCGGACACCGGGGGCGGACCCGGCGGCGAAGGGGACGACGCCGCCTCCGGGGTGGGCGGGGGCGCGGCCACGGCCTTCGATCTTCAGCGCCTGCTGCGTGAAGCCCATGGCGCCGTTGCCCCGGCGGCGGAATATGCGGGCATTGGCCTCGCCTGGTACATGCCGCCGCATCTCGGCCAGCTCTACCGGGGAGATGCCCGGGCGCTCGGCGAGACGCTGGGGCTGTTGCTGGAAAGCGCTGTCCGCGCCACGCGTCAGGGGGCTGTCCATCTCTCGGCCCGGCGCGTTCCGGAAAGCTCCGACCCGGGCAATATCCTGTTTACGGTCACGGATACCGGCGCGGGCGCGCCCCCGCGGGATCGCTCCAGCCTTGCGCTGGCGCGGGCCTGGGAACTGGCGGCGCGTCATGGCGGGTATGTGGGCATGGAATACGGACCAAACGGAACGACCATCGCCTTTTCGCTGCACCTTGAGCCGCTGGAGGACAACGCGGAGGAAATGCCCGCCGATGCCCGTCCCCATGTCATCATCGTGGCTGAGGACCCCCGGCAGCGGCGCGAGCTGGCGCGGATGCTGACGGACCTGCCGTGCAGATGCAGCGAAGCCGGGAGCGAGCACGAGGCCCTGCGGCGTCACGAGGCCGATCCCGCCGTGCTTCTGGTCGCGCAGGGGCGATATGCCCTGCCCGCCGCGGCGGACATGGTGAGGAAATTTCTGGAGCGCGCCGCGGCTGCCGGCATTTCCGGCTGCAAGGTGCTGGCCGTCACCGTGGACGACAGCCAGTGGAACCTGCTGGCGGACAGCGGCTTCACCCACGCCCTGCTGGAGCCAGTGGATGCGGAGGCCCTGCGGCAGACCGTGCGGGACGTGATGCGGGGCGCGCGCCGCGCGGAACCGGTGCCGCAGGAAAAGACGGCGCGGGCTTCGGGAGACAGCGCCGCCGCCCCTGCCGCTGCCGCCGTTCAGGATGCCGCTGGAGCCGGGACGGAGGCCCGGGATCCCGGAGAGGATGCCCCGCCGGAGACCGCGCCCTCAGCCGCGGCTTCGTCCGTTGCGGTGGCGGCTGAGGACGCGCCCGCGGAAAATGCCGATGCCGGCGCGACAGCGGAGGCGGCTCCCCCCGCGGCGCCGGAGCCGTCGATGCCGTCTGCCGCCGGGGACGGCGGAATGGCCGCCGGTCCCGAAGACGGCGTGGTGGAACAGGAAACCCCGCTGCCGGAAGATGCCCCGTTGCCGAAAGAAGCCCCGTTGCCGAAAGAAGTCCCGTTGCCGGAAGAGGCAGGGTCCGATCTGGCGGCCGCTGGCCCGGGTGGGGAGGAACGGGAGCTTCCGCCGGAATGCCCGGAGGAGACGCCCGCCGTTTCCGGCCTGCCGGGAGAAGAAACGGAAGACGGATCGGCCGGGTCCACGGCGGGCGCGGACACCGCGCCCGGGGTGGCCTGCGCGCCGACGCCTCCCGATGCCGGGGAAGACGCGGCGCCCGTCTCCGCCCTGAGCGACGGCGCCGGTGCCGGGAGTGGCGAAGCGGGCGATCCCTTCATGGCATATGCGGTGGAGGTCACGCCGGTTGCGGCGGATGCCGCCGGCGCGTCGTCACCGGCGGCGGACGGCCGTTCCGCTGCGGGATCCATGGGGGCGCCGCTGCCGGAAGCCGACCCGGACGCTCCGGCGGACGACGAACGCGCCGGAGAAGACGAAGCAGCGTTGCACGGGCCTACGGTGCCGCGGGCCGTTCCCCCCGCTTCCACGGCGGGGGACGCTCCCGAGGTTCCGGCGGCCGCCCGCGCGTCGGTCTATGTGAGTCCCGCCCTGTCCAGCCCCGGTGAATGGGTGGGCGAACCCATGCCCATCGGTTCGCCCGTGCCGCGCCGTCCGAAGCCGGAAACGCCGCGCGACGGCGACCGGCGCCCGGATGCCGCCCGGCAGGAGCCACGGCATGCCGCACCGGCCGCGCGCGGCGGATATACGAGTCCCAGCGTGCCTGTTCCCGGTGAATGGGTGGGCGAGCCTGTGCCCATTCCCCGCACGGAGCGGGCGCAGCCGGATGCCGCCCCGGAAACGGGGGGCGGCGGGTCCGGGGAGGAAGCTCCGGCGCCGTCGTCCGCCGCTGCCGCGGATATGGCGGGATCGTTCATGGATTTCATCGTCGGCGCCACGCGCGCGGAGGCTCCTGCGACGCCCGCGCCGCAGGCCGGTGCGACTTGCGCCGGGGATCCTCCCCGGCAGCCGGAGGCTGACGGACAGGCTCCTGCCGGCGGCGTGACGGACTTTGTGGAAACGAGCGTGTCACTGGTGGCCTCCGCCGTTTCCTCGGCGTTTTCCACGCCGTCGGCCGATGCCGGCGCCGCCGTTCCTGCGGACCCCACTGCCGCCGGGGAGGTCTCTCCGGCGCGGGCGTCCGTCCCCGGCGTCACGTCGCCGGATGCCGCCATTCTGGAACTGGTGGAGCGTCTGGATGCGGCCATGGCGCAGGCGACCGAGGCCCATGCCGCGGGACGCGGCCGGATGGTGGCGCAGGCGGCCGCCAGGATAGCGGAGGAGTCGGAAAGTTTCGGCTTCCGCGTGCTCGCGCGCATGGCGCGATGCGTGGAACGGGCCGGCCGCGCCGGAGACATGAACGCGCTCAGGGACCTGCTCCCCGAGCTGGCGGTGTCCGTGGAGCGCAACCGCATCGCCCTGGCGCAGCGCAAGTAGCCGCCGCTGCCGGATACGGGGCGGCCCCGCGCGTTTCCGGGCTTGCACAAAGCGCCGTGACATGCCAACATATGCGGGCAGGACCCGGGCGGGAATGCGAGCTGCCGAAGCGCCGGGGCGCGAATCGAAAGGAGGCGTCATGTACAGCAAGGTTCTTTTGCCGGTCAGCGGCAAAACCCACGGCGAACGCTCCCGCAAGGCTCTGGTCAAGGCCATGGGCGTCAGCGCGGGCGAGATCGTGCTGCTCCATGTTACCGAACCCGTCTCGCAGGTGGTGGGCGGCGAGGCGCACACGGAGCTGCAGCGCGAGGCGGCGGCCAGGGGGCTGACCCTCCTCTGTCCCATCATCGAGGCGCTGGAAACGGCGGGGGCGGCCTTCCACACGCGCGTGGAGGAAGGCACTCCGGCGGAGACCATCGTACGCGTCGCCGATGAGGAAAAGGTGGATCTCATCGTCATGTACACCGATGGCCGCGACGGTCTGGGGGACATGCTGCTCGGCTCCATCACCGAGCGCGTGCTCCGCAATACGGGCGTGGACCTGCTGGCGGTGCGCAGCTAGCGCGGGAGAGCGTTGCCCGCGCCGCCATGCCCGCGGGGCATCCGGGGGCCTGAAACGTTCCGTCGGGCGGGACGCGCGCCGTTGCGGACAGCTCCCGCGTGCTGAACGTTCCGGGAGGTGTCCATGCTTGTCCTCACAGCGGAGATCCTGCTGTTTCTCGCCGTCCACTGCCTTTCCTGGGTGGCCGCGGGGCACGCGCTGCTCACCAAGCACGACCCCCGGGCCGCCCTGGGCTGGACGGCATGCGTGCTTCTCTTGCCCCTCATCGGGCCGCTTCTCTATGTCCTGTTCGGTATCAGCCGCGCGCAAAGCCGGGCCGAAAAAATCATGCGCCGCCAGGCGGCGCACAGCCCGGCCGCGCCGTTTCCCCCGGCGGCGCCCGGACCGTCCGGGGAAGAGCCGGACATCGGGACGGCGCAAGCCCTGTGCCTTGCGCGCACGGGGCGCAGGCTGACGGGGGTGCCCCTGTGCGCCGGCAATGCCGTGCGTCCCCTGCAGAACGGCGACGAGGCCTATCCCGCCATGCTCGCGGCCATCGCTGCCGCGCGGTCCCATGTCTTTCTCGCCACCTATATCTTCAATGCCGGCAAGGTGGGGCACGCCTTCGTGGAGGCGCTCGCCGCGGCTGCGGCGCGCGGCGTGGACGTGCGTGTCCTCGTGGACGGCGTGGGCGCCCTCTATTCCTGGCGCAAACCCTGGAAGATGCTCGCGCGGCGCGGCGTGCGGACCGCGCGCTTTCTGCCGCCGGCCCTGCTGCCGCCGAGCCTGACCATCAACCTCCGCAATCATCGCAAGGTGCTTATCTGCGATGCCGTGGGCTTCACCGGGGGCATGAACATCGCCGACGGCAACCTGGAAAGCGCGGGACCCCATCGCATCCAGGACATGCATTTCCGTTGCGAGGGTCCCGTGGTCAGCCAGTTGCGCCATGCCTTCCAGCTCAACTGGAACTTCTGCACGGACGAATATGTCCCGCTGCCGCCGCTGCCCGATGCGGAGGCGGGTCCGAGCCGGTGCCGCGTCATCGTGGACGGTCCCGGCAACGACGCGGATGTGCTCAATGACCTGATCTGCGGCGCCATCAACGTGGCGCGCGAGCGCGTGCGCATCATGACCCCGTATTTCCTGCCCTCGCATGACCTCATGGCCGCCCTGCGCTCGGCGGGGCAGCGGGGCGTGGATGTGCGCGTGGTGCTCCCGCAGAAAAACAATCTTCCCTACATGAACTGGGCCACCTGCCGGCTTCTGCCCGGGCTGCTCGCCGCCGGCGTGCGCGTCTGGTTCCAGCCGCCCCCGTTTGCACACACCAAGCTCCTGGCTGTGGACGACTTTTATACCCAGGTGGGTTCGGCCAATCTGGATGCCCGTTCCCTGCGCCTGAACTTCGAACTGAACATGGAGGTCTTTGACGCCGCCTTCCAGGCGCGGATCGTGGAATTCATCGACGCCACCATCGGCAGGAGCCGCGAGCTTGTCCACGACGAGCTTGTGGCCGCGCCCCTGGCGGTCAGGCTGCGTAACGCGGCCTGCTGGCTGTTTTCCCCCTACCTTTGAGGCAGGCGGCGCGCCGCCCGGCGTGAAGTTTTTTTCGCGCAACGGCCTGGACCGCAACAGGGCGGATTTATTCGCGGAAATTTCCGGGGTCCTGGAAAAGCCTCTTGCTGCGATTGGAAAAGAGCGCTTTCCATTTCTCCGGTATTCGGGTATGGATGGGAACCCGTCACGAATCCTGCCGTGAACCCGCGCACGCGCCGCCGTCTGCCGGCAGCGCGGGCGTTGCCCGCGCGGGGCGCGGACTGACGGCGTGTTTCCCGTTCCGGCGGTTCCGGCCGGTTGGCGCCGGGCGGCAGAATTCCGGCAAAACCCCGCCATGCGGCTGCGCGGCGGCATCCTGAAGCATGGGAGAAAACGCATGATGACACTCTTCTACCTCTTGGGCTACCTGGCCGTGCTGGGCTTCATTTGCCTTGCCGCGCTGAAGATCAGGACCTACCTCAAGGCAAGCCCGCTCCATATCCGCTGGGAGCTGTATCCCATCCCGCATGAAGGGCCAAAAAAGGAAGCCTACGGCGGCAGCTACATGGAAGAAAAGGACTGGTGGACGAAAAAACGCCATGTGGACCACTGGGGCGACATCAAGGGCATCCTTGTGGAAGTGCTCTGCCTGCATGCGACCTATGAGCACAATCCCAAGCTCTGGATCCGCACCTATCCCTTCCATGTGGGCATGTACATGCTCATGGGCGGCACCATCATCCTCGTGTTCGCGGTCCTGCTCCAGCTGTTCGGCGTTGACCCGCAGGGCGCCTTCATGACCTTTGTCGCCAATGTCATCAATGCGGTCGTCCTGCTGGGCGCCTTCTGCATCGCGGGCGGCGGCATCGCGCTGATCCTGCGCCGCCGGGAGGATGCGGGCCTCAAGAAGTACACCACGGTGGAGCAGTACATCAATCTGGGTTCCTTTGTCCTCTTCGGGCTGCTCACGCTCTGCGCCTGGGCGTTCAACCCCTCCTACTACCAGCTGGCGCGGGATTTCATCCACAATCTTTTCACCTTCAACTTCCAGCCGCTTGGCAGCGCCTGGTTCGTGCTTAACATGCTTGTGGGCTTCTTCCTGATGATCGCCATCCCCGTGACCAATATGGGGCACCTGATCATGAAGTACTTCCTGTACCATGACATCCGCTGGGGTGACGAAGCCACGGTCTACAGCGACAAGAACAAGAAGATCATCGACGAGATGCTCCAGTACCAGGTGACCTGGGCCGCCCCGCACATCGCCGGCGACGGCAGCCCCAGGACCTGGGTGGACGTGGCTACCACCAACCCCGCAGCCCCCAAGAACGACGAGTAGGGAGTCCCGACATGAAAGACAAGCTGTCCCTGAAAGATGTTTCCACCGTTGAAGGGCAGATGGTCAGCATTGACCTCAAGGATCTGCCCGAACTCGCGCTTGACGTGAAGCCCATGCCCTGGAAGCCCTTCACCGACGAGCAGAAGGAAAACACGGCCTGCATCCTCGACGATGTGTGCGTGCTCAATATTCCCAAGCCCAAGAATCCCCAGGAAGAGGAGGAACTGGTCAACAGGTTCCTCACGGGCATGCGCAAGCTCTTCTCCAAGGAGAACAACTGGACGTGCCTGCCCATGCTGGAAAGCAGCATGGAGAATTGCGTCCAGTGCAACTCCTGCTCCCAGGCGTGTCATCTCTGGGAAATGTCGGGCGAGAACGAAATGTACCGCCCCAACTACCGCTCCGAGATCTTCCGCCGCATCTACAAGCAGTATGTGAAGAAGGAGCCGTTCGCCAAGTGGCGCTACGGCGACATGGGACTCAACTGGAAGACCGTGGCGCGCCTGGGCGAACTCGCCTACCGCTGCAATCTCTGCCGCCGCTGCGCCCAGACCTGCCCCATCGGCGTGGACAACGGACTCATCGCCCGCGAGATCCGCAAGCTCTTCAGCCAGGAGCTGGGCATCCATCCCCGGGAGCTGCACGAAAAGGGCACCATGAACCAGCTCAAGGTCGGCTCCTCCACCGGCATGACCCCCGATGTCGTCCGCGAAAATGTGGAGTTCATCGACGAGGATTATTCCGAGATCACCGGTGTGGGCATCACCACCCCCTTCGACGTGAAGGGCGCGGACATCATGCTGCTGCACAATGCCGGCGAGATCATGGCCTGGCCGGAGAATATCGCGGCCTTCTCGCTCATCTTCCAGGAGGCGGGACTTTCCTGGACGCTTTCGAGCAAGGCCGTTGCCTATGACGGCGTGAACTACGGCGTTTTCTACGATGACGCCCAGCTCGCCCGCATCGCCCTTGACCACATGCTTGCGGCCAAGGAACTCGGCGTCAAGAAGATCGTCGTCGGCGAGTGCGGCCATGCCCACAAGGCCATCACCGTCGTCGCCGACCGCGTCATCCCCTACGAGTATCAGGTGCCGCGCGAAAGCTGCTACGTCACCCTGCGCGACATCGTGCTCGGCGGCCGGCTCAAGCTCGATCCGTCGCGCAACGACTTCCCCGTGACCCTGCACGACCCCTGCAATGCCGTGCGCCTCATGGGCATCGTCAAGCCCCAGCGCGACATCCTGCACAAGATCGCGCCCAAGTTCCGGGAAATGCCCTGCCACGGCGTGGACAACTACTGCTGCGGCGGCGGCTCCGGCTTCGCCATCATGACGCGCAACAATATCGACGAATGGCGCGGCAATATCTCCGGCCGCAAAAAGCTGTGGCAGATCGGCGAAGCCTTCAAGGAATGCCTCGGACCCGAGACCAAGAAATACATCTGCGCCCCGTGTTCCAACTGCAAGGGCCAGATCCGCGAGCTTCTGGAGCACAATGACCTGTATTCCAAGAACAGCTTCGCCTACGGCGGTCTGGTGGAACTCATCGTCAACGCCATGAGCAACGTGGAGCCTGGCTTCATCAAGTGGGAAGGCGACGAGTAGCCGCTTCGCGAACGGACATGCAAGGGGGGGCTTCGGCCCCCCTTTTTTTGTCGTGGCGCATGTCTTGAGCCGTCTCCGGGAAAAGGCTATGCTGCCGTCTCATCCCCCAGTTCCCCTCAGCGGGCCTGTGTCCCGGAGGAGTTCCTATGCAGCGCACCCTCATCGTCGATGTCCTTCAGGCCGAAAAACCGGCTGATTCCGTCACCGTGTGCGGCTGGGTCCGCACCCGGCGCGATGCCAAGGGTTTTTCGTTTGTGGAGCTGAACGATGGCTCCTGCCTTGCCAACCTCCAGTGCATCGTGGATGACGGCACCCCGGCGCACGCGGCGCTGGGCGAGTCCAACACCGGCGCGGCGCTCCGCGTGTGGGGGCAGCTCGTGCCCTCACCGGGCAAGGGCCAGAAGTGGGAGCTGCGCGCGGCCGGGGTGGAGGTGTTCGGCGGGGCCGATCCCGAGACCTTCCCCCTGCAGAAGAAGCGGCATTCGGACGAGTTCCTGCGCGGCATCGCGCACCTCAGGCCGCGCACCAACAAGTATGGCGCGGCGTTCCGCATCCGCTCGGAAGCCGGCTTTGCGGTGCACGAGTTTTTCCGTTCGCGGCGCTTCGCCTGGGTGCACACGCCGGTGCTCACCGGGTCGGACTGCGAGGGCGCGGGCGAGATGTTCCATGTGACGACCCTCGCCCCCGGCGAACAGGGAGAGGACTTTTTCAACCGTCCGTGCAGCCTTACGGTTTCGGGCCAGCTGGAGGCCGAGGCCCTTGCCCTGGGGCTTGGCCGCGTCTATACCTTCGGGCCGACCTTCCGCGCGGAAAATTCCAATACGCCGCGCCATGCCGCGGAATTCTGGATGATCGAGCCTGAAATGGCCTTTGCCGACCTGGAAGACCTCATGGAACTGGGCGAGAGCCTCACCCGGCATGTGGTGGAGCAGGTACTCGCGCGTTGCGGCGCGGATGTGGCGCTCTTTGACAGGTTTGTGGAACCCGGGCTGCTGGAGCGGCTCAGGGGGATGCTGCGCCAGCCCTTTGCGCGTATCCCGTATGCCGAGGCGGTGCAGATCCTGGCGGACGCGGATGCCGATTTCGCCTATCCGGTGAGTTTCGGCATCGATCTCCAGACGGAGCACGAGCGCTACCTGGCCGAAACGCATTTTCAGCGCCCGGTCATCGTCTATGACTATCCGCGCGAGATCAAGGCGTTCTACATGCGGGCCAATGACGATGGCGAGACCGTGGCGGCCATGGACATGCTGGTGCCGCGCATCGGCGAGCTTATCGGCGGCTCGCAGCGCGAGGAACGCCTGGACCTGCTGGAAGCGCGCATGGCGGAACTGGGCCAGAAGCCGGAAGATTACTGGTGGTATCTGGACCTGCGCCGCTTCGGCAGCGTGCCGCATGCCGGATTCGGCCTGGGGTTCGAGCGGCTGCTCATGTTTCTCACGGGCATCAGCAATATCCGCGACGTCATTCCGTTCCCGCGCACTCCGGGAAGCCTGGAGTTTTAGAGCGGTTCCTTCAGAGAGCGCGCTCCCTGCGCGCAGGAGCAACCATGATCGACGATCTCCCCCGGGGTTTCAGGGCCGGCGCGGCCGAAGCCTGCTTCCGCAAGGCTGGCCGGGACGATCTGGGCCTCATCGTGTCCGACCGTCCCTGTGTCCTGGCCGCCATGTTCACGAAAAACCTGTTCCGGGCCGCGCCGGTGCGCGTCTGTCAGGAGATCCTGGCGAGCGGCCGCGAGGTGCGCGCCGTGCTTGCCAATTCCGGACAGGCCAATGCCTGCACCGGCGACGAGGGCCTTGCCAACTGCCGCGAGACGCAGCGCCTTGCCGCCGAGGCCCTGGGCCTCGCCCCGGACGAGATCCTGCCCATCTCCACCGGCGTGGTGGGCGCGCATCTCAAGATGGACAACTGGCGCGCCGCGCTCCCCGCCCTGGCGCAAAGCCTGGGCAGCCGTGACGCCGAGGGCTTCACGCGGGCCTTCATGACCACGGATGCCTTCCCCAAGTTCGCCATGCGCGAGGTGCGTCTTTCCGGCGGCGTGGTGCGGCTCACGGTCATGGCAAAGGGCGCGGGCATGATCTGCCCCAACATGGCTACCATGCTCTGCGTGGCGCTCACCGACGCCGCCGTGGAACGCGCCCCCTGGCAGGAGATGTTCCGCCGCGCCGTGGACGCGACCTTCAACCGGGTAAGCGTGGACGGCGATACCTCCACCAATGACACCATCCTCGGCCTTGCCAACGGCGCGTCGGGGGTGGCCGCCACGTCCGCCGCCGACGCGGCCCTGCTCGAAGGGGCGCTCACGGACATACTCGCCACAGTGGCGCACATGCTGGTGGCCGATGGTGAAGGCGCGAGCAAGGTCATCCACATCAGGGTCAGCGGCGCGGCCACCGCGGAGGACGCCGAACTGGTGGCGCGCAGCGTGGGTCACTCCCAGCTGGTCAAGACCGCCATCTACGGCGGCGATGCCAACTGGGGCCGCATCGTCACGGCGGTGGGCTACAGCGGGGCCAGCTTCGAGCCGGAACGGGTGAGCCTGTTCCTGTGCGGCATCGAGCGCTTCCGCCACGGGCAGCCGGTCAATGACGACAAGGAAGACGAGCTTGCGGAACTGCTCAAGGCGAAGGATGTGGATGTGGACATCGTGCTTGGCGAAGGCCCGGGCTGCTACAGCATGCAGGCCTCGGACCTCGGTCACGAATATGTGAGCCTCAACGCCGACTATCGCTCGTAGAGCGTTTTCGCAATGAAATTGCGTAACGCTCTGGCGTCTGCGGGAGCAGACGCCCGCGCCGTAATAAGGCGGAAAACCACGCTTTTCCGCAGAAATGGAGGCGGCGAAACCTGATGAAAATATCTGTCTTGCAGATATTTTCATCAGCAAAATGCTCTAGTGTCTGATTGCAAAAATTCCGCGCAGAATTCTGCGAAGAATTTTTGCAGGATCGTTCGCGAAAAAGCCTGGCTTTTCGCGAATGAACCCGGCCATGCCGCCGCAAAACCCTTGCGGGTTGTAGTGTCTGCTTTTGCAAGTAGACACTGGGCTTCACTTTGGTACTGGGTGTATGGACGTATTGTTGGACTAGGGTCTGGACCTATTCATGTGACTGCTGGCTTGAGATGTGGCAGCTTGTGCAATGCCACAATCATCCGTCAAAAACAGCCCTTTTGCGCTGGCCTGACGCGTTGCGGACGATGCCCGTACCTCGCTACGCTCGAACGGGCACGGCGCTTCGCGCCGCCTTCGGTCGCGTCACTGGACGATTTTTGTCGGTCATGTACGTGAGTACACTCCCTCCAAAAATCGTCCACTTCCTTGCCAGCGCAAAAAAATCTTATTTTTTCGGATCCTTGCGGCGACAGCCCCCGCCCTTCGCTCCGCTTCGGGCGGCCAGCGGAAAAACCTCTTTTCCTCGCTGAAAAAAACATAACGTACTTTAATGAGTCCAGACCCTAACTTTCGTCGCTCACGCGGCGGAAGCTCTTTTTCCCCGCGCCGCAGACCGGGCAGCGCCAGTCGTCGGGCAGATCCTCAAAGCGGGTCCCGGCCGGGATCTTGTGGCGGCGGTCGCCCCGCGCGGGGTCATAGACATAGCCGCAGTTCACCATCTGGCAGCGCCACATTTCCTGTGCTTCACTCATGGGAGGTCTCCTGGCCGGGCGTACCGGCCGGCAGTGTTTCGGTCAACGAATCCGGCGCGTCCGCCGCGCATCGGGCGCACACGCCTTCGAGTTCGATGTGCGCCCGCAGGATGGCAAAACCCTCCGCCTTCAGCCCGTCCAGCGCCGGCGTGAAGGCCGCGCCGGAAACATCGGCGATGCGGCCGCAGCGCCGGCAGCGGACATGCAGATGGGGCGATATGTCGCCATCGAAACGGCGGCCGCCGTTCCCGCCCTCGAGGCGCAGGATCTCGCCGCTCTGGGCGAGCAGCTCCAGATTGCGATAGACCGTCCCCAGACTGATCCTGGGCAGGCTGCGGCGCACGCGCGCGTGGATCTCTTCCGCGGTAGGGTGGTTCCTCGCCTTGCGGAGTTCAGCGAGAATCTCGGCGCGCTGCCGTGTCATTCGAGTTCGCGCTTCAGGCATGCCGTCTCCTCTATCCTGAAACTATGCGCGAAGGCGGCGTTTTCTGTCAAGCCGCCCCGCGCAGGCGCCTTGCCAAGCGGACGTGCCGGGGGTAGGCTGGTTTCGTCGCGCGCATGGCGCGGCCACGGACTCAGCAGGAAAGGGGAGACTCATGAAACGGCATTTCCTCACGGCGCTGTGCGCCGCTGTTGTACTGGCGGGGGCGACGACGCTTGCCGTGCCTGCGGCGCAGGCGGCCTCGGGCGCGGAGGACAGGATCCTTCAAGAGGCATGGACGGCGTACAATATCGGCAACTACAAGAAGACCCTGCGCCTCATCGAACCGCTTGCCGGGGACGGCAATGCCCGCGCGCAGGTCATGCTTGGCCGCTGCTACGAGAACGGCCTTGGCGTGCAGCAGGATCTGGGCGTGGCCGCGCAGTGGTTCCAACTGGCGGCGGAGCAGAATGACAGCGAGGCCCAGGTACTGCTCGCCTACTGCTACCAGGTGGGGGCGGGCGTGCCCAAGGACCCGCGTCAGGTGATGAACCTCATGACAAGAGCGGCGGAATCCGGCAATGCGGAAGCCCAGTTCAACCTGGCGCTCAATTACAGTCAGGGCCTGTACGGCGCGCCCAAGAATGAGAAGGAGAGCTTCCGCTGGGCGGAACTTTCGGCCCGGCAGGGCTATGCCCAGGCCGAGCGTTTTGTGGGCGCCTGCTATGAATACGGCTTTGGCGTCACCGCCGACCCGGCCCAGGCGCAGGCCTGGTATGCCAAGGCCGCGGCGCAGGGCCTGACGCGCGAGGGAAGCATCTTCAACAGGGTGACGGAATACACCATGCCGCCGGCGGAGACGGCGTCGCCGCAGGGCGGCAACGCGCAGTAGGCCGGCGCGGAAAGTTGCAGATCACATGGCAAAACCGCCCGGGACCGTTGTCCCGGGCGGTTTTGCGTGTATCTGGCCTGAGAGCGGTTTGGTAATGAAATTCTCTGAACCGCTCTGACGGCAGCGGGAGCGGACGCCCGCGCCGAACGAGGGCGGAAAACTCCGGCAAATGCTGGAGGCGGCGCATCGATCAGGCTTTTGCCGGACGGTCGATGGGCCGGGCGGGCGCGTCCCGGCACAGCTTCCAGTCCCTGATGCCGAGGTCCACCGAGGCGATGCCGTTATAGGTATCGATGCGGGGGGTATAGGCGATGCGGATGGTCTTGCCCACCAGGGAAGGGGGCAATGCCTCGGCCATGCGCCAGGCCTTGGCCGCAAGGGTGATGCCGCTGGACTCGTCCCGGACGCGCAGGCGCACATGCTCCCGGCTGCGGCCCAGAAAGGAGCGTTCCGTGACCACAAGCGGCGGCGAGGCAAAGACGGGTTCGGCATTTCCCGGCCCGAAGGGTTGCAGCAGCTGAAGCTCCTTGAGGAAGCTGTGGTCGCTGGCAGCGGCGAAGCCCAGTTCGCATTCCAGGGTCAGGGTCGGCTCCAGCGGGTCAGGTCCCAGCGCTTCCCTCACGGCGGCGTCAAAGCGGTCGCGGAACTCCTCCAGCCGGGCGGCTTCAAGGCGCACGCCCGCCGCCTGCCTGTGGCCGCCGAAGCTCACAAGGCAGTCGGCCACCCGGGCGAGTCCGGCGTGCAGGTCGAACTCCCGCACCGAGCGGCCCGACCCCTTGAGCCTTCCCTCTTCCCGGCACAGGACGATGGCGGGGCGGTAAAATTCCTCCACGATGCGCGATGCCACGATGCCCACGATGCCGGGGTGCCAGTCCCCGCCGCAGAGCACAAGGCCCGCATACGGCCGCCGGGCCAGCAGTTCCGCCGCCTGCTGGCGGGCGGCGGCGTGGACGCGTTCCTCCTCTTCCTTGCGTTCCTGGTTGCAGGCATCCAGTTGCGCCGCAAGCCCGGCCGCTTTCGCGTGATCCCGCTCGCGGAGCAGGGCGAGCGCCACTTCAGCGCTGCCCATGCGCCCGGCGGCATTGATGCGCGGCGCCAGGCGAAAGACCACCTGCCCGGCGGTGAGCGCGGCCGCCGGGTCGTGTCCGCTCACGGCCTTGAGCGCCGCAATGCCCGGCCGCGTGCCGCGCCCGATGCGTTCCAGACCGCCGCGCACAAGGATGCGGTTCTCGCCGGTCAGGCGCATGACATCCGCAAGCGTGCCCAGGGCCACGAGGTCCAGCACGTCGCCCATGCGGAACCGCTTTCCCGTTGCGGGGGCCAGCGCGGCATTGACGGCGGCCATGAGGTAAAAGGCGACACCAACGCCCGCAAGGTGTCCGCAGGGCCAGAGAGCCGGGTCACCCGTGCGCGGATCGCAGATGGCGTGCGCCGGCGGCAGGCATTCCGGGGGCATGTGGTGGTCGGTGACGATGACGGTCATGCCGAGCGCCCGCGCCCGTTGCAGGGCTTCGGTATCGGCGATGCCGCAATCCACCGTGAGCAGGATGTCGCAGCCCGCCCGCGCCAGCGCCTCGACGCCGGGGACGTTCAGGCCGTAGCCCTCGGTCTGTCTGTCGGGCAGATGGTGGGCCGCCTCAAGGCCGTGCGCGGCGAGCACATCCAGCACGAGGGCCGTGGCGGTGACGCCATCCACATCATAGTCGCCCCACACGGCGAGACGTTTGCCGGCGAGCAGTTCTTCGGCAAGAAGCGCGGCGGCCCGGGGCAGTTGCGGCCAGCGCTCGGGGGGGGTGAGGGCGTCCAGACGCGCGGAAAGGAAGGCGTCGATGGCGTCACGATCGGTAAAGCCCCGCCGCCACAGGATCTCAAGCAGCAGGGGGGAGATGGAGAGTTCGTCCGCCCAGTGCGCCGGGGGCCGGGAGGGCAGCGCCTGGCCGGACTCTGTGCCCTTTTCTTCGTGCGCGCTGTCCGGGGCCGTACGCAGGCGCCAGTGGCTCATTGCGGCTGTCCGGCCCCCTCGGGAGCCGTCCCGGCCGCCGGGGCAGGATGCGGCGCGGCGCCATGGCTGGCGGCGCTCAGCAGCTCGCGGACCCTGTCCATCTTTTCCGCCGGGACCATGGACTTCTGCAACAGCCACGCCAGGAACTTGAGCGAGATCTCGTGGCGCGGCGAAAGCTCCAGCGCCGCGAACAGCTGTTCCAGGCAGCCGTCGATGTCCTTGGTCTCCAGCAGGGCGCGCGCCAGGTTCATGTGCAGGTTTTCGTCATTGGCGGTGAGCTGGAGGGCGCGCCGGTAGTATTCCACCGACTGCTCCAGCATCTTGTGCTTGCGGAGGTTGATGCCGAATTCGTTGAACAGGTGCTTGTGCTCGGCCTCAAAGGCGCCGTCCAGCTTGACGAGGCGGTCGAAGATGTTCTGCGCCTTGTCAAGCTCGCCCCGTTCCATATAGGTGAGTCCGATGCCGAAGTTGGCGCGCACATTGCTTTCATCGACCTTGAGGGCGCGGGTATATTCATATTCCGCGGCGAAGGTCTCCCCCTTTTCCCGGTGGCTGTCTCCCTTGTCCACAGACTGCTCGATCTCGCGCATCTTGGGGTAGACGGACATCTGGTAGAATTCCGGTTCCGGGGAGAACTTGGCGATGAGTTCGTCCATGGTGATCTTGCGCTTGGGACCGCTCGGCACATAGTTGGAATTGAGCGGCTGGCACTCGATGCTGTCCCCGTGCTGCTCCACAAACCAGAAGGTTTTCTGCACGGTCTTGCGTGTGGTGGTTCCCGTGCCGACCTTGCGGATCTCCTGCGTGGAAAAGACCCCGCGGACATCGGTCCTGTCCTGTGCGGGACCGGCCGTGCCGGACGGCTTCAACGCGGACGAAGGTGAGTCGGGCATGATCTTCCTCTCGGGCTGTGCGCCGGGCCGGGGGCGGCGCGCTCGTTTCTCTCGCTATCTCGTCCCCGCCGGGGAGGGGGGGAGAGGCGCGGCCTTCATTTCTTCCAGGATGGCCGCCGCCGCGCGTGCTGGCGCATCGGCCTGAAGGATGGGGCGGCCGACCACAAGATACTCGGCGCCCGCGCGCACGGCTTCCGCCGGGGTCATGGTGCGGCGCTGATCGCCGGCATCCGTCCCGCCGGGGCGGATGCCCGGGCACAGGCAGCGCAGGGCCGGAGCCGAAGCCTTGATGGCGCGGACTTCATGCCCGGAGCAGACGACGCCGTCCAGCCCCCAGGCCGCTGCGGCCGAGGCCAGTTCATGCGCGAAGACGCCGGGGTTTGCCGTGACGCCGGGCATCTCCCCCGGGCCGAAGCTCGTCAGCACGGTGACGCCGAACAGGCGTGGCGCGGAGGACGCGCGCGCCGCCGCGTCCCGCGCTTCCAGCGCCGCGCGGCACATGCGTTCGCCCCCCTGGCAGTGGAGCGTGAGCAGGTCCACGCCGATGGACGCGGCCGCGGCCACGGCGCGGGCCACGGTGTGGGGGATGTCATAAAACTTGAGGTCCAGAAAGACATGGAAGCCCTGCTCTTTGAGCCGCTCCACCAGCAGCGGACCCCCGAGGGTAAACAGCTCCATGCCGACCTTGCACCAGTCGAGGACCCCGCGCAGCTCGCGGGCCATGCCGAGGGCCTTTTCCCGATCAGGGACATCAAGGGCGACAATAAGCTGGGGCATGCCGTTCCGCCGCGTCATGAGGTGGCGAGAAGCCCGCCCACAAGGTGCGCGTTGCGGGCCGGGGCCAGGGTCGCGGCCACATAGGCCGCCCGCAGGCGGTCATAGGCCGCGTCAAGATCGTCATTGACCACCAGGGCGTCATACCACGCGGCCTCGCGCAGTTCGCGCCGGGCATTGGCGAGACGCCGCTCGATGGCGGCATCGTCATCCTGTCCGCGCAGGCGCAGGCGCCGCTCCAGTTCCGCCATGCTCGGCGGCAGGATGAAGATGAAGGTGGCCGCGTCCAGATTCAGCCTGAGCTGGGCCGCACCCTGGACATCGATGTCAAACAGGGCGTCACGCCCGTTGGCGAGCATCTCGCGCACGGGCGCCAGGGGGGTGCCGTAGAGGTTGCCGTGCACTTCCGCCCATTCGGCGAATTCTCCGCGGGCGCGGCGCTGTCCGAAGGCTTCGCGGCTGAGGAAGATATAGTCCCTGCCGTCCACCTCGCCCGCGCGCGGTGCCCTGGTGGTGCAGCTGACGGAATAGCCGAACCCGGGAAACTCGGCGCGCAGCCGCCGGATGAGGGTCGTCTTGCCCGCGCCGGACGGGGCGCTGAGCACGAGCGCAATGCCCTGGCGCATCAGGCATCCTCCTGGGCGAACCGCTGGCTGATGGTTTCCGGCTGGATGGAGGAAAGGATGACATGGTTGGAATCCGTCACCAGGATGGAGCGCGTTTTGCGCCCCTGGGTGGCGTCCACCAGACGGCCGGCGGCGCGGGCGTCCTCCCGCAGACGGCGCATGGGCGAGGACGCGGGGTTGGCGATGCCCACCACGCGCGCCGCAAGGACGTAGTTGCCGAAGCCGATATTGATGAGTCGTTCGCCAGGCATCGTTCTATTCCAGGTTCTGTACCTGCTCGCGGCACTTTTCCAGCTCGTTCTTGAAGTCCACCACGAGGCGCGAGAGCCTGATGTCCGGGATCTTGTTGCCGCAGGTATTGATCTCGCGGAAGCACTCCTGCAGCGTGAAATCCAGGCGCCGCCCGGCATCGCCCCCGCCGCGCAGGAGCTGGCGCAGGCGTTCAAGGTGGGCGCCGAGGCGCGTCAGCTCTTCGCTGACATCCAGCCTGTCCGCGAGGATAGCCACTTCCTGGAGAAAGCGGGGTTCCTCCAGCCCGAGGCCCTCGGGCGCGAGGAGTTCGCCGATGCGGGCGCGCAGCGCCTCCGCGCGTTCTTTCCTGATGGCCGGCGCGTGCGTCGCAAGCTCCCTCGTCCATGCCTCCATGCGCCGGACACGGTCCTCGAGGTCCGTCGCCAGGGCCGCGCCCTCCGTGGCGCGGGACTGGTTCCAGTCTTCCAGCGCGAGGCCAAGCCCCGCCTCAAGCTGATGGATCAGGGCCTCGTCCGGCGCGCTGCCGTTTTCGCCCCAGAGCGCCGGGACAGACAGCAGGGCGGCGTACTCGGGCGTGAAGCGCTCCCCCCGCGCGCGGGCAAGTTCGGCAAGGCTGTCCAGCATGGCGGCGGCAAGGGCGGCGTCAAATCCGGAGCCGGCCACGGACCCCGAGGCCCGCTGGAGGGAAAGGCTGATGTCCACCCGGCCGCGCGCGGCATGGCGGCGCACCACTTTTTCCAGCGCAGGCTCCAGGCAGCGGATGGCGGGCGGCAGGCGCCATTTGAGATCCAGATGGCGCCCGTTGACGCTCTTGACTTCCCATTGCTGGATGCTGTCGGCGTTTTCCACCAGACAGCGGCCAAAGCCTGTCATGCTGCGAAGCATGCGTACCTGTCCACTGTGTTTGCCGTGCGGCGGCGTTGACGTGAGGAAAAATCTTACTTCAGGGCAGGCCGGAATGCAAGGCGGCCGGCCCTATGCGCCGCCGCATCCCGAAGTGCCGCAACCGCCCGCGCCACAGGAGGGGCCACCTGTGCCGAGCGGACGCACCGGCCCGGGCTTGAAGGGGAACGCCCCGGTCTTGAGGGGGCTTGGCGCGCTGATGCAGCGCTCCGTTTCCCCGGAGGCGCAGTGCGGACAGGCCGGCGCGGACGTGTCCTCCCGCGAAAGCAGTTCCTCAAAGATTTCGCCACAGGCGCGACAGCGGAATTCGAACATGGGCATGGGGCA
Organism: uncultured Desulfovibrio sp.; assembly: GCF_910584445.1. Taxonomy (GTDB): domain Bacteria; phylum Desulfobacterota; class Desulfovibrionia; order Desulfovibrionales; family Desulfovibrionaceae; genus Desulfovibrio. Next base: position 54,225 of record NZ_CAJUBO010000010.1, read on the forward strand.
TCTCTCTTTTTCGTGCCCTTCGCACGCTTGCGAAGAGGCGTCCACTGCGGATATACTGAAATACACGGGAAAAGGAAATCGTTTTTCATCCCAACCCGCCGGGAGGACCCGGCGGCCTGCGCCATACGGGGAAACGCCATGAAAAGGATCCTTTTGCTGGCCGGCGACTTTGTGGAAGATTACGAAGCCATGGTCCCCTTCCAGATGCTCCAGATGGCGGGCTATGAAGTGCATTCCGTCTGCCCGGGCAAGAAGGCGGGCGAAACGGTCAAGACCGCTGTCCATGACTTCGAGGGCGACCAGACCTACAGCGAGAAACGGGGCCATAATTTCGCCATCAATCACGACTTTGACGCCGTGGATGTGAAGGACTACGCGGGCCTGGTCATTCCCGGCGGCCGCGCGCCGGAATACCTGCGCCTCAATGCGCGCGTGCTCGACATCGTGCGGGAGTTCCACGCCGCCAAAAAGCCCATCGCCGCCATCTGCCACGGCCCGCAGATCCTCGTGGCCGCGGGCGTGCTCAAAGGCTGCACCTGCACGGCCTATCCGGCGGTGAAGCCCGATGTGGTGGACGCGGGCGCCACCTGGGCCGACCCGGACGCGGCGTGCAGCAACGCCGTGGTGGACGGCATGCTGGTGACGGCGCCCGCGTGGCCCGCGCATCCGGCGTGGATGGCGGCGTTCATCCGGCTGCTCGGGGGCAGCATCAGCATTTAGGGGCTGGCCTCATTAAACTCCATTATGATTTTTTCAGCGAGGCAAAGAGGTTTTTCCGCTGGCCGCCCTTGGCTCCGCTTCGGGCGGGGGCTGTCACATCCCAAGCCAGCGGTCACAAATAGGTCCAGATCCTAGCCAGCCGACAGCGCGGCCGTTCCGGCGTCTTCAGGGGGCGGAGCGGCCGCCCTACATGCCAAGGTAGGCGCTGCGGACTTCCGGGCTTTGCAGCAGGTCTTCCGCCAGCCCCTCCATGGAGATGCGGCCGTTTTCCATGACATAGCCGCGGTGCGCGATACGCAGGGCCTGGTTGGCGTTCTGCTCCACAAGAAAGACCGTGGTGCCGTTGGCGTTCACCTTGTGGATGATGGCGAAGATCTGCTGGATGATGATGGGCGCAAGCCCGAGCGAAGGCTCATCCAGAAGGAGAAGGGAGGGCCGGGCCATGAGGGCGCGGCTGATGGCGAGCATCTGCTGCTCGCCGCCGGAGAGCGTGCCCCCCGCCTGGCGGCGGCGTTCGGCCAGGATGGGAAAAAGCTCGAACACATAGTCCATGTCCTGGCGCACGCCCTGGACGTCCCGGCGCAAAAAGGCGCCGAGGTCCAGATTTTCCTGGACGCTCATATCGGGAAAGATGAGACGCCCCTCGGGCACCTGGGAAATGCCGAGCATGACGATTTCATGCGGCGCAAGTTCGTGGATGGGCCTGCCGTTCCAGAAGATCTCCCCGCGCCGGGGGCGCAGGATGCCGCAGATGGTCATCAGCGTGGTGGATTTGCCCGCGCCGTTGGCGCCGATGAGCGTGACGATCTCGCCGTCGTCCACATGGAGCGAGATGTCCCGCAGGGCCTGGATATTGCCGTAATAGGTATCCACACCGCGCAGTTCAAGCATCGCTTTCTCCCAGATACGCCTTGATGACGCGCGGATCGCCCCGCACTTCCTCCGGCGTGCCCTGCGCGATGCAGGAGCCGTATTCCATGACGTAGATGCGGTCCGAGAGCGACATGACCATGCTCATGTCATGCTCGATGAGCAGGATGGAGATCTCGCGCGAGGCCCGGATGCCGCGCACCAGCGTTTCCAGCTCGCGCGTTTCCTGCGGGTTCATGCCCGCGGCAGGCTCGTCCAGCAGGAGCATGCGCGGTTCCGTGGCGAGGGCGCGGGCGATCTCCAGCCGGCGTTGCGCGCCATACGCGAGGTTGTGCGCGGTCTCGTTCCAGAGGTCCTGCAGATTGACGCTCTCCAGCAGGGCATAGCTCAGGTCGATGCTCTCCTGCTCCTCGCGCCGCGTGCGCGGGCCGCGTCCGAGCGCGCCAAGGATGCCCGCGCGCGTGCGGCAGTGCCGCCCCACCATGACGTTTTCCAGCACGGTCATCTGGTTGAACAGCCGGATGTTCTGGAAGGTGCGCGCCATGCCGAGCGCCGTGATGGCGTGCGGCTTGCGGCCGTTGAGGAGCTGGCGCTCGCCGTTGGCGTCGTACAGATAGACGCGTCCTTCGGTGGGCGTGTAAATGCCGGTGACACAGTTGAAAAACGTGGTCTTGCCCGCGCCGTTGGGACCAATGAGGGCCACGATCTCCGAAGTGTCCACATGCAGGCTCAGGTCATTGAGCGCGCGCAGCCCCCCGAAATTCTGGGAAAGATCCTCGACTTCCAGCACCGGCTTCATGCCTTGCCTCCGTCCGCGGACCCCGCGGGCGCGTTCGCAGCACCGTTTTCAAGCGCGCTGATGCGGTAGCGCCGCCGTTCGCCGCTGATGAGTCCCTGCGGCCGGAAGATCATCATGATGACCATGATGGCGCCGAAGATGAGCATCCGGTATTCGGAAAAGGCGCGCAGGTATTCCGGCGCGAGGATGAGGATGACCGCCGCGATGATGACGCCCGCGATGGAACCCATGCCCCCCAGCACCACCATGGAGAGGATCATGGCCGACTCCATGAAGGTGAAGCTGGAGGGATTGATGAAGGTGGTCTTGGCGGCGAAGATGACCCCCGCGAACCCGGCCCAGCACGAACCGAGCGCAAACGCCGAGAGCTTGACGCGCGTGATGTCGATGCCCATGGCTTCGCAGGCGATCTCATCCTCGCGCAGGGCCTGGAGGGCAAGCCCGACGCGCGAGTTCTTCAGGCGCGAGATGACCGCCACGGTAATGGCTACGGCGGCGAGGACGAGATAGTAGATATAGATGGTGGACTCGTTGATCCCCATCTCCAGCCCGAAGAGGCCGGGGCGGGGGATCTCGCTGATGCCGCGCGGGCCGCCGGTGAGGCTCGTCCAGTTGAGCAGCCCGAGGCGCACGATCTCGCCAAAACCCAGGGTGACGATGGCAAGATAGTCCCCGCGCAGGCGCAGCACGGGAAAGCCGAGGCCCAGGCCGAAAAGCGCCGCCAGCAGGCCCCCCACGGGCAGGCACATCCAGAAGCCCCAGCCGAAAAACTGGTTGAGCAGCCCATAGGCATAGGCGCCCACGGCGTAAAAGGCCACATAGCCCAGCACCAGCTGCCCGGCAAGCCCGACGACGATGTTCAGGCCCAGGGCGAGCATGATGTACAGCATGGCCGAAATCATGATGTTGGTCTGGTAGAAGGAGCCGGCCAGCGGCATGACGAGCAGGCCGCACACGAGCAGGGCCGCGCCGCCGCGCCGCAGGGCCGCGTTGCCGGCAAGCTCCCGGACGCCGGCCGCGAGGGTCGGGGGCACGGCGACCAGGGGCAGGCCGCGCGCCTTGCGGGCGAAACACCAGTTCCAGAGCAGGGAAAGGAAGAAGATCGCCACGCCCAGCGCGAGGATGCGGTCAAAGCGCCAGTGGACGGTATTTTCCAGCAGGTTGAGCTTGATGCCCATGACCGGCAGGGTCAGCACCATGAACCAGAGGGCCGTGAGCAGGGCTTTGCCGAGCTTGTGCATGGCTAGACCTTCTGCACCTTGGCTTTGCCCAGAATGCCGTCCGGGCGGAAGATGAGGATGAGGATGAGGATGCCGAAGGCAAGGATATCCTCGTAATTGCCGGAGAAATACCCGGTGGTGAAGCTCTCGGCGAGGCCCAGCACAAGGCCCCCCACCATGGCCCCGGGGATGGAGCCGATGCCGCCGAGCACGGCCGCGGTGAATGCCTTCAGCCCGGCGATGAAGCCGATGCCGAAATTCACCTGGCCCATGTGCGAGGCAATGAGCACGCCGCCCAGCGCCGCCAGGGCCGAGCCGATGATGAAGGTCAGCGAGATGATCCAGTCCGCGTTGATGCCGAGCAGAAGGGCCATTTTCCGGTTCTGCGCCGTGGCCCGCATGGCCTTGCCCATGCGCGTGAAGCGGATGAAGAGCGAGAGCGCCACCATGGCGAGGGTGCTCACCAGCAGGATGAGGAAGTCGCTCGGACCCATGACGTAGTCGATGTATTCAAGGAAGTCCATCTCCGGCAACAGACGCGGAAAGGGCACAAAGTCCGAGGTCTGGGCGAGCAGCACATAGTTCTGGAGAAAGATGGACATGCCGATGGCCGAGATGAGCGGCGAAAGGCGCGGGGCGCCGCGCAGGGGCTTGTAGGCGACCTTTTCCAGGGTGAAGCCGTAGGCGGCGCACCAGACCACGGCCACAAGGGCCGCCACCACCAGGATGCCGCCGGCCGGAAAGCCATAGACCCCGAGCGCCCCTGCCACAAGCAGGGCCGTGAACGCGCCGAGCATGTAGATTTCGCCATGGGCGAAGTTGATAAGCTCGATGATGCCGTAAACGAGCGTGTAGCCCAGGGCGATGAGCGCGTAGATGCTGCCTCTGGTCAGGCCACCGAAAAAGAGTTCGATGAAAAACTGGATGTCCATCTGCGTCCGCGCGTTACGTTGGCGTGATCCCTGCCCTGGCGCGCGTCGGGCCGTTCCGCACGGCCCGGCGCGCGCCCTTCCCGGGGAAAGTCCCAAAACGGCGCCCGGCCCGGGACCGGGCGCCGTAGGCACTTATTCGAGGACCACGCTGTGGTCCAGCTCGACGAACTTGCCGTCCTTGACCTGATAGATGGAAAGCGCCATGCCCGCGGCGTCGCCCTTTTCATTGAACCGGATCTTGCCGAGCGGCGTGTCCACGGCATTGGCGCGCATGGCTTCCTTGAGCTTGGCGGTATCCGTGCCGCCGGTCTTGGCGATGGCGTCCAGCAGGCATTCGGCGGCGGCGTAGGCATTGTAGTAGCCGAAGCCCGGCTCGCTGCCGTAGGCCTTCACATGCGCGTCGCGGGCGTGCTTGTATTCCGCGAGCGTGCTCGTGTCCTTGGGGTAGGAGGCATAGACGCCCTCGCTGTCCTTGCCGGTCATCTTGAGGAAGGTCTCGTCCTTGACGCCGTCGGGACCGATGAAGGGCGTGTTCAGGCGGTCGCGGCGCATCTGCTGCACGAGCTTGGAGGCCACGGGCTGGTAGCCGCCGAAGACCACGATGTCCGGCTTGGCGCGGCGCAGCTTGCGCACCACGGCGGAAAAGTCCACGGCGTCGGGGGTCACGGCCTCGAAAAGCACGGTCTCGGCGCCGCCCTTTTCCATGAGTACGCGGTTGTTGTCCGCAAAGCCCTTGCCGTAGTCGCCGTTGTCGTGCAGGTAGGCGATCTTCTTGGCCTTGAGCTTGTTGAGCATGAAGTCGCTCGTGAGCTTGGCCTGGGCGTTGTCGTTGGCAACGGTGCGGAAGAAGAGCGGGTTCTTGCCGCTCTCGGTCAGGCCCGGCGTGGTGGCCGTGGGCGAAATGGCGATGAGTCCCGCCTCCTGGAAGAGCGGCAGGGAGGCCGTGGTGGGACCGGAGCAGATGGGACCAACGACCACGCCCACCTTGTCGGAAATGAGCTTGGTGGCGGCGCTGGTCGCCATTTCGGGCTTGCACTGGTCGTCCTGGGCGATCACTTCCACCTGCCGGCCGAGCACGCCGCCCTTGGCATTGACCTGATCGGCCACGATCTTCACGGCATTCAGGCTCGGGACGCCGTAGGAGGCGAGGTCGCCGGAATGGGCGCCCTGAACGCCGATCTTGATGCTGTCGGCCGCGTGGGCGGACACGCCGCAGGCGAGGATGCAGGCCATTGCGAACAGAGCCATGCCTTTTTTCATGAGGATCTCCTTGAAAACGAGTGCTGCAGATACACGGGACGCGGGCGTCTGCCGCGGGACCGGGGGCGCCTTCCCCGAGGGGACGGTCTGCCGGCGGCACGGAAGGCAAGGCTCGCGTGGGCAAGTGTCATGTTGTGCCCTATTGCCGCAAGCCTGTCAATGCGCCATTCCCCGGCGGCCGCGCGCGGCGGCGGTCAGCGTTCTTTTTTCTTGTGGCTCGAGCGCAGGTGGATGCGCATGGGCGCGTGCCGGATGCCGAACATCTCGCGCAGGGCGCGTTCCAGATAGCGCACATAGCTTTCGGGGACGCGTTCGGCATCATTGACGAAAAAGACGAAGGTGGGCGGCTCGGATTCCGCCTGGGTCATATAGAAAAACTTTGCCCGCGAACGCCGGACCACCGGTGGCTGGTGCCGGGTGAGCGCCGCCTCCATGGCCCGGTTGAGCTGGCCCGTGGGGACGCGCAGGGCGCATTCGCGGTGGATTTCCTCCGCCGTGGGCAGGATGGCCGAAAGCCCGCGCCCTGTGAGCGCGGAGACCGGAAGCACCGGCACATGCCGGCAGAAGGCGAGGATCTCGTCCACGCGCTTTTTTGCCGCGTCCAGTTTGCCGCGCGGCACGAGGTCGCACTTGTTGAGGCAGATGAGGAAGGGGGTGCGGCGCGTGTCCAGCATGTCGATGAGCCGCTTGTCCTGCTGACTCACGCCTTCGGCCGCATCCAGCACCAGGACCGTCACATCGGCCTTGGTGGTGGACTTGATGGCCGCGTTCACGGAAAACTTTTCCACGCTGTCCTCGATGCGCGTGCGCCGGCGCACGCCCGCCGTGTCCACGAAAACGTAGTCGCGCCCGTCGCGGACGAAGCGCACGTCCACGCTGTCGCGCGTGGTACCCGCCACGTCCGAGACGATCATCCTGTCCTCGCCGGCCAGGGCGTTGACCAGGGAGGACTTGCCGGCATTGGGCCTGCCCAGCATGGCGAGGCGCAGGGCCGGGGCCTCCGGCGGCGCGGCGGCCTCCGCGCCCTCGGGGGTGACGAGGGCCGCGAGGTCTTCGCACAGGGCGCGCATGTTGTGCCCGTGCTCGGCGGAAACCGCCAGCAGCGGAAAGCCGAGGGCATGAAATTCCGCCACCTGTTCGTCCTCGCGTTCGGAGCCGTCCACCTTGTTGACCACGCACAGCGTGGGCAGGCCCCTGCGCCGCACATGGGCCGCGAGGTGTTCGTCGAGGGGCAGCAGGCCGTCGCGGCCGTCCACCACCAGGGCCACGGCGGCGGCCGTGGCAAGGGCCGCGTCCGCCTGGGCGAGGATGTGGGACTCGAAGCCCCGGATGCCCTCGGGTCCTTCGGCAACGCCCGCATGGGCGTCAAGGGTGATGCCGCCCGTATCCACCACGGCGAAGGGGGGCTGCCCCTTGCGGCGCACCACGCCTTCCATGCGGTCGCGCGTGACGCCGGGCCTGTCGTGGGTGATGGCGCGGTTGCTCCTGATGAGCCGGTTGAACAGGGTGGACTTGCCCACATTGGGGCGGCCGAGCAGGACCACCACGGGAAGCTTTTCGGAGGAAGGGGAATCAGGCACGGTGAGCCTCTGGCGTGCGGCGGCGGGAGCGCCGGTTTCAGTGCGGCGCGCCGGGCGGGGCACCGGCGGCGGAGTCGGAGGACGGGGAAAGCGCCGTGCCGGGGGGCGGAACGAGCGCCTGCGGATCGTCGGGCAGGGGATCGGGCATGACGGCCAGCGCATGCGCTCCGGGCCAGTCCGGCAGGCAGGCCGCGGTGTGGCCGTCAGGCAGGATGACGCGCAGGGCGTGCAGGCGCATCCCCGGGCACCCGTCGCGCCGTCCCCGGCCATACTTGGCGTCGCCCAGGACCGGATGCCCAAGGGCGGCAAGCTGGACGCGGATCTGGTGCGTGCGCCCGGTGATCAGGCGGACCTGCACGAGGCTCGCCCGCGCGCCCGTCACAAGGGGGCGCACGATGCACACCGCCTCGCGCGCGTCCGGTCCCGGCGCGCAGGGCCGCATGCGCTCGGCGCCGGGCGCGCCCGCCTTGCGGACATGGTCGCGCAACAGGCGGGGACCGGGCCAGGGCCAGCGGCCCCCGACCCAGGCGACATATTCCTTGGCGGGCAGACGTTCGCGGAACTGTCGCTGAAGTTCGCGCAGGGCGTCATGGGTGGCGGCCACGAGGAGGATGCCGGAAGTCTCCCTGTCCAGCCGGTGCGCGGGCGTGGGAGGAAAGGCGGCGCCGGGCGCGTGGGCGGCAAGGCGCGCGCTCAGGCTGTCCTCATGGCCCGTGCCCGGATGGGTGGGCAGCCCCGCGGGCTTGTTGAAGGCCCATATATCGCCGAACACGCCCACCAGCGGCGGCAGGGGGGGCGCATCGGCGGCTTCCGTGGCCGCCGGGGCGGCCGTGCCCGGAGGGGACGCGGCGGCGCCGTCCTGCCCGCGCGCCCCGGCCTGGGCCGCCAGGGTCAGGGCAAAGGGGGGGACGCGCACGGTATCGCCAAGGGCCACGCGCGCGAACGGTTTGGCGCGGCACCCGTTGAGGCGCGCCTGCCCTGTGCGGATCCAGCGGTGGAGCAGGGCGGGGGGCAGGTTGAGCCTGCGCTGGAGGAACTGAAGGAGTTTTTGGCCGCTTTCCGCCCGGCCCACCCGGGGAAAGGGCGCATCGCCCGCCGGGCCGGAGTCCGCAGTCGTGTCATGTTCGGGCATGCCGCCATAGTGGCGAAAGGCGCGGCTGTCGTCAAGAGAGTCGCCGTGAAGAGGCGGTGTCCCCCACCGGGGGATGGGCATGCGGCACTTCGCCGAGCGGGTGGGCATGGCGATGCGTGTGCGCGCGCAGGGGGACGCCGGTGTGGAGGCGGCCTTTGTCCATGCCCCAGATCTCGTCCGTCACGCGCTCGAGAAAGTCCCAGTCGTGGGAAATGACGATGCGCGCCGTGGGAAGCCCCCTGAGGACGTCGATGATCCGTTGGCGCGCGTCCGCATCCAGCCCGGTGGTGGGTTCGTCGAGGAGCAGCGCCTCCGGCCGCATGGCGAGGACGGTCGCCAGGGCCACGAGGGTCTTTTCGCCGCCGGAAAGCCGGTGGGCCAGGCGCCGGCCGTAGTCCGCAAGGCCCAGACCGGTCAATGTTTCCGTGGCGCGGGCGCGGGCCTGCTCCGCGTCAAGGCCGAGATTGAGCGGTCCGAATGCCACATCTTCAAGCACAGTGGGGAAAAAGAGCTGGTCGTCGGCATTCTGGAGGACATAGCCCACGGCGCGGCGCAGGACGCGGAAGTCCTTTTCCGTACGCACCGGCGTTCCGTGCAGGCGGATCTCGCCCGTCCCGGCGGTCTCAAGGCCGGTGATGCAGCGGAAGAGCGTCGTCTTGCCGCTGCCGTTGGGACCGTAGAGGCCGAGCCGCTGGCCCGGAAAAAGCGCAAGGCTGACATGGCGGAGCGCGGCGCGCTGTCCGCTGTCGGAAGGATAGGAGAAGGAAAGGTCGCGGATGTCGAGGAGGGGCGGTTCCCGGAGCGTCTCTCCGGGACGGCCGGCAGCGGGGCGTGCGGCTTCAGGCATGGGGACCTCCGTGGAACTCCAGCCAGATGAGGAGCGCGGCGCAGCAGAAAAGCGCCAGGGTGACGGCCGTATCCCGCGGCCGCCAGCGGAAATCGTCCAGCGGGCGAAAGGCGCCCGTGAACCCGCGCAGGAGCAGCGCCTCATGCACGCGGCGCGCGCGGTCATGCCCGCGCACGAGCAGAAGGCCGAGCAGGGTCGCCAGCGTGCGCCAGGTATGCGCGTCGCTGCGCGGCTGGAAACAGCGCAGGCGCGCCGCGGTGATGAGGGCCTGCCATTCGGCGCCCAGGACATGGATGTACCGCCCCATGAACAGCAGGAGCCAGACAAGGCGTTGCGGGCAGCCGAGCCGCCGCAGGGCGTGCCCCATGGCGGAAACATCCATCTCCGCCGTGAGGGAGAGGAACAGGAGGAAAATGGCATTGGCCTTGAGAGCGGCCAGCAGGGCCAGCCGCAGGCCGGCGTCCGTCGCCGTGAGCGGACCCGCGTTCCAGACGGCTTCGCCCGGCGTTGTCCAGGGCACGACACACCAGAGGAAGAGCACAAAGAGATTGACCGCGCCCGCGCGGCGCAGGGACCGGCCGAGCGGCGGCCGCGCCGGCACGAGCAGGGCGCAGCCCAGCCCCAGGCCGAAAAGGCAGGCGGGAAGCGTCTGCGCGATGGCAACGCAGACGGAAAGCAGGGCCGCCGACGCCAGGCGGGCGCGCGGGTCGATGCCCTGGAACGGGGAGGGCCTGGACCTGTCAGACATGGCGCGACCGTGGCCTGAGGGGAGACGGGAACGTCCGCATGGGCGCGCCGCCAGTCAGCGGCCTTCCCGGCGCCGCGCCAGGGCGTAGCAGGCGATGCCCGCAAGGCCCATGATCCAGCCGAGGCCGCCGACGATGTCGCGCACGTCGGGTCCGGGGGCGGAAAGCGCGGCCAGCTCCCGCCGCAATGGCGCAAGGCCGGTGTTCAGCGCCTCGGCCACGATGGCGCGCACTTCCGGGGCCGTGACGGGCTGTTCCCGCGCCCCGGGATGCGTCCCGGGAGGTGCCGGAACTGCGCCGGTTCTGGCGGCGGCGGGGCGGGCGTCCGCCTGCCCGGAGCCTGTGGCCGGTGCCGCGGTGCCGGAAATTTCGGAAGCCTCCATGATCCAGTCATTGGCATGGCCTTCGCCCGCGTCGATCGCGATACGCAGTCCGTGCCCCTGGCGCACCGCGTCAGGCACGGCAAAGGCAAAGCGCCCCTGGTCGTCGGTGCGGCCCTGGAGGAGTTCCCTGCCGTCAGCGGCGTCATAGACCGTCACCAGCCCGTTGCGCACGGGGGAGGAGCGGCTGAAGCCGCATTCCACCACGATCCTGTCGCCGTCGGGCCATGCGAAGATGTTGACCCTGTGCGCCCGCGCGTCAGCGGGCGCGAGCAGTGCGGCCATGAGCAGGAGGACCGGCAGGAGCGCCGTGCGGAGAACGGGGAAACGGGAGTCCGGGATGCGGGGCATGTGTCACTCCTCCTTGCCGGGACGGGGGGCAGATGTTCCCGTGGCGAGCATTTCCGGCCGCACGCGGGCGATGAAGCCCACCGTGACCATGGTGATGAAGCCCTCGGCCGCCATGACGGGCAGGTGCGCCGCCAGCAGGATCTTGGCGGCGGTGAGGAACCCTTCGTCGGTAAAGGCCAGGGCAAGGGCCGTCAGGAGCGCCGCAATAGCCACGCCAAGCGCTCCGCCGCAGAATGCGGCGACCTTCTGCCCCGTCCGTCCGGGCCAGATGCGGCGGATGCCCCGCCACGCGTACCAGGCGAGCACGGCGGAGCTGCCCATGGTGAACGTGTTGACGCCGAGCGTGGTCAGGCCGCCGTACTGGAACAGCAGGCCCTGAAGGAGCAGGGCGGCCAGGATGGCGGGAACGGCCGCCCAGCCCAGGAGCACGCCCAGCAGGCCGGTGAGCAGCAGATGGGCGCTGGTGACGCCTATGGGCACATGGATGAGCGAACCCACGAAGAAGGCGGCGGAAAGGATGCCAACTTCCATGATGCGCCCGCCATCCATGCGGCGCAGGCCCCAGGCGACGCCCGCCGCGCCGAGCAGCGCGCCCGCGCCGAGCACCGCCGGGGAAAGGACGCCTTCGGCGATATGCATGGAGCCTCCGGGTTCAGCGGGTCCTGGGGGCGGCAAATTCCATCCAGAGCACCGCGCCCAGTTCCACATCCACGGGTTTGCCTTCGGGACCGGGACGCCGGTCGCCGCTGTTCAGGGCCGCAAAGCCCCACCAGCCGGCCCAGGGCACGCCATAGACAAAAACGCCGTTCTCGTCCGCGCGCACCACCTGGGTCACAAAATACTCGTTGGGCGCCACATGCCTGCCGTCCCGGTTCCAGCATTCCACTTCCACTTCCGCGCCGGGAACGGGCTTGCCGTCCAGCAGGACGCGGCCCATGAAGACATTGCCCGCATAATTGGCGAAAGGCCGGGTCAGCGGCACGATCTCGGTCTTGAGGCCCAGAGGTTCGGCCCAGCCCTCCTCCTCGCCGAAGGCGGCCACGACCGTCTTGGCGTAATGGATGATATAGCAGTTTTCCGCAGGTTCAAAGTACGGTTCAGGCTCCACGGCGAACTGGTAGACGCCCGGACGCTGGATGCGGTACCTGGCCTGCCATGCCTTGCTGTCCAGAAATTTCGCGGCCGTGAGCGCGCCCAGAAGATCCTCGGCCTTGCCGTCGCGGAATACGGAGAAGGCGCGGGGTTTTTCCATGGTCATGCCCCTGCGTTCCTGCGGATGGGCAAAGGCGATGTCGAGCGTAAGGTCGGCGGCGGCCTTTTCCGTCACCGTGGACGTGGAAGGGATGAGCATGCCGAAATGCGCCTGGGCGGGGCTGCCGGCAAGGAGCAGGCCAAGGCCCGCAAGCAGGACGAGAACAGTGTGGCGGATGGTGTGCATGGGTCCTCCGGTTTTTGGGTATGGACAGCTGTGCCCGGGGAAGGGGCCGTGCCGGGAATGTGTGTAGCACGAAATTTGAAAATGTGTCAACAGTGTCTCCCGCGCGCCGCCGCTGGACTTGGGGGGAAAAGTGGGCCACTCTCCGCTGGTGTTCCGGGCGCCGCGGGCATGCGGCATCCCGGGCAACGGGCGATGCCCGCCGCGGGACCGGACACAGGGAGCGTACTGACGGCGGGGGACGGCATGGAGCGCGCGGACATCCTTCATCTTCTCTATGACGCCGATGCCGGGGATGTGCGGCGGCGCGCCGGGGAGACGCTCCTGCGCGTCAAGGGGACGCGCGTCTTCGTGCGCGGACTGGTGGAGTTTTCCAATGTCTGCCGGCGCAACTGCCGGTATTGCGGGCTGCGCGCCCCCAACCGGAAGCTTGCGCGCTATACCCTCACCCAGGCGGAGGTGCTGGAGGCGGCGGCCCGCGCCGTGGCCTCGGGCGCGGACAGCATCGTGCTCCAGTCCGGCGAGGGCGCCACGGATGCCGTGTGGCTCGCCGAGGTGGTGCGGGAGATCGTCCGCAGTCTGCGGGTGCCCGTGGCCCTGAGCGTGGGGGAGCGCCCGGCGCGCGACTACGCCCTTTGGCGCGATGCCGGGGCCACGCGCTATCTGCTCAAGCACGAGACCGCCGATCCGGCGCTCTATGCGCGCCTGCACCCCGGGCATTCGCTGGCGGAACGCGTGGCCTGCCTGCGCGTGCTCGCCGGGCTGGGCTATGCGGCCGGAACGGGCTTCATGACCGGCCTGCCGGGGCAGACGCCGGACTCTCTGGCGGATGACATCCTGCTGGCGCGGGAACTGGGCGTGACCATGTGCGGCGCCGGTCCCTTCATCCCCCAGGCGGACACGCCGCTGGCGCGCGCTCCCGGCGGCGGCGCGGCGCTGAACCTGCGCGTCCTGTCCGTCCTGCGCCTGGCCCTGCCGGGGGCGGACCTGCCCGCCACCACGGCGCTCGCCAGCCTGGGCGCGGGAGGCGGCCAGGCCGCCGGCCTGCGCGCCGGGGCCAATGTGCTCATGCCCTGTTTCACCCCGGAGCGGCGCCGGGGAGACTACCGCATCTATGACGGCAAGGCGCCGGTTGACATGGAGGCTGTTGACCGGGCCATCGCGGAGTCCGGGCGCACGCGCGGTCCCGACGGGGAAGGGTGACGCCGGGGAACGCGAAAGCCCCGCGGCAGAGGCGCGGCAACAAGTTTGCCTTTGCGCTTTTGCCGTATCTGTGACATGATCAGGGCACCCCTATTCCGGCCGGGCCGCGCGCCCGGTCCTGCCCGAAGCCAAGGAGGACAGCATGCCGCTTCTCGGACCCAAGGAGATGTTCGCGGCCGCCTATGCGGGGCACTATGCCGTGGGCGCGTTCAACGTCAACAACATGGAGATCGTCCAGGGCATCATGCGGGCGGCCGCCGAGGAAAAATCGCCGGTCATCCTCCAGGTGTCCGCCGGGGCGCGCAAGTACGCGGGCCAGGTCTATATCATGAAGCTCGTGGAAGCCGCGCTCCAGGAAGACCCCTCGGTGCCGGTGGTGGTGCATCTTGACCACGGGCCGTCCTTCGAGATGTGCCGCGACTGCATCGACGGCGGCTTCACCTCGGTCATGATCGACGGCTCGCACCTGCCCTATGAGGAAAACATCGCCCTCACCAAAAAGGTGGTGGACTACGCGCACCCGCGCGGCGTGTGGGTGGAGGCGGAGCTTGGCAAGCTCGCCGGCGTTGAGGAGCATGTCACCTCGGCGGAGCATGTCTATACCGACCCCGACGAGGCGGTGGACTTCGTCGAACGCACCGGCTGCGATTCCCTGGCCGTTGCCATCGGCACGAGCCACGGCGCCTACAAGTTCAAGGGCGACGCCAAACTGGACTTTGCCCGGCTGGAGGCCATCAGCGACCGGCTGCCCGGCTATCCGCTGGTGCTGCACGGCGCGTCCAGCGTGCCGCAGGAATTCGTGGAACTGTGCAACAAGTACGGCGGCAAGGTGGGCGGCGCCAGGGGCGTCCCCGAAGAGATGCTCCGCAAGGCCGCCGGCATGGGCGTGTGCAAGATCAACGTGGATACGGACATCCGCCTGGCGCTCACGGCCACCATCCGCCAGTTCTTCGTCGAGCATCCCGAACAGTTCGACCCGCGCTCGTACCTCGCGCCCGCGCGTGAGGCGGTCAAGGCCATGGTGGCGCACAAGATCCGCAATGTCATGGGTTCTTCCGGCAAGGCTTGAGAACGTCCACCACTATAAGGAGCAACCATGCCCGTCACACTGGGAATGAACGGCTTCGGCCGCATCGGCCGCTACCTTCTCCGCCTGCTCGCCAATGACGAGGAGATCCGTTTCTCGGCCATCAACGCCCGCGCCGCCAACGATGCCCTGGCCTACCTGCTCAAGTACGACTCCACCTACGGTGTCTTTCCCGGAGAGGTGGGGCATGACGAGAACGGCATCATCGTCAACGGCCGGCATATCACGGTGACGCGCTGCCAGGCCGGCCAGTGGGAATGGGGGCGCCTCGGTGTGGACATGGTGGTGGAGAGCACCGGCACCATCAAGGACCGGGAGGGCCTGGCCCGGCATCTGGAATGCGGCGCCAAAAAGGTGATCATCTCCGCGCCGGGCAAGGGCGTGGACGCCATGATCGTCATGGGCGTCAATCAGGATGTCTATGACCCCGCGAAGGATCACATCCTCTCGGCCGCCTCCTGCACCACCAACTGTCTGGCGCCCGCGGTCAAGGTCATCCACGAGAACTTCGGCTTCCGGCACGGACTCATGACCACCATCCATTCCTATACCATGAGCCAGCGCATCCTGGACGGCACGCACAAGGACTGGCGGCGCGGCCGCACGGCGGGCGTCTCCATGGTGCCGTCGAGCACGGGCGCGGCCAAGGCCGTGGGCGTGGTCATGCCCGAGCTGGCGGGGCGCATCAACGGCATGTCCGTGCGCGTGCCCACCTTCGACTGCTCCCTCGTGGACCTCACCTGCGAGGTGGAGAAACCCTGCGACGCGGCGGCGGTCAACGCCGCGCTCAAGGCCGCGAGCCAGGGCGCGCTCCGGGAGAACATGGGCTTTTCCGAAGAGCCTCTCGTCTCCATCGACTACCGGGGCAGCACTTACGGCGGCGTGGTGGACGCGCTCTCCACCCAGGTGCTTCAGGATACCATGGTCAAGCTCCTCATCTGGTATGACAACGAGTCCGGCTTCACCAACCAGCTGCTGCGCCTTGTGCGTATGGTGGGCAGAAGCCTCTAGCTGACGCGCGGAGCGCGACCGCCGCGCCATGGCGGAAAAATGGCACGGGCCGCCGCATCCCCCGGGATGCGGCGGCCCTGTTTTTGCATCCTTTTCCCCGCCGCCGGCAGCGCGCCGTGATGCCGGGGCGTGGCCGGAAATGAGAAAGTTGGCCCGCTCCTTGCATCATCAGGCGGCAAGGGAGTTTCCCGTCACGGGCCGCCGGGGGCGGCAGTGGTCCCGGCAGGGCCGGAGACAAAAGGAGAAGGTATGCAGGACGCACTGTTTAGCGGGCTTTTCGGCGCGCTGACCACCGAGCACCGCATGAATTTCATCGCCAATAATTTGGCGAACGTGAACACCACGGGCTACAAGCGCCACACCCTGGCCTTCAAGGACACCATGGCCTACTACGCCCATGACGAGATCCGCGAGCCGCTCATGCACCTGCGCTCCAAGCCGCTGTTTCCGGAGCCGAAGAACATGGCGCGCCCGCGCATCGCGGTTTCGAAGATCGACTTTTCGCAAGGCTCCATGGAGTTCACGGGCAATCCGCTGGATGTGTGCATCAACGGGGAGAACGCCTTTTTCCGCGTGACAACGCCCAATGGCGACTATCTCACGCGCAGCGGGCACTTCGTGCTCTCCAGCGACGGCACGGTCATGACGCCCAACGGCTATCCGCTCCAGGGGGTCGGCGGCAATATCGTCATTCCGCCGGGCACGCGGAACATCGTCATTGCCGGTGACGGCCAGGTCTCGGCGGACGGCGCCGTGGTCAACCAGATTGCGCTCTTCAATGTGGACAATCCGCAGAATCTGGAAAAACAGGGCTACAACCTCTACCGCCCGCGCGAGAACGTGGACGTGGCCGAGGGCGACGCCTACGCCGGGGGCGCGCGGCTGGAGCAGGGCTTTACGGAAAAGGCCAATGTGGAAGTGGTTTCGGAAATGGTGAACATGATCGAGGTGAACCGCCAGTTCGAGGCCTACCAGAAAGTGATGCAGACCGCGGATACCCTGGACCGCGCCGCCAATGACAAGGTCGGCAGGCGTGTCGGCTAGCGACTGCCTGCAAAAGTAGCCGCGAGGAAGTCGCCGCAAGCCGGGAGAAGGAGAAGTTCCCATGATGCGTTCCCTGTACACCGGAGCCACGGGCATGGTGGCCCAGCAGCTCAACATCGACGTCATTTCCAACAACCTCGCCAACGTCAACACCACGGGGTTCAAGAAGAGCCGCGCCGAGTTCGAGGACCTCATGTACCAGACCATGAAGATCGCCGGCTCCATCACCGAGGGCGACAACATGCTCCCGGTGGGCATCCAGGTGGGCATGGGCGTGCGCCCCACGGCCGTGCACAAGTTCTTCACCCAGGGCGATTTCCAGAACACGGGCAACGCCCTGGATGTGGCAATCGAGGGCGACGGCTTTTTCCAGGTGGATGTCAACGGCGACCTCATGTACACGCGCGCGGGTTCGTTCAAACTCAACCAGGACGGTACCGTGGTCACGGCCAACGGCTACATCCTCCAGCCGGAGTTCGCCGTGCCGCCGGAAACGAAGAACATCTCCATTTCCGCCAACGGCCACATCGCGGCGCTGGACAGCGAGGGACAGGAGATCGCCGGGGCGGACATCCCGCTCTATACCTTCATCAACCCCGCCGGTCTGGATGCCCGCGGCCGCAACCTCTACACCCCCACCGAAGCCTCGGGCGACGAGCAGGAAGGCGTGCCCGGCACGGACAATGTGGGCACGCTTGCCCAGGGCTTTCTGGAAATGTCCAATGTGGAGGTGGTGGACGAAATGGTGAACATGATCGTGGGCCAGCGCGCCTATGAGGTCAATTCCAAGTCCATCCAGACTTCGGACTCCATGCTCGGCATCGCCGTCCAGCTCAAGCGCAGCTAGACGAAACACGGGGATAGGGGGAGATATCATGCGCACGGGCCAGGAAAGTATCGCGCTGCCGCTTTCCGCGCCGGGCGTGCGGCCCGGTTGCACGGCCGACGATGTGTTGGCGCGGCTGCTCGCGGCGTGGGCGGTGCTGGCCCTCCTGTTCCAGATGTGGGCGCTGGCGCCCGCCGAGGCGCTGGCGGCCGCCCAGGGCGGCGTGCCCCAGGCCGTCTGGCAGGACAGCGACCGCAACCACCGCCGTTCGCCGCCGCAGGTCAAGAACCAGTTGCGGCCGCCGCAGGTGCGCGCGGGCAGGCTGCCCCTGCCCGAAGAGGCGCAGGCCGGGCGCCAGGCCAAGGCGCGCAATCTCGTCGCCACCGGGGCGACGCCGCTCCCGGCCGCCCCCGCGCCGGGCGACCGGCTCCCCATGCTGGGCGAGAGCGACTGGCGGCTCAAGGTGGCTTCGGCCGCCGTCACCAGGGGGGACATGGTGCGCCTCGGCGAGATCGTCACCCCGCTCGGGCAGATGGACGCCGCGCTCTGGAACAAGCTGTGCGAGCGCGAACTCTGGGCCGCTCCCCCGGAAGAAGGCAAGCCGCTCCAGATCAACCGGTCCAGGCTTTCGCAGGCCCTGCGCCAGGCGCTTGGGCAGGAATACGCGGGCCGCTGCATCCTGCCCACGTCGCTGGTCATCCAGCGCGGCGGCCTTGTCTTCCGCGAGGACGACCTGCGCGCCTATGTTGTCAAAAGCCTGACGCCGCAACTGGCGGCCATGCCGGGCGAGGCGGAGCTGACGGATTTTCGCCTGCCGGAATACATTTTTCTCGCGCACAGCGGCCAGCGCATCCAGCTGGAGCCGGGCAGGCTCTCCCCCGGGCGGGTGCCCCTGCGCTTTGCCGTGCAGGAGGCGGACGGAACCACCCTGCGCCGCGTGGCGGGCACGGCCAACCTCACGCTCTGGGTCACGGTGCCCGCGGCCGGGCGGCCGCTCTCCAAGGGCGAGACGCTCTCGCCGGAGGGCGTGACCTTTCTGCGCGTCAACGCCTCCCAGCTCAAGGATGTGCCCTGGGACGGCCAGGGCGGGCCGTG
Organism: uncultured Desulfovibrio sp.; assembly: GCF_910584445.1. Classification (GTDB taxonomy): domain Bacteria; phylum Desulfobacterota; class Desulfovibrionia; order Desulfovibrionales; family Desulfovibrionaceae; genus Desulfovibrio. The sequence continues at coordinate 72,763 of NZ_CAJUBO010000010.1, forward strand.
GCAGGTCATCCGTTCGCTCGGCACGGGCGAGCCTATCCTGCAAAGCGACCTTGCCAGCCGCCTCATGGTGCGGCGCGGCAATATCCTGACCCTGCGCTACGAAAAGGGAAATCTGAAAATGAGCATTCAGGCCGAGGCCCTGGCCGACGGCGAACCCGGAGCGACAATTCCGGTGCGGAATTTGCAAACGAAGAAACAGGTCTACGCCACCGTCAGGGACGGCAGCACGGTGGAGATCCGTTGAGCCGCGCATGACGCGGGAATTGCGGCTGCCGCCGCCAGGCGCCCGAGCGCGCCGTGAGGAGGGGGATCCAATGAAACGACAGGCACTGACATTGGCGCTGGGGGCGGTCTTTCTGCTCTGCACGGCCTGCGGTGGCGGAGGCTCCTACAAGCGCCCCGCGCTCCAGCAGCCGGTGACGCCGCCGCAGGAATACCGGCAGGAGGTCAACGGCCGCGACAATCCGGGGTCGCTGTTCGCGGCCAGCGAGGAGGAGACGCTCTTTGCGGACAGCCGCGCGCGCCGCGTGGGCGACATCGTGGTGGTCAAGCTGGTGGAAAACACCAAGGCCAAGAACAAGGCCGAGACCAGCGCGGACAAGAACAGCAACAATGATTATCAGGTCGCCGCCATGTTCGGCAAGACCAAGACCGGCTTTATCCCCCTGGTGGGCATCGGGCCGCAGGCCACGGTGGGAATGCCGGTACTCAACACCGGCTCCACAAGCGATTTCTCCGGCTCGGGCGAGACCAAGCGCGAGAATTATGTGACGACGTCCATGGCGGCGCGCGTACTGCGCGTGCTCCCCGGCGGCCTGCTCCAGATCGAGGGCGCGCGCGAGATCCGCGTCAACGAAGAGACCGAGTTCATGGTGGTGCGCGGCATGATCCGCTCGCGTGACGTGGATGCGGACAACAGCATCCTTTCCACCAAGATCGCGGACGCAAGCATCGAGTACTACGGCAAGGGCGTACTCTCCGACAAGCAGAAGCCCGGCTGGTTCTCGCGGCTCATGGACAATATCTGGCCCTTCTAGCCGCGGCCGGAAACGAGGATACGAAAAAGCCCCCGGCATGCCGGGGGCTTTTTGCCTGCCTGAATGTACCGGGAAATCCCCCGGCGATACCGGGACTGGGGACAGGAGGCCTGATGAGAATGGGACTCGTGAGTAATCCGCAATCAGGAAGCTGAAGACAGAGAGCTGGAACGAATCCGTCTGTTGAAATAGCCGCCTGTAGGCGGCTCAAATATTTTCGCCGCTGTGAGCGGCTCACGGCACAAGCCCCCGGATTTGACGGGGGGGATGGCTATTTGGAAAAAACTTCCTGTACCCATCTTCGTGTAATTTCTTTAATATTCATTTCTGCTGCTGTTTCTGATAGCTTAGATTGGAATATCAATGTATCAATATTTGTTATTGTCATCAGCATATGTTTTAAATACGAAAAAATATTTTCAAAAATGACAATGAATTTTTCTCTATCATATGCTTCTAAACATGGGGAGATAGAGTTCATATCAAATTTTGCTCTTGGCCCATAAATAAACCCACCGGATGCAGCATTTGCCACAAACATTTTATTTAATGCAAAATCCAAATCTTCAGCAGTGAAATTTTTATCCTTGACCTCTATTGAATAGTAATACTTTTCATCATAAAATATATCAATATCACCAATTTCTTTCGAAGATGCACCGCTCTCATTTGTATTATGCACAATAATTTGATAGTTATCGCCAAATGGTAGGTAAAATATTTTTTCTATTGTTCCAACTACAAGAACACAGACTTCTCCTTCACACGATTTTTCAAGCAATTTACGCATAAGATGATATAGTTCAAGTGTATTTGAAAATGTTTGTATGATATTTTTGTGTATGTCATTGTCAGTATGCGATATATTTATTAGAAGAGAAATCGAGAAGCAAAGATATTTTTTGGCTAAATTACTATCTATGTTGGTCAGTATTTCAAGAAGTTTTTCTAAATATGTTCTATCCCGCCCACCCCTTACAGGATTTTTTACATCTAAATGAGTACATCTTGCAGGTTTATTAAGAAAAGGTTCATTTGAACCGCCAAGAGCATTGTTCAAAAATTTTCTTTCAAAGGGAACAATAACTTTATGACATAAACTTCTTGCATCAAATGCACCTTCCAAGGGGGCGCCTGATTGGATTGCCAAAGCATTGATCTGTTCATTAACAGATTTTGCTAATAGCTGAGTAATGAGAATATACTTATACGTTTTATGTGATCCATGGAGAATTGTTTCTATATTTTTGCAAATATTTTTATTAACACCATCTAATGGGCACCTTTCATTATTTTCAAATGCCCATAATAGCATGGCTTGGGCGTCTTTTCCTGACACAGAAAGTGCCATATCTATATCTCCGTTAATTCTGTTTGAAAAGGAAGTGTAGGATAGTTACCTTTGTAGCGACTGTTTTCAAGATAATAAGAAACCATTTGCGCTATCTTATAACCTAATTCACAAGGAACAGCATTTCCAATTTGAGTATATTTTGAAGATTGACTACCAAAAAAATTAAACCCTAATGGAAATGTTTGTATTATTGCTGCTTCTCTGACAGTTAATCTCCTTAATCTTTTAGGAGCTAATTTATATTCTGGAATAGTTTTACCATTAGTTATATTTATATGATATTCTTCTACCCAAGAAGATGCGTTATTATATAATTCATCTGTGTCAATGATAGGAGTTTTATTACCTCCCATTGAGGCAGGTAATGTCGCACAATAGCCATTTATTCGCACAGGCCTTCCAAGGCCATTAAACAACATGCCCGCATATGGTGATTTACGAAGAACTGGTTTATCCGTTAATGTAATTTTTGCTTTACATATTTCTGTATTATTTCCAGTACCTGCAACATCAAGAACTGATAATACCTCCCTGACGGTTTTCGCTTTTTCTTTAAATGGAGCAAGTATTTTCTCTAAATCTGGAATATTTGATAAATTGTTATAAAAACCTACAAATATTACCCTCTCTCTGGATTGTGGGACTCCATAATCAGAAGAGTTTAAAACAATAAAGCTTGTTGAATAACCAAGTCTTCTCAATTTAACTAGTAATTTATTTCTAACTGCTCCCCATTTTGACAGTGTCCCTAACGCTTTAACATTTTCCATTATAAAAATTTTTGGTCGTATTAATTCAATAATATTAACATATTCCCAAATCATTTGACTTCTTTTATCTTCTGGATCCATTTTTCCAGCTACAGAAAATCCCTGACAAGGCGGACCTCCAATAATGACATCAACATTACCAGAAAATTTTAAAATTTTATTATAAATATTCTTTATATCGTCACAAACAATATGAGTTCCAATATTTAATTTATATGTTTCAACAGCATCAGCATAGATATCATTAGCGAAAACTATTTCAAAGCCAGATTTATAAAAGCCAAAATCTAGTCCACCGGCACCAGAAAATACTGATAATACTTTAAAATTTGTTTTCATCTTTTTCTCTGGTCTCTGGTCCACGAACTTAAGTTCTCGCCACTAACGACGAAATTTTCTTGACATAGCAAAATGTTACAGAAATAAGCCCTGGTTGCTACAGGAGAACGAAGCCAATGTCTTCCTCCTGCGCTATCTGGTGCCGAAGATGCGGTCGCCCGCGTCGCCCAGGCCGGGGAGGATATAGCCGTTCTCGTTGAGTCCGTCGTCCACGGCGGCGGTATAGATGTCCACATCGGGGTGGGCGCTCTCCACGCGCGCAAGGCCTTCGGGAGCGCAGACGAGATTGATGCTGCACATGCGCTTGCAGCCGTTGCGCTTCAGGAGGTCGATGGCCGCCACCATGGAGCCGCCCGTGGCGAGCATGGGATCGAGGATGACGGCGAAGCGCTGGCTCAGCTTGCCCGCCAGCTTGACGTAGTACTCCACCGGCTCCAGGGTCTTTTCGTCGCGGTAGAGTCCCACGACGCTGATCTTCGCGCCGGGGAGCATGGCAAGCACTCCGTCCATGAGGCCGAGTCCGGCGCGGAGGATGGGCACCACCGTCAGCTTTTTCCCGCTCAGGGCGTCTATCTCGATGGGACCCGCCCAGCCGCGCGCCGCGCGCCGCTCCGTGGGGAAGGACTTGGTGGCCTCGTACACGAGCAAGCCGGCGAGTTCGTTGGCGATGCGCCGGAATTCGCTGGTGGAGGTGGATGCCATGCGCAGGATGCCCAGCTTGTGCCGCACCAGGGGATGCTCGACCACATGCGTCGCCATGACGACTCCTTTTTTCCTGTGCTGTTGGCCGGTCCGTTCAAAATATGTCAGACGCGGACGCCGCGCAAGGCGGAGGGACGCTCATGGCGGGCGCAGCGCCGCTCCAGCCAGCGCCCGAGCGCGGCGCACGCCAGCCCGATCAGAAGATAGAGGGCGCCCGCGCTGATCCAGATCTCAAACGTCATCTGGCTCACGGCCATGACTTCGAGGCTCTGAAAGGTGAGTTCCGGCAGCGAGATGAGCGAGGCCAGCGCCGAATCCTTGAAGGCGGAAATGGTTTGCCCAGCCAGCGGCGGCATGGCGATGCGCGCCGCCTGCGGCAGGATGACCAGGCGCAGGCTCTGGCGGCGGGAAAAGCCCAGGGCGCGCGCCGCGTCCCACTGGCCCGGGGGCACGCTTTCCACGCTGCCGCGCACGATCTCCGCCACATAGGCGCCTTCGTAGAGGCCAAGCGCCATGACGGCCGCGAGCATCCTGTCCATCTGCCCGGGCGGCGCGAACCCCAGGGCCACGCCCGCGCGCAGCGCTTCCGGCAGGTGGCGGACGGCGTCCTCCAGAGCGGCCACGGGCAGCAGATTGCCCGCGAAAAAATAGAGGAAGAACAGCAGCACCAGAGGCGGCGTGTTGCGGATGATGGTCACCCAGACGCGTGAGGGCAGCGCCGCAAGCCCGCGCGCATGGGCGCTGGGCAGGCCCGCCAGCGCGCCCGTGAGCAGCGCCAGGAGCATGCTCCAGAAGCCGATACGCACCGTCACGCCAAGGCCGCGCAGGAGGAGTCCGGCCTCCCATGTCCCGTCCGCGCCACGCCGGACCAGAAATTCCCCCAGCACGGACCATTGCCAGTGATACTGCGGCAGCGCGCCGGCCCGCCAGACGCACCACGCCCCGGCGCCCGCAAGAAGGCAGAACAGGGCCGCATCCTGCCATGCCATGCCCCGCCGCCCGCGCCGCCCCCAGGCCCGGAACGGCGACCAGGCCGCGTCCCGGCCGGAGCGGCGCGCCGGACACCGGGGCACGGCGCCCGCGGCGGCAGAGGGAGGGCAGGACTCGCCGCTCATCGCACGAGCTTCTCCCAGTCCGTGCCGCGGAACCAGTAGTTCCGCCGTTCCGCCAGCCAGCCCTCCGCCTCGGCCATGCGGATCCAGTTGTCAAGCACATTGAGCGAATCCACGTCGCCCTTGCGAATCACAAAGCCCACGGGCTGACGGGAAAGCGGCTCGGTGGTGGGCTGGCAGAGGACGTCGGGATTACGCAGCACGGAGAACGCGGGCAGCGGCGCGGAGGAGAGCATCAGGTGCGAACGGCCCGCGATGACGTCCTGCACGGCCGGCGCCTCGTCGTCAAAAAGGCGCAGGGTGGCGTGCGGGAAGAGCCGTTTGGCGACCAGGGCCGGGGTGCTCCCGCTGCGCGCGGCGATGATGATCTCCGGCCTGTCATAATCATCCGGGAAGCGCATGCCCCCGGTTTTGGCCTTGTTGGCGACGGCTTCGATGGTGGCGTGGTCATAGGGGATGGTGAAATTGCCCTTGAGGTTGCGCTCCGGGGTGACGCTCATGCTGCCGATGATGATGTCGAACTTGTCGGCCAGCAGGGCCGGGATGATGCCGGACCAGCGCGTGGGCACCAGTTGCAGCTCCACACCGAGATCCCGGGCCAGCCTGCGCGCCACATCCACCTCGAAGCCGATGAAGTCGCCGTTCTTGTCCTGCATGGCCCACGGCACGAAGGAGGAAAAGCCCACCCGCAGGACGCCCCGGTCGATGACCGCATCGATGAGCGATGGCGCGCGATCTTCGGACGCCGCGCCGGCGGGGATGCCCGGCAGGAGCCAGAACGTCAGGAAAAGGGCCAGGGCCAGGAGGGGGGCGACAACGGGATTGCGGCGTCCGGCGCCGCGCGGGGGGAGGGATGGCACAGGCATGGATGTCTCCGTTTTTTGGGTGACGGCCGTTCCGGGGAGCGATGGCGCCGGTTTTTCCCGCTCATCGTCCCGCGGCGCCGGAGTACGCGTCCGCGCGGCGCTCCAGCAGCCAGCCGGGCACGGAAGCGCAGAGCGTCAGCGCCAGATAGATGGCGGCCACCAGCAGCCAGACCTCGAAGGCCAGGAACGTCTCGGCGATGAGGGCCTGGGCGCGCAGGGTCAGGTCGGCCACGGCGATGGCGCTCACCAGCGAGGTATCCTTGATCAGCGTGACGATCTGGCTCGTGAGCGGGGGCAGCATGTTGCGCGCCGCCTGGGGCAGGATGACGAGGCGCAGCGCCTGCCCGAGGCCGAACCCGAGGCTCAGCGCCGCCTCCCACTGGGCGCGGGGCACGCTGAGCAGGCCGGCCCGGAAGAGTTCCGCCATGTACGCGCCTTCAAAGGCGCCCAGCGCGAGCACCGCCGAGCCGAACGGCCCGAGCGCCAGGAGCGGCGAGAGCAGGAAATAGACGAAAAACAGCTGGAGCAGGAGCGGCGTGTTGCGCAACAGTTGCACATAGGCCCCGGCGGCGAGCCGGCAGAAGGGCCAGGGCGAAAGACGCCCCACAGCGGCGGCAAGGCCCAGCGCCGTGGACAGGCAAAAGCCCGCGGCGGCGATGCCGAGGGTCATGCACAGCCCCTCGAGCAGCGGGCCGGCCACGAAACCGTGGGCCGTCCAGCGGCCGAAATGGCGCCATACGCGGTTCCACTGCCATTCGTACGTCATGCCCTGACCGGCAAGATGCCAGTAGACGGCGCCAAGCGCCACCAGGGCGAGCAGGAGGGCGGCCCCCCGCCACGCGTGCCGGGACCTGCGCGAAAGTGGCCCGGAATCGTCCGCGGCGGCCGCGGAGTGGTGCTGCGGCATGGCGCATTGTCCCCGGGGCGCGGCCGCTTGTCAAGGAGAGGGGCCGGGGCGGCGTCCAGGGCTGCATCCGGGGCGCGTCCGCGCGTCCGGCGGAGAAATATGGCGCGAACGGTAAAAAATACTTGACGGAATCCGCGGCGGCGTCTATACCACCTCTTGCCTCTATGTAGGAGCGTAGCTCAGGTGGCTAGAGCACTTCCTTGACACGGAAGGGGTCAGCAGTTCAAGTCTGCTCGTTCCTACCACGCAGCATGGAAGGGGAGCATTCCCCCAGGTATATGGCCGCCGCGCGGCGGCAGTGAAATGGGGAGCTTGCCTCCCCATTTGTTTTGGATGGCCGGCGCGCCGCCCTGCCGCCGGAGCGCATGCCCAAGGAGCTGATATGGATGTCCAGGTGGAGGGCCGACCCGTCAGCGTCGCCTCCGATGCCACTGTGGCCGACGCGTTGCGCGAGGCCCTGAGCGGGAAGAAATTCAAGGTCGTGGTGGCCGCGCGCATTCCGGACGCGGCCGATGCGGGGCAGGGAACGGAGCGCGCCGGACGGCTGCTGGATCTTTCCGCGCCGATCCCCGCCGGGTGCGCCGCGTTGGAACCCGTGTACGCGGACTCCCCGGAAGGCTTGCGCCTCCTCCGCCATTCGGCCGCCCATGTGATGGCGGCCGCCGTGAAAAAGCTCTTCCCCGCGGCCCGCGTCACCATCGGGCCGGCCATCGACTCCGGCTTCTATTACGATTTTGATGTGGAGCGCCCGTTCTCCAGCGAGGACTTCGCGTCCATCGAGGCCGAGATGCGCCGCATTGCCGAGGCCGGGCTTCCGTTCACGCGCCGGGACCTGCCCCGGGACGAGGCCAGGGCGTTTTTCGCCGGCCAGGGCGAGACCTACAAGGTGGAGCTTATTGACGGCATCGAAGGCGATACGGTCTCGCTCTATACCTGCGGCGACTTCACGGACCTTTGCCGTGGCCCGCATGTCCCGCATACGGGCTTTGCCCGCGCGTCGAAGCTCATGTCCGTGGCGGGCGCCTACTGGCATGGCGACGAGAAGAATCCCATGCTTTCGCGCATCTACGGCACCGCCTTCGCGGACCAGAAAAGTCTGGATGCCTACCTGCGCCAGCTGGAAGAGGCCAAACGCCGTGACCACCGCAAGCTCGGGCGCGAGCTGTCGCTCTTCACCTTTCATGAGGATGTGGCGCCCGGCATGGTCTTCTGGCTGCCCAGGGGCATGCTCGTGCGTACCATCCTGGAAGACTTCTGGCGCAAGGAGCACCTCAAGCGCGGCTATGACATCGTTCAGGGTCCGCAGCTTTTGCGCGTGGAGACGTGGCAGCGTTCCGGCCATTACGACCACTACCGCGAGAACATGTATTTCACGCAGATAGATGAGGATGCCTACGGCATCAAGCCCATGAACTGCATCGGGCACATGCTCATCTACCGCCATGACCTGCGAAGCTACCGCGACTTGCCGCAACGCTACTTTGAGCTTGGCGTGGTCCATCGGCACGAGAAGAGCGGCGTCCTGCACGGGCTTTTGCGCGTGCGCCAGTTCACGCAGGATGACGCGCACATCCTCTGCACGCCGGAACAGCTTCAGGGCGAGATCCTCGAGGTCATCCATCTCATCCGCGATCTCATGGGTCTGTTCGGCTTCGAGTACAAGGTGGCGGTCTCCACGCGGCCCGAAAGCAGCATCGGCACGGACGAGGCATGGGAACAGGCGACCACCGCGCTCATCCGCGCCGTGGAGGCCGCGGGCATCCCCTACGAGATCAACGCCGGGGACGGCGCCTTCTACGGTCCCAAGATCGATGTGCGCCTGCTGGATTGCCTGGGGCGCGAGTGGCAGTGTTCCACCATCCAGGTGGATTTCACCCTGCCGGAGCGTTTCGATCTTGTCTATGTCGGGCAGGACGGCGAGCGGCATCGGCCCGTCATGGTGCACAGGGCCATCATGGGTTCCCTGGAGCGCTTCATCGGCGTCCTGGTGGAACAGTTTGCCGGCGCGCTCCCCACCTGGCTCGCGCCTGAGCAGGCGCGCCTGCTCACGGTGACGGACGACGCGGCGGAAGCCGCCGCGCGGATGCGGCGTGAACTGCTGGAGCTGGGCGTGCGCGCGGGCGAAGACACGCGCAACGAGAAGCTCGGCTTCAAGGTGCGCGAGGCGCAGCTCGCCAAGATCCCGTATATGTTGATTGTGGGGGACAAGGAAGTGCAGGCCGGCGGCGTCAACGTGCGCCTGCGCAGCGGGGAGAACCTGGGGCTCAAGTCCGTGGCGGAGGTGGCCGCCCTCATTCGCGCGGACGCGGAGGAGCCCTTCAAGCGAGGAGGGATGCGCTATAGCTTCTCCTAACATGAGAATGCGCCGCGACATGCCGCAGGACGGCGTGCGGCGCAATGAGACGATCCGCGCGCGCGAGGTGCGCGTCATCGGCGCCGAGGGCGACCAGCTGGGAATTTTGCAGCGCAACGAAGCCATTGCGCTCGCCAAGGAGGCCGGGCTTGACCTGGTGGAGGTCGCCTCCACCTCGGAGCCGCCTGTCTGCCGCATCATGGACTACGGCAAGTTCAAGTACGAGCAGCAGAAAAAGAAGGCCGAGGCCAAGAAACGCCAGAGCGTTGTCCAGATCAAGGAGATCAAGGTCCGGCCCAAGACCGACGACCACGACTACGAGACCAAGCTCCGCCATATCCGCCGTTTTCTGGAGGATGGCGACCGTTGCAAGGTGACGGTCTTTTTCCGTGGGCGCGAGATCGTCCACAAGGATCGCGGCCTCGCCATCCTTGAACGTATGGTGCAGGATCTGGCGGAAGTAGCCAAGATGGAGCAGGAGCCGCGCGCCGAGGGGCGCACCCTCCAGATGCTCCTCGTGCCCAAGAAATAATCCCCTTGCGGCCGCAAGGTTTTTGCGGCACTATGCAGCCCCGGCGTCCGGCAATGGCCGCCGGAATCACAAGGAGTGCGTCATGCCCAAGATCAAGACCCGGCGCGCCGCCGCCAAGCGTTTCGAGCTGACCGGCAGCGGCAAGTACAGGCGCCGCCGCCAGAATATGCGCCACATCCTCACCAAGAAGGCTCCGGGCCGCAAGATGCGCCTTGGTCAGGCCACGCTGGTGGACCAGGCCAACGAAAAGGCCGTGCGCCGCATGCTGCCCAACGGCTAGGCGTTTTTTCCCGGCCATGTCCTGCGCCGGTCGCGCGGGTGCGTACGCACTGCGCTCCTCCCGCTGGAGCGGGAGGGCTGCCGCGCGGTCCGGTTTTGGGCGCCTTTCGCGGCGCCCGGTGGTTTTTGAGTCACAGTACCCCCGGCGGGCACGCCTCCGCCTTGTCGGGAGAAGGAGGGAACACCCATGCGTGTGAAGAGAGGACTTGCCAGCCATCGCCGGCACAAAAAATTTCTTGATGCGGCCAAGGGCTTTCGCGGCGGTCGCAGCCGTCTGTACCGCACCGCGCGCGAAGCCGTGGAGCGCTCCCTGCAGAATGCCTTTGCCGGGCGCAAGCAGCGCAAGCGCGATTTCCGCGCGCTCTGGATATTGCGCATCAACGCGGGCGCGCGTCAGGGCGGTCTTTCCTACAGCCGTTTCATGCACGGCCTCAAGCTCGCGGGCATTGCCCTGAACCGCAAGGTGCTCGCCAACCTTGCCGTGGAGCGCAAGGACGATTTCGCGGCTGTGGTGGAGCTGGCGAAAGCCGCTCTCAAATAGCGCGCATCGCCCTTGCATACAGACATGCGCTCCGGCGGCCGCTTTTGCGCGGCCGCCCGCGCCAAATGAGCCTGAAGATCGCGGTCTTCGGGCGAAATGATGGCAGCGCCGCTTTTGAAAGCGCACCAGTTCAAAAGCGAAATGCTCTGGCGGCCTGCCGCACTTTTCGCCGGGCGGCGGAAAGCCGCCCGGCCACCTTGCGGAGCATGGGGGACGCATGGATCTCATCGCAGCATTGGAAAGCCTGGCGCCGGAACTGGAAAAAGGACTGGCCCAGGCTTCGTCATTGGATGCCCTGGAAGAGCTGCGCGTGGAATTCCTCGGCCGCAAGGGACGGCTTGCGCGCATCATGGGGGAGCTTCCCGGTCTTGCTCCCGCCGAGCGTCCGGCGGCCGGACAGGCCGCAAACAGGGCCAAGGCCCGCTGCAACGAGCTGTTTGCCGCCCGCAAGGCGGCCATCGAGGCGGGGCGCGAGGCCGGCCTGCTCGCCCGTTTCGATCCTTCCATGCCCGGGCGCGCGTTCTGGCGCGGCTCCCTGCATCCGACCACCCTGGTCATGGACGAGGTCTGCGGCATTTTCCGGGGGCTTGGGTTCGACATCGCCTCCGGGCCGGAGGTGGAGATCGACCACTTCAATTTCGAGGCCCTGAACATGCCGCCCGAACATCCGGCCCGCGATATGCAGGACACCCTGTATATTACGGAGAGCGTGCTCATGCGCACGCATACCTCGCCGGTGCAGGTGCGTACCATGCTCGCCACGCGGCCGCCGCTGGCCGTGGTGGCGCCGGGCAAGGTCTATCGCCGCGATTCTGACCTCACGCACACGCCCATGTTCCACCAGATCGAGGGCCTCATGGTGGATGAAGGCATCAGCATGGCGCATCTGCGCGGCACGCTCACGGCCTTTGTGCGCGCGGTCTTCGGCGCGGACACGCGCGTGCGTTTCCGGCCGAGCTTTTTCCCCTTCACCGAGCCATCGGCGGAGGTGGACATCTCCTGCTGCATGTGCGGCGGCAAGGGCCATGCGGGGAACGAGCCGTGCCGCGTCTGCAAGGGCACGGGCTGGGTGGAGATCCTCGGTTGCGGCATGGTGGACCCGGCGGTCTTCGAGTCCGTGGACTACCCTCCCGAGGTGAGCGGCTTTGCCTTTGGCCTGGGGGTGGAGCGTATCGCCATGCTCAAGTACGGCATCGGCGACCTGCGTATGTTTTTCGAGAACGATGTGCGTTTTCTCGCCCAGTTCGGGCGGGGTGCCTAGCTTCCCATGGCAGGCGACCGTCGTTCCCGCTGTCCGGAACGCTTCCGGCGCCGGTCGCGCCGCGTGGCGGCGGCCCTTCTGGTCTGCTGCGCCGTGTCGGCCCTGTGGCTTGCGCCGGCGCTGGCGCGCTCGGCCCTGAGTCCCCGCCATTCGGGCATGGAGCCGCCGGGCGGGCCGCGCCCGCTGGAGTCCATGCCCGGCAATGCCCCCTCGCGCACGGCCGAGGGCGGCATGGGCTACACGGACGCTTACGGCAATACGCTCGACGAGCGGCAGCCGCCCGAGAAGGCGCCGCGCAAGCGTCCCCGGGCGGGCGCATACGGGGGCTATGGCGGCAAGGCCGAGGTGCCCCCCCTGCCCGATCCGGCGGCGGAAAACCGGCCGCCGGTCTGGACGTTCAACTAGAGCGTTTTCGCCATGAAACCGCGTAAACGCTCCGGCGGATGCGGGAGCGAAACCTGAGGAAAATATCTCTTCCATATCTAAGATATTTTCCTCAGCGAAATGCTCCAGTGCTGCTGGTTCCATGCGCCCGGCGGCAGCCGGTTTCCGGCGGGCGCGCGTTCTTCCCCTGTCCCCGGCAAGGATGTCGTCATGCTGCTTTCTCTTTCCTGGCTTCGTGAATTCACTCCGTATGAAGGCACCGCCGAGGCGCTCGGCGACAGGCTGACCATGCTCGGTCTTGAGCTGGAGGACATTGTCCGGCCGTTTGACGCCATCGCCGACATCAGGGTCGGCCATGTGGTGGAATGCGTCCCGCATCCTGATTCCGACCATCTGCACTGCTGCAAGGTGGACGCGGGGCAGGGCGAGCTTTTGGACATCGTGTGCGGCGCGCCCAATGTGGCCGCCGGGCAGAAGGTGCCGGTGGCCCTTGTGGGCACGCGCCTGCCGGACGGCATGAGCATCAAGAAGGCCAAGCTGCGCGGCCAGCCGTCCATGGGCATGATCTGCTCCGAGCGCGAGCTTGGCCTGAGTGACGCGCATGACGGCATCCTGGTGCTGCCCGAAGACCTCCTCCCCGGCGCGCGCCTGGTGGACGCCCTGCAGCTCGACCGGGAGGTGCTGGACATCTCCATCACGCCCAACCGGGCGGATTGCCTCTCGGTTCTCGGGCTTGCCCGCGAAACGGCCATGGCCTTCCATCTGCCGTTCAGCGTGCCGGAACTTCCCCTTGTTCTGGACGCCGCGGCGCCGGCCTGCGAAGTGCCGGTGGATATTGCCGATCCCGAACTCTGCTGGCTCTATGCCGGGCGCGTCATTTCCGGCGTGCGCGTGGCGCCCTCGCCCCTGCGGCTGCGGTACCGGCTCCATGCCGTGGGCGTGCGCGCCATCTCCAATATCGTGGATGTCACCAACTACATCCTCTTTGAATGCGGGCAGCCGCTCCACTCTTTCGATCTGGACAAGCTCAGGGGTGGGCGCATCGTGGTGCGTACCGCCGGCGAGGGGGAACATTTCGTCACCCTTGACGGCAAGGAGCGCGTCCTCACCTCCCGCGACCTCTGCATCTGCGACGCGGAGCGTCCGGTGGGCCTCGCGGGCGTCATGGGCGGCCGGAACACCGAGGTCACGCCCGAAAGCCGGAATATCTTTCTGGAGAGCGCGGTCTTTCGGCCGCAGTCCGTCCGCGTCACGTCGCGGCGTCTCGGGCTGACCTCCGAAGCCTCGTACCGGTTCGAGCGCGGCGTGGACCAGCGGCGGACCCTCTGGGCGCTCGACAGGGCCTGCGCCCTCATGGTCTCCCTGGGCGGAGGCCTTGTGCGCAAGGGGCTTTCTCTGGCAGAACCGCGCCCCTTCATTCCCTGCCGCATCCCCTTCCGTCCTTCCCGGGCCGATGCCCTGCTGGGAGTGACCGTTGACCGCGAATTTTCCGCGCGCGCGCTGGAAGGCGTGGGCTGCGCCGTTGAGCGGGACGCCCCGGATGCCTGGACGGCCATCCAGCCCTCGTGGCGCCCCGATCTCACGCGCGAGGCCGATCTGGTGGAAGAGGTGGGCCGCGTGTACGGGCTGGACGCCATCGAGCCTGTCCTGCCGCCGTTGCGCCGCCGCCTGGATACGGCGGGCGCGCCCGAATCGCGCTTTGCCTTCTGGGGCCGCATCCGTCAGTGGGGCGCGGGGCTTGGGTTGAATGAGGCGGTCAATTACAGCTTTGTGGGCCATGAGGACCTGGATTTTCTCCGGCTCGGGCGGGAGGGGCGCATTTCGATCATGAATCCGCTTTCGGCGGATCAGGATGTGCTGCGTACCGCCCTTGCCCCCGGCCTCTTGCGGGACCTGCGCAACAATCTGGCCCAGGGCGTCCAGGGGCTTCGCCTGTTCGAGCTTGCCAACGTGTTCGAGTCCGATGCCGCCTCGGAGACCACGGCCCGCGAGACGGGCATGCTGGGCATCCTGCTGTACGGGCGCCGGCATGAGTCCGGCTGGCCGCATGCCGAGGCGGACATGGACTATGCCGACATCAAGGGCATCGTGGGACATCTGCTGGCCTTTCTCCATCTGCCCGAACCGGAATGCCGCCCGGCGCGGGAGCATGCCTTCCTGCTTCCGGCCGTGGATGTCCTTGTCAACGGCGAGCGCGTGGGTTCCATGGGCCGGGTGCAGCCCGCCATGGCCGGGGAGTTCCACGCGCGCAAGGCGGTCTGGCTCGCGGAACTGGACCTGGAGATCCTGCGGCGGCTCCATGACGCGGTGACCGTGGCCTTCCGGCCGCTGCCGGTCTATCCGCCCGTGCGCCGGGACATCACCGTCATTGCCAACGCCGGACTGACCGTGGGCGAGGTGCTTTCGCAGGTGCGCGGCCTTGGGCTTCCGCTCCTGGAGGATGTGGCCCTGGTGGACTGTTTTGAGCCGGAGGCGGACAAGGCCGCGGGCGAGCGCCATCTCACCTTCCGTCTCACATTCCGGCATGCCGACCGCACCCTCAATGATGCGGAAGTGGACAAGGTGCGGGAGAAGGTGGCAGAATCCCTGAAGCAACGGCTGGGCGTCCGGATCTAGCGCATTCTGCGGGCCATGGGGTGGTTTTGCCTGTCCGGCGCACGCGCCGGGGAGGTCCGGGCCGTATCCGGCCGCGCCGGGGAGAACGGGGAGTGAAGGAAAAGACCTACCGCATCGGCGAAGCCGCCGAACTGCTCAACCTCAAGACCCATGTCCTGCGCTTCTGGGAAAGCGAGTTTCCCCAGTTGGCCCCCCTGCGTACGGACAAGGGACAGCGTCTCTATACGGAAAGCCATCTCGCCCTGTTGCGGCGTATCCGCCAGCTCCTGCATGAACAGGGCATGACCATCGAGGGCGCGCGCCGCGTTCTCGAGGGCAGCGCCGTGCTGGACGATTCGGTGCCCGAACGCGTGAGCGCCGTGCCGGACCCGGCCTTCATGCGCATGCTCCGGCAGGAGCTTGCCGCCGTGCGCGCGCTTCTTGTTCCGCCAGAGGAGGACAGGCCATGATCCTTTCCCCCTCCCTGCTTTCCGCCGATTTTTCCCGCCTTGGCGACGAGGTCGCCGCCCTGGAGGCCGCGGGCGTCTCCTGGCTGCATCTGGACGTGATGGACGGCGCCTTTGTGCCCAACATCTCCTTCGGGCCGCCGGTCATCAAGGCCCTGCGTCCCCGTTGCGGCCTGTTTTTTGACGTTCACCTCATGGTGGAGGGCGCGGACCGCTATCTCGAATCCTTTGCGGAGGCGGGCGCGGATCTGCTCGTCATCCATGCCGAGGCCGTTTGCCATACCCACCGCTGCCTGGGCCGCATCCATGATCTTGGCCTGCGGGCCGGACTCGCGCTGGACCCGGGCACGGACCTTGCCGCCGCGCGCTGGCTCGCGCCGGACCTGGACCTGCTCCTCATCATGGGGGTGGACCCGGGATTTTCCGGGCAGTCCTTCATTCCGCAGACGGTCGCCAAGGTCCGCGCCGCGCGGGAAGCGCTCGACGCCTGGGGCCGGGCGGACGTTCCCGTGGAGGTGGACGGCGGCGTCTGCCTGGAAAATGCGGGCCTGCTGACCGAAGCGGGCGCCGACATCCTGGTTTCTGGCTCGGCTTTTTTCCGCACCACGACCTATGCGGCCGGCCTGGCCGCCTTTGCCGCGGCCACCCGGAGCGGCCGCTCCCCGCAGACGCAGCGGCGCCCCGGCCTGGACGCCGCGCAAGCCTGGCGGCACGCATCGCCCGCCAGCCAGCAAAAAGGAAAGTGACCATGCCGAGCCGCCGAGACTGCGCCAATGCCATCCGCGCCCTCGCCATCGACGCCATCGAAAAGGCCCGTTCCGGGCACCCCGGCGCGCCGCTGGGCATGGCCGACATGGCCGAAGCCCTCTGGCGGCACGGTTTCAGGCACAATCCCGCCGATCCCGCCTGGCCCGACCGCGACCGTTTCGTGCTCTCCAACGGGCACGCCTCCATGCTCCTTTATGCCGTGCTCCATCTTACGGGCTATGACCTCCCCATGGAGGAGATCAGAAATTTCCGGCAATGGGGTTCATGCACGCCGGGGCATCCCGAGCGCGGGCTGACGCCGGGCGTGGAGATGACCACCGGGCCGCTCGGCCAGGGCATCGCCTCGGCCGTGGGCATGGCCCTGGCCGAGGCGATGCTCGCCGCGCGCTTCAATACCGCGGAACATACGATCGTCGATCACCGCACCTATGCCTTCTGCGGCGAAGGCTGCCTCATGGAGGGCGTTTCGCATGAGGCCTGCGCGCTGGCGGCGGCGTGGGCGCTCGGCAAGCTCACGGTGCTGTTCGACGCCAACGGCGTTTCCATCGATGGCAAGGTGGACGCCTGGTTCTGCGAAGATGTGGGCCAGCGCTTCGCGGCCTATGGCTGGCAGGTCATCGGCCCGGTGGACGGCCATGACGGCGCGGCCCTTGACGCGGCCCTGGCCGAGGCCCGCGCGGATGCGGAACGGCCGGCCCTCATCATCTGCCGCACCCATATCGGCTTCGGTTCGCCCAAGAAGGACTCTTCGGCGAGCCATGGCGCGCCTCTCGGCGAGGAGGCGGCCGAAGCCACGCGGCGCGCCCTGGGCTGGACGGCGGCGCCCTTTGAGATCCCGGACGATATCCGCGCCGCGTGGGATGCGCGCGCGCAGGGGCAGGCTCTGGAAGACGCCTGGAACGCCACCTTTGCCGCCTATGGCGCGGCGCATCCCGAACTGGCCGCGGAGTTTCGGCGGCGCATGGCCGGCGAGCTTCCGGCGGACTGGCCGCAGATCGTGCGCCGCCTCATGGCGGCGGCCGCGGCCGGGGACAAGGCCGAGGCCACGCGCGTGGCCTCGCGCAAGGCGCTGGAGGTGCTGGTGCCCGCCGTTCCCGAGCTGGTGGGCGGTTCGGCGGATCTTTCCGGCTCCGTGGGCACGCAGACGGCGGCGTCCGCGCCGCTGGACACGGCATCGTACCGCGGCAATTACCTGTATTACGGCGTCCGCGAATTCGGCATGGGCGCCATCATGAACGGACTCGCCATCCACGGCGGCTTCATCCCCTACGCGGGCACGTTCATGGCTTTTTCCGATCAGGCGCGCAATGCCCTGCGCCTTTCCGCCATCATGGGCCTGCGCGTCGTGTGGGTGCTGACGCATGACTCCATCGGCGTCGGCGAGGATGGCGCCACGCATCAGCCTGTGGAACAGATCCCCACCCTGAGGATGATCCCCAACCTCCATGTCTGGCGCCCCTGCGATGACGTGGAAACGGCCGTCGCCTGGCGCTCGGCGCTGGAAAATGCCGCCACGCCTACCTGCCTCGCCCTTTCACGCCAGAAGCTGCCGCAGCTTTCGCGCGATGACGCCCAGGTGGCGGCTATCGCCCGCGGCGGCTATGTGCTGCGCGAGTGCGCGGGCGATCCGGAGCTTATCCTCATGGCTACCGGCTCGGAAACGGCCCTGGCCGTGGAGGCGGCGGTGGCGCTGGGCGCGCGGGGCAGGCGTGTGCGCGTGGTTTCCCTGCCGTGCGCGGAAATTTTTGACGCCCAGGACGAGGCGTGGCGCGAGAGCGTCCTGCCGTCGGCGGTGCGGCGCCGTCTGGCTGTGGAGGCGGCGGCTCCTTCCTGGTGGCGCAAGTATGTGGGCCTTGATGGCGAGATCATCGGCATGGAGGGGTTTGGCGTGTCCGCACCCGGCGCCGTGCTGTTCGAGCGCTTCGGCTTTACCGCCGAAAACGTGGCCGCGCGGGCGCTTGCCCTGCTGGAACGGCCGGCATCCGCCCTCTGAGGAATGAGAAGTAAGGATGCGCGGCCGGCGCCGGCAGGCGAAGGCGCCGTCCGGGCCGCTTTGCGCGGAAAGCGCGGTTTTCCGCGAAATACCGGACCCTGTGCTTGCCTGAGCGGTTTGCGGCGTGCCGCCGCGCGGCGCGGGCAGCGGAGTTGAAAACGCGGAGCATGGCAAAGCCGCATGCTCTGGAAAGGCCAAGGAGGCATCATGTCCATCAGGTCATTGCGTGATGTGGACTGCAAGGGCAAGACCGTGGTCAGCCGTGAGGATCTCAACGTGCCCATGAAGGATGGCGTCATCAGCAACGACAAGCGCATCCGCGCGGCGCTCCCCACCATCCGCCTTGCGCTGGACAAGGGGGCGGGCGTCATCGTGCTTTCGCATCTCGGCCGTCCCACCGAAGGCGAATTT
The DNA here is from genome assembly GCF_910584445.1 of uncultured Desulfovibrio sp. Classification (GTDB taxonomy): domain Bacteria; phylum Desulfobacterota; class Desulfovibrionia; order Desulfovibrionales; family Desulfovibrionaceae; genus Desulfovibrio. Next base: position 91,434 of record NZ_CAJUBO010000010.1, read on the forward strand.
GAGGAAAAGTATTCGCTCAAGCCCGTGGCCGCCCATCTCGGCAAGCTGCTGGGCGTGCCGGTGCGCGTGGCCGTTTCGCCCGATGCGGCCAAGGCCGCGCCCGGCGAGGTCGTTCTGGTGGAGAACATCCGCTTCTTCAAGGGCGAGAAGAAGAACGATCCGGCCCTGGCAAAAAAACTCGCCGCTCTGGGCGACGTGTATGTCATGGATGCCTTTGGCGCGGCCCACAGGGCGCACGCCTCCACGGAAGGCGCCGTGCGCGAGGCCGCCGTGGCCTGCGCCGGGCCGCTCATGGAGGCCGAACTTTCGGCATTCGCCAGGGTGCTCGACGATCCCGCGCGGCCGCTCGTGGCGGTTATCGGCGGTTCCAAGGTCTCCACCAAGCTCGGCCTGCTCGACAACCTGCTCGCCAAGGTGGACAGCCTCATCGTGGGCGGCGGCATTGCCAATACCTTTCTGGCGGCGGCGGGCCACAGCGTGGGCGCGTCGCTGTATGAGCCGGACCTGGTGCCGGAAGCCAAAAAGATCATGGAGAACGCGCGCGCCCAGGGCAAACGCCTGCCGCTGCCCGTGGACGTGGTGACGGCCAGGGCGCTGGAACCGGGGCAGAAGGCGACCGTCCATGCCGTGGATGATGTGCCCGCCGACGAGATGATCCTCGACATCGGCCCCAAAACCGTGGCGCTGTATGAAGAGATCCTTGCCGATGCGGCCACGGTGGTCTGGAACGGCCCTGTGGGCGCGTTCGAGATCGAACCGTTCGGCGCGGGCACCAAGGCCCTCGCCGAGTCGCTCGCCAGGAGCAAGGCGTTCGTGGTCGTGGGCGGCGGCGATTCCGTGGCCGCGGTGGAAGGCTATGGCCTCGCGGACAGGATGGGCTATATTTCCACGGGCGGGGGCGCCTCGCTGGAACTGCTCGAGGGCAAGGTGCTGCCGTCGGTGGCCGCTCTGGAAGCCCGCGCCGTCAACTAGCCCACATAGACACTGGAATATCTCGTCCCGCGGTCTGTCCCTGCTGTCGGGCAGACCGCGGGATGACTGCCGCTGGCCGCCGGGTGTTTTTCCGCGTCCGCCGGCACGGCGTTCCGGTGTTCCGGGGCGGCGTCTCCGCTTCCCATTGTAAAAAAACTCTAAACATGCTCTCATGCGGGTGCCGGCGCGGTGCCGGTTCCAGGAGAGAGAGATGAGTGAATCCCCCCGTTCCGGAGCAGCGGAATACCGTTGCGGCTGGGTCGCCCTCGCCGGGCCGCCCAATGCCGGAAAGTCCACGCTGCTGAATGCCCTGCTCGGCCAGAAAGTCACCATCGTCACCCCCAAGCCGCAGACGACGCGCAACCAGATCGTGGGCATCTTCACCGATGCCGAAGCCCAGATCATCTTCATGGATACGCCGGGCATGGCCCAGCTGCGCGGCCGCCTGAGCAAGACCATGATCCAGGCCGTCTGGCAGAGCCTCAACCAGGCGGATGTCGTCCTTCTGGTGCTTGACGCCCATCTCTATATCCGCCATCCGGAATTCCTCGAGCGCGATCTTGCCCCCCTGGGCGAGTCCATTGCCGGGGATGAGCGCCCCACCATCATCGTGCCCAACAAGGTGGACCTGTTCGCGGACAAGAGCCGCATGCTGCCCCTGCTCACCCGGGCGCATGAACTCTGGCCCCGCGCCGAGATATTCCCCGTTTCCGCGCAGAGCGGGGACGGACTCGTCGAACTTCGGACGCTCATCGAGTCGCGCCTGCCCGTGGGGCCGGCGCAGTTTCCGGAGGACCAGGTTTCCACGGCCTCCCTGCGCTTCATGGCCGCGGAGATCATCCGTGAAAAACTTTTCCTTTATCTGCACCAGGAAGTGCCCTACGGCGTGGCCGTGGAGGTGGAAAGCTGGCAGGAAGACCCGGAGCGCGGCCTTACGGTCATCCACGCCGTCATCTATGTGGCCCGTCCCATGTACAAGGCCATGGTCATCGGCAAGGGCGGCAGCGGCATCAAGAAGATCGGCAGCGAGGCCCGCCGGGAGATCCGCGAACTCGTGGACGGCAAGGTGCATCTGGAACTCTGGGTCAAGGTGCGGGAAAACTGGACGGAAGACGAAGCCTTTCTCCGCGAGCTGGAGCAATCGTCCGGCGGGAGTGGGGAATGAACCCTGAAGAGCTTGCGCTGCGCCTCGCCCGGGTGCGGGAGCGGCTGGAGCGGGCCTGCGCCGCGTGCGGCCGCCGGCCCGGGGATGTCCTTCTGGTGGCGGTCTCCAAATTCCACCCCGCCTCGGATGTGGCGGCCGTTGCCGCTGCCGGACAGGTGGATTTCGGCGAAAACTACGTGCAGGAAGCCCTGGAAAAACGCGGGGAACTGGCGGGTGTTCCCGCCGCGGCCCGTATCCGCTGGCACATGATCGGCCATGTGCAGAGCCGCAAGGCCGCGCAGGTGGCCGGGGCCTTTGTGCTCATCCATACGCTTGATTCCGTCAGGCTGGCCGATGCGCTGGAACGGCGCCTGGCGGATTCCGGGGCGATGCAGCCGGTGCTCATGGAAATCAATATCGGGGAGGAGCCGCAAAAGGCGGGCGTCATGGCGGCGGACGCCGCCGCCCTTGCGGAACATGTGCTTGCGCGCTGCCCGCATCTCGAGATGCGCGGGCTTATGTGCCTGCCCCCGGTTTTTGACGCCGGGGATGCGGCGCGGCCGTACTTTGCGCGCCTGCGCCGCCTTGGCGAGGACCTGCGTTCCCGCCTCGGCATCGGGCTGCCCGAGCTTTCCATGGGCATGAGCGGTGATTTCGCGGCGGCGGTGGCCGAGGGCGCCACCATCGTCCGCATCGGGACGGATATTTTCGGGCCGCGTCCGGTGAAAGCGGGCGCGCCTGTGGCATGATGCCTGCATAAGCTATCCCGGGGGCGGCGTGCGTTCCGCGCCCGAAGTTCGCGGAGAGGATGCCCATGGCGGCCAAGGACAAGGAAGCGGCGGCCCTGCCCGAAGGGCAGGCGGAAAAGCCCCGCAAGAAATCTCGTATCAAGCGCATTGTCATTATTTTGGCGATACTGCTGATGACGCTCGGCGGCGCGGGTCTCGGCGCGTACTGGTGGATTTTTTTGCGTACGCCCGCAACGGAAGCTCCCGCTCCCGCCGCCGAGGCCGCCCCGGACGCGGCCAAGGGCGCGCCGGCCAATGCCTCGGCGCCCGCTGCGCCCGGCGCGCCGGGCCAGGCGCCGCAGACGCCCCCGGCCGGGGCGCGCATAGAGCGGCAAAGCGATCTGCCGCGCAGCAGCGGCATGGTCCTGCCGCTGCCTCCGGTGACGGTCAATCTTTCCGATCCCGGCGGCCGCCGCTATCTCAAGCTCGGCATGGAGGTGGAGGTCAATGCGGACGTCTCCGCCGAACTCAAGGCGCACAGCGCGCGCATCCGCGATGCGGTCATCATGTTGCTGGCAGGAAAATCCTATGGGGATATTTCCACGCCCGACGGCAAGGTGCTGCTCAAGGCGGAGATCGCGGCGCGGCTCAATCAGATCCTTGGCGCGCAGCGCGTCGTCCGGGTGTATCTGACGGATTTTGTGGTGGAATAGCAGCTTCACACGAGGTTGGACATGGCGCAGGACGATCAGGAAGCCCTGGCCGCGCAGTGGGCGGCACAGCTTGAAGAGGATGGCGGCGATCAGCCGGACCCGTTTGAAGCGGCCACCGCGGCGGCCGAGGGCGCTCCGGCGGAGGACGCCGCCGGCGGCACCCCGGACGATGAGGCCCTGGCGGCGCAGTGGGCCGACGCCCTGGCTGCGGAAGAGGAGGAACGCGGACCCGCCACCTTCGGCAATGCGGCCTCCGGCGCGGGGACCAATCCCAATGGAGGTTCCTTCGGCTCCCAGGCCCAGGACGCGCATTTCCAGGACATGACGGAAATGTCCCGCCAGCCGCGCGACAACAAGCTCAAGCGCGAGCTGGACTTTATCCTCGACATCCCGCTGGACGTGTCGGCGGAACTCGGGCGCACGCGCCTGCTCATCAACGAGCTGCTCCAGCTCGGGCAGGGTTCTGTGGTGGAGTTGAACAAACTCGCGGGCGAACCCCTGGAAGTCTATGTCAACGGCAAGCTGGTGGCGCGCGGCGAGGCCGTGGTCATCAATGAAAAGTTCGGCGTGCGCCTGACGGATATCATCAGCCCCATCGAGCGGGTGAAACAGCTTGGCTGACATGCGTACGGACGTTGCGCTGCCTGACGGCCTCTCCGGCCATGCCGTGCGGGGGCTTGCGGATACGGCGGCACAGGCTCCCGGCCTCGCGGAGGCTGCCGCGCATGACCCTGTGGCCGCGGCCTCCATCGGCGACACGGTGCGCGCGGCCGCCGGGGAGATCGCCCGGGGGCTGGACCTGGCTGGTCGCGCCCTCGGCGAGTCGGTGGACACGGTCTCCGACATGGCCTTTGCGCGGGCGGCGGAAGTGGCTCCCGCAACGCCGGGCGCGGCATCGGGCCTGGGGCAGACGGCCTTCAGCTGGAGCGGCTATGTGCAGGCCGTGGGCATCCTCTGTCTGCTGCTGGCGGCGCTGTGGCTGGTGCTCTGGCTGGTGCGGCGCTATGGCCGCTTCAACTTCCTTCCCCGGCCCGGCGCCCTGCCGCGCGGGGCGCTCGTCATGGAAGCGCAGATGCCGCTCGGGCCGCGCAAGGGGCTGATGGTGGTACGCTTCTTGAATACACGGTTGCTGCTGGGGGTCACAGAACAGCAGATATGCCTGCTCAAAGAGGAAGATGTGCACGATGAGCCGCGTGACAACGATTTTCAGGGGATCATGGATCAAGCCCGCCGTGGCGTTGCTGACAGTGGCGACCCTGCCGGGCCTGCTGCCTGAAGCCGCCCTCGCCGCCCAGGACCTCACGCTGCCCACCATGTCTCTCACGCTTGCCGGCGGCGCGCCCGAACCCGGCAAGGTCTCGGTCCTGCTGGAGATCCTTTTTCTGCTCACCGTGCTTTCCGTGGCGCCGGCCATCATGCTCACGGTCACGAGCTTCACGCGCATCATCATTGTCTTCAGCTTCCTGCGCCAGGCCATGGGCGTCCAGCAGTTGCCGCCCACGCAGATCCTCGCCAGCCTCGCCATTTTCATGACGGTGGTGATCATGTTTCCGGTGGGCAAGCGCATCAACGACGAGGCGCTCCAGCCCTATCTCAACGAACAGATCGACTACAAGGTGGCGCTGGACAGGGCGCAGGTCCCTCTGCGGAACTTCATGTTCAAGCATACCCGGGAAAAGGATCTCTCCGTTTTCTATTCCATCTCGCAGATGGAACTGCCGCGCAACAAGGATGAAGTGCCGACCATGATGCTTGCCGCGGCGTATGTCATCAGCGAACTTAAAACCGCCTTCACCATCGGCTTTCTGATCTATATTCCCTTTCTTGTCATGGATATGGTCGTCTCCAGCGTCCTGCTCGCCATGGGCATGATGATGCTGCCGCCCATGATGGTCTCCATGCCGTTCAAGCTTCTCCTGTTTGTCATGGTGGACGGCTGGAACCTGCTGGTGGGTTCGCTGGTGAACAGCTTTCTGTTGTAGCGGGAGGAGAAGATGTCGCCTGATTTTGTCATCGGTTTCGGAAGACAGGCCATTGAACTCTGCCTGATGATGGCGCTGCCCATGCTCGGCGTGGGCCTCGGCGTGGGCGTGGTGGTGAGCATCATCCAGGCCGCCACCCAGATCCAGGAACAGACCCTGACCTTCATCCCCAAGATCGTCTGCATGTTCATTGCCCTGCTTCTGGCGCTGCCCTGGCTCATGGAGCGCATGACCACCTTCACCCGGGATGTCTTCATCAATATCCCCGCCTACGTGCAATAGTCGGGGACATGCCGCGCGGCACGGCATGTTCCGTGCCGGACTGCCGGCGGCCGCCCTTGCGGCGGCCTGCCCGTCGAAATTCCACGCGCCCCTCCGGGGCGCGTTTGTCGTTGGGGCATATGCGCGTGTCGCCGGCTGCGATGGCAGTATCGTGGCATGGAAGGAGAAATCTAGAAATTATTTATACTTTATCTTGACTGTATTCGCCTGAAAGTATTCTGCGTCCCCGGGGCGCATATTTTTATTGCGTTGCCTTTCAGGCTGTTGGCGTCTTTTTTCCTGTTTGTTTTTCCCCCTCACTATAGTTTCCCTGCCATTTACCGAACAGTGATGTGTGCCATGTGGCGCGCGGCGGCCAGCCCCAGAAGAATGGCGCCGGCCTGCGCCACATTGAGCGAATCGAAATCCCGCGCGAACGGGATGCGGAGGAACGCGCCGCACCGTTTGGCAACGCCGGGCCGCAGCCCCTTGTCTTCGTTGCCGAGCACGAGCACCGCCGGAAGCTGCAAGGGCGTGGTGAAGGCATCCGCGCACCGGCCCATGCCCCGCGCGGCGCCCTCGGGCGTTGCGGCGGCGCCCGCGCCGGTGCCGTAGATGGCAAGGCCGGCCTCCTCGGCGCTGTCGAGGGCGTGGGCCAGGTTGGTCACCTGGGCAACGGGCAGGCGTTCCAGCGCGCCCGCTGCCGTGCGGCGCGCCGCGGGACCCAGATAGGCGCTGTTGTGGCGTGGCAGGATGAGTCCGGCGCCCCCCAGGGCATAGAGGGTGCGGCAGAGCGTGCCCACATTGCCGGGGTCCTGCACCTGGTCGAGCGCCAGCAGAAGCGGCAGCGGCGCGGCGGGAACGGATCGGAGCAAAGCCTCCAGACCGATGAATTCCGTGGCCGCGAGGCGCGCCGCCACGCCCTGGTGGGCCACGCCATGGCCCCGCGAGCGGCCGCAAAGACGGTCAAGGACGGCGGCATCCACAGCGGTGCAGCGGATGCCGTGCTGCCGGCAAAGGCGGCGGATATCCTCGGCTTCGGGGGTGTTCAGGCCCTTGCGGCAAAAGACCTGGCTGACGCGGTGCGGCGTTGCGGCCAGAAGCTCCAGCACGGGTTTCATGCCCGGCAGGAGCAGGTCCGCGTCCGCGGCCTCGTCCATGCGTCCGGCGCTGTGGCGCCCGTGAATGGCGGTGCTGCTTGGCATGGAAGCTCCACAGGGTTTGCCCCGGCGCCATCGGATACGGGAGCGGCGCATGCGCGGGGTTTTCCGGGTCTCTACGCACCTTTGCCCGGGATGGCAAGCGGGCCGTTATGCGCGGCACGCGTTTCGTCCGCGGGGCGCCCATGGATCATGTCCAAAGTTTGCTGTCACTTCTGCCGGGGAGCGGAGAAATGCATTACTACAGAAAGCGCCGGTGCTACCAGCCGGGGGTCCTGCTGCTCGCCCTGAGTATCCTCTGCCTGGCGCTGGCGGGCTGCGGGGCGCGCAAGAGCGCAGCGCCCGAGGTGTCCTTGCCGGGCGTCATCGTGCCGGAAACAGGCGGAGACCCGCTGACCCATACAGAGGTGGCCGCTCTCAGGTCCACCGGGCATATCGACAGGGATGTCCCCGATCACGCCATGGAAGATGTGGCGCTCCAGTACAAATATTTCCTGCGGAAAGGGCGTCAGACCATGTGCTCGTTTTCCAAGCGGTCGGAACAGTATCTGGACTACGCGCGCCAGGTGTTCCGCGCGCGCGGGATGCCCGAGGAGCTTGCCAATCTCGCCATTGTCGAAAGCGGCTACCGGCCGGACGCCCGGTCTCCGGCGGGCGCGGCCGGGGCGTGGCAGTTCATGCCCGGCACGGGGACGCTCTATGGCCTTCAGCAGGACTGGTGGACGGACGAGCGTCTGGACCCCTACAAGGCCACGGAAGCGGCGGCGGACTATCTCCAGAAGCTCCATAACGACTTTGGCGACTGGCCCACGGCCATTGCGGCCTATAATGCCGGCGAGGGCAAGATGAGCCGGGCCAAGCTGGGCACCGGCGGCCGCAATTTCTTTGAAGTCAAGGCCCTGAACCACACCCTCGACGAAAAGACCCAGTTGCGGGAAGAAACCAAGCAGTATGTGCCCCGTTTCATGGCCGTGACCAAGATCATGCGCAACCTTCCCCAGCTCGGCTTCGATCCCATCCAGCCGGAAAAGGCGCCGGGCGTGGTCCGCTTCACCGCGCGGCCGGGCACGGATCTCACCGCCTTTTCCAAAGCCTGCGACCTGAGCTGGCCGGAATTTTCCAGCTACAACAGGCACCACAAGCGGCGCATCACCTGCACGGACCGCTGCACTTTCGTCTATGTGCCCGCGCGTTCGCAAAAACTGGCGGAACAGTATCTCTGTACCGCGCAGACCGCCGGATATGCGGGCTGGGGTCCGGTCACGGTGGCAAGCTCGGCGGATTCGTGGGAAAAGCTCAGTCGTCGCGCCAATGTGCCCGTAGCGCGTCTCAAGGCCGTCAATCCTGATGTGGGGCGGCTCAAGGCCGGGCAGACCATTCTGGCGCCAAGGGGCGTCAACATGTCGCGCACGGCCGTGGCCGCTCTGGATGACAAGAAAGGGAAGCGCACGAAATCGAAACCCGTTGCCGCGAGGAAAGAGCCGGTCAAGGGGCGTGCCGAAAGCGCCGCGCGAAGCCGTGACGGCGAAAAGGCCGCCGCCCATGGCGGCAGGCATACGCTCCAGGCCAATGAAACGCTCTACGCCGTGGCAAGGAAATACAATGTCAGCGTGGCGGCCTTGCAGGAACAGAACGATATTGAGGATCCCGGCAGGGTGCGGCAGGGGCATGTCCTCCGCATCCCCGCGGCCGGCGCACAACGGCGGGAAAGCGCCCCTGTCGCGCGGGGCGCCAGCGGCAGCATCGGCAAAAAACGCGCGCGCAAGGTCACCTATACGGTGCAGGCCAATGACAGCCTCTGGAAAATCGCGCGCAAACACAATGTCAGCGTGGAGGATCTCAAACGCTGGAATCGGGTGGATGAAAAAAGCCTGCGCTCGGGGACGCGCCTGGTGGTGGCTGAGGAGTGAGGGCCAGGAAGCATCGGCAAGCTGGCGGTCTCCAACGGATCGCGGACCGGAAGCAAAAATATTTGAGAAAATTCTTGACAGGGGTGGGGCAAGCATATAGGTTTGCATTTCGCGCCAAGAACAAGCCGGGTGAAAAAAAGAAATTCGCCGGGTCT
>NZ_CAJUBO010000011.1 GCF_910584445.1 uncultured Desulfovibrio sp.
AAGTGGTGGAGCTGGACAGAATTGAACTGACGGCCTCTTGAATGCCATTCAAGCGTCCTTTTAATTGAGTTGTCGGCATGGCTGCACCCTTCAAAGCTCAGATGCCATGTTCTGATAGAGAAGAAGTCCTTAATTGGATATAACTTTATCCTGTTCGCCGTAGTATATCAACAGAATAAACCTCATCGTCCGGACTATGTACATGAGATGTTACCAATATATTGATTTTCAATACTAATTGAACCTTCAAAGTTCCCCATGCCAAATCCCAATCACCCGAAACCCGGTTCCTCAACCCTCGTTCAACCCATCCGCCAGCTTGAAGACATCCAATCCATTAAAAAGCTCCTTGCCTCAAAGCCCCGTGATCTGCTCCTCTTTACCCTCGGCATCAATAACGGCATCAGAACGGGAGATTTGCTCACACGCAAAATCTCCGATGTCCATTTCGCCAAACCCGGCCAAACCATCCAAATCCGGGAATCCAAAACCGGGAAAACCAATACCCTCTCTGTCAACAGGGAAGTTTACAAGGCTCTCAGAGGGCATCTGGAGGCTTCGGACCATCGGGATGATGAGTACCTATTCCCGTCTGGCAAATGTCGCCAGAAGCCTTTGACCATCATGGCCGTTAACCGTATGATTAAATCCTGGTGCAAGGCCATCAATCTGCCCGGAAATTATGGAGCGCATTCTCTGAGAAAGACGTTCGGCTATATCCAGCGGACACATTTTGGCGTGGGTTTTGAGCTTATCTGCAAACGCTTCAACCACTCATCCCCAAGTGTTACCATGCGTTATCTGGGCATTGAGGACAAGGAAGTGCTTGAAATCCTGACTCACGAAATCTGAACCGAATATACGGAATGTATCAAAATGTATAGCTTTGGAACCAAAATATACAAAGGCATTTCCCGGAAGATTGGCAGCCATTGCTCCGGCTCATTGATGCCCGATTATGGCATTCAAGAGGCCGTCAGTTCAATTCTGTCCAGCTCCACCACTTTTCCGGGGTTACGGTATGTGCCGTAACCCCTTTTTGTTTTTGTGAGGTATGGGGAGGGGGAAATTCTTATCGGAGCCGGGGAACTCTTGATGTATCGAAAAATTCAAATTTTAAGAGGTATGCATGTCATTATTCAAGCATTTTTTACGTTCTCATTCACGAGAACCACATTTTGTTACAACAGCGGAAATGGTAGTTTGCATTGAAAAAATACTTAAGGAGGCTGAGCAGGAGATTATTATTGTTTCGCCATATATAAAAATGAGTAAACGAATCTTCTCCATTATAAACGATAAAATTCGTAATAATGTCGATATCAAAATAGTCTATAGAGAAAAGTTTGAAACCAATAAACTTAATATTACTACATTTAAACGAGAAAATTTACATGCAAAATGCTTTTTTTCTGATAAAGCCATACTAGTCGGAAGCATGAATCTCTACGATTATAGTCAAATAAATAATGATGAGATGGGTATTTTTTTTACCAAAGATGAATGTCCTCAATTATACGAAAAGATAAAAAATGAGGTATATAAATTATGCAATTCCTTTCCTGACGTACAAGATAGTAAAATAGATTGTTCTATAGGTACGCATAATTATGAAATATCAAAAGGCTATACTAGGAATAAACAAGATGGAGAAAGTACTAATGATAGTGAATCAACTACTCTACCGCTTGAAATAGATAAGGAGTATGAATTAGAGGCACTAAATAAATATTTTTCATTTATTAATGATTATCATTCTGGAATAAAAGAAACAAAACGTGGGAATATAGTACTTTTTTATTATTCAAAAAGTAAATATAATAATAAAGAACAAGATGGAATTATATATTATATTGGTCAAAATACCGCTTCAAAAAAACAAATATTGAAATATGGAAATAAAATACTTTATGATAACTTTCTAACAGGAAAAGGGCGTATTTTTTTATTTAAAGATAGTATTTTTAAAGGAGAATTTATTATTTCTGAGCAACCCTTTCAGAATGAAATTGGGCAATGGGTTTTCCCTTTGAAACCAAAGTCAAGGGTGTAACAAATTAATGAATGGCAGAGGTAAACCTCTGTCGCACTCCCCCATACCTCACGCAAACAAAAAGGGATCACGGCAAACACCGTAACCCCTGAAAAGTGGTGGAGCTGGACAGAATTGAACTGCCTCTTGAATGCCATACTCGGGCACCAGTGAGCCGGAGCAATGGCTGCAAATCTTCCGGGAAATGCCTTCGCATATTTCTGTTCCAAAGCTATACATTTTGATATGATCCGTATATTCGGTTCAGATTTCGTGAGTCAGGATTTCACGCACTTCCTTACGGACAATGGCCCGGGGTTCACAAGCCGGGCCTTGAATGAATGGGCGCAAAAACATGGCGTTGGCCTGGAACACAGTCGGCCCGGAAAATCCACAAATAACGGTTTCGTGGAAAGTTTCAACGGAAGGCTGCGGGATGAATGCCTGAACCAGAATATTTTCGCTTCCCTGGCAGACGCCCGGCATCTCATCGAGGCGTGGCGGCAGGAGCATACCCACAACCGCCCCCACAGCGCTCTCGGGTGGCAAAGCCCTGAGACGTACCGGGCGACCCATCAACCCTCAGACCTGACAGGGACCACTACCTTATCCTTAGGAGTAAAAGATGGCGTTCCCTCTACCCAGCAACAAGTTTGATTTCGTTGTGCTTACTGCTCACTACTCTGGTCATTTGGCTTTTGTTAATTATATTAATAAAACGCAAACGATGTTGTGTTACAGCGTTGAGGAATTCGGTTTTAATTACGAGAGAATTCAAAGTTTTCTTGATAATAATCAACATATTCATAAGGGTATTTTAATTGATACTACGCCAGATGATGATAAGGTAAGCTTTGTTTTGGAACATTGCAGCAGTGATTTTGTCCTCATTTGCCTCTGGCGAGATCCTCTTGATCGTTTCCTTAGTATGTATAATTTACAAGTTTATAACTTTACTAATATTTCTACAGGATTTTATGATGAAATAAAGCTGCCAATAAGTGATAACCCGATTTATAAATTTGGTTCTATTGAGGCGGCAATGAGTGATATGACTCGATGGGGAATTATGAATACAGTAGCAAACTCTGTTGGGATTTTTTCCCCACATACGTCTAATAGAATGATTATTTGTACAGGCGATATTTCCGTTAAGAAGGCTTATGGAACTTTGGAAAGGATTAATAGTTTTATATCTGACACTTCCATTGCTCGCTTCACGATACCTGAAATAAACTATTATTCACATAAGAATAATTTTGTACATTATGGTATTTCGTTGCGTATTGGAATAAAAGATAAAGAATATGAATTTGTTCCTTGCCCAATGGAAATGGTAAAATTACTTCCCAACAGGTTTAAAGATGTTATTTTTGCTATCAATCCTAAGGACATTGGATTCGATGCAGGAGATTTCCCTGGAGATATTGCTTTCCTAATTAATGGTGAGCATGATAGACGCACGAAGGCACATATAATCGAACTTTTGAAAAATAATGTTTCTGTTATTGGCACATATTGCAAAGTCATGTCGCAGCGCCATTTTCTCGCTCAGCGCATCGCCGGGCCAATTAAGGTTGACAGGCGTAAACTTTCCACTATGTTGCGTCTGCATCCAAACCTTGGCAGAGAAATTCACAAATATTTGTCTGATCATGTCTCTGTTCTGGAGAAGTTCAAAGGCGAAAGCTTCAGCTCAGACGTTGTAAAGCCATATACGTTGGATATGATTAACGATCTTGCAATGCGTTACCGGTGAAGATATGAGACATCTTTTGGCGTCAGGTAATGACTGGCAGAAAGGAAGAAATTCAGTGCTGAAAATAGATGACGTGTCTGACAGGAGTTCTCCCCACGAATAAAGATATACCTGATTGTGTCCGCTGGATATACCGAACGTCTTTTTCAGGGAATGCGTGTACTCAGGTACATGACTGACAAAAATCGCCCAGTGACGCGACCGAAGGCGGCGCGAAACGCCGTGCCCGGTCGAGCGAAGCGAGGCACGGGCATCGGCCGCAACGCGTCAGTCAGCGCAAAAGCCACCCGGAGGGCGCGCCGCAGGCGCGTTTGCGTTGTCGCGCGGAGCGCGGCGCACGCGAAAGGACAGCAACGCAAGGCTGTTTTTGACGGATGATTGCGGCAGTACATGACCCGCCACATCCCCGACCGGCAGCACAGGGGCCTGCCCCTACCGTTCGCGCAGGGCGTTCTGCCGGGCCTTGAGGATGGGCTTGAGCAGGTAGTCGAGCACGGTCTTCTTGCCGATGAGGATATCCGCCGTGACCATCATGCCCGGAATGATGGGCAGGGTCTCGCCGTTGTGTTCGATGGCCGTCTTCTGCGTGCGGACCTTGACGACATAGTGCAGGTCGCCCTTCTTGTCCTCGATGGTGTCCGCGCTGACGGATTCCAGCTTGCCCTCAAGGCCGCCGTAGATGGAAAAGTCATAGGCCGAGACCTTGACCATGACGTCCTGCCCGGGCCGCAGGAAGGCCACATCCTTGGGCTGCACGCGGGCCTCCACCAGCAGGGTGTCGTCCAGGGGCACAAGGTCCATGATAGGCTCGCCCGGCTTGACCACGCCGCCCACGGTGTTGATGTGGATCTGCTTGACCGTGCCCCGCACCGGCGCCCGCAGCTCGGTGCGCTTCACGCGGTCACCGCCCGCGGAGATGGTCTCTCGCAGGCTCGTCAGCTCCAGCCGGCGCTTGGTGATCTCCTGGGCCACATTGGCCTTCTGCTCGGCCTCGCGCGCGGCGATGCGCTGGCGCGATTCCTCGGCGGCCGCCCGCGCCTTGGGGATGCTGGCGGCCAGCATGTCGATCTGCCCCTTGAGTTCCACCACCTTGGCCTCAAGGCCCAGAAACTCCATGCGCGCGAAATTGCGCCGCCGCAGAAGCTCGGCGGCGGTGTCGCGCTGCTCCACGGCGATCTTGTAGCTCTTTTCCAGCTGGCTCTTGCGCGCCTCCTGCTCTTCCTCGTCGCGCTGGCGCTGCTCGTACTGCGCGCGCAGCACCTCGAGGTCCGCCTCAAGCTGGTGCTGCCGCGACTGCCAGGCGTATTCCTGATCGCGCATGAGCTGGTGGGCGCGGGCCAGGGTCTTGCCGTCCACATCGCGGCCCAGGCGGGTCATGAGCCAGCGCCGCAGGTCCTCGGGGAACACGGGCTTCTCGCCCCGGTGCTCGGCCTCCAGCCGGATGAGCGCCAGACTGTTCTCCACGGCCTTGCTCACCGCGTCGCGGAACGCGGACTCGGCCATTTCATTGTCCAGCTGGGCGAGCACCGCGCCCTTTTCCACAATCTGGCCTTCATGCACCTGGACCTCGCGGAGGATGCCGCCTTCGAGATTCTGGATGGTCTGGGTGCGCTGCGAACCCACCACCTGTCCCTCGGCATGGGTGACCTCGTCGATATCCGCCACCGCCGCCCAGAGAAGCAGACAGAGAAACATCACCGCCACGGTGACGGACAGCGCGCGCACGCCGAAGCGGGGGCGCCGCGCCAGGGCCGCGTCCACTTCATCGACATAGCGGATATCATCCGGGGTAAGCCCGTGGAGCGGCGCGTCCATGGCCGCGAACAGGCCCTGGCCGCCCTGGCCCGGGGTTCCCCCCGCCCCCTGCTGCCCGCCCTTGCCGAGGCGCTGCTCCAGAGCCGCGCGCGCCAGTTCGGAGAGAGGCTTGTCCGGGGTCTGCTCGCCCTCGCCATGCACGAAAATGGCGCGCACAAAGGCCGCGGCTTCGGCAAAAAACGTCCGCCAGCCGCCGTTTTCCTGCGGCGGCGCGAACGGAGCGCCGGGAACCTCGGGCAACGGCGAAGGAACGACCTGCCGCTCCCGGGCGTCAGGCGTTTTGTCGTCAGGCGTGCTGTGCATCAGACTGCCCCCCCGACCGGCGCCCGTCGGCCCGCGGCCTGCGTTTGCCCCACGGCGCGCGCCGCGCCCGGCGCCGACGGAGCGGCTCCCTGCCGGGCGGACCCCCTGCCGCGCAGCCGCGCCAGAACTTCGTCCCGTGGGCCGTCCAGCTTGATGCGGCCGTTTTCCATGACAATGAGCCTGTCCACGATCCGCAGCATGGACAGCCGGTGCGTGATGAGGATGAGCGTGCGCCCCTCGATGATGCCGGCAAGGCGCCGCTGGAGCATCAGCTCCGAATCCGTGTCCATATTGCTCGTCGGCTCGTCGAGGATGAGCACCTCCGGGTCGCGCACCAGGGCGCGCGCCAGGGCCACGGCCTGCCGCTGACCGCCGGAAAGCGCCCGCCCCTGTTCGCCCACCTGGGCGGCGAAGCCGCCGGGATGATTGCGGAGAAAGTCGGTCACACCCGCAAGGGCCGCCGCGCGCAGCACCAGATGGTCATTGATGGAGGGATCGCCCAGGGCGATGTTCTCGCGCACGCTGCCGTAGAACAGCGTCACCTCCTGCGGCAGGACGCCGATGCGCCCGCGCAGGTCCGCCGAGGGAATCTGGCGGATATCCACGCCGCCGAAGCGCACCGCGCCCTCGCCCGGCTGGTAGAGGCCGAGGAGCATGCGCGAGAGCGAACTCTTGCCCGAACCCATGGGTCCGATGATGCCCACGCGCTCCCCGTGCCTGATATGGAGCGAAACATGCTCCAGCGCCGGGCGTTCGGCACGCGGGTAGGAAAAGGACACGTCCTCCAGGGTGAAGTGCGGTTCCAGGCTGCCGTACTCCATGCTCACCCGCTCGGCGTCGTCTTCCGACGGCAGTTCCATGAGCATGTCCAGGGCCTTGAGCGCCACCCGCGAGTTCTGCATGCGCGTGAGCAGGGAGGCCATTTGCAACAGCGGCGCCATGGTCCGGCCCACGAGGATGTTGCAGCCGATGAGCGCGCCCATGCTCATGAGACCGTCGGTGATGCGGTAGACGCCCCAGACGATCATGATGACCGTGACGATCTGGGTGACGAGCATGGCGGAAGTGACGGCCATGCTGTTGTATTTGCGCGCCTCGCTGGACGAGCGGGCCGAAAGGCCGACAATGGCTTCCCACAGGCGTTGCATGCGGCTCTCCGCCATGCAGGACTTGAGCGTCTCCAGCCCGTTGACCATCTCCACCAGCAGGGCGTTCTTCTGCATGTTCTGGCGGTAGCCGGACTCGGCGCTCTGGCGCGCGCGGCTCTGGAGGAAAAGCCCCAGCCCCACGAGCACGGGGATGGCCGCCAGCGGCAGCAGGACCATAGGCCCGGCGATGAAGGCGATGAGCAGGAGAAAGATGACGAGAAAGGGCAGGTCGATGCAGGCGAGCAGGCTCGACGAGCTGAAAAACTCGCGCAACTGCTCGAACTCGCGCAGGTTGTTGACCATGGCGCCCGTGGACTCCGGCCGCGCGTCCAGACGCATGGAAAGCACCTTTTCCACCAGAACGCTCGACAGCACGATATCCGCGTTGCGCCCGGCCACATCCACAAAATGCGTTCGCAGGGCCGAGAGCAGGAAGTTAAAGAAATAAATGACAAAAATGCCGGACGCCAGCACCCAGAGCGTGTCCGTGGCGTTATTGGGCACCACCCGGTCATAGACGTTCATGACGAAGAGCGGGCTTGCCACGGCGATGAGATTGATGACCACGCTCGCCAGGGCCACATGGCGGTAAATGGGCGCATAATAGCGCAGCACGTCCCAGAACCAGCGCTTGCCCCGCCCCAGGCGCGGCGCCTCCATGCGCCGCTCCGGCGCCCTGGGCACGGCCGCGAAGATGGCATAGCCGGCGTACTCTGCCTGAAGCTCTTCCTGGGAGACGGTCTGGGTGCTGTCGCTGATCTCGGGAAAGATCACTTCCGCGCGGCCGCCGCGCAGGGCGGTGAGCACGCAGGAACGGTCGTTTTTCAGCAGCAGGATGCACGGCAGCACCAGCGGCGGGATGTCTGAAAGACTGGGCCGCGCCGCGATGCGCCCGGAAAGGCCCGCCTTGCGCGCCGCGCCAAGGCAGGCGCGGGGCGTGATCTGGCTGCCGGAAAGCCCGGCCAGCAGCAGTTGCGGCGACACGGGCTTGCCGCGCAGCCGCATGAGCACCGAAAGGCTGCGGAGCAGACCGGGCATGAAGTCCACATCCGAAGGGCGCAGGGCGCCCACGCCCTGGCCGCCCCCGGGAGGCGTCCGGGCCGCGCCGGCCGGTGCCTGTTGCTGCGCCTGATGCGCCTCCGTGGCCTGTTCCGCTGTGGACGCTTCCATGCCATTGCCCTCCGCGCGGCCCGGCGGCCGTCTGCGATGGCAGACGCTGCAAAACCCGCAAGGGTCCTGCGGCGGCGCAGCCGCCGAGAATGAGCGAAAAACTACGTTTTTCCGCGAACCATCCCGCACAGATCCCGCGCGGGATCTGTGCAATCAGATACTAGTTGAACCACCCCAGCTCAAAGTCCTCGCGCGGGTCCTTGGGATCGCGCGGCGGATTCTCGCCCAGGGGCCGGGTGTCGATGGAGAGCAGGGGGAGCAGGTTGCCCGTGAGCGCGCACAGGCGGTAGGCGCCCACAAGGATGTTGCCCCGCGCGGTCTCTGCCTGGGTGGAGGAGCTGTACAGCTCGTTTTCCGCGTCCAGCACGTCGAGCAGGCTGCGCTTGCCGAGCTGGAACTGCTCCAGGTAGGCCGTGCGCGTGAACTCGTTGTACTTGATGGCCTCGGAATAATGGCGGTACTGGTCCTGCGCGGCCAGGTAGTTGACCCAGGTGCTCTGAATGTCCAGCTTCAGGTCGTCCACATAGTCGTACATCAGCTGCCGCGCCTGGCGGACGCGCGCCGAGGCGGCCCTGGTCTCGGCCACGTCCGCGCCGCTGTTGAAAAGGTTCCAGCGCATGGTCGCCACCGCGTCAAAGCTGTAGACCCAGCGGTCATAGGCGCCGCCCCTGTCGGAATAGGTGGGTCCGACCTCGGCGTTGAACGTGGGGTAGAAGGTGGATTCGGCCAGCTGGCGGTCGGCCTGGGCGGCGCGGATGTCCTGAAGGTAGGCGGCCAGTTTGGGGTTGTGCTTTTCCGCCAGCTCAAAGACGGGATCAGGCCCGGTGAAGGTCTCGGGCGGCATGGCTACGGGCTGCATGCGCGCCACGGGCGGCATGCCCGTCAGGCGGGCATAGGTGTCTTCGGCCACGAGCAGCGCGGCCTGGGCCTCCGAAAGGCTGGACAGGGCGCGCGCCAGGCGGGACTGCGCCTGGCTCACGTCGGCCTCGGTGTCGGCGCCGAGATTGGTGCGGTCCTGGGTCTGCCCGAGGATGGCGCGGTGCTGGGCCACGTTGCGCTCCGCCAGGGCGTAGATGGCGCGGCGGCGCAGGAGATCGATATGGGCGATGATGCCGTCCAGCGAGAGCGACGTGGCCGTATCGAACACGCGGGCCTTGACCGAGTCCAGCGTGGATTTGGCGTTGCGCACGCGCGAGCGCGTGGCGAAGCCGTCCCAGATGGGCTGGGTGAGCCGCGCGCTGATCTCGCCCACGCCGTACATCTGCTTGTCCAGATCGCGGTCGCGGGTGGAGCTGTCGCTCAGGAGGCTGCCGCCGGCCTCGCCCTGCACGTCCACGCTGGGACCGAACCCGGCGCGGGCGCGGCGCAGCTCGTGCTCCAGCACCTGCCGGTTCTCCTGCATGCCCTGGAGCGACCGATGGTGGCGCAGGACGCCGTAGATGGTGTCCGAAACCGTCACGGGCTGGCCCGCCGCTGGCGGCGGCGGCCAGGAAGCCCGGCCCTTCTCGGCGCAGAACGCGGGCGCCACAAGACAGCATGCCAGAAGAACGCCCGCGAGCGATGCGACGACAGTACCCTTTGCTCTGATTTTCACACTATCCTCCACCATTTTGCCCAACCCCGGCTGAACGCCGCCATGCCCGTTCCGTCGCGGCCACCGCACCTTCCCACGGCAACAGCGTGGCCCCGGCCCCGGTTTCCGGGGCTTTCCGCCACGCACGAAACAAGACCCGGCGCGTCTTTCAATTCTGCAACGTTTGGAGTATATGTTGCAAAAATATATATGGCAAGAATGTTCCCTTCCAATGATTTTTTTCAGGACGGATGATGCGGCACGCGTCCACAACAGCAGGCAGCCCCCCGCCCGAACGCGCGCCGGACGCGTTCCGGCGCCGCTCCGGGTGGCGGCGCCCCTCCCTGCGGTCCCTCCGGGCCGTCTGCGTTTCCGCGCTCCTCCTGCTGACAGGCATGGGAGCGCTCGCGGCGCCCGCCGCGGCGCAAGGCCCGGGGGCAGCGCCGGCCGCCGCCTCCCCCGCCGGGGGGGCGTCCCACGGCATCAGGCTTTTCGGCACGGTGGAGTTCCGGCGTCCGCTCTCCACCCTGCCGGGCTGGCTCGATGTGCTGGAGCGGAACGCGGCAAGCCCCATCTTCCGCCCGGACAAACAGTTCAACAGAAGCACGAGCTGGACGCAGCTCCGGCAGCGCGCCGAGGGGAAAAGCCCCCGCGAGCTTCTGCGGCTGGTCAACAGCTTCTGGAACAGCTGGCCGTACCGCGAGGATCAGGCCAACTGGGGCAAGCAGGACTACTGGGCCGCGCCCGCGCAGTTCCTGAAGAAATCCGGCGACTGCGAGGACTACGCCATCGTCAAGTATTTCACGCTCAAGGAACTGGGCATCGCGCCGGACAGCATGCGCATCGTCATCCTGCGCGACACCATCCGCAATCTTGCCCATGCCGTCCTTGTGGTCTATCTCGATGACGAGGCCTATGTGCTCGACAATCTCAGCAATGTGGTGCAGCCGCACACGCGCCTGCGCAACTACAGCCCGCAATATTCCGTCAACGAGCACGGCCGGTGGACGCATATCAGGGGGCGCCCGGCAGGGGCCGCCGGAGGGAGGGGGAAAACGCCATGAACGCACTGGCAGGAACGGACGGCGCCGCGCGCCGCCCCCACTCGCGCCGCGGGACCATCCTCGGCGTGGGACTCATCCTTTTTGTGGTCGTTGTCCTCGTGGCGCTTTTGCTCTGCCGCTTCAGGGCGGAATACGCCACCCAGGCCGTCCTCGCCAAGCAGCGCGACATCCAGCAGGCATGGCTCGACAAGTCGCTGGATGCCATCCGCGTCTGGCGCAACGAGCTGGTGGAGCAGGCGCGCTTCATCAGCGCCTCGGAGATGTTCCGCCTCTTCGTCATGGACGCGCGCGAGCTGGATGCCGCCACCCTGGGCCGCATCGCCGACCCGGATTCCCTCAACAGCACCGATGAGACCATCCGTTCCCTGGCCGAGCAGCTCACCTACATGCAGGACCTCCTCAAGGACTTCACCCGGCGCCGCGCCTGGACGGACGCCCGCGTCCTGCGCGCGGACGGCACCCCGCTGGTGGCCCCGGAATTCGCCACGCAGCTGAGCCGGGAACAGACCGACCTCGTGCGCCGCGCCGGAGAAAGCGGCCATGCCGCCTTCGGCGCCATCCGCAAGGAGGAAAACGGCCTGGTCATGGACATGGCCGACCCGCTCTTCGAGGTGCTGGGCGCCAGCGAGCCGCAGCCTGTGGCCGTGCTCCTGCTCTCGGTCCCCATGGACAAGCCCCTGGCGGGCTTCCTCGCCCGCACGGGCGAGCATGAGGAGACGCTGCTGCCGCGCATCGTGATCCAGGGTCCCGAAGGCCCGATCATGGCGCTGGCCCGGGGCGGCAGCGTCCTGCTGGAACCCGTGGCCGCGTCCCTGCCGCGGCTGCTGGAGCAGAAGACCCTTCCGTTCATGCGCCGCCAGGCCCTGGACGGCCGGGGCGACGTCTATTCCATGGGCGCGCGCCCCACGGTGCTGGACTGGCGTTTTGTGCTGGAAACGCCCGCCGCCGAGGTGGACGCCCTCATCAGCTCCCAGAAATGGCAGATCTACGGCCTGGGGGTGCTCGCCAGCCTGGGCATCGCTCTGCTCGGCGCCCTGGCCTGGGCCAGCGCCACCAGCCGCACCCACGAGGCGCGCGCGCGTCATCTCGAGGCGCTCTATACCACCATCCGCAACCAGAAGCTCATGCTCGACAGCGTCAACGCCTCGCTCCAGGCCGGGCTTGTCCTTGTGGACAGCCAGGGCCGCGTCCAGATGGCGAACCCCGCCTTCACCGCCCTGACCGGGACCAGGGGAGACATCCCCCCCGGCACGCCCCTGGTGGAGACGCTCCCCGGCAAGGTCGCGGTGCAGCTTTTGGGGGACATGGCCCTGGTCAATGACTGCGGCCAGTCCGCCTGCGTGGAGGTCTCCCTGCCGCCCGCGCCCGGCGCCCGGGAAGAGGACGACGCAGGAGACGACGGCAACGGAAACGGGGAACGCCTGTTCCGCGTCACGCTCTACCCTTACGGCGTGGCGGCCGGAAGCGAAGACCTCGCCGCCACGGGCTGCGTCGCCACCTTCCAGGACATCACCCGCTTCCGGCGCAATGCCGAGCGCGCCCGCAAGCGGCAGACGGCGCTCATCACCGCGCTGGTGCGCGCCATCGAGAGCGTGGATCCCCATCTCGCCGGGCACTCGGACAGGATGGCCCGCGCCGCCGGGCTGGTGGCCGACGCCCTGAACCTGGATTCCCGGGAAAGGGAGACCCTGGGCCTTGCCGCCCGGCTCTCGCAGATCGGCAAGATCTTCGTCCCGCGCGAGCTGCTTACCAAACGCGGCGCCCTGACGCCCGAAGAGCGGCAGGAGGTGCTCCGCGCGCCCGAACATGCGGACAGGATACTCCACGATCTGCGCTTTGACCTGCCGGTGCGCGAGACCGTGCGCGAAATGGGCGAACGCATGGACGGCTCGGGCGGTCCCCAGGGCCTGCGCGGCGAGGAGATCTCGCGTTGCGGCCGGGTGCTGGCCGTGGTCAATGCCTTCGTAGCCATGACCAGCCCGCGCGCCTGGCGCGGCGACAACGGCATGGACCCGGCCGAGGCCGTGAGCCAGCTGAAGATGGATCTGCGCTTCGACCAGCAGGTGGTCGAAGCGCTCGCCGACGTGGTGTCCGCCCCCGCGCCCGCCGCGCCAACGGCGGACGGAGCGGAGACCGGGGGGACGGCGCGGCCATGATGCGCTCCGGCAGCGACAACGCCCCCCCCGGCGGTCCCGTCCATGTGACGCGCGCGGCCCTGCCCCCGCTGGAGGACTATCTGGCCTGCGTGCGCCGCATTTTCAGCACGCACGGCCTGACCAACATGGGCGAATTCGCGCGCGGGCTTGAGGCGGAACTCACGCGCACGCTCGATGCGCCCGCCCTCGCCGTGTGCGCCAACGGCACCCTGGCCCTCCAGCTTGCCCTTCGCCTTCTGGGACTCAACGGCAAGACGGTCATCACCACGCCGTTCACCTATGTCGCCACGCTTTCGGCCCTGCTCTGGGAGGGCTGCACCCCCATTTTCGCGGACATCGACCCGCACAGCCTGTGTATGGACCCGGCCGAGGCCGCCCGCCAGCTGGACGCCCACCCCGAGGCGGCGGGCCTGCTGCCGGTGCATGTCTATGGCAATGCCTGCGATGTGGACGCCCTGGAGGCGCTCACCCGCGAGCGCGGCGTGGCGCTGCTCTACGACGCGGCCCACGCCTTCGGCAGCAGGATCCGCGGCAAGAGCCTCTTTGCCTTCGGCGACGCCGCCACGGCGAGCTTCCATGCCACCAAGCTCTTCCATACGGTGGAAGGCGGCTGCATCGTGGCGCGTGACCCGGCCCGGAAAAAGGAGCTGGAACTGCTCCGCGCCTTCGGCCATGTGGGCGATACCCACTTTTCCCTGGGCATCAATGCCAAGCTCTCTGAACTGCACGCGGCCATGGGACTCTGCCTGCTGCCGGAACTGCCGGCGAACATTGCCCGGCGCGCGACCGTGACCGGCATGTATGACGAGACGCTGGGCCTTGCCGGCGACGGAGCGCCGGGAGCGGAGGGCCTGCGCCGCCCGCGCCTGGCGCCGGGCCTCGCGTGGAACCATGCCTATTACCCGGTCATCTTTCCGGACGGGGGCGTCCGCGCCCGCGTCACGGAAGCGCTGGAAGCGCGGGACATCCATCCCCGCCGCTACTTTTTCCCCAGCCTCACGCGCCTTCCCTATGTGCAAAGCCCGCCCTGCCCCGTGGCCGAGGAAATGGCCGAGCGCGTCCTCTGCCTGCCGCTGTGGGCGGACATGGCGCCGGAACTCACGCGGGAAATCGCGGAACTGACGCGCGCGGCCGCGCGGGCCTGAGCCTCTGCGCCGAAAAAAATGCTGTGGCACTTCCGGGAAGGGCATGTCTTCCGCCACACGCAGAGAGCGGGGACGCAGCCGCAGTGCCAAACCGCTCAGATCCTCGGACCCTGCACGCCCAGATTGTAAAAATTGCGTCCCGTGCGCGCCGCTCCGTTGAGCAGGGTGGAGCGCAGGCCGCCCAGATAGTCCGCATCGGCCTTTTCCCGCAGGGCGCGCGCCTCCAGTTCCGCGCTCTGGACCTGATTGCGAAGGCTCCAGGCCCGCAGGTCCTGATTGTGCGCCGCGTCCTCGCCCCGCTGCCGCGCGGCCAGGGCATCCAGCTCGCCGCGCTCCGCGGTATCGAGCACACGGTCCAGGGCCGCGCCCTCGTCCACGCGCGCGCCCGAGGCCCCGGCCAAAGCCCGCTGGACGCCGATGATGCGCGCCGCTTCCTGCCGCTTGCGGGCCGCGTTTTCCGCCCCCTCCTGACGGGCGCGGGCGGCCCCGGCATCCGCCTCCCGGGCGTTCTGCTCCGCGATGGCCGCCGAGCGCTGCGCCAGTTTTGCCTGATACCGGGCCTGCTCCCGCTGGCTTTGCGCCTGCCGGGCCGCGCCCGCGACCCCGGCGGCGGTGCCGGCCAGGGCCATGGCCGCGCTGATGGCCGCCGCCGTTCCCGTGGCTATTGCCATGGCGTTCCTCCCCGTTTTGCGCTGCCGGGCTGCGCCGCCTGCCCGGAACCTGCCGGCAGCCGCTTGTGCCAGACGGTTTCCGTGCGCGTTGCCCCCAGCCGCCGGTAGAGCGCCCCGCACGGCCGCGACGCGGGCGAGCTGTACTGGAGGATCCCCGCGCCCCGCGCCGCCAGCGCCGCCTCGGCGCTCTGCAGCAGGGCCAGGGCATTGAATCCGCGCCGCGCCGCTGGCGCGAGGTAGAGACCGTCCAGCGCGGCCACCACCTCGCCCTCCAGATGCGGGCACGGCGCCAGCGTAAAGACCGCATAGCCCGCCAGCCGCCCTTCGCCATCACGCGCCGTGGTGATGCACAGCATGCCCAGGCGCTCCAGACTGTCGTAGCGCGCCCTGTCCGGCGTGTAGTCCCGCTGGCCGTGGAGCGGCGCCTCCACCTCGCGCCAGTGTTCCCGCGCCAGCGCGGCGGCCTCGTCAGCCACCTCCGCCACCGTTTCCTGCCGAAAGCTGAGCGTTTCGGCCAAAAGTTTCCGCATTGCCGCCTCCTTTCCTGATCCGGAACGGTTCACCGCTCCCCGAAATCCGTATCGACCATCAGCGCCACCAGCCGGAAGGGCAGCGGCCTGTCCTGCACGATCCAGAACGTGGCGCGGCTTTCCTGCGCCCCGCCGGGAAAGAACTCCAGATCGCCGGAAAAGGGTTCCACCGCCGCGCCCCACGCTTCCGGCACGAACGGAAGGTCATGGAGCGTCTCCCTCTCCGGCCCGTACTTGCCGCCCACGCTGCGGTGGAGCCGCATGGCGCAACGCCCGTGGGAACGCATGCGGCCGAGCGTGGTGCCGCCCTGGGTATCGGACTCCAGCGGCAGGGGCGACAGGGCGGACACATAGGGCAGGCCGGCCTGGACCACATGGGCCGGATACGGCAGGGAGATGCTCCCCCCGCACACCACGCAGCCCTCCACGGGGCTGCCGTCGGCAAGCACGGCCAGTTCCCTGCCCTCGAGGTGTTCAAGGCCGTCCACCGTGGCCGAGGCCGTTTCGCGCCGGAGCGTGCGCCCGCAGTCCACCAGAAAGGCCTCCGCCACGGGCGCGCCATCGGGCCAGACATCGGCCAGACGTTCGAGGAACCAGCGTTTCCGGCCGTCCGTCTCCCGTTCCGCCACCAGAAAAAGCGCGTCGGCGCCTGCGCCGGGGATGCAGGCCACCGACCAGACGCGGCCATCGGTGATCTGGCGCGACCAGCCCCAGATATCGTGTTCCTTCATGTAGGTGAGCGCCAGGAGCAGGCCATCGTCCCGCACGGCCCAGATGGTGGAGCCGGGACTCTGCTGGTAGGTCCACTGGCGCAGGAAATGCCCCTCGAAGAGATGCGGCGCGAGGATGGAAAGGTCATTTCCCGCATAGCCGTCCTTTTCCAGCGAATAGAACAGGTCGCGCACCCGGCTGCCGTGCCGCTGCACATGGAGGATGGAATTGCCGATGATGATGGGCGCAAGCCCGGCGCTGCCCCAGTAGGACTGGGCCGTGATGCTCACGTTGCTGGCCGTGATGGCCGCGCCGTCGCCACCGCTGGCCTTGTATTCGCTCCCCGAGGTGCCCAGGAGGAGGTCGCCGAAACTGGCGACCCAGGTGATGGCGTCAATGGCGCCGGACGCAATCTGGTACTCCACGGGGTCATCGTCCTGGAGGGGGCGGGACTTGCGGAAATTTTCAAAATCCCCGCTGCGCGACATGTAGAACGCCTGCGGCGAGCGCGGCGTGGCCGCCAGCACCATGCGCTGCTGGTGGAACGCCACCACCGCCGGATGGTTTCCCCCGGCGAACGGGTCCCAGTCTTCCCGGGGGGTATCGGCGGTGTCGGCCTCGTAGTTCTGGTCCGAGAAGCTCGTGCCCTGCGCCACTCCGATAAAGCCGTAGTACCCCGCTTCCTCCCGGTAGACGTTGTATTCCGCCGCGCCCTCCACAGCCTGCCAGGTGACTGTGGCGGAATTGCCCTGCACCCAGTCCGAAGGATGGCGGCTGCCGGACGCCCCGGCCGCGTCGGAGGGCAGGGACTGGCGCCCCTTTTCGTCCACCGCCGCCACCTTGTAGCGAAGCGTGAACGAGCCGCCGCTCCCGGAAAAGGACGCCTGCACGGCTGCGGGCGGCGGCAGCGTCGCATTGAGCCGCACTTCCTCCAGGCTCCAGGCAAAGGCATGGAGCGGCGCCGCCCCGGTGTCCTGCGCCACGGCAGGGGGCGCCTGCCCCGCGTCCGCCGCGCCATCCCCCGCGGGGGCGTCGCGGCGCACCACCTTGTGCAGCGGATGGCGCGGATGGGCGAGATAGACCACATCCCCCACCTGGGCATGGCTCAGGGCGTGCAGCTCCCCGGCCGCATAGGGCGTTGCCAGCGTCTCCAGACCGGGGACCGGACCGTCCGCATCGGCGATACGCAGGCTGTGGTCCCCGAAAACGAGCAGAAAATTCTGGCCCGCATCGACGCTGAAACTGAACGGCACCAGCACCGAAGGGCCGTCAAGCTCCGCGAGAAAGCGGGTCCCGGGGCGGCGCGCCACGTCGCCGTGAAGTCCGGGGAGCATGTTCTCCAGGCATCCCACACAATTGCGGTAGCGCGCGAGATCATACCGGGCGGAAAGCGTGGGCGCGATCTCGCCGCCTGTAAAATTTTGCAGGGCTACGCGCACGCCGCATCCTCCTCCCGCGTGTTTCCCGGCAGCACCGGCCACGGGGTCGCCTCGCCGCCGCCGTCCCAGGGGGCGCCCTCCCGCGCGGGCAGGTCGCGCAGGGCCTGGCGGTAAAGGGTCAGCGCCACCTTCCGCTCGCTGGCGAGGGGAGAGTCCGGCAGCAGGGCATGGTCCGTTGCGGCAAGCCGTTCGTCCCGGGCGGCGCGCAGGGCGGCAAAAAGCTCCTCTTCCGTGGGCGGGACCGGCGCGGGCGCGGGGTGGGCGGCCTGCCAGTCTTCCGGCGTGACGTGACCTTCGGGCTGCGCGCCCTCCTCCCACACTTCGGGATTGCCCGCGGGGCTGTAGTAGATCGCGGTTTTCATGGCGTGCATCTCCTTATGCTGCTGCGACGGTGGGGTCGAAATATTCGATGATGATAGCGCCATCTCCACCCTTGCCACCATACCCGCCCTGGTCGGAATCCCCGCCGCGTGATGCGCCATCGAAAGCGGCGCCGCCATATACATAGGTAGCCGAGCTGGTGGAACCTGAATATATCCCGGCACCTCCCCCGCCTCCGCCGCCATATCCTGTTCCATTCAGTCCACCAGCCCCACCATTTCCAATATACCCAGAATTTGAAGAACCGCCATTGCTGGCCCCGGCTGCCCCTCCTCCACCTACATATCTGCGCGCTCCGCGACCAAGAACCGCATCCATGCCGCCACCATTGGTCCCCTCGGGTGTTGTATTGAAAGAGTCTTGTTGCGCGCCTCCTCCTCCAATATGATATATGATGGAACTGCCTGCTGTAAGATACACATAGGCACATGCAACGTGACCAGCGCCGCCCCCGCCCCCGCAGCCTGCGCTGGTGGTGGAACCTCCTCCACCGCCTCCACCGCCCCCGCCCCCACCGATGGCATGACAAAAAGCAGTTGCAGGGTTATTGCTGCCAAAGTACGTGGTACCGCCACCGTATCCACCGCATCCGCCATTGCTGTTACCTTTTCCTCCATGGCCGCCCGCGCCCCCGCCGCCGATGCAGGTGATGCGATACCAGCCGTCAACGGGAGCCGTCCATGTCCCTGACACCGTGAGCACGATACGCGCATTATACAGCATCATGCCCCCCAGCGCGGCGGGGAGGAGAGCGATGTCCTCCGGGCGCAGGACGGCCGCCGCGCCGCCGCCGGACGCGGCCCCGGCCCGCACTTCGTCCTGCGTGGCGAGCCGGACAAGGCCGGGAACGGCTGCCCCGGCGGCAGGCACGGATATGCCGCCGTTTTCCCCGACCGTGATGCTCGTGCCGTCAGGCCTGACCTTGCCCGCCATCTCCGGCGTGGCAAGGGGCACCACATCCGCGGCGATGGCCGCCCAGGTTTTGGCGCTTTTGCTCTGCGGGTCGTCCGGGTCGGGCGGCGTCTCGCTTTCGGCCCAGGCCTGCGCCAGGGCGGCGCTTTCGGCGGATTCCCCGGCGGAAGAGGCGGCGTCAGCGGCGCTCCCGGAAGCGGCGCCTGCCGAGGCGGCCGCCGCGCTCGCCGAACCCGCGGCCGCCGTGGCGCTTGCGGCGGCAGCCGTGGCCGAGTTCGCGGCCGCCGCCCTGTCCGCCCGGATGCCGTTCAGCAGGCCTTCCGGGCTTTCCCCGCCGGTCGGCTCCACCACCACGGCCCGGGCGAGGCGCTCCCGCAACTGCTGACGTTCGGCCGCGGCCACGTCCAGGGCCGTCTCGATGACCTCCGGGTCAAAGCGCGTGCCGGTGACAAGGTCCACCTCCTGCACGAAGGGCATGTCGCGCATGATGGCGAGCTTCCAGCCGTCCGGGAGCGGCGCGCCGTTGTGGAGGTAACGCACGGTGCCGCCATCGCCGTCCAGTTCCGCCGTCCAGCCCGTGGCCGCCGATGTTTCGCCCGTGGGCGCCGTGAGCAGGACAGACAACTGTTCCTCTTCCCACACCTTGAACGAGAACGGAAATTCCACGGCCTGCCCGTTGCCTGCATACAGGGCGCGGCTGTCGCCGCGCGGCATGGTCACGCAAGCTCCCGGCGGGCGGACAGCCAGGCGTCGTCGGCCCGCGTCCCGCGCTGTTCGGAAGCCGCCGCCTGCCGCGCGCGGGGCAGGCTTTCCGCATAGAGCTTTTCCAGCTCGGCCACCTTCTGGCCGTTATTCTTGAGCAGCGGCACCGCCACCAGGGCGGCCAGCCTGCGCGCGAGCGTGTGCGCGAAGAGGTCGTCAAAAAGCCCGCTCTGGCGCACATCCGCCGTATAGAGCAAAAGGGCGCGGGAGGCGTCGGTCAAAAGGCAGGGCGCGGTCCCCGCCCCGTCCTGGGCCAGCGCGAAAGGCCGGGAGCTGATGCCTTCGTGACGGACCTCATGCGCCTTGAGGCAGTCGCGCGGCACGGCATAGGCAAAGCGGAATTCCGGCTCGTATCCCGGAGGCAGGGGCATGCGCCCAAGCCATGCGCGGCGCTGGGCGAAGCTCCACGGAAAGTCGCGGAGCACCTGCCGCCGGGCGGAATCCCAATACAGACGGCACTGGATGGCTTCGGGCGTGTTTTCCCGTTCAGACGCCACGGAACGCGCGCCCAGAAAGCCGAGCGCATGGTTCCAGATGGAGATCTGGGTACTGGTCATGAGGCTCCTTTCCGCGCAGGGAAGCGGGTCTGCCGGGGCGCGTCGCCGCGCCCCGGATTGCGGACTGGATTGCGGACTGGACCGGTTCCACGGCCGGGCGCGCTACTTTTTCTGCAGCGCCGCCTCCCACGGCTGTTCGTCCTCGCGCATCAGGGCCGCGAAGATCCGGCCCTTGCCGGGCGTCTTGCCTTCCTTGGGCGTCGGCGTGAGCCGGAGGCGCAGAAAGGACGCGCGCACACCCTGGGGCAGGAAGCGCGGTCCCAGGCGCGCGCCCGCCACGAGCGCCGCACCGGGAGCCGTCCAGGCGGCGCCGGGCACGGCCGTCCAGCCGGACGCCTCGGCATCGGCCGTGGCGGACTCTTCCAGAACGAGGGCAAGGCTCTCCACCTCGGCGGGGTCAAACCCCTCGGTCACGGAAATGCGTACGGGCATGGGTTCCATCCTGCCCGGCAGGGTCAGGGCGGTGAGGGCCACGACCGGGCCGGTGGCCTGGGCCTTGAGCGGCCCCTCGAAAAAAATGGCGTTCCTGTCGATGATGGACATGGATACCTCCTTGGGGAAGCTGAAACTGGCGGATGCGGGAGTGGACGCCCGCGCCGGATAAGCGTCCGAAACGCGTTCCGGACGCGAAGCGATGGCAGCAAAAAGTGAGGGGAAAGGGATACCTTCAAGCAAAAAATGCTCTAAATGACCGCTTCGCCGGACGAAATGGCGTCGCACTGGCGCACGGGACGCCCATGGAGGACGGGGACGGCTTTGGCGGCGAAGAACTCGCCGTACTGGAGCTGGACATTGCCCGCGTCGGAGTTCTGGAGTTCCAGGGCGGTGAGCACGTCGCTGTTGGCATACCACACGGCTTTCTGACGCAGATGCTGGGGCATGCGGTTCTTGGCCTCGATGCTCAGTTTCTGGAGGTCCACGAAACCGCTCTGCCCCTTGCGCTTGCCGAGGGCGGCCACGGGCAGGTTGGCAACGCGCACCACGCCGCGCCAGTCGCGCACGGCCAGGCCGCAGCGCCAGTTGTACTTGTCGCCCACCACCTGATATTTCCTGCCGTCCGGGTCCTGCGTCATATAGGAGTGCAGGTCCTCGTGGGAAAGGCCGCCCGCGCTGCCGCGGGGGTAGATGCCGTGCACGGCCTGCGCGCCCCAGGCCACGAGCCAGAGCGACGTGCAGGGCGTGTCGCGGCCGCCCGCGTCCAGCACGTTGTTGGCGTCGGCGGCGGGATAGCGCATGGCAAGGCCGTTGAACTCGTCGGGATTGAGATTGCTGTCGCCATAGAAGAGCGTGGTGGCGACCTTCTGGCGCATGGCCTCGGCAAAGGCCACGCCCTCGCTCATGCGGAAGGCGCGGTCGCGGCTGCCGTAAAGGCGCAGCTCCTCCACATCCAGCTCCATGATGGCCTCAAGGATGCCGCAGCCCTCCTTGACCTGGCTCCACTGCGACTTGGACGGCGGCGTGCCCTGATAGAGCCTGCGCCAGTACACGGCGGGCAGGCCCGTGCGGATGCGCGTCAGGTGGCCGTCGGACTGGTTGGATTCCATCCACGGCACATCGTCCATGATGTCGTTGGTCTTGTTCATGAGTTCAATGATCTGTCCGGCCCTGTCGCCGCGATAGAACTGCTCCATCTCGGCCAGCGTTGCCACGAAACCAAGGGACTGGGACATGCTTCCTCCTTGTGTTCTGGGTTTGCCGCGTCTGGCGGAAGTTTCCGGGGATCATCGGGAATGCCAGCCGGCGTACATGCGCTCCTCCAGCGGCGCCAGACCGCCCTCCGGGCTGCCGGGCGCGGGGACGTCCTCCATGACCGCGTCCGCCAGGCGGTTGAAAAAACGCACGATGTCAGGATGGTTGCCGTAGCCGGAGGCCTGGAGCAGCCGCCCGATCCTGCCGCTTTCGTCAAAGCGGCCCAGGGCGAGCTGCGCGCGGGCGATGCTGGCCTCCAGGCGCTCGCCGCCCAGCTCGGCATCCCGCGCCACCTCATCGCGCCAGGCATCCACGCGGGAGAGCCAGTGCGCGCGCTGCTCCTCCTCACGCCGCCGCACCAGGTCGGCGAGCCGCGCCATGTCCTCCGGCTCGCCGCCTTCCTCTCCCGCGGCGCCGGAAGCGGCGCCGTGTCCCGCCGGCATTGCGGCGGCGCCGCCACTCCGGGACGCGTCCGTTCCTTCCTCATCGGGCATGAAACCCGGCAGAGGGATCTCCTCCGCATCCGTCTGGCTCATCATCGTCCTCCCGTGTCAGCAAAAGGTTGGGGAAATGCGCCGTGCCGGCCGTCTGCAAAAGTCGCAGCAGGTGCATACCCACCTGCCGGGCGCCCTCGGCGAAGATCAGGCGCTCGGCCAGCGCTCCGCCGGCCGCGCCCGGCGCCTGCGCCTCGAAGCAGCGGCAGACGGCCAGGAGCCAGCGCAGGAAATCCCTGCCCTCGGGCGAAGCCATAAGCCCGTCCACAGCGGCCACCAGCCGGGCACGCTGCCGCGCGCCGGGATCCTCCCGGCCCGGCGCCGCATCCTCCCGGAACGCGTTGCCGTTCATGGCCGCACCTCTCCGGGGGCCGCCCCGGCGGTATCCGCAGCCGCCGCCTCCATGGCGGCACTGGCGCCAGCGGCATCCGCGCCGGACCCGGCGGCCCGGCCCAGCAGCTCCAGAAGCGCGTCCAGCACGCTGCCCCGGCTCCCGTCCGGGAGCGTCAGGGGACTGGCCGCCAGGCGCTCCACCACGCCCGTGGTCTCGCCGAGGAGCCGGAGCGCCTGCTCCCGGCCGGCGCTTCCGGCGCGCTCCCGACGCAACGCGTCGCGCTCCTCCTGCGGCCGCGTCAGGCTCACGGGCAGGCCCAGGGTCTCGGCGTAGGAATCCAGCAGCCTGTCCACATTGAGGCAGTCCAGCGCCTCGGGCCAGACGGCGGCCGCGCGCCCGGCCAGGGCCATGTAGCGGTCGGCCGCGCCCGTGCCCACGAGCTTCTGCGCCTGCGCCAGAAGCGAGACGAACTCCACCCGCAGGCGCCGCCCGGCAAGCTCCGGCGGCGTTGGCGGCAGCATGTCCAGCTCGCGCATAAGCTCAAAGGTGCGGTCGATGAGCGGCAGGAACAGCTCGTCGTGCAGGCGTTCGAGCACAGGCCCGATGAGCACCAGCTTTTCCTCTTCCCGCGCCGCGATCTCGCTGGCCGTGACCTGGCTCCTGCCTTCAAGGACAAGCTTGAAGAGGTCGTTGTACAGCCCCGCGCGGATCTGGTTCTGGACCGCTTCCATGGCCTTGCGCGCCGTGGCGAGATCCGGCCGCACCTGGACGAGCGGCGTGGCCGCCTGCGGACTCTGCCCGGGGATGCTGTCCACATAGTTGACGGCGCCGGGCGTGAGATCCAGCCCCACCGAACGCAAGCCGGCCGCCACGCTCATGGGCGGGTCCACGGCCTTGTGGATGGCCTTGAGGGTGGTGATGCCCATCTGTTGCAGCATGCGGCAGTCCGGCAGGGCGTCCATGGCCGGGGAACGGCCATAGACATCGTTCCCGGCCGCGTCCCAGCGCGGTCCGAAACCGGGAAAGCCCCGGAAGCCGGAAACGCGCAGGGGGTGCGCGCCCTCCCGCCCCTCCAGCCAGTGCAGGGAGGCGAAGGCCATGCCGCGCGCATCCGCCCGTCCCGGCTGGCGCTCCGCCCGGGGAAAGACCGCCTGGGCCACAAGAAAGCGCTGGTCAGGGTTGCGGCGCAAGATGGCGCGCAGTTCCTCCGGCAGGGCCTTTGCCCCGAAGGACGCGGCCATCTGGCGCAGGCTCATGGAGACACGGCGGAAGACCGTGTCCACCCGGCGGCGTTCGTTGCAGTCCAGGGCGTATTCCCCCGCGCAGAGCGGCACGAAGCTGAACCCCCAGCGCGGGTCCGCCAGTTCGAAGGCGAACGCCGTGCCGAAGGTGCCCAGCTCCGCATAGAGCGTGTGCATGACGTTGTAAAAGTTGGAACGGTGGAGGACCACGCGCATGCGATCCGCGCATTCGTCCAGCCACTCCTGCCCCTGCCGGCTTTTGGCGAGATCCGCGTCATCCAGCGAGAGGCGGAACCACGGCCGCGCGGGGCTGGTGAGTCCGCCCTGAAGCCCCGCCGCCAGCACCCGCATTGCCAGGATGCCCGTGGCGTCCACCAGCCGGCTGTTGAGCATGGGTCCTTGCCCGTCGCCCTCCCCGCCCCGTGCCGCCTCCAGCCGGAAGCGCGTGGGCAGGAAGTGCTCGGCCAGGCTGCGCCACGCCCCTTCCCACGGGGCGCGCCGTCGCAGCAGTTCCCGATGCCGGCGGGAAAGCCGCGCCACTTCCGCGCGCAGCCGCTCCGCCGCATCGGCGTCTTCCGGACCGGCCGTGCCGGTTCCCCTGTTCGCGCCAGGAAGTGCGCACATGCTTCCTCCTCGAGCATTTTGCTGATGAAAATATCTGCAAGACAGATATTTTCATCAGGTTTCGCTGCCTTCATTTCCCCGCAGAGCGGGACAAGCGGCGGAAAAGCGTGGTTTTCCGCCTCATTACGGCGCGGGCGTCTGCTCCCGCAGCCGCCAGAGCGTTTCCGCACTTCATTGCGAAAACGCTCTACTGTCCCAGCAGGGTCTTGCGCTCGTCGCCGCGCGCGCGGCCGAGCGGGCTTGTGTAGATGGAACCGCCGATGCCCGCCGCCTTCGCCGCCTTGTCGCGCTGGTTCTGGCGCGC
This sequence comes from uncultured Desulfovibrio sp., assembly GCF_910584445.1. GTDB lineage: Bacteria > Desulfobacterota > Desulfovibrionia > Desulfovibrionales > Desulfovibrionaceae > Desulfovibrio. The sequence continues at coordinate 24,815 of NZ_CAJUBO010000011.1, forward strand.
TGCCGTGGCGGCTTCGGTGACGGGCTTCGCCACCTCCTGCTTGGGCGCGGGCGCCACTTCGGGCACGCTGGGCGTGCTCATGCCTCCTCCGAATCCCATGGCAAACTCCTGTGTTGCGCCGCCGAAAGACGCCTCTTCCGCGTGCGAAGGCATCCCCGGCGGCCGGGTAGTGTCCTCACGGGCCAGCGTCACCAGAACGCCGTCCACATACCGGCCCTTGCGGGCGTAAAAGCAGGCTCCGGGCAGCCTGCCGAGCACGCGGAAGCCGCACGCCTCCGCCAGCCGCCAGGCATGCCGGTTGGGCAGGGGACAGATGCCCGCGATGCCCGCGCACGCGAGGTGCCGGAATATCCAGGCAAAGGCGCCCCGCGCCATGAGGGGCGCGAACCGCGCGCTCTCCCGAAAGGCCGTGAAGTCGAATTCCAGCAGGTTGCCGCGCCAGGGGGAGAACAGGCCGCAGCCGAGCAGGCGCCCTGCGCGATCCTCGCAGCGGAGGAGAAGCCCGCGCGCCGTCACCGCGCGCCAGTCCCCAAGGCCCGGTGACGCAAAGGCGTACATGGCGCAGCCAAGCAGGCCCTCGGCCGCCATGCGCTGAAACGGCTCGTCGCGTTCGGCCCTTCCCGTGGCGGGGCGATAGACAAGGCTCATGGCCGCCCCCCGCTATCCTCCCCGAACATGTCGTAGCCGGTGCGCGCGCGGGCGGGCGCCGCCGTTCCGGCGGCCATGTCGGGCCGGAACCCCGTGGCCGCATAGCGCAGGGCGTCCGCCGCGTGGCTCGTCCAGTCATGGAGCGGCCCGGTGGCCTCGCCGTGCCGCCGCCATTGCCGCCGGTAGGCCCGAAGCGCCCTGATGCCCCGCGCGCAGTGCTCCGCATCGAACCAGAGGCGCGGGATGCGCCGGCGCGTGGCGTCGATGCCATCCGCCAGCGGCAGGCCCGGCGCCACGCTGAAGCGGATGCCCAGGGCGGCCGCGCTTTCCAGGCGGCTTTGCCCGGTGCCGAGTTCGCGCACGCGGATGTCGCGCGGGGCGATGTGCTGGCCGTAGACGAAACCGCGCCCGGCAAGGAACGGCAGGTCGCCCGGGGCGCCGCTTCCCGCCGGCGCGGCCTTGCCGCGCAGGATGCGCGCGTAGTGGGCCAGCCCTTCGCCCCCGGACTCGTAATAATCGAGCATGCGCCACGCGCCCGAAGGCTCGGCCTGGAAGAACCAGATGGCGGTGGCGTCGTCCATGCCCAGGTCCCAGGCCGTATGGACGGGAAGGGCCGGGTCCGGCGCAAGGCGCGTGATGCGCCCCTCGCTCTCGGCCTGATCCAGCAGGGCCGCGTAATAGGACCCGCGCAGCGCCGCCGCGAAGGAGCATTCGAATTCCTGCCGGTATTCGCTCTCGTCCATGGCGCGCCGCGCCGCCGCCAGCTCCGCCCCGGGCAGATAGCCCGTCACCGAGGCCGGAAAGCGGAAACGCGACCACAGGCCCGAGGTGTCGGCCCCGCTCTCCTGCCAGACATCATAGAGCAGATTGTCCGTGCCGCGCGGGGTGCCGCAGAAGAGCGCGCGCCCCTGCCGGTCCGCGAGCATGGGCCGGAAAACCTGGCTCCAGACCTGCCGTTCCATGTCCGCCGGCTCATCGAGCACCAGGTCGTCCAGATAGAGTCCGCGCAGGGCATCCGCGTTTTCCGTGCCCACCAGCCGGATGCGCGCGCCATTGGGCAGGATGCAGACAAGCTCGCTCTCCAGGAAGCGCGTCCCCGGCAGGGCGCCCGCGAAGCGGCGGCAATAGTCCCAGGCCACGGCCTTGGCCTGCCCGAGAAAGGGCGCGGCGTAGGCCGCCCGCCAGTCCTCGCCGCCGCGCCGCAGCGCCTCGCGGATGAGATCGTTGACGGCGGCCACGGTCTTGCCGAAACGGCGGTGGCAGAGGAGGACGCAAAAACGCGTGCGCTGCTCATGGAACCGGCGCTGGAGCGGCCGTGGGGTGTAGGGAATGACGCAGGGCATGGTGACTCCTTCAGTTACCGGCAGGTACCGGCACGTTCCGCCCCGGGCGGGATGGTCCCGGCGGATCCGCGTTCGGGTCCGGCCGCGGTGTCCGGCCGGGACGGGGCATCGGCCCAGACGACCACCAGCCGCCCGCGCCCCTGCTCCTGCGCGGACGCCTCGTTCAGGGAACGGAGCAGGGCGTGGACTTCCCTGATCTCCCGCACCACGTCCATGCTCTTGTCCGCAATGGGCGCCGCATCCAGGGTGTCGGCCAGCAGGTCGAGCCGCCGCTCCAGCCGCGCGAGCAGTTTGTCGTCCCGCCGCGCGCGTTGCGGACGCGCCGCCATCAGCTGGCCCTCCCGTCGGCGGGGAGCCGCCCCAGCCGGTCCTCCTGGCGGTCAAGGCCGTGTTCCAGCCGCGCCAGCAGCCGGTCCAGCCCGGAAATGCGGGCGTTGAGCGCCTGGATCTCGCCGCGCAGGGCCGCCAGCTCGCCGTACAGTCCGGCCAGATCCCCGGCGGCGGGCAGCTCGCGCACGCGCTCCTCCAGCGCGCTGAGACGCCCGTTCATGGCCGATTCGCGGCGGCTCTCGCGCTGGAGATGGAGCAGCCATTCGTCCGAACGCACAAAGGCCCGGCGCAGGCTCCAGAGCGCCAGCGCGAAGAGGCCCTGGACCACAAGGATGAGCAGGGACGCGCCATTGCCGGCGAAGATCCCGTGCGGCAGCAAAAACTGGTCAGTCATCATCGTCTCCCCCCTGTGTCAGAACCCCAGGCCGAGCATGCCCAGAAGAACGGCGAGGATCTGGTCGAGGGCCGAAGGCGGCAGGCGCCGTTCCAGCTCCGGCAAGAGGAGCGGAATGACGATGAGCCGCCCCACCACTTCCCAGGCGAAGAGCAGGCTCAGGGTCCAGCCGAGAAAGGACCGCCAGAGCCGCAGGCGGCTTTGCGGAGCGCCCGCGACCTCGCTCTCGTTGATGCGCCCCTGCGCCTCGTTCCGGGCGGCGCGGACCTGAAGCGCGCGTTCCGAAGCCCGGACCAGCTCCCCGGCACCGCCCGCGCCCTTTCCCGCCCCGCCGCCCCGGCGGACGAGTCCGCCCAGCGCGCCCCCCATGACCGTGCCCAGGGCCTTGCCGAGCAGGCGCCACATCAGAAGGACCCCCGTTCCAGCTCGCCGAGATACGCGGCGAGATCGGCCACCCGGTTGCGCCAGCCCTGCAGAAAGACCTTCATGGACGGGCGGCGGACCGCCAGGTCGCGATAAAACGCCTCGCGGCGGCGCAGGCTCTGCCGGGCCGCGCGAAAGGCAAGGTCCACTCCGTTCAGGGCCTCGGCCAGTTCGCGCGTCTTGGGACCCATGAGGCCGTCCTCGGCAATGGGGTTCCAGTGCTCAAGCTCGGCCTCGCCCACCAGGTTCATGGCGCTCTGGAGCTGGCGCACGGCGCGGGCCGGACCCATATTGACGGCGCCGTCATACAGGGTGACGGCCAGCGGCAGAGGAAGCCGGCCGCAGGCGAGCCTGTCCCAGAAGTGGCGGCGGAAAAGCGCGGCGGCCTGCGCCCGGGTGCAGGCGCGCACATCGTCGGCATCCACATCGCCGTCCATGTCCAGGTCCAGGGCCTGCCAGGCGCAGTCCCCGGCGGCGGGCCGGACGCAGCCGTCGCAGCTTCTCCGCAGGCGCAGGCATTCCTCCCGCGCCTCGCGGGCGAGGTCCTGCACCCAGCGCATGGAGACCCCGTACTTGGTCAGGCCGCCCGGGTCGGCGGGATGTTCGGCAAGACCGCCCTCCCAGCGGGCGGTGAAGGCATGGGCCAGAGAAAACATGTCGCGCATGGTCTGCTCCCGGATGAAGTGCCCGAAGCTTGCGGCCGCCGCCCGGCGCGGCGGCCGTGAGAGCACAATGCCAGAACAGGGCGCGCGCGTAAGAGTGAAGGGTTTCACTACCTGCAACGGCCCGCATGGCGCGGCTTTTCCCGCCCCAGCGTGCGGATTTTCGGCGCGCGGGCGCAAAAAAAGCCCGCGATCTCGCGGGCATAGGAATATTCTGGACGGGATTTTTTCTGACTTTTCTTCTGATTTCGGCTGGTTAATCGGAAATCTCCGCCTCCCGCTCCCGGACCGTTCCCAGCGTTCGGGGCAGGCGGCGCAGGGCGCGCGCCCCCCTCGGCGCGGAAGCCGTGGTCTTGAGGATCTGCCAGATGCGGCGGTCGGACAGATCATGCCGCGCGGCCAGCCGGGCCACGGCGGTCACGCTGCTCATGCCGCGCGATGTGGCGTGGCTGAACTCCCTGATGATCTCCCGCTGCCGCACGCGCGCGAGCAGGCGCCCGCAGGTGGGCACATAGAACTCCGTGCCGCCGAACGCCGTCACAAGCTTCCGCAGACAGGCGGCGCCCAGACGGCGGCGCAGGGCGTGGGGCGCCGGCGGCAGCGCGCACGGGACCCGCAGGGTGCGGCCGCCGTACGCCACAAGCACCCGCCACAGCTGGCGCATGTCCCCCAGGGCCGTCCAGAGCCGGCGGACACTGTCCGGCAGGTGCGGCAGCAATTCTTCCCAGACGCGGACCTCTTCCGCCTGACGAAGCCCCTGCCCCCAGTCGCCCCGCCGCCGGCAGGCCCGCGGCTGTCCGCCCGTCATGGACGCGCCGTTTCGGGCGCCAGGACCCGGAGCGGCGGCAGACGGCGCGGCCGCCCGCCAGGCGGCGGAGATTGCGCGCCCGTTTCCGCTGCCGCCGGACCCGCGCTCACTGGCGCACATGGGATGCTCCTTCCGGCGCGGCCGGCAGCGGCGTTCCCCGGCTTCCCTCCGCCTCCGGACGCGCAGCCGGACAGGCGGCTATCTCCGCAAGAAGGCGCAAATGCCGCTCCGCCAGCCGAAGGGCGGGCGTTTCCGGCATCCGCGCTTCCAGATCCGCCAGCACCGCGCACACAACGCGCATGCCCTCGCAAATGTCTCGCATGGGACCCCCTCTCGTTGTTCCTGTGTCTGCCTGCAAAAATTCCGCGCACGCTCCCGCGCTCCGGCCTTCCCTGAAAGGAAAAGTTTCAGGAAAGGCACGCCGCCCTGACGCCGACAACTCCTTGAGCTTTGAGGATAGACAGTATATTCTCCGTCTTGTCCGTTTGGCGTTGATCATTGTTCTCAAACTTTTCCTTTTTTTGCAAAAGAAAAATTTTTATCTTTTCCACATGGTTTGCGCCAAGACATTGAGAAAAATGAGAAAAAATGGACATGCCATGAATCCCTCCCCCGCCTCCACCCCGGCATCGGCCTTTGCCGCCCGTCTGCGCCAGCGCCGCGCCCAGCTCGGCCTGCGGAAGCCGGACCTGGCGGCGGCAGTGGGCGTGAGCCTGACCACCATCCAGCAATACGAAAACGGGCAGTTTCCCCGGGGGGAGCTGGCCGTCCGCCTTGCCGACGCCCTGCGCTGCACCCTGGACTGGCTGCTCGCGGGCAGGGGCGACCCCGAAAACGGCATCGTGGAGACGCCGGAGGCGCGTCTGGTCATGGTGCCCATGGTGGAGGCCCGGCTTTCGGCCGGAACGGGCAGCTTCGAGACCGGCGGCGACGTGCTGCGGCATTACGCCTTCCGCTGGGACTTTCTCCGCCGCAAGGGCAACCCCGCGCGCATGGCCCTGCTGCGCGTTTCGGGCGACAGCATGCAGCCGTTCATCCTGCACAACGACGTGGTCCTCATCGACCAGTCCCAGAACGAGCCGGTGCCGGGCCGCATGTATGCCGTGGGCGTGGAGGATCTGGTCTATCTCAAGATCGTCAATGCCGTGCCGGGGAGGATCATCCTCACGAGCGTCAACCCCGGCTATGCGCCCATCGAGGCCCGCACGGACGAGCAGCTGGCCGATCTTGTCCGCATCATCGGCCGCGCCATATGGGTGGGGCGCGAACTGGAATAGGCATTGCGACGATCAGGCAGGATTTTGCGGAAAACGGGCTTGACCCCCGCCGCCCGGCGCGCCAGAGTGCGGCAGTCACGTTCCTCCCGCCAGCGCGTTCGCAGGCGCCTGCGAAACATTGCGCGGGCAGACGCCAGACAGGAGCATGCCATGGATTCTCCAGGACCGGAACGACTGCGCGGCATCCTTTTCGACCATGCCCGGCGCGCGCGCATCGGCCTGCCCGAAGCGGTCTTTTGCGAGGGCAAGCCCAAGGAAGCGCTTGTCGCCCTGCTGCGCCGCTTTTCCCGGGGCTGTGGCGAGCCGGTCCTCTTCACGCGGCTGGCGCCGGAGGTCTTCGCCGCCCTGCCGGACGACGTGCGCCAGGGCTACGACTACGACGCCATCTCGCGCACGGCCTTTGGCGAGCGCCTGCCGGAACGCGCGGGCGGCAGCGTGGCCGTGGTCTCCGCCGGGGCGGCGGACGCGCCCGTGGCCCGCGAAGCCGCGCGCACCCTGGACTATCTCGGCATCGCCCGCACGCTTTTCGAGGACTGCGGCGTGGCCGGACTCTGGCGGCTGAGCGAACGCCTGCCGGAAATCAACGCGCACAGCGCGGTCATCGCCGTGGCCGGGCTGGAGGGGGCGCTCGCCAGCGTGCTGGGCGGCCTCACGCCGCTGCCCGTCTTCGCCGTGCCCACCTCCGTGGGCTACGGCGTGGCGCGGGGGGGCGCGGCGGCCCTTTCCGGCATGCTGGCAAGCTGCGCCCCCGGCGTGGCGGTCCTCAACATCGACAACGGCTACGGCGCGGCCTGCGCCGCGGCGCGGGTGGTGAACCTGTCATGACGCAAAAAACTCCCGACATCGCTCCCGCCAGTGGCGGCCACCACGCCCACGGGCAGCGGGAGGAAGCGCGCACGCGCCATACCCAGGCCCCTCCGGAGACGACCGCCGCCGGTCCGGGCGGCCGCATCCTGACCATCCGCAGCCATTCGGGCCTTTCCGGCGACATGCTCCTGGCCGGACTCGCGCTTATGAACGCCGCGGCCGACATGGCGCAGACAGAGACCGCGGCGCCTCCGGGCACAGCGGCCCTGCTGCCGGCCGCGGAGCGGATCCTGGCGGAGCTGCTCGCGCCGCTGGCGGCTGCGGTGCCCGCGCTGGAAGGCTGCCTTGCGCTCACGCGCAGGGAGGTGGCGGGCATCGGCGGCTGGCATGCCGACGTCCGCCTGCCGCAGGCGCACGGGCATCGCTCCCTTGCCGATATCCATGCCCTCATCGAGGGGTGCGGACTGGCCGAAGGGGCACGGCGCCTTGCCATGGACTGTTTTGCGCTGCTGGCCCGCTGCGAGGCGGAAGTCCACGGCACGCGGCCGGAGCGGGTGACCTTTCACGAGGTCGGCGCTCTGGACAGCATCCTGGATATCTGCCTCGCCTGCGCCCTCTTTGAACGCCTTGGCCCGACGCGGCTGGTGGCGGGGGCGCTGCCCCTGGCCGACGGCAGCGTGCGCTGCGCCCACGGGCTGATCCCCGCGCCCGCGCCCGCGGTCCTGGCCCTGCTGGGCGGCGTGCCGGTGCGGCCCTTCGAGGGCGGCGAGGACGCGGGCGAACTGGTCACGCCCACGGCCCTGGCCCTGCTGAAGACCCTTGGCTGCGAATTCGGACCCTGGCCCGCCTTTCGCGTGGCGGGCACGGCCCTTGTCTTCGGCACGCGCGTCTTTCCGGGCACGGCCAATGGCGCGGTCTTTGCCGTGGGCAACGCCTGAGACGGTCTTTGCCGCGCGGAGGCCCGGCGGCGCGCGGATTGCCATCCGCAGGCAGCCATGCTATGCCCGGAACGGCGGATACCGCTTCTGCCGCAGGAGGACATATGGATGTCGTGATGCTTTCACGGCTGCAGTTTGCCGTGGCCGTTTTCTTCCATTTCATCTTTGTGCCGCTCACCCTTGGCCTTTCCGTCATCCTTGTCTGGATGGAAACACGCTACGCCGCCACCGGGGACGAATTCTGGAAACGGCAGGTGAAATTCTGGGGACGCCTCTTCCTCATCAATTTCACCCTGGGCGTCGTCACGGGCATCACCCTCGAATTCCAGTTCGGCACCAACTGGTCGCGCTATTCGGAATATGTGGGTGACATCTTCGGCTCGCTGCTCGCCATTGAGGCCACGGTGGCCTTTTTCCTCGAATCCACCTTCATCGCCGTCTGGCACTTCGGCTGGGACCGCCTGAGCCGCAAGGCCCACTGCGCCTGCATGTGGTTCGTAGCCATCGCCAGCAATACCTCGGCCCTCTGGATCATCCTCGCCAACGGCTTCATGCAGCACCCGGTGGGCTATACGCTCAACCAGGCCGCGGGCCGCGCGGAGCTTGCCAATTTCTGGGATGTCATCCTCAACGGCTACGCCTGGGGCCAGTATGTCCACACCATCCTGGCCTCGTGGGCGCTCGGCGGGTTCTTCGTGCTCGGCGTTTCGGCGTGGCACCTCCTCCGCAAGAGCCACACCGACTTTTTCCGCCGCGCCTTCCGCATGGTCGCGCCCTATACGCTCATCCTCGCCCTGGCGCTGGCCCTGAGCGGGCACGAGCAGGGCATGAACGTGGCGCGCCACCAGCCCGTCAAGCTGGCCGCCATGGAGGCGCAGTGGCAGACCATGAGCCGCGCGCCCTTCTATCTCTTCGTCTGGCCCGATCCGGCCAATGAGACCAACAGCGTGGAATTCCTCGGCATCCCCGGCCTCATGAGCTGGATCAGCCACGGCTCCGCCGATGCCGAGGTCAGGGGCCTGCTCGATTACCCCGCCTCCGACCGGCCCCCGGTGGCCGAGGTGTTCTGGTGCTTCCGGGGCATGGTGGCCCTGGGCGGGATCTTCGTCCTCCTCGCGCTGGCGGCCTTCTGGCAGCGCAAGCGCGAGTCCGTCTGCCCCCACCTGCTCACGGCGCTCGTCTGGAACATCCCCCTGCCCTACATCGGCCTCGCCCTCGGCTGGGCCGTGGCCGAGATCGGCCGCCAGCCCTGGATCGTCTACGGACTCATGCGCACGTCGGACGCGGTTTCGCCCGTGCCCGCGGGGAGCGTGAGCCTCTCGCTCGCGGCCTTCATCGTGGTCTACTCGGTCCTGGGCATCCTGGATATCTACCTGCTCCGCAAATACGCGCTCAAGGGCCCTGACGCCCGGGAGGCATAGTCATGCTGGAAACCATCTGGTTCGTCCTCTGGACCCTGCTCTGGGCCGTATATTTCGTGCTGGACGGCTTTGACCTCGGCCTCGGCGCCCTGCTCCCCGGCATCGCCAGGACCGAGGAGGAACGCCGCATCGTCTATAACGCCTCCGGACCCTTCTGGGACGGCAACGAGGTCTGGCTCATCGCGGCCGGCGGCGTCACCTTCGCGGCCTTTCCCAGGGTCTATGCCGTCATGTTCAGCGCGCTCTACGCGCCGCTGCTCCTGCTGCTCTTCGCGCTCATCTTCCGCGCCGTGTCCTATGAGTTCCGCAACAAGGTGGACAGCCCGGCGTGGCGCGCCGTGTGGGACTGGGTCCATTTTCTCTCCAACCTGGCCGCCTGCGTGCTGCTGGGCGTCTTTTTCGCCAACCTCTTCATGGGCATCCCCATCGACGCCGACGGCATCTACCACGGCAACCTGCTCGGGCTGCTCAATATCTACGGCCTTGCCGGCGGTCTCTTCTTCCTCGCCGTCTTCATGATGCACGGCGCCATCTGGCTGACCATCAAGAGCCGGGGCGAACTCCAGACCAAGGCCCTGGCCGCGGCGGGCGTCTGCTGGGTGGCGGTGGCCGTGCTGCTTCTCGTCTTTCTGGCGCTGACCTTCTTCTGCACGGACATTTTCGCCAACTATCTGCGCATGCCCTGGCTCATCGTCCTGCCGGTCCTGGCGGTGGCGGCCCTGCTCATGGTGCCGCGCCTGCTCAATGCGGGGAAGCTCTGGACGGCCTGGGGCGCCAGCGCGCTCTTCATCGTCTGCGTGGCCTTTTTCGGCGTCATGGGCATCTATCCGAACATGCTCATTTCCAGCATGGACCCGCAGGCGACGCTGACGGCCTTCAACAGCGCCTCCACCACGCTCACGCTGGAGATCATGCTCGGCGTGGCGCTCGTCATGGTGCCCATCGTCCTGCTCTACCAGTTCTGGATGTACCGCCTGTTCTCCCGGCCGGTGACGCCTGACGATCTGGAAAGCGACCATGCCTATTGAACGCCTCGGGGCCGGGCAGCGGCGTTCCGCTGCCCGGTCGCTCCCCGCAGGCCGCTCCCCGCGCCTGCCGGGGCGCGGCCTGCTGCTGGGCGCTCTGGCCGCCCTGGCCCTCTGCGCCTGCGCCCCGCCCCGGCCGCTGACCTTTGAGGAGCAGGAGGCCTACATGGCGAAGCAGCAGTGCAGCCAGGAGGCCACGGACATGGCCGGGCCGTCGTGGGGAGGAGAAAATCCCTACTGGACCGACTATTTCGTCATGTGCATGAACCGTTTCGGCATTTCGGACGCGGCGTTGCGCCGCATGTGGTACTGAACCCGCGGAACGCGGGGCGCGGCCCGGCGCCTGCCGGCGCGGCGGGCCTTTGCCCCCTGGCGGCGACCATGGCCGGCCCTTTCAGGCGCCGGGCGTTTCCCGGGCGGCGGACGCGTGCGCCCCGGCATGGGCCTTGTCTCTGGTCCGGGACTCGAACTTCTCCCTGTCCACCACCACGCGCCGGTGCAGGCCCTCGCCGATGAGTCCGGACTCGTCCCGCGCGGACACGCGGAACGTGAGTCCCCTGCCGTTGGGCGAGACCTCCACAAGCTCGCTGAAAAACCGCACCCGCATGCCCAGCGGCGTGGCCGCCGAGTGCGACACATCCACATGCACGCCCACCGTGGTCTCGCCAGGACGCAGCAGGTCCTGCACCGAAGCCACGGCCGTGGACTCCATGCCCGCAATCATCATGGCCGTGGAAAAGACCCGGACCAGGCCGCTGCCCACCTCGTCCGCCAGATGCCGCCGCTCGACCGCCATTTCCGTTTCGCCCCGGATGCCGGGCCGCAGTGCCGTTTCCATGTCCTCCCCCCGGAAGAATCTGTTGCCGTTGTTCACGCCGGCGTGTCCCGCCGCCGGCACGCGCCGGGACGTTCCCCGCGAAGCGGCGCCCCGCGCGCGGGGCGTCCCCTGCCCCGGCACCACTATCCCGGCGCGGGGAAGCCCTGTCAAGGCGGTCCGCGCTCCCGTTTTCTCCGGGCGGGCGACATTCTGCGCTGCCGCGCTTGCCAAGCCGCGGCAAGATGCGTATAGTGTTCGCCCGCGCCGGAACTCCGGGCGAGGATATCTTGCGGCCGGCGGGGCAAGACCGCCGGCGCGCCACGAGGACGCCTTCATGAAAAAAGACATCCATCCCAAGGTTTACAAGGCCACCATCACCTGCGCCTGCGGCAACGAGGAGCAGGTGCTCTCCACCAAGGGCGAACAGGTGCATGTGGAAGTCTGCTCCGCGTGCCATCCCTTTTTCACGGGCAAGCAGCGCTTCCTGGACACGGCGGGCCGTATTGACCGCTTCAGGAAGAAGTACGCCAAGTTTGAACAGAAGTAGGCGGCTCCTTCCGCTTCTTTGCGCCTGTGCGGCCCCCTGCCCCGCCGTGGGCGGGCAGGCCGTCATGGAAGGCGTCATGATGCGGAACGGCGATGTGTACGGCCTTGCCGTGCGCCAGCCCGACGGCGGCATCCTGGCCCGGCGCCTGCCCTGGTTTTCGCTGACCAGGCGCCCGTGGCTGCGGATGCCCTTTGTGCGTGGCTTTCCCATCCTGCTGGAAACGCTGGTCAACGGCATCCGCGCCCTGAACCGCTCGGTGGAAATGGCCGACGGCGGCAACGGCGACGCCTCGGTCCTGTCCCCATGGCATGCCGCCCTGAGCCTCGGCCTGGCCCTGCTCATGGCAGTTGGACTCTTCGTGGTGGCGCCGCACCTGATGTCGCTCGCCATGCTTGCCCTGGGGCTGGGCGGCGATGTGGAGGGGCTGACCTTCCACCTCTGGGACGGGTTCTACAAATGCTGCATCTTTGTGGGCTATATCTGGCTCATCTCGCTGGTGCCGGAGATCCGCCGCGTCTTCCAGTACCACGGCGCGGAGCACAAGACCATCCACGCCTTTGAGAGCGGCAGCGTGGTGGAGCCGGAGCGCGTCCGGCGCATGAGCCGCCTGCATCCGCGCTGCGGCACCACCTTCCTGCTCTTCGTCATCTGCATTTCCATCATCCTCCAGGCACTGCTCGTGCCGCTCCTGCTGGCGTTCTGGACACCGCAGGGCGCGGTGGCGAAACATGCCCTGAGCATCGGGTTCAAGCTTCTGCTCGTCATTCCCATCAGCGCCCTGGCCTATGAGCTGATCCGCTACGCGGCGCGCCTGCCTGACGGGCCGCGCGCCAGCCTGCTCCGCGCGCCGGGCCTTGCGCTCCAGCGACTGACCGCGCACGAGCCGGACGAACGCCAGATGGAAGTGGCCGTGGTGGCCCTGGCCGAAGCCCTGGGCCGCGACGCTGACGCCGAGATCCGCACGCCCCCCTACGCCCGGCTCTAGGTTCGGACCTCATCAAAGAAAAAGTACGCCATGTTTTTTGTTTGCCGATGAAAAAGGGACGCATGCGTGTGGCGGTCACGACCCGCCGCATCCCAGACCGGCAGCGCATCAGGAGGGCCGGACCCCGGCCCGCAGCAGGAACGCCCGCCGCCCGGCCCGGGAGGGACCGCCCCGCAGATGCCCAGGAGACGCCGTCATGTTTGCCAAACTGGAAGCCCTGGAAAAGAAATACCTGGAACTGGAAGATGCCCTGGCCCAGCCCGATGTCTTCAACGACCAGGAGCATTACCGCAAGCTGACCAAGGCGCATGCGGACCTGCGCGACATTGTGGAGCTGTTCCGCAAGCACCGCGCCCTGGAACAGGAACTGGCCGAAAACCGCCCGCTGCTGCGGGACGACGACCCGGAGCTGCGCGAGCTGGCCCACGAGGAAACGCGCCGCATCGAGGCGGAGCTTCCGGAGATCGAGCGGGCGCTCAAGGTCGCCCTGCTCCCGGCCGACCCGCTGGACGAAAAGAACACCATCCTCGAGATCCGCGCGGGCACCGGCGGTGAAGAGGCGGCCCTGTTCGCGGCGGACCTGTTCCGCATGTACTGCCGCTTTGCCGAGCTTCAGGGCTGGAAGGTGGAGGTCCTGAGCGAATCCCCCACCGAGGGCGGCGGCTACAAGGAGATCATCTGCCTGGTTGCGGGCAACCGGGTCTACAGCCGCCTCAAGTTCGAGGCCGGCACCCACCGCGTCCAGCGCGTGCCGGTGACCGAGACCCAGGGGCGCATCCACACCTCGGCGGCCACGGTGGCCGTCATGCCCGAGGCCGGGGAAGTGGATGTGGAGATCCGCCCCGAAGACCTGCGTATCGACATTTTCCGCGCCTCCGGCGCCGGCGGCCAGCACGTCAACAAGACCGAATCCGCCGTACGCATCACCCACATTCCCACGGGCACGGTGGTCACCTGCCAGGACGAGCGCTCCCAGCACAAGAACAAGGCCCGCGCCATGAAGGTGCTTGCCTCGCGCATCCTCGCCGCCGAACGTGAGCGCCAGAGTTCCGAGCAGTCCGCCGACCGGCGCGCCCAGGTCGGCTCCGGCGACCGCTCCGAGCGCATCCGCACCTACAATTTCCCGCAGGGCCGCTGCACGGACCACCGCATCAACCTGACGCTCTACTCGCTGGACCGCATCATGGAAGGCGAGCTGTCGCCCCTGCTGGATGCGCTCTCCACCGCCGCCCAGGCCGAGGCGCTCAAGGCCCAGGCGGACGGCTAGGCTCAGGCCGCATTAAAAAGACAAAGTACGCTATGTTTTTTTGTTTGCCGGGGAAAAGGGAAGTTTTTCCGCTCGCCGCCCGAAGCAGTGCACAACCCGCCGCATCCCGACCGGCAGCGCATTGATAGGGTCTGACCAAGGCTCAGGCCGCATTAAAAAGGTTTGCCATACATCTGCGCCAACCCTCGCGCGCGCCCGCGCGATCGGCGCGGCCGGGAGACCGCCATGATCCTCCATCTGGACATGGATGCGTTCTTCGCCTCCGTGGAGCAACTGGACGATCCCACGCTTCGGGGCAGGCCGGTCATCATCGGCGGCGACAGGCGCGGGGTCGTCTCCACGGCTTCCTATGAGGCCCGGCGCTTCGGCGTCCACTCGGCCATGCCCATGACCACGGCCCGGCGGCTCTGCCCGCAGGGCGTTTTCCTCCGGGGACGGGGGGCGCGCTACAGCGAGCTTTCCGCCCGCATCATGGCGTGCCTGCGCGAATTTTCTCCGGCCGTGGAGCCGGCCAGCATCGACGAGGCCTATCTGGACGCCTCCGGGCTGGAACGCCTGTTCGGGCCGCCCGAAGCCCTTGCCCGCGCCGTCAAGGCGCGCGTGGCCGAGGTCACGGGCGGCCTCACCTGTTCGGTGGGCCTGGCGCCGGTGAAATTCCTCGCCAAGATCTGTTCCGAAGTGAACAAGCCCGACGGCATCTTCATCCTGCCGCCGGAAGCGGTGGACGACTTTCTCCTGTCCCTGGAGGTGACGCGGCTGCCCGGCGTGGGCAGGCGCATGGCCGAGAGCCTGCGCGGCCTGGGCATCACGCGCGTGGCGCGGCTTCGCGCCCTGAGCCGCGAATTTCTCGAACGGCGCTACGGCAAGTGGGGGCTGGTGCTGCATGAGCGCGCCCGCGGCATCGACCCGCGGCCCGTGACGCCGGAGCACGAGGTCAAGAGCGAAGGCGCGGAGCGCACCTTTGCCCGAGATGTGCGCGACAGGGAACTGCTCTGCCGGGCGCTCTTCGCCCATGCCGAACGCGTGGGCGCGCGCCTGCGGCGCAACGGCCTGGCCGGGCGCACCGTCACCCTCAAGATCAAGTTCGCGGATTTTCGCCAGATCACGCGCTCCCGCACGCTCGGCGGCCGCACCGACGCCACCGCGACCATCTTCGAGACCGCGCGCGAACTGCTGGAAGAGGAAGACCCCAGCCAGCCCATACGCCTCATCGGCCTGAGCGTGTCGGGCTTCGAGGCCCCGGCGGAGCAGCTCCTCCTGCCCGGCGCGGCGGGATGCTCCGGGCGCCGCGGCAGGGGCGGCCTGCCCGCGCCCGAGGAAGAGGCGCGCCGCCGCCGGCTGGACAGGGCGCTGGATGTCCTGCGCGACCGCTTCGGCGCAAACGCCGTGCAGCGCGGCGGCATCCATGGAACGGACCTCTCCGGCGAGACGGAGCGGCCCGGCGGGAAGGACGCTCCGGGGGGAACGGCGGGGAAGGAACGTTGAGCCATGGCCGCCGGCAGGCGTGGCGGCGTTTCCGGCCGCCCGGCGTCACCCGGCGCAGGCCGGGGGCACGCCTTCCCGGCGGTCCGCCGGACCATCAGCCCCGGCATCGCCATCGTTGCGGGGGCTTTCGCCCTCTTCCCACCACCAGCGCGCACGGCGGCAAAGCAGGTCGATATCGCCCGCGGCGGCCACATTGAGCATCTTGCGGTACTGGCGCACGGCCTCGTGGCTGTAGGCATTGGACTCGAAAAGCCCGCTGAAAAGCTCCGCATCCTCGGTGAGCATCTTGGCGGCCGCCGCCTTCCGGCGCGCGAAGGAGGGCGTGAGAAAGGGCAGAAGCTCCTCCTTGCCCGCCAGCAGGGCGAAGTAGGCAAGATTGGTGATGAAGTTCGCATTCTGGATGTGGGCCATGGCCCGATCGTGGGTGGCGGCGGAGCAGCGGAAGGTGCGGCAGCCCAGGGTCTGGAAAAAGCCCTCCACCCGGGCAAGATGCCGCGCCCTTGCGGCGCGTCCGGCGACCACGGCCACGGGCAGGTCCGCTCCTGGCGCGGCTTTCGGCCCGAAGAGCGGATGCGTGCCCACCACAGCCCCCTGCCACAGCCGCTCCATCTGACGCAGGGGCCGCTCCTTGACGGATGTGATGTCCGCCAGGATGGCATCGGGCGCAAGCTGCGCGACCACCGCCTCCGCCACGTCCGCAAAGACCGCCGCGGGCACGCACAGCAGGGCAAGGTCCGCCCCGGCCAGGGCCGCTTCCAGCGCTTCCGGCGTCAGGGGCTGATCCGCGCCCGACATGGCAAGGCCGGCCTCGCGGCCCCTGGTCAGAAGCATCTGACCCATGCGCCCCCGGCAGCCGATGATGGCGGTGCGCTTCGGGGGGGCAGGGCGCGCCGCCGCCTCTTCCTTCTCCACGCTCATGCGAGGCGGCTCCAGAATTCCCAGAACCGCGGGAAGGACTTGCGTACCACCGTGGCGTCATCCAGGCGGCCACGCACGTCAAGGGAGGGATCGCGCAGGCCCAGAAGCGCCAGGGACATTGCCATGCGGTGGTCATTATGCGCCGAAAGCACGGCATCCTCCCGCACATGGGGAGCGTCGGGCCGGTTGCGGACATGGCCCGCAAGACCGCCCATGCCGCTCACGAGCAGGCCGTCCGAAAGCGCGTCCACCATGACGCCCGCCTTGCCCAGCTCCTCCGCCGGGGCCGCGATGCGGTCGGATTCCTTGAGGCGCAGATGCGCCACATTGCGGATGCGCGTGGAGCCTGTGGCAAAGGCCGCCAGCACGGCCACCGTGGGCACGAGGTCCGGGCAGGCGCCCATGTCCAGTTCCACGCCGTGCAGCGGGGAGGGGAAGACCGTCACGGCATCCGTCTCCACCTGCACCCGCGCGCCCATTTTCTGGAGGATGTCGAGCAGGGCGCGGTCGCCCTGGAGGGAATCCGCGCGCAGCCCCTCCACGCGCACCGGCCGCCCGCCCAGCGCCCCGGCGGCGAGAAAGTAGGACGCTCCCGACCAGTCGCCCTCCACGGCGTAGTCTCCCGGCTGATAGGCGCCGGGCCAGACCGTGACGCGCAGGCACCCGGGCGCGGCGTCACGCAGGGCGCGCCAGGCCGTGCCGGAGAGCGCCTCCCAGGGGTCGCCCTCGCGCGCGCGCATGGACACCCGGAAACGGATGCCGAAATCCGTGAGGCACTGAAGGGTCAGCCCCACATAGGGCCAGGACACGGCCTTGCGCCCGGCCAGCTCCAGGGTGAGCGGCGAGGGGCACAGGGGCGCCGCCAGCAAAAGGCCGGAGAAATACTGGCTCGACGATTCCATGCCCACGCGCACCACCCCGTCCGCCAGGGACGGCGCAAGCCCGCACGCCTGAAGCAGGAAGGGCGGGCATCCGGCGGTCCCTTCAAAGGTCACGCCGGCGCCCAGGCGCACGAGGCTGTCGCACAGCTCGCCAATGGGGCGCTGGTGCATGCGGCCCGAGCCGAAAATGCGGAACAGGCCCTCGCCCGCCGCCAGCACGGCCGTGAGCAGGCGGCAGGTGGTGCCGGATTCGCCCACGTCGCACGCCAGCGGGCGCCCGTGGCCCCCGCGCGGCGCCCCGGCCATGCCGCGCACGCGCCAGCCCGCGGCGTCCCCGTCCAGCGGCTCCATGGCGGCGCCCGCGCCGCAGAGGATGGCGCGCGTGCGTTCCAGATCCGCGCTCTCAAGGGTGTGGCGCACGCGCGATTCCCCGTCGGCCAGGGCCGCGCCGATGAGATAGCGGTGCGAGAGGGACTTGGACGCCGGTGCCGGGATGACCACCGGCGCGCCGTCCGCGACCGCGCCGGTGGTGGCTGCGCTGTGTTCCGTCATTTCAGATACCTTCCTCGTCATCATGTGCTCCGCTGTCCAGATTCATGCGGTCAAGCTGTGGCCCGGTGGGATAGGAACCGAGAATGCGGAAGCTCGTGCAGGCGTGACCAAGGCGCCGGAGCAGGTCCGCATGCCGGGGATGATCCAGGTCGCTCTCCACATCGGCAAAAAAGACGTATTTGCCGAGCTGGCCGTGGAGTGGCCGCGATTCGAGCTTGCGCATGTTGATGCCGTCGGCCGCCAGCAGCTCCAGCACGGTGGAGAGCGCCCCCGCCCTGTCCGGGAGCGTGAACAGGAGCGAGGTCTTGTCCGCGCCCGCCTGGTCCCCGGGCGTGGGCCGGGGCACCACGCCGGCGCGGGCGTCCGCCGTGCGCGGCGCGATGATGACAAAACGCGTCCAGTTGCCGGGTTCGTCCTCGATGCGCCGGGCGAGGACGCCCAGACCGAGCAGGTCCGCCAGCTTGCCGTTGCCGATGGCCGCCGTGTCCGCCTCGGCCACGGCGCGTTCGGCGGCGGCCGCCGTGGACTCCACGGGCACCAGGGCCGCCGCGGGCAGATGGGCGCGGAGCCAGCCGCCGCACTGGGCCAGGGGCTGCGGGTGGGAATAGACGGTCCTGATCCTTGCCAGACTCTCCGCAGTGGAGAGCAGGCAGTGGGAAATGCGCGAAAAGAGTTCCGCCTCGATGACCACATCGTGCTTGAGGAAGAGGTCGAAACTCACGCCCACCGTGCCCTGAAGGGAATTTTCCAGCGGCACCACGCCCAGCTCGCAGGCGCCGGAGCAGACCTCCTCGAACACGCCCGCAATGTCCCGGCAGGGATGGAAACAGGCGGCATGGCCCAGATATTCCACGCCCGCGAAGTAGGAAAAGGTCCCCTCCGGTCCCAGATAGGCCACGTTCTGCGGCCGCTGGAGCGCGCGCGAGGACGAAAGGATCTCGCGCCAGATGGCGCGCAGGTGCGGCTCCGGCAACGCGCCGGGATTGCGCGCCGCCAGGGAGTCAAGCAGGTCCCGCTCCCGCAGGGGCTTGAAGATGATGCCCGGCGCCTCGGCCTTGATGCGGCCCACCTCGCGGCTCAGGGCCGCGCGCTGGTTGAAGAGCCGCAAAAGCTCGCCATCCACGGCGTCGATCTCGCCCCTGATGGCCGCCAGGCGCGCGCTGCCCGCGACCGCGCCGGCGCTCTCGTTGCGTTCAGGGCACATGTTCAGACCTCCCGGATGTCCTCGGCAACGCGCATGCCGAAATGTCGCCCCGCCCCGCCCGTGGCGTCGTCCACCCGGCAGAGCACTTCGTCGCCGGGGGAGAGCGTCACCACGCTCACCGGCTCGCCCGTGGGCGTCACCAGGCGGATGGTCTCCGCATTCTGGAGGAAGACGGCGCCCCGGCGCGGGCCGTCCGCGTCCGCCGCCTCCGCCTCGATGAGCAGCATGGGGCGTACCTCGATCTTGACGCGCCCGAGCGTGACGACCCTGGTGGCGCCGTCCGCGTCCGCCACCAGCACCTCCTGCCCGGCGCGCAGTTCACCGAGATAGGTGGTGCGGTCATGCGGCAGGCGCACATAGGCGTGCACCGCGCCCGCATTGACGCGGAAGGGCCGGGCCGCCACATATTCGTTATGTTCGGTCTCGGCATGCACCAGAAAGGTGAAGGCGCTGGAATTGCCCACCAGCATGCCCTGGCCGCGTTGCAGGAGGGAGAGCGTGTCCGCGCAGACGCGGTGCCCCAGGCCCACGGTCTCCACGCGCGTGATGCGCGCGGGCACGAGCTGCTCCCGGCCCTGGGCGAGCTTGCACTGGGCCACGATGGCCTTGAGTTCGCCCGCGGCCGTGACCGGAACGACAATGCCGGCCACGCCGCGCTCCAGGATGCCCGCCGCCAGCTGGGCGGTCTTCAGGTCCGCCGCCTCGGCCAGGACGGCGTCGCTCTGGGCCAGCAGGTTCTCCACCGGGATGACCTCCCAGCCGGAGGCCAGCACCACGCGCTCCCCGGCGCGGAGGCGTGCCAGCGCGCCCTCCTCGTCGGCCTTGGCGGCCAGGGCGACGCGCGGCGTCTCCTCGTCGGCCCAGACTTCGCACCGCGCGAGCGAGGCCGCCTGCGCCGCGTCCCGGGCGGGCACGATGACGCCGTCCACCCCCGACTCCAGCGCCAGGGTGAGGGCGGCCTTGTCATAGGGCACACAGCGGAAATAGATGCGCGACATGATGCTATTCCCCCACGATCTCAAGGGCCTGCTCCACCGTGGCGTTTTCATGCACGATGGCGCGCAGCGCCCGCACCAGTTCCACCCGGCGCGGATGCTGGAAGACGTTGCGGCCCATGGAGATGCCCGCGCCGCCCGCCTTGAGGGAATCCGAAACCATCTGGAGGATCTCGCGGTTGGAATCCATGCGCTCGCCGCCCGCGATGACCACGGGCACGCAGCAGCCGGCCACCACATCGGCGAAGCTTTCGATGTCGCCGGTGTAGGAGACCTTGACGATGTCCGCACCCAGCTCCACGCCCACGCGGGCGCAGTGGGCGATGGCCGCCGGATCGAAGCTGTTCTTCACCTGCGGGCCGCGCGCATAGACCATGGCAAGCAGGGGCATGTGCCAGTTGTCGCAGGCTTCGGCCACCTTTCCCATATCGCGGAGCATGTCGCGCTCATTGACATCGCCCAGGTTGATATGCACCGAGACGGCGTCCGCCCCGTGTTTCAGCCCCTCTTCCACCGTGCCCACCAGGGTCTTGGTGTTGCCGTTGGGCGAGAGCGCCGTGGACGCGGAAAGGTGGACGATGAGGCCGATATCCTTGCCCGCGCTGCGGTGCGAGCAGCGCACCAGGCCCTTGTGCATGAGCACCGCGTCCGCCCCGGCCTTTGCCATGTCGTTGACGGTCTCGCGCATGTCGATGAGTCCGTCCACAAGGCCCATGGTCACCCCGTGGTCCATGGGCACGATGATGGTGCGGCCGGTGGTGCGGTTGAGGATGCGCTCCATACGAACCTGTTTGCCGAGGTACATGGAAAGACTCCTTGCGTTTGCCCGCCAGCGCCGGACCGGACCGGCGGAACAAAAAAGGGCCGCCGGCATATGCCCGCGGCCCTGAACTTCACGTTGGCGGCGATATGACGTCAGCGCAGTTCCCGGCCGCAAGCTCCCATAAAGTACGCAAAGAACCGGCGATCAGCGCCGGTGACGTACTGGAAAGCTGCGGGGAAACGAACGCTCGACATACAAGACTCCGTGTTCAGTGAATAGCTTTGCCGCCCTTTGCCTGTCAAGATTTTTTTGCCGCCGGCGGCAAAAAAGTCCGCCGCCGCCTCACTGCTGGTTCTGTCCCGGCGCGGACCCCTTGAGCTTACGGTTGTACATGGTGATCATCTGGCCGAAATAGACGGTGAACAGCGGAAACATGATGAGTCCGAGCAGCGACAGGATCAGCCCCAGGATCATGCCGATGGGCGTCACCGGGTTGATGTAGCAGCCCACCGTGGAGGCGTTCATGCCGGACCACCACTGGGCATACCAGAAATTCTTGACAGCCGGGTTCACCGCCTTTTCGGCCACATAGAAGATGAGGCCGGACATATAGATGATGGGCACCAGGACGAGCAGGTAGGAGGCAAAGACCGTGGTGGCAAGGTTCTCCGTCACATAGGTCACCACCATGACGAGCGCCACGATGCCCCGCACGATGGGGATAAAGCAGATGTAGGAAAGAAGTTCGTGGCTGACGAACAGGCCATATTGCTCGATAATATTCAGATACGGAATGGAAATGAACAGAAATGGAAAGGAAAGAACAAAAAATCTCAACTTGTGCTTCGATATTATAAATCTGTATAAATATTCCGCAAGAAACACGATACATACATAAAACTGATACTCCATATAGAGTGAATTTTCGAGATAATCAACCCCGCGATACGTATCAAGCGAGATAAAGGCAATCAGCCCGAACGAAAGCACGAGAACAAGAAAGTTCAAAAAATGCGGCAGCTTTTCCGACCAGAAGGGATGCCCCTTTGCCGTGACGGCGCCGGCAGTTGCGGCGTCCGTTGCACCTGTCGTCATGATATCCACCTCGGGAACTGTTTTCACAAGAGTTTCAAGCGCTTGCCATAGACAAACGTCACCGCCGCCCCCAGAAGCTGCACCGCGATGGAAACCTGGAGCACGGCGGCGATGCCCCCCCAGGCCAGAAGGGCGGGCATGGAGAACACGCCCAGGATGGCCCCGACCTTGCCCAGCATGGCGGCAATGCCCATGCCGGCCCCGCGTTCCGCCACCGGATAGATCATTGAGGGAATGATGAAGGTGACGAGGTGCGGGCCTGCGTTGAGCGCCACTTCAAAGACCACGAAGCCAAGCAGGCTGACCCAGGCGGGCCAGCCCCGCAGGTGGGCGGCAAGCAGGGCGCCCAGCGCGCAGGCGCAGAGCACGAAGCCCCAGCCCATGAGCCGGGTGATGTTGACCTTGTGCAGGATGGCGAGGCCAAGGGCAAAACCGGCGCCGATGAAGATATTGATGAAGATGGTCGTGCGGACCGAGTCCAGGACTTTGGGCACCCCGGGGGACACCTCGCCCTGAAGGCCCAGGGCCATGACAAGGATGGGCAGGAAAACGCCGAAGCCATAGACGCCCAGCCCTTCGCAGGCCCAGGAAACGCCGCTGAAAATGACCTTTTCCAGGTTTTCGCCCGCAAACATGCGCCGCCAGGGCACGGCCGCGCCCGCCTGCCCGGCCGGGAGCGGCAGGGCCTCGGCCCGGGGTCCGAGAAAGGCCCTGGCCGCCTTCTGGGCTTCGGCCTGCTCCCCCCGCGCCATGAGCCAGCGCGGGCTTTGGTACCAGCGGAGCCTGAGCGCGAAGGCCAGCAGCCCCAGAGCGCCGATGACGAGGATCAGGCCGGGCCATGCGGCGGCGGAAGGGTCGGCCCGCAAAAGCAGATAGCCCGCCGCCGCGCCGCCCACAAAGCCCAGGGAACAGGTGGCCTTGGCGAGGCCCACGAAAAAGCTTTCCCAGCGCGCGGGCATGATCTCGGAGATATAGCCCGAATCCAGGCTGTAGCCCCCGCCCACCCCAAGGCCCATGACGAACAGGAACAGGGACAGCGGCAGGACACTGTCGGACGCATAGGCGCCCGCCGCGCCCGCCGCGATGATGAGCGGGCAGAGCCTGAACCAGAGGAGATAGCCCATGGCGTCCATGAGCCTGCCGATGACGAGGGAGCCGGCGGCGATGCCCACCAGACCGGCGGCGCCGAGGATGCCCTGGTCCAGGGCGCTCAGGCGCGGGCTGCCCAGCAGGAGGATGAGCGGGATGATGATGCCCACGATGGTGGACAACGCGGCGCCGATGAGCTGCTCCAGCGACGCGACCGCGAAAATGTACCAGTGCCTCGCCCGCAACGGCATGCGCGCGAGAGGGATGGGCGCGTTCATAGGCAAGATCCCCGGCGGCGCGGCGTCACTGCTTCTTCCCGTCCTTCTTCTTCCAGTCGCGCATGTCGGGGTGATCCTGCCCGTCCAGCTTGTAGAGCGGCAGCAGGAACATCCAGGTGGCGATGCAGAAGGGCGCCGTCAGGGTGGGGATGCCCCAGGGCGCCATGAGCGTGTCCATGCCGGCCTGGATGAAGACCGTGGCAACAACGGCGGCCGCGGCCCACAGGGCGCTCTTCCAGTTGACCCGGTAGAAGGTGGTGCCCACGGCGATGCCGGTCAGCACCGGGCTGAAGCCGAACAGCCCGGCCGTGACGTCCGCCGGGTCCGCGGCGAAGCTCACGGCAACGAGGAGGGCGAGCGCCGAGGATACCGCGGCATAGATCGCCGCCCAGACGCTGCACACGGCAAGCCCCGCCAGGAAGAGAAGCCCGGTGATGGCGTCATTGATGAGAAAGACCTGGGAAATGCCCTTCAGCCAGTATGTGGCGAACGCCGCAAGGCTCCAGTCGATCTGGCCGCCGATGTGGATGATGAGGGCCGGGGAGTCCGCGTCGGCCAGGGGCGTGGCGGTCAGCACCCGCGCGGAGAGCAGAAAGATCCACGTCAGGAAGACGAAGGGAAAGGTCAGGGAATTGATCTTGAACTGGGCCGTCACGTTGTTGAAGCCGCGCCGCATCCAGGTGGTGAGCATGGCGCAGCAGACGAGGCTCACCCACATGAGCGGCACAGGGGCCAGGAAGGTGGGAAAGGCGCAGCCCACCAGGATGCCGTTGAAGCCCCACAGGCCGTCCCGGCCGTCCTCCACATGCACGCCCAGGAGCCAGCCCGCAAGGGACGAGGCCAGAAGACCCAGAACGGCTCCCCACGCCACCTGGGGCGCGGAGGCGCTGTAGGCGCCCCAGAAAATGCCCGCCAGGAACAGAAGCCCCGACCAGGCGCTTTGCTGGAACATCACCTGGCCGCTGCCGCGCAACAGCGCCCGCACGGCTCCCTTGAGCGAAAAGGCGTAGGACGCCCCCTCAGCGGTCTGTATCTCCATGTCGCACCTCACAGCATCTCAGCGCCAGGGAAATTCCGGCGGCAACGGCCGCCCCTTGACCTCTCGGCGCACGGTGGAACAGAAATTCCTGACAACGGCCTTCACCGGCCCGGGTTCCATGCCCAGGACCTTGAAAAGCAGCCCCGCCCCGTTGGGCAGGTGCGTGACGCCGCACGCGAGCCGCCGCTCCGCGTCGATGAACGGCTCCGTCGCCGCGTAGATGGCGTCGGCCCTGTCTTGCGGCGCCAGCACGATGACATTGGCGAAAACGTCGTAGCGCCCGAGCACGCCGCAGTCCCGCAGGCGGCCGGCGCCAGGCTCGATGACGAACTTTTCCCGGAAAAGCGGCGCGCCGTCCGGGCGCCGGGCATGGGCGCAGACGGAGAGCACGTCGTACCGGAACAGCTCCCCCCCCTTGGAGTACTTGCGCCCCGGCATGTAAATTTCGGAATAGAACATGGCCGCGGAGGGGGCCGCGATGATCTCCGTGTCCGAGATGAAGCGGGTGTGCCTGCAGGGGATGACCGGCTCGGGCAGATATTCCAGATAGGCGTCGTCCTCCAGCGTGATGGACTGCTTCATGCCGGAATAGTTGCGCGACATTTCCGCCAGCTTGGTGGCCGCGCCGGTGCTGATGAAGGCCATGGACCCCTGTTTCAGGCAAAAATTCTGCACATAGCGGTCGCCGTCCACATTGGGACCGCCGGACGAGAGGATATAGACGCAGGGCATGTCCGGCAGTTCCGCGTCAAAGTAGAGCGCCTTCTGCACGATGAGCGGCGCCCGGCGGTCCAGCTCGCGCAGGATGGACCTGCCCTCGCGGTCGCGTTCAAAGCCCAGGTTCAGGTAGCCGCGCTTGCCGGGGCAGCCCACATACATGCCCGCCGGCTCCTCGGTGAAGCCGGCAAGCTCCGGCATGGCGTCGAAATCGGCCCCGGGGGCATCGGAATAGTGTCGGACCGCCATGGCCGCCTCAGTCTTCCCTTGCCTTGTCGAAAAGCGCCATCCTGAAGATCAGCCCGATGAGCGCGTCGATGCCTTCGCCGGTCAGGGAATTGGTGAAGACAAAGGGCTTGCCGGGGCGCATGAGGCGGCTGTCATGGTCCATGACCTCCAGCGAGGCCCCCACATAGGGCGCGAGGTCGGTCTTGTTGATGACCAGGATGTCGCTCTGGGAAATGCCCGGGCCGTCCTTGCGCGGGATCTTGTCGCCCGCGGCCACGTCGATGACATAGATGAAAAAATCCACCAGGGCGGGGCTGAAGGTCAGGGTGAGGTTGTCGCCGCCGGACTCGATGAGCACCACATCGGCGTCGGGAAACTTCGCCTCCATCTCCTCCACGGCGGCGATGTTCATGGAAGGGTCCTCGCGCACCGCCGTGTGCGGGCAGGCCCCGGTCTCCACGCCGATGATCCGGTCTTCCATGAGGATGCCCTTGAGCGTCTTGCGCACATGCTTGGCATCCTCGGTGGTCACGATGTCATTGGTGATGATGAGCACGCTCATGCCGCGCTCCATGAGGCGCGGGGTGATGGACTCGATGAGGGCCGTCTTGCCGCTGCCCACCGGGCCGCCGACGCCGATCCTGCATGTCGACATATATCCTCGCAAACGGTTTGGGCGTCGCCGCCGTGGTCAGTTCATGAACATCCGCATGGTGCCTTTCTCGTGGAGCGAGGCGAGGATGTCCATTTCGGGAACAAAGGCGTTCATGTTCTCAAAGCCCATGGTCGCGGCCTTCGTGTACATGGATTCCACCTCGCCGCCCAGCGTGAAAAGGATCTGCTGCGTGTCGTAATGCGAAACGCGCACGCACCTGAGCGCCGCCGAAAGCACCATATTGATCACGCCGTACTGGTGCGCCACATAGAGCGCCTTTTCCCCCAGCCCCGCCAGGGCAAAGGCGATGCCCTGGGCCACGGGCCATGTCCCCGGCGTCGCGCCGCTCCCGATGTCGGCGAGCCAGCGGGCGAACAGGCTGTCGCCGCCATAAAGGCGCACCCCCAGTTCGGCGAACTTCTTGCCCATGCGGCAGAGCATGAGGCGCGCCTCGTCGTTCATCTTGAAAAGCAAAAGCTGCCTGTCGGCCCGGCAAATGCCCTCATAGTCGCCGGCGCGCGCGGCCCGCCATGCCAGAAGCGCCGCCACGCCGTCACTGTAGGCCGCCTGGGTCGCCACCGAGCGCGTATAGGACTCGAGGGTCGCGGCGTCATGGACGAGTCCGAGATGGGAAGCCGTTTCCAGCCCGTTGGAAAACGAAAACGTCCCCACCGGAAGGGTGGAGTCCGAAAACTGGATGAGCCGGAACAGCGTTGCCATGGACTCCGCCGCCGAAGCGCGGGGGAGGGCTTCGCCGGGGCGCTCATTCCCGCTCATGGCCGTGCCCGTGGTCATGTCCATGATCATGCCCGTGGTCATGGGGGTGGCTGTGGCTCCCGTGCGAGGCCCCGCCGAAGAGCCGGCGGATCTCGTGCGGCGCCATGTAGGGGATGACCTCCCTGCCCGGCTGGAATTCGTAGCGCACTCCTTCCAGATGGTGCGTGTCCATGACGCTGAGCATGACCTGTTTATCCACTGTCAGGGGCACATAGACCCTGGCGCCCTTGACCACCGCGGGCCAGTGCTGGTTGCCGATGGCGTGGCCGAGTTCCACGCTGCGGCGGATGAGCGCCTCGGCGCTCTCGTCCTCCAGCGCCGACAGGTCAAGGACGAGAACGGGATTGAGTTCGAGCCTGAGCGCGGCCACACGCCTGGCCGGGGCATCGTGGAACACGATGTCGCCATCGACCACCTGGGTCTGGCGCCTGAGCGCGATGGGATACTCCGTTCCCCGCTCGCCGACGGCCAGAAAGCGCGATTTCTGGGCGGTCCACTGGTCGATGGGGATATATTCGATATCCAGCTCGGGCAGGCGCTCCTTCCACTCGGGGGCATGGAGGTTCCCGAGGATGCGGGTGCAGATTTCCATAGGCTGACCGCAAAGGTTGAGGGTGAGGCGCCGCCTCCCGCGCGGAAGGCGGCACATGAGGGGCGGCCCCGGCGGCGCCCGCCGCAACAGCGGACGCCGCCGGTCCTGTGGCTAGCTGAACCAGTAGAGCTGCGCCAGCGCCAGCTCCTTGGCCGGCGGCACATAGGCGAGCGTGCCGTTCACATAGACATTGAAGGTCTCGGGATCCACCTCGATCTGCGGCATGGCCGTATTGCGCACCATGTCATGCTTGGTGACCTGGCGGGTCTTGCGGACCGGGTAGATGATATTCTCGATGCCGAAGCGGGCCACGGTGCCCGCGTCCACCGCCGCCTGGGAGGTGAAGCGCACGCAGGTCCTGGGCATGGCCCTGCCGAAGGCGCCGTACATGGGCCGCATGATCTTGGGCTGCGGGGTGGGCAGCGAGGCGTTGGGGTCGCCCATGTTGGCCCAGTTGATGAGTCCGCCCTTGATGACCAGCTTGGGCTTGGTGCCGAAGAAGGCGGGTTCCCAAAGGACGAGGTCCGCCATCTTGCCCACTTCGATGGAACCGAGGATCTCGCTGATGCCGTAGGTGATGGCCGGGTTGATGGTGATCTGGGCCAGATAGCGCAGCACGCGGAAGTTGTCGTTGGTGTCGCTGTCTTCGGGCAGCTTGCCGCGCACCTGCTTCATGTAGGAAGCCATCTGGAAGGTGCGCATGAACGACTCGCCCACGCGGCCCATGGCCTGCGAGTCGGACGAGACCATGGAGATGATGCCAAGGTCATGGAAGATGTTTTCCGCGGACTGCGTTTCCGGGCGCACGCGGCTTTCCGCGAAGGCCACATCCGAGGGGATGTTGGGGTTGAGGTTGTGGCAGACCATGATCATGTCGAAGAGTTCGGCCTGCGAGTTCACGCCGAAGGGCAGCGTGGGGTTGGTGGACGACGGCAGCACATTTGCCATGGAGGCCACTTTCAGGAGGTCGGGGGCGTGGCCGCCGCCCGCGCCTTCGGTGTGGTAGCTGTGGATCGTGCGGCCGTCGATGGCGGCGATGGTGTCTTCCACATAGCCGTTTTCGTTGAGCGTGTCCGAATGCAGCGCGACCTGCACATCCATCTCGTCGGCCACCTCAAGGCACTTCCGCAGGGCGGCGCAGGTGGTGCCCCAGTCCTCGTGGATCTTGAAGCCGCAGCAGCCGGCCACGATCTGCTCTTCCAGGGTCTCGCGGACGCTGGAATTGCCCTTGCCGAGGAGTCCGATATTGATGGGCAGGCCCTCGCAGGCCTCGAACATTTTCTGCACGTTCCACACGCCGGAGGTGATGGTGGTGCCGTTGGAACCGTCCGTGGGGCCAACGCCGCCGCCGATGAGCGTGGTGATGCCGTTGGAAAGGCAGTTATAGGCCTGCTGGGGCGAGACCATGTGCACATGGCCGTCAATGCCCGCCGCCGTCAGGATGCAGTGCTCGCCCGAAATGGCGTCCGTGGAGGGACCGGTGCAGAGATTGGGGCTGACGCCGTCCATGATGTTGGGGTTGCCGGCCTTGCCGATGCCCGCGATCTTGCCGTCCTTGACGCCCACGTCCGCCTTGATGACGCCCAGGATGGGGTCGATGATGGTGACGTTGGTGATGACCAGGTCCAGCGAGCCGCCCTTGCTGGTGATGGTGTTGGCCGTGCCCATGCCGTCGCGCAGGGTCTTGCCGCCGCCATAGACGGTCTCGTCGCCATAGACGCGCAGGTCCTTCTCGATCTCGACATAGAGATCCGTGTTGGCAAGACGGATCTTGTCGCCCACGGTGGGACCGAACAGGTCATTGTTGTTTTTTCTGGAAATGGTTGCCATTTTTACTTCCCCCGCTTGGCTGAAAGTTCGGCCGCGTTCACTTCGGCTTCCGCCTCCGCCTCGGAGACCGTCTTGAAGCCCAGGGTCGCCATCCGCTTGAGCGCGCGGATCCTGATGGGGTAATAGGTGGGATCGTCCTCAAGGCCCGCATAGCCGTCGGTGAGGTCGTTGAAGCCGATGAGCCGCCGCTTGCCGCCGAAGCTGACCAGCTCCACCTCCTTTTCCTCGCCCGGCTCGAAGCGGATGGCCGTGGTGGCGGGGATGTTCAGGTGCTTGCCGAAGGCCTGCGCGCGGTCAAACTCCAGATAACGGTTGACCTCGAAGAAATGGAAATGGCTGCCCACCTGGACAGGACGGTCGCCGGTATTGTGGACGACGACCTTCACCGTCCTGCGGTGGGCGTTATAGGTGATGTCGCCGTCCGCGAGGATGACGCCGCCCACCGGGCACGGAGCCGCGGGGGCAAAGCCCGGCGTCTTGGGGTACTCGATGGGGGGCTTGCCTTCAAAAACGCCCTGGGGGGTCGAATATGTCTGCCCGGCCTGTCCTGCCGTCTGGGTCGCTTTTGTAGTTGCCACGTCAACACCCTCTACTTGATTGGTTGATGGATGGAAACGAGCCGGGAACCGTCCGTGAAGACGGCCTCCACCTGGAGCAGGTCGATCATGTCGGCCACGCCGTCCATGACCTGCTCCTTGGTGAGCACCTGGGCCGCGTCGTGCATGACCTCCTCAACGGTCTTGCCTTCGCGGGCGCCTTCCAGCGCCGCGGAGGTGATGTAGGCGACCGCCTCGGGGTAGTTGAGCTTCAGGCCCTTCTTGAGCCTGCGCTCGGCGATGAGGCCCATGGAAAGCAGCAGGAGCTTGTCCTGCTCTTTGGGGGTAAGATGCATATTGGTCCTCCTTTCGTGGATGCGTCAAAACGGGCGGGAAACTCGGAATCTCGGACAGGGATCATGGAGCGATCCGCCCGTAACAACAGCAAAACCTGAGGCACAACAAAAAAACGGAAAATCTTTTGGGAACCGCTGACGCATCAGGGATGCATCAGCTCCCTGCCCCGGAAGGCGGGCGCCTTCCGGCGAAAGGCCGCCACATCGTCCCGTTGAGGGGAAAAGGAGCTTTCCCCTTCACGACATGCGGGCGGTCTTGCGGAGCAAGGCCGCGGGAAACGCGCCGACCGGCGTTTCCCTGAGCTGGAATCGAGCCTAGCGCTTTTTTCGGAGGGACACAAGACGCCAGGCTCCCGATGTGAGCGCCAGGAAGCCCCCGGAGCTTCCGGAGCGATGCCCCGCGTTCCGTCATTCCCCCCGTCCCCCGAATCGATTCCGGGATGCGGGCGCCGTTGGACCCGCCGGCGCCCCCCGCACGCGCGCCCCACGGTTTTTCGCGCGCCGCCCCGGGGCGCGGATGGTCCGCTTCCGCGAGGCCCTTGACAGCGATTGTGAGAAATGCCACAGCTATGCATACCGCTAATGTTGACATTTAACAGATTGCAAGTCGACAGGGATCATCCCGGCGGCGTGGCCGGGTGCCAACACCTTTCCGGGCAGTCCCGGAAAAGAGCAAAGGAGGGCATATGAACGGGAAACAACGGATGAGCCTGCCCGCGCAGATGGGCATCGGCATGGTGCTGGGCGTCCTTGCCGGGGCGCTCGCGCCGCATGTGGGCTTTGACCCCCAGTGGTTCAAGCCTTTCGGTCAGCTCTTCATCAACCTCGTGCGCATGGTGGTGGTGCCGCTGGTCTTTGCCACCCTGGTCGCCGGCGCCGCCAGCGTGGGCGATGTGGGCCGTCTTGGCCGCGTGGCCGGCAAGACCCTGGTCTACTACTTCGCCACCACGGCCATCGCCATCTGCATCGGCCTGGTGCTCGCCAATCTTTTCCAGCCGGGCGTGGGCCTTGATCTGTCCACGGCCAACCTCAAGGCCAGGGACGTCACCCCGCCAAGCCTCACCCAGGTGCTCCTCAACATCGTGCCCATCAATCCCATGGACAGCCTTGCCAAGGGCAGCATGCTCCAGATCATCTTCTTTGCCGTGCTGCTCGGATTTTCCCTGAGCATCTGCGGCGAGCGGGTCAGGGTGGTCACGGACTTCTTCAACGGCATGGGCGAGGTCATGATCCGCGTGACCACCATCGTCATGCTCTACGCGCCCATCGGCGTTTTCGCCCTGATGGCCTTCACCGTGGCCTCGCACGGGCTTGCGGTGCTGCTGCCGCTCATCAAGCTCGTCATCATCATGTATGTGGCGTGCCTGCTCCAGATCCTGCTTGTCTATCTGCCCTGCGTGAGGTTCAGCGGCCTCACGCCGGGCCGGTTCCTCAAGGGCATCAGCGAGCCGCTGCTCATCGCCTTCACCACCTGTTCCAGCGCCGCCGCCCTTTCCACCAACCTCATCAGCGTGGAAAAGCTCGGCGCCTCGCGCAGCGTCTCCAGCTTCTCCATTCCGCTCGGCAACACCATCAATATGGATGGCGCGGCCATCTACATGGGCATTGCCGCCATTTTCGCGGCCGAGGTCTATGGCATCCCCATGCCGCTGGACAAGCAGTTCGTGGTGCTGCTCATGGCCCTGCTGGCCTCCATCGGGTCCATGGGCGTTCCCGGCGCGGCGCTCATCATGATCACCATGGTCTTCACCCAGGTGGGCATCCCGCTTGAGGCCATCGCCCTGGTGGCGGGCGTGGACAGGATCATGGACATGGCCCGCACCACCATCAACGTCATGGGCGATGCCACGGGCGCCATCTTCGTCTCCAGGCTGGAGAACGACATGGACCCCGCGCGCGGCGCGGCCATGAAGCTATGAGATATGACGGAGGGAGTCATGCGGACATGCGGCATCCTCGGCGGCATGGGTCCCGAGGCCACCATTGACCTCATGCGGCGCATCGTGGCCCATACCCGGGCGCAGGACGATGCGGACCATGTCCACTGCCTGGTGGACAACAATCCCCAGGTGCCCTCGCGCATCAAGGTCCTGCTGGAGGGCGGGACGGTCTCGCCCGGCCCGTGCATGGCGGCCATGGGCCGGGGGCTGGAGGCCCAGGGGGCGGACTTTCTCTGCATCGCCTGCAATACCGCCCACAACTGGCGCGACGAAGTGGCCCGGGCCGTAAACATCCCGGTGCTGGACATGATCGCCCTGGCCGCGGCCGAGGCGGCGCGCCGCGCGCCCAAAGCGCGGGCGGGCATTCTCGCCTCGCCCGCCGTGCGGCTCACCGGCCTGTACGAGGCGCCCTGCCGCGGGCAGGGCCTTGAGCCGGTCTTTGCCGACGAGGCCGAGGAAGCGCGGCTCCTGGGCGTCATCCGCGCCATCAAGGCCGGAAGGACAGGCGACGACGTGCGCGCCGACCTGAAGCGCGTGGTCGAAAATGTGCTGAACAAGGGCGCGGGCGTGCTCATCGCGGCCTGCACCGAGCTTGGCGTCATCGGCGTGGAGGCGCCCGTGCCCGTGGTGGATGCCGCCGATGCGCTGGCCGCCGCCATCGTGCTGGAGGGCGCCGGCCCGGACGCCCTGAAGCGGCCTGGAGCCTGACGCGACGGCGGCCCGGGCCTCCCCCGGGCCGCCACACACGCACACCAACAAACGCGCGGTCATACGGCCCGCCCCTGGCCGCGCAAGACCTCCCAAGGAGGAACATACGATGAATCTGGCACGCTTTCCCCGTCGCGGCTATGTGAAGGAACCCACGCCGCTGGAATTCCTGCCCGCCTTCAGCAAGGCGCTGGGCGACAATATCCAGATCTGGATCAAGCGTGACGACCTGCTCCCCGGTGCGGGCGGCGGCAACAAGACCCGCAAGCTCGACTTCACCATCGCCGATGCTCTTTCCAAGGGCGCGGACACCATCATCACCTGCGGGGCCGTCCAGTCCAACCACTGCCGCCTGACGCTCGCCTGGGCCGTCCATGAAGGGCTGGACTGCCACCTTGTGCTGGAAGAACGCGTGCCCCACAGCTACAAGCCCACGGCATCGGGCAACAACTTCCTGTATCAGCTGCTCGGCGTGAAGAGCATCACCGTGGTGCCCGGCGGCAGCCCCATGATGGAAGAAATGGAAAAGGTGGCCGCCAAACTGCGCGCCGAGGGACGCAAGCCCTACATCGTTCCCGGGGGCGCCTCCAACGCCGTGGGCGCCCTGGGCTATGTGGCCTGCGCCCAGGAACTCATGGAACAGATGTTCGCCCAGCAGCTCAACTTCGACCACATCATCGTGCCCAGCGGCAGCGCGGGCACGCATGCGGGCTTTTTGTTCGGCATGCTCGGCTGCAACATGAACATTCCGGTGACGGGCATCGGCGTCAACCGCAAGAAGTCCGTCCAGGAAGAGGCCATCTACACGCTCATGCAGCAGATCGCGGACTACACGGACGCGCGCTTCCCGCTCCCGCGCGAGGCGGTCTCCGTCTTTGACGACTATGTGGGTCCGGGCTATTCGCTGCCCACGGACGCCATGGTCGAGGCCGTGACCATGCTGGCGCGCACGGAGAGCATCCTCCTGGATCCCGTGTATTCCGGCAAGGCCATGTCGGGACTCATCGATCTCGCCCGCAAGGGCTGGTTCACCAGGGGCAGCCGCGTGCTCTTCCTGCATACCGGCGGTTCCCCGGCGCTCTTTGCCTACGAGGACACCTTCCGCAAAGCCTGGTAAGGGAGTCCGCCCCGGAGCGCCCCGGCGCTCCGGGGTCCTTTCCCCGGCGGTCTGGCGCCCCTTCCGGTGCTCATCCTTGGCCTTGTCCGGCCTTCGGTGGAGCAGCGGGGCGGCACAGCCTGACGGCCCATAGCAAAACGCCAACGGGGATTGACACAGGACAAGGGCGGCGCTACCTCATACGTTCATTCGAGGAGGGCTGCCCTTGTCCCAGATCAAGACCTATGCCGAACAGGCCACGGCCTACATCAAGCAATGTCTTCTTGACGGCACCCTGTCCCCCGGCGACCCCATCCGCGAGACCGAGATCGCGCGCCATCTCGGCATCAGCCGCGGCCCGGTGCGCGAAGCCCTGCAAGGGCTGCTCCTGCAGGGCCTGGTCACGGGCGAACCGCAGAAGACCCGCTGCATCCGCCACCTCACCCTTCAGGAGATCGAGGACAGCTACTGCCTGGGCGGCACGCTGGAAGGCGCGTGCATCGTCCAGTCCCTGGAGCGCTGGGACGCGGGCGCCCTGGCGAACCTGGAGGGCATCCTCCAGGAGATGGCGCGGCAAAGCAGGACGGCCCCGGGCCTGGCCGCCCTGAGCCAGATCGACGAAGCCTTTCACGACGCCCTGCTGGCCCCCTGCCGCAACCGGCTCATGGCGGGCATCGCGCGCAATTCCTGCGCGCACATCTCCAAATTCCTCTACTACAAGTGCTGGGACACGCTCTTTTCCCCCGGCGAGTTTTACCAGCGCCATACCGTGCTATACGAGGCCGTTCGCAGCCGCGACCCGCGCATCATCGAGCGCGCCCTGCTGGAGCATTATGCCGAATCGGGCCGCAGGCTGGGGCTGGTCTGCGGCAGGCAGGAAGACTAAAGCGCGCCCCGGTCACACACATGTCCGCCCGGGCCAGAGGCTACATCCTGGCGGCGCTTGCCGCCGCCTTTTACGGCACGAACCCCATCTTCGCCGTGCCGCTGTACGGAACGGGCATGAATCCGGTCTCCGTCCTGCTGTTCCGGTACCTGCTCGGCATCCCGCTGCTGGCGGCGATCGTCATTTTCCGTTCCGAACGCCTGCTGCCGCGGGCGCGGGAGGTGTTCCCCGTGGCCCTGCTGGGCATCATCATGGGGATGTCATCCCTGACACTCTACGAAGCCTATACCTGTATGGATGCCGGCGTGGCATCCACCCTGCTGTTCATGTATCCGATCCTCACATCGCTGCTGATGTCGCTGTTTTTCCATGAAAAATTCAGGCTCAGTACAGGGATATGCCTGCTGATGATGGGCGCGGGACTCTACCTCCTCATGGACCCGGCGCAGCAGGATGCGGGCATCGGCATGAAGGGCTTTGTCCTGATTTTCGTCTCTTCCCTGCTGTATGCCGTCTATCTCGTCATGATCAAGGTCTCGAAGGTGCTTCCGTATATCCCCGCCGTCCAGTCCCTGCTCTATCAGCTGCTCTCCGGCGGCCTGGTTTTTCTCGCCGCCGTCGCCGCGGGAGACAGCCTCGTCCTCCCGGGGACGCTGTTTGACTGGGGAAACCTGGCCGCCCTGGCGATATTTCCCACAGTGCTTTCACTGCTGTTCACCATCAGGGCCATCCGCCGCATCGGTCCCACGCCCACGGCCATATTCGGCGCTCTTGAGCCGATCACCGCGGTGGCGCTGAGCATCCTCTTTCTGGGAGAAAACCCGACCTTGCGGGAATTCGCCGGCGGCGCGCTCATCGTGCTCTCGACCATGCTGGTCGTCGTGGCGGACAGGGGCAAATGACGCCCCGGCGGACCGGGGCGCGGAACGGCGGCACCGCCCGCGCGGCAGGCTCCCCGGCGCCTGTTTCCCCGTTGCCTGCGCCGGGTCGGCGTAGTCCGCGCCGCCGGCGCCCCCCGCCAGCGCCCAAAGGTAGAGGCTCGCCACCGAGGCGCAGGGCGAATAGCGCTTTTTGCAGCGGGCAATGAAGGCCGGGGTCAGCTCCCGCTTGCGGTAGAGCATACGCAGGCCCTTGCGGATGCCGAAATCCCCGGCGCTGAGGACGTTCCTCCGCTCCAGGCAGAAGATCATGACCATTTCCGCGGTCCACAGGCCCACGCCGGGAAGCTCGCAGAGGCGCGCGCACAGGGCCGCGTCCTCCAGCGCGGGCAGCGAGGCGAGGTCCAGCTCGCCGCAGGTGGCGCGGCGCGCGATCTCGCGCACATGCCCGGCCTTGCGCGCCGACAGGCCGCAGGCGCGCAGCTCTTCCGGCGCGGCGCCGGCCAGCCGGTCAGGCGTGAAACGGGGAAAGGCCTCCAGAAGCCGCCGCCAGACCGTGGCATGCGCGGCGGCGGAGATCTGCTGGCCCGCAATGGCGTGGACAAGGGCCATGAAAGGGTCGGGGATGCGCTCGCGCCGGAGGGGACCAACGGCGTCCATGAGCCGGCCGAGCGCCGCGTCCCGGGCGGCCAGATGGGCCATTTCCGCCGCCGTGCAGCGAACGAGGCATGGCTCCGGGTCCGTTCCGGCGCCGGCGTCCGGCGCGTCATGCCGCGTCATGCCCCGGCCGGGCTTTCCGGCGCGGAGAGCGCCGGGAGAGTGGGCGGCAGGGCGGCGGGCGTGTGGCTCCTGGGGCGGAGCTTGCGGGTCATGAGCCTGCGGCGGACGAAATCCACGGGCTTCACGCCCTCCGGCACGGCCGCGAGGGGAAATTCCGCGCGGCCCATGTTGCGATGGCCGCCGGCGGTGCCCACATCATGGAAGCAGGCATCGGCGAAACGGCCGATGTCGCGGCTGCCGTCGCCCCGGAAGATGACGGTGACCGTCTTGCCCACCAGGCCGCTCACGGCAATCCACTTGAGTCCGTGGACCCGCGTGAAGAAATCCGCCACGGAGACAAGCAGGTCCGCGCTCTTGATCTCGTTGAGCGAGGCATAGGCGCCGCCGCCCCGGCAGTCCGTGAGGCTGCGAAAGGCGCGGGAGAAGAACGGCAGCCACGCGCGGAGGTATTCGCTGCGGCTGATGCGGCGCAGGAGATTGGCGTCCGCATGGTGGGAAAGCCACTGGTAGGCGCGCAGGTCCTCCTCGCTGCCGGAACGCTCGAACGCGCCCGTATCCGTGCGGATGCCGTAGAGCAGAGCCGTGGCGAGCAAAGGCCCGGGCCGCAGGCGCAGGGCCTGGAGAAAGCGGGTCATCATGCTGCTGGTGGCGCCCACATCCGGCCGCACGTCGCAAAAGGCGTCTGGCTCGAGCAGGGCGGAAAGATCCGTCAGCGGATGATGGTCGATGACAAGGCCATAGGTCAGGCCGGCAAAGGCCGGATTGTGCGCGGGCTGGGAATCCACCATGGCAAAGTGGTCGTAGCAGGAGGCGCGCTCCGGCTGCCAGGGCCTGGCGGGGATACGCAGGTAGCGCACCATGGCGAGATTGTCCGGCCGGGTCACCTCGTTGATGCGCATGATGTCCACGGAATGGGTCTTGTTGTGCATGATGCGCTTGAGCGCCAGGGCCGAGGCCAGCGCGTCCGGGTCGGCATTGATGAGGATGCACCAGCGCTCGTCCTTCACCAGAGCCTGCCGCCACTGTCTGAAGCCGAGGATCTGTTCCGCTCTCGCCGCCATGCGTCCTCCTTCAGCGTGCCCGCGGCGCCGCATGCGCCGCCAGCTCCGCCAGATACCGCCGGGATGCCGCCACCCCCGCCCAGTCAAAGACTTCGGTCAGGTGGACGGCCTCCGGGGAAAAACGCCACAACAGGGCCTGCGCCACCGCCCGCTGCTCCTGCGTGAACGCGTCCAGCGGCAGGTGCCGGTCATGCCCCGGCCGGTCGCCCGGCGCGCTCCAATGGATGAGCCGCGCGCGCTCCGGCAGTTCCGACGCCAGAAGGGATGCCTGAGCATAGCCCAGCAGGTGCCCGACGTCCAGACAGACGCCCAGGCCATGCCTGTCAAGAAAGGCCGCGCCCAGCCTCGTGAGTTCGCAGCCCCGGATATTTTCCAGCAGGAGTTGCGGCGCCCCGCTCCGGCGCCAGCGGTCGGCAAATGCCGCCAGGGCATGCGCCGCCGCCGTTTCCGGACCGTCGGCGCCCGGCGGCGGATGCAGGACGGCCAGATGCGGGCCGAGATACGCCACCCTGTCCCAAACGGCCAGCGCCGCGCCGGCGGCCGCATGGCCGCCCTCCTTCCACGGCAGGTCCACGGGCAGGTGCAGGTGCCAGCGCAGGGGCAGACGCGCCAGGTCCGGCGGCAGGTCCGCGGCCGTATAGGCAAGGCACGCGGCCGTCTCGAAGCAGCAGAGCGCCACCTCCTCCACCCGGCCGGCGAGAAAACGCGCGTTTTCCGCCACAGTGCCGGGCAGGACGAAGGACGGCGCGGCCAGCCTCATGGCAGGCGCGCCCCGGCAAGCGCCTCCCGGGCCTGTCCCCGCAGACGCGCCAGACGCGCCCGGGCCAGGCCCTGTTCCAGCGTTTCGGGAAGGGCAGCCGCCAGTTCCTCCAGCGCCGCATGCAGGCGCGGGGAAAGCCGGGCGCACAGGCCGCGCGGCTCCTCCCCGCCACCGGCGGCGGCCGGCGCGCCATGATGGCAGAGGGCGGCGTCAAGAAATTCCCCGGCAAAGACGGCGAGCGCCTCCGCGTCCACCCGCAGGCCCAGGGCATGCCCGATACGCGCCAGCTCGCGGCCGGGCGCGGCCAGCAGGCGCTCATAGGACACCAGCAGCCGGGGCAGCCCCCGGCTGCCGTCCAGGGCATCGAGGGTATGGCACAGCCACAGCGCATGGGCGGTCTCCGCGGCCATGCCGTCGCGCCGCGCCAGCGACTGCGCCACGGCGTCGGGATGGCGCAGGGCCAGCAGGCAGGCCGGCATCAGCCCGGCCGCCGCCAGCACCGGCCGCCAGAACGGCATGAGCCGGGACATGCGCGGGTCCTTGAAGGCCGGGAGCGGGCGCCCGGCGATCTTGCGCCGCACAAGTTCCAGGGCCTGCGCGCCGGTCTCGCCGGCGGCCAGGGCCACAAGACGGCGCGGCTCCACAGGCGCGGCATCGGCCCAGGCGAGGCCGAGCGCTCCCAGAAGCGCCTTGTTGCAGGCGTAGATATCCCTGTCTTCAAAGAAGCCGCGCGGATTGCAGGGATGCTCCGGCAACAGCTCGTCGCCGAGGTCCGCGCCCAGAACGGCCAGCCCGCGCGCCAGGGCGCTGGTGCCGCTGCGGTGCATCCCGAGGACAAGCAGGCAGGGACGCGGCCTGTTTTCCGCGCCGGCCGCCGCATTCGGCCCGCATGCGCCGTCCATGCGCTACAGCACCCGGCGCGACGTCCAGCCGCGCTCCCGGGCCGCGGTCTCGGCCGCCTGCCCGCCCAGGACGCAGATCTCCCCGGCGCCGGCCGCGGCTTCGAGCGTGTCGGCGAAACGGCGGAAATCCTCCGCCGTGGTGGCGAGCATTTCCTCGCGCGTGCGCTGGCGCAGTTCCTCCGTGGTGCCGCTCAGCCAGCAGCCGAGCGCCTTGGCGCCCCGCGCATCCGGCAAAAGATAGGTGTCCAGATCCCCCACGGCGCCCACGATGGCCTGGGTCAGGCGGGCGCTGTCCGGCGCGGCCGCGCGCAAAAAGGCGGCCAGCCCGTCATAGGCTTCCAGCGTGCGTTCCACGTTGGGGTCCCGGTAGGAGGCGCAGACAAGGGTGCCCCCCACGCGGTCCAGAGAGCAGGAGACGCCGTAGGCGCCGCCGCGCACGCGCACCTCGTCCCAGAGGCGCCCCATGCGCAGATAGCGCAGGATGACGCTGGCCGAGCCGTGCCACTGGTAGCCGAGGTCGTAGAGGTTGGCGGCCTTGCCCACATAGTTGACCTGGGCCGGCGCCAGCAGCGCCTCGGCCCGGGGCAGGCCGTCCATGGGCGCAAGCGCGCGCATGTCCACGCCGTCGGCCGCCGCGTTTTCGGGCAGGCGCGCGAGCAGGGGCGCGGCATGGCGTTCGGCCAGGGCCAGGCCAGCGGACTCGGCCGTGCAGTCGAAAATGGCTCCCCCGGCCGCCACGATGCGGCGGCGCACTTCCTCCAGATCGGCCAGCACCGTTTCCGGCGCGTCTTCCAGCCGCCGGAGGAGTCCGCGCACGGAGTCCAGATAGGTCAGGCCCGCCAGTTGTTCGGAAAGCGCGCCCTCGCCGGTGTACCGGGCGCGCAGGCGCGCGCCCACGGTGGCGTGCCCGGCCGCCTGGATGCCGTATTCCAGACGGGCCTTTTCCTCCAGCAGCATCTGGCCCGCCCGCTCGCGCAGGACCTGCGGGTCGCGGGCGGGTTCCAGCAATATCTCTTCCAGGATGGCGAAGAGATCCGGGATCTTGTCATAGACGGCCTTGCCGCTGAGGGCCACATGGCAGAAGGTCTCGCGGCTGCCGAGCTTGAGGCCGCAGAGCGGCGTGGCGCCGACGCCGCCGGTCTTGGCGGCCATGTGGGCGCCCAGGGCCGCCATGTCGCGCCGGGCGGTGCCCGTTTCGGTGAGGGAGCGGCAAAAGAGCGGCAGCAGCGGCAGCAGC
This sequence comes from uncultured Desulfovibrio sp., assembly GCF_910584445.1. GTDB lineage: Bacteria > Desulfobacterota > Desulfovibrionia > Desulfovibrionales > Desulfovibrionaceae > Desulfovibrio. Next base: position 64,745 of record NZ_CAJUBO010000011.1, read on the forward strand.
CGTTCCGGGAGCCGCGTCACGGGCAAAAGCAGGCTCACATAGGCAATGCCCGCCGTGGGAAGCTCATGGGCCAGGGCGGTCTGGGGGAGCCGGCGCTCCGTGAGCGGCAGGGGCTGGTTTTGGGGCGGCAGGTCGGCAAGGCCCAGCGCCGGGATGGTGGCGAGCGCCTCGGCGCTGTCCGGCGTGGTCTGCGCCTCTTCCAGCCGCCGCGTTTCCCGGACGAGGGCGCCGCGGCGCTCCGGCGAGGCCGCGGCGCGCAACGCCTCCAGCCGGGCCGCTTCGGCGTCGAGCCGCGTCTCGCCGAGGCTGCTGTCCGGCAGGAGCACCACATGGGCGCGGTGGGGATTGTCGAGGAAATGGCGGCGCAGGGCGTCTTCGAACACAGGCTCCCCGGCGGCCAGCCGGGCCTTGATGGCCGCCAGCGGCGCTTCCCAGGCCAGCGGCGCCAGAGGGTCGCCATCGTAGAGCCAGGTGGAGAGCGCCTGGATCATGGCCGCAAGCCCGCGCGGGAAGCGGCCGGAATTGTTCTCGCGATACGCGAATTCCACGCTGTTGACCGCGGCCTCCACGGCTTCGGCGGGGATGCCGTTCTCCGCAAGGCCGCGCAGCGTCTCAAGGATGAGCGCCTCGGCGCGGGGCAGGTCGTCCGGCTTTACGCCCTTGAGTCCCGTGGAATAGTACATCTGGCGCAGATCCGTCTCCAGCCCGCAGCCCGTGGTGTCCTCGCCCAGGCCCGAGCTGATGAGGGCCTGGCGCAGCGGCGAACCGGGCAGCCCCTCCAGGATATGTTCCAGCATCTCCATGAGCAGGGCCTCGCGCACATCCCCGCGTTCGCCCAGAAGCCAGTTGACGGTAAAGAGCGCGCGGGTCTCCCCCGGGTCCGCCGCGTAGGGCACCACCACGCGGCGCGGCGCATCCAGCCGTTTCTGGAGGGGCACGGCCGCGTCCGCCGCGTCCGCCGCGTCCGCCGCTTCCGGCCCGCGCGGCTCAAGGCGCGCCAGCTCCGCGTCGATGCGGGCCAGGCGCGCCTCCTCCGGGTCATCGCCCCAGAAAAAGAAGCGCGCGTTGCCGGGCTGGTAGTGACGGCGGTGGAAGTCGCGGAAGGCGGCATAGGAGAGGTCCGGGATGCGCTCCGGGTCGCCGCCGGAATCCAGGCTGTAGAGCGTATCGGGAAAAACGGCCTGCTGGCTCTTTTCCGCCAGGACGGAATCGGGCGAGGAATAGGCGCCCTTCATCTCGTTGTAGACCACGCCCCTGTAGGTCCAGGGGGCGTCATCCGGGCCGGCCTCCACATGCCAGCCCTCCTGGCGGAAGATATCCTCGCTGATGCGCGGGTGAAAGACCGCGTCCAGATAGACATCCACAAGGTTGTGAAAATCCTGGAGATTGGCGCTCGCCACCGGGTAGCAGGTCTTGTCGGGAAAGGTGAAGGCATTGAGGAATGTCTGGAGCGACCCCTTGAGCAGCTCCACAAACGGCTCCTTGACCGGATAGCGCTCCGAACCGCAGAGTACGGAATGTTCAAGGATATGGGCCACGCCGGTGGAATCCGTCGGCGGCGTGCGGAAACTCACGCCGAAGCACTTGTTTTCGTCCGCATTGCAGACGGAGAGCAGCTCCGCGCCCGTGGCGTCATGCCGCCAGAGCCGCGCCGTGCCCCCCACTTCGGGCAACTGCCGTTCTTCCACCAGACTGAAACCATTCCGGCCCATGCGTCCTCCTCGTTCCGGTTGCGGTGCCGCCGCCGGCAAGCCCCGGGGCGTTGGCAAAAAACTATAGGCACAGGGCCGGTTTTTGCAAGGGGGGCGGGGCAGGGGCGCCGCGCTTGTCAGCGGCGCGGGCCTCTCCTATACTCTGGCCGCCGCCTGCCCCGCACGCGGCCCTGCGAATCCCCTCAGCCCTGGACAAAAGCATGGCGGGCAACACTTTCGGGCGCGTCCTGCGCCTGACCACCTTCGGCGAATCCCACGGTCCCGGTCTTGGCGGCGTCCTTGACGGCTGCCCGGCGGGCATCCCGCTCGGCGAGGCCGACCTTCAGGCCGAGCTTGACCTGCGGCGCCCCGGCAACGGGCCGGCCTCCACCCGGCGCAGGGAGCCGGACACCGTGCGCCTGCTCTCCGGCGTGTTCGAGGGGCGCACCACGGGCACGCCCATTGCGTTTTACATCGCCAATGAGGACCAGCGCTCGCGCGATTACGGCGACCTTGCCGCACTCTTCCGCCCGGGGCATGCCGACTGGAGCTATCACCAGAAGTATCGCGGCATCCGCGACCACCGGGGCGGCGGCCGCTCCTCGGGCCGGGAAACGGCGGCCCGCGTGGCCGGGGGCGCCATTGCCAAAAAGCTGCTCGCCCGCGCCTGCGGCACGGTCATCCGCGCCGCCTGCGTGGAGCTGGGCGGCATTGCCGTGCCCGAGGCCGAGGTGGACATGGCGGGGGCCTCCGGCCGGGCCTATTTCGCGGCCTCGGCTGCGGCCCCGGCGCTCTGGGATGCGGCCGTGGCCGAAGCCCGCGCCCAGGGCGACACCCTGGGCGGCATCGTGCGCATCGTGGCGGAGCGGGTGCCCGCGGGACTCGGCGAGCCGGTCTTTGACCGGCTGGACGCCACGCTGGCCCACGCGCTCATGAGCGTGGGCGCGGTCAAGGGCGTGGAGGTGGGCGACGGCTTCGCCGCCGCGCGACGGCGCGGCTCGGCCAACAATGACCCCCTTTTCCCCGCCGGGGGGCAGGGCTGCGGCGCGCACCCGGAGGCCCGCTTCGGCAGCAATCACGCGGGCGGCATCCTGGGCGGCATCTCCAGCGGGCAGGACATCGTGCTCCGGGCGGCGGTCAAGCCCATCGCCTCCATCGCCCGCGAACAGGCCACCGTGGATACGGACGGCAACGCCGCCGCCGTCACCGTGGGCGGCCGCCACGACCTTTCGGCCATCCCGCGCATCGTGCCCGTGCTCTCGGCCATGACCGCCCTTGCCCTGGCCGACGCCCTGCTGCTCCAGCGGCGCATGACCGGCGACGGGGAGCCGCGGCCATGAACGACCGGCGCCCCCTCGCGGGCCTGCGCTCCGTGGGCAGGGCCACGCTGGAGGATTTTCGCCGGCTCGGCATCGACAGTCCGGAGGCACTGGCTGCCTCCGACCCGCGCGACCTCTACGACCGGCTCTGCGCGCTGGAAGGCCGCCGCGTGGATATCTGCCAGTATGATCTCTTCTGCTGCGCCGTGGCCCAGGCACGCGATCCCCATCTGCCGCCGGAACAGCGCGACTGGTTCTGGTGGTCGCGGCGACGCAAGGCGCGCAACGCCGCCGGAACACGCGGGCCGGAGGACTGATGCCCGATCTGCCCCTGCTGCGCGATGCGGACGCCGTGGAGCTTTGCGGCACGGTGGAGCGCATCGTCTTTCACAATGAGGAGAACGGCTTCACGGTCCTCAGGCTCATGCCGGATGACGGCGCCACGGACAGCGCGCCGACGCCCGGCAGCGCCCGCACACGACGCCCGACCCCGCGCGGCCAGCGCGACCCCGTGGCCTGCGTGGGGCACATGACCCTGCCCAGGGCCGGAACGCGCCTGCGCGTGCGCGGTCGCTGGATCACCAATCCGCGTTTCGGGCGCCAGGTGGAGTTCAGCGAGACCGAGGAACTGCTCCCGGCCACCGAGGAAGGCATCCGCCTCTATCTCGCGTCAGGACTCATCAAGGGCGTGGGTGAGGAAATGGCCGGGCGCATCGTGGCGAAATTCGGCACGGACGCCATCCGCGTGCTGGACGAGGCGCCGGAACGCCTGCTCGCCGTGCGCGGGCTTGGACCCAAGAGCCTTGAGCGCATCCGCGCGTCCTGGGCGCAGCACCGGGGCGTGCGCGACCTTTTGCTCTTCCTCCAGCCGCATGGCATCACCCCGGCCCTGGGCATCCGCATCCACCGGGCCTACGGCGAGCACGCGCTGGAGATCGTGCGCGAAAATCCCTACCGTCTCGCCATGGACATCCGGGGCATCGGCTTTGTCACGGCGGACGCCATCGCGGCCAAGCTGGGCTTTGCGCCCGACAGCCCCCTGCGCGTGGAGGCCGCCGCGCTCTATGCCCTGCAAAAGGCCACGGAAGAGGGGAACGTCTATCTGCCGCAGGCCCGGCTCGTGGAGGAAGTGGGCGCGCAGGTGGGCGCGCCGCCCGAAGCGGTGCTGGACGCCCTGGACGCCCTGGAGCGCGACGAACGCCTTGTGCGCGAAGATTTTTCGGAAGACGACGCCCCCGCGCCGGACCCCGCGGACGAGGCGGACACGGCGGAAGGCGCGGACATCGGCGTCTATCTCGGCCGCTACCACCATTGCGAGGCAAAAACCGCCTATTATCTGCACCGCCTGCTCCATTCGCCCAAGGCCGTGCGCTTTCCCGATCCCGACGCCCTTGCCGCCCGGGCGGCGGCAAAGCTGCCCATCGAGCTGGCCCCGGAGCAGCTGGCCGCGGTGACGGCCGCCGCGCGCAGCAAGGTGCTGGTCATCACCGGCGGCCCGGGCACGGGCAAGACCACCATCATCGACGCCATCATCAAGCTCTTTGAGACCACGCGGGCGCGCATCCTCCTGGCGGCGCCCACCGGGCGCGCGGCCAAGCGCATGGCCGAGACCTCGGGCCGGGAGGCCCGGACCATCCACCGCCTGCTCGAATACAGCCCGCGCGAGGACGGCTTTGCCCGCAACGAGGACAATCCGCTGGCCTGCGGCCTTCTGGTGGTGGACGAGGCCTCCATGATGGACTGCCTCCTCTTCTACCATCTGCTCAAGGCCGTGCCGCTGGGGGCCACGCTGGTCCTGGTGGGCGATGTCCACCAGTTGCCTTCCGTGGGTCCGGGCAATGTGCTCGGGGATGTCATCGCCTCCCGCGCGGCGCCCGTGGTGGAACTGACGGAAATTTTCCGCCAGTCGGCGGAAAGCGCGATCATCTGCAACGCCCACAGCATCAACCGGGGCGAAGTGCCCCCGCTGGAATCGAGCCGCGAGCGGCTCTCGGATTTCTACTTCATCCGCCAGGACGACCCGGAGCGCGCGGCAGCCCTCATGGTCGATCTGGTGACGCGCCATATCCCGCGCCGCTTCGGGCTTGACCCGGTGGACGAGGTCCAGGTGCTCACGCCCATGCACAAGGGCGCCGTGGGCGCCGGCCGGATGAACGCCCTGCTCCAGGAGGCGCTCAACCCCAACGGCCTTGAGGTGCGCCGGGGCGACCGCGCCTTCCGCCTCCATGACAAGGTCATGCAGGTGCGTAACAACTACGAAAAGGACATTTTCAACGGCGATATGGGCCGCATCACCTTTCTGGACCCGCGCGAGCGCACCCTGAGCGTCACCTTTGACGGACGCGTGGTGCCGTATGACTTCGACGAGCTTGACGAGCTGGCCCCGGCCTACGCCATCTCCATCCACAAGTCGCAGGGTTCGGAATACCCGGCCGTGGTCATCCCCATCATGATGCAGCACTATGTGCTCCTGCAGCGCAACCTCATCTATACCGGCGTGACGCGCGGCAAGCGCCTGGTCATTCTGGTGGGTGAACCGCGCGCCCTGCACATGGCCGTCAAGAACAACAAGACCCGGCGCCGCTACACGCGCCTGGCGCAACGCCTGGCCGGAGCCGAGGCCCCGGCGCATTGACACGGACGCCGCTCCCGCATAGGCTGCTGCTCACCTTTTTTCGTGCAGCATGCGCCGGACGGCGCGTCCATGACTTTCGGGCAGTTAGCTCAGCTGGTGGAGCATCGCCCTTACAAGGCGAGGGCCACAGGTTCAAGTCCTGTACTGCCCACCAAGGATTTCAGGGGGTTAGGGCAACGCTATTTTTGCCCGGCCCCCTTTTTGGTCATACAGAATCGGCCTTTTGGTCATACGGACTGCCCCTGAAAACAATCGGGGGCATTTTTTCCATGACCGTCACTTTCTGCGCGTTTTTGACGTGCTGATAGTGCTTCAGAACCATCATCGGGCTTTTGTGCCCCATGAGCGCGGCCACCGTGCCGTAATCCGCGCCCGCTGCAATAGCCTCGGTGGCGAAGCCGTGCCGCAGGTCATAGGGCCTGATGTGCCGCGTGATACCCGCCCGTTTCAGGGCGCATTGCCACGCATGCCGGATATGCGTCACAGGCTCGCCCTTGTAGGAAACCACATAGGCGATTCCGGCGGCGCCATCCTTTTCCTGCCACTCCCGAACCAACGGCAGGAGGGATGCCCTGATGGGCACTTCCCGCCACGCATCCGTGTTGCCCTTTTTGGCGTTGGGGACGCGGATGACGCCCTGACGGATGTCCACATGCTCCCAGCGCAGACTGAGCATTTCGCAGGGGCCGACACGCATACCGAACATGAAGCCGAGGATGATGACGCGCTTCAGATGCTCGGGTGCCACCTCGTATAACGCCGAGACTTCCTGCGGCGTTGGCGGCATGTATCGGGCGGCAACGCTGGTCGGGGCCACAGGGAAAAGCGGCAGGCTTTCAATGACCCCGTTGCGATACGCCCAATTAAACATCGCCTTGATGACTGCCATCTTGCGCCTGACGGTCGCGCCCTTGTTTCCTGTTGCAAGGCATCTGCGCTGCATTTCGATGAGGAGCAGCTTGTCCACCCGGTCAACGCTCATCTGTCCGTACCGTTCCAGCAGGTCTTTGACGCATGCGAGCGTCCGCGAAAGGTTGGCCTCCGTAAAGTTCCTGTCCTGAAGGTACAGATAGAGAAGGCGTTCAATCGTGAGCGGCACATCCTCCGCCTGCGTGGATTCAGGCTTTTGCACCTTTTCCGGCTCGAACTGGAGCTGGTAGAGAATCAGGGCGTTGAGTTTCTCGGCTTCTGCCCTCGTCGCAACAGACTTGCTCTCCAGCTTATGTGTTGTCGGGTTCCTCCAATAGACCTGATAGGGGTTTTTCCTGTTCTTCCTGACTCTAATTGCCATTGCACACCTCGGCATTTCTCCGGGATTTCCCGTTGAACTCCGCAAAAAGCTGTGCCGCTGACTTCCCGACCACGGTATGGGCAGGAGTCCTTCGACACTTCTTGCTGCCTTTTGCCTGTGCTTCAGCGTGCAGTATGTCCGCTACCCTGATAACAGCGGAGGTATGCCATCGCAAGCCATTCCCGCGTCCCCGGCCAAGGTTAATGGGCATGATGCCATGCGCTTCGAGCGTTTTTCTGGCGTTGCTCTCGCTCATGTTCAACGCGAGACCGATTTGTGTGCGCGTGAGCAGGAGGGGTTGGATTGAGTGTTCTGTCCTGGTGACCTGATTTTCGACGGATGCCCTGTCGCTTGCGCTTTCGCGCGTGATTGAAGAAGCCTCCAAGAAAGCCCGCATCGGGATTGTCCTTGATTCCCGCGCCCAGGAGCGCGGGCTTGGTGGCAGGACAATATGCCGTTAGACGATGTAAATGGGATTCGCCTGAAATTGCCTGAGGCTCCACGAAATAGGCGCCGACAGGAAGATCCCCTGTCGGCGCAGAGAGGCAATGCTTAGGCCGCTGTCGAGGCCTGGGCCAATTCGAAGAATTCCGGGCGGCGACCACGCGCGATGGTCTGGACAGTCTTTGTCACCCGGCTATGGTTGATGAGAGAGGTCAACGCTGTTTCAATGACGTTTCGGGGCAGACGGCTGGAAAGCGCCTGCATGAGCGGTGTCCGCTGGGTACGGCCATGCTCCTGGAGGTAGTGCAGAATGACCTGTTCGGGAGACTCCTCTTCACTGGCTCCGAACAACTCGGCAATGGTTTTCCGCGAATAGTCGATGATGGTGCAGGCTTCTTCCATCGTCTGCCTGGTGATGCTTGCCTCGCGGTTCACGAGCGCGAGGGTCAAGGCAAGTTTGAGGCACATGACGGACATACGCTGCTGGAGCGCGCGAAGCCTGTCAGTGCATGTTGCGGCTCGCAGGGAGCGCACGAGGTGCAGGAAGACTTCTCGTGCTTCCGCCATGCTCGGAATCGTTTCCGAGGAGGATGATGACGGCAATGCCGCCTCTGGAAGAAAAACCAAAGGCCCGGGAAGAGGAGTGAAGGATGCGGGAGTGAAGCCCGGCCCCACTGCGGGCAAAAAAGCAGCCCCCGCTGACCATGTTCCCCTGAGCCAACTGCTTGCCGACCTTGGACTATCGGAACTCACACCCTGCTATCGGGCCTATCTCCGCAAGGAATATGGCTGCTCCACGGACAAGATTACCGTGGAACAGTACGAAGAACAGAAAGCCATGCTTGAAACGTGCAAACAGGAGCCATTGAAGTTGAGGAATCTCATGCGGACTTTGCATGGGTTTATGTAGGAGAAAAAAGACCCCAGAGGATTCCGGGGTTTATATTTTCAACTTATTTATTTTAGTCGTCGCTGTCGAATTGCAATTTTAGTAGGACTGGCCGGCTTGCCTTAACGTCAACAGTATAACAAGTGCCTGGACGCAGGGCTGAAAAATTAACATCTCCCTTAAACATATTCTTAAGACTTCGTGGGCTTGCCGCATTAGTCTTAAGGCAAAGTGGTAAACCTATATTCTCTAAATAGTCATCTTTTCTTCCATCATAATCATCGGGACTTTGTGAAACAAGAATTACTGAAAGTCCCTTTGAACGGTGTAGCCGAATATTATTAGCTAATCCGGAATGATTCATGGATAGAAGTTCACGTGCCTCATCAATAGCTAGTACTAAGCGTAATCCTCGATATTCATTATCATCAAGCGGTGCTTCTTTCTGGCGTTTAAGATAGTAGTCGAGGGCAGATAATAATAGACATACAGTAAATATTTTTACATCAGCGCGTGCATTTGCAAAAGTTATGATCCAACTTTTTTGAAAAAAAACAGAAGGGGAATATTGAGGGTGAAATAAATCTCGTAAGGTTAAGCTATTAATGGTGGAAATGACACTATCTTTACTAAGGCCATTATCTAAATAAAATGCCTCTAAAGCCTCACGTATTTGCTGAAATGATGCATGATTGTGAGTGCGAAAAAAGGGTAATAATGCTTCACGAATATTATCAGTTTGCTTTGGGCCAAGTTTCCCTGCCACTTGAACAAAAGCGTCGCGGAAATTCTCCATTGCAGCAGTTGTTTCGTTATTATCGCTAAGGTTGTCGATATAAAACATATCTAATGGAATAGGTTCTTCAGGTACTGAAATAACGGTGGCCCCAAGTGAGTTAATGAGGTCTGTATTATTGCCCAAGTCTCCTTTACCTAAGTCTAGTAAGATAACTGAACATTCTGCTTGGCGTCTAATTTGATTTAATATATGCCGCATGACGCGTGTTTTTCCAGAACCTGCCTGTCCCATAATAGCAATATGAGGGGAATAACCTGACCCATTAAGTTCATGCGAAAAAATTTCCCCTTCTTCAGAATTTCTTAGCATATTACCAATTACTAACTTGATAGCCCCAGAGGAAGGACGCATTGTAGAATTGTCTAAATGGGGATGAATATATTGATCTGTATTTGGTAGGTCAACATATTTACCTAAAATTATCTCCCAAAATCTATGTTGATTTTGATTCGATTGTTCCCATATGTCATGAAGAAGAAAGAGTCCATTATCCCAGTGCGCTTTTACTACTGCTTGAAGCATTGGCATAGAGATATTATCAATCTCTTCTGGATGATGATTAATATAATTTGTCAATAATATCCCCACCCATAAAGGGTAATCATGTTTATCAAATAATATATTACCTCGAATTGACCCTGCACTACCAGAGCGGTGGTTATCAGGGTAATTTTTCTGTCCCATAGATAATCCAATCGCAAGTCTTGCTACTTCGTAGTTACTTTCAAATCCCAAATTTCGACGTAACTCCTTCATAAGGCCAGCGCCTTCCGCGCTTACAGAAAAGTTGGTAGAAAACAGATCATTAATATTAAGCTTCATCATTGCTATCTCCAAAGTATCCAGGGTGTGCAGTTGTTTGACCAGCGCCTGTTCCCATATCAATATGCTTTAATGTATAGGCTTTTAGTATATGAGGCTTTAATTTTTGATACTGTTCAACGTCAATCTCTTCATCTTGGCTAAGTAGTATCACCTGACGGCTATGGTCCTGAGTCCAAAAATTTAAAATATTTTTCCTGTGGAGGCTATCAAGCCTCCCAAGTGGCGTATCTACTATGAGAGGGGCATCAGCACCTGAAATGCTTGCAAGGGCTGATAGTAGCGCTGTGGCAAAAAGTTGTGATTCCCCAGCAGATTTATCAAAATCAAGTTCTTGACCATCTTTCGCCCATATCCTTGCAGTTGCGTCACTTTCAAGTGAAATTCTATCAATCTGATGCTTATGAGATAACTCTTTAAATACGTGCGTAATTTCTTCACTAATTTGATTAATCTTTAGTTTATATAGTTCATCAATCAATCTGCCGATGAAATTAGATATTTTGTCGGCTGTATGTAACAAGTAGTTAGTCGGTGCATTATCTAGAAAACGTTTATTTTCACGGGCAAACTCTGTTTTTATATTTTCCAGCTCTGCATTATCCGATGTCAACTTATTCCTTGTTCTATCTAAATTAGTTATACAGTCTTCACTTTTGACTTTAATTTCATCCATCTGTCTTTTAATACGCTCAACAAGTTCACCTGAATGGTCTAGTCCTTCTAGTTTTGCCATCTGTTTATGCCATGCTTCAAGCCTCTTGGCAATTACCTCGACATCTAAAAATCGCGAGTGAATCTCGTTTATAGTGATGTATGAATTATTGTACATTGAATGAATTTGGTTTAGGCATTCATCACTTAAGTAGTTATGAATGCATTTTTCAGTACAATTCGCAGGCGGGGGTGAAAATAGTGATTCCCAAGCGCTATTAATTGCGTCACTTAATTGGGACTTTTGATTATCTGAAAGGGGTGGAGAATATGAATCATGAGAGAAAAAAGATTGCAAGAATTTTTCACGTTGTGGCTTAAGGGCGATGCAGTCCTGATGCCACCTACGCGTAACTTGTTCCTTGCTTACTTGGTCAAGAAAATCAGTGACAGTTTTACGAGAAATTAAATGGATTGATAGCTTAGAACTAATGAGTTCAATTAAGTCTTCTCTTGCCTTTTGAAGCTTTTGTTGATGATCATTTATTTCTGTAGCTAAGTTTTTGATAGACGTAATGCTACCATCCGTTCCACCAATAGTTAGCATCCGTTCTTGAATTTTCTGATACTCTTGGTCAATAACTTCTTTTTGCTCTTCTAGTTCTTTCTTTTGTGATTCAAGTTCGGATATATTTTTTTCCAAACTTTGAATTTTTCCAACGAGGTTTGATAGATGCGTTTCATCAACCTGCGAAATTTCACGCCTCCTATGATATTGATAGTCACGTAGACGGTTTTGTAACTCTTTTAGTGTTACAATACCTAAAAAATTATCTATTGCTAATTTTACCTGTTCCACCCTATCCTTTGACGCAAGAGATTTTACCTCCTCACCATCAAAGAAGAAGAATGGTGCAAGATTTGGAATGACAAAATTTTCATCCAATATTTGTGGAAGTTGGTCTGATGGAATTACTTTTTTCGTGCCATTTTCTACTTTATATAAGCGAGTTTCTTCATCACCGTTCCACTTTCTATTCCTATCAAAGAACCATGACCTTGTAATACTATAACCTTCATAGTCATCGTCAACAAACTCTATTGAAAGCTGCATAGGGCTATCTGTATCCGCATTAAAATTGAATGACTTTGATAAAAATTTACTATAGGTTTCATTTCTGTCAATTTTTAGACCTGCACGTCCCAAATACCGCATAGATTCAGAACCATATAAACAAAGATAAACTGCTTCTAAAAATGATGTCTTTCCATAGCCATTCAATCCACCAATAAGTATTAAATTTCTATTATTGCGTGGAGGAGGGAAGTCGAACCTTTGACTCCGATAGGACTTAAAATTCATGAGTTCGAGTGTAGCTATTCTCATTGGTTGCTCCCTTGATTCAAGATGCTATCAAACTCATCATAAATACCACGCGCCCTATCCATATGCTGATATTCACGAATTTTTGATACTAGCTCTGTTATTTGTTGGGGAGGTATTCCTTCCTCTTCACACATTTTTTCAAAAAGTTCCTTGGACTTGGAGTCACTCCAAAGTGGTAAGTCCTTTAGTTCGAAGTTACGCATGACTACCTCGTAGGTATTTATCTGATATTTCTGTAGCCCATAATTCTTTTATGAGCCGAATTTCCTCAGAAGAGATTAGCAATTCCTGCGTTTCATCTTGAACAACAAGCAGTCTTTGCAAAATTTCTTTCCGTGCATTTAATGTGAAAGGGCCACCTATAATTTCGCCAGATGCAAGGAATTCTAATTTGCCATTTCTCCTACGTGCTTGTCGAAAATTAGGATTATTGCGAATGGCTTGCAACCAATCGCGAAAGTTGATTAGAGACTGATATTTTTTTTGCCCGGAATCCACAAACCCCTGAAGGCTTTTATCTTTATTCACTACTGTACATACCCAGCAACCAAATCTACTAGACCCACATCCCGTTGAATCTTCTTTGCTAAGGGCCATAGGGCATTCGCCACCATCAGCATCTCTATACATCTGGATTAACTTCTCATGAGTTCCTCCCCAGGGGGGGTCGTACTGACCGAGAATGTGCCAGACATCTCTAGTAGTTAACTCAACAATAGGGCGATAAATAAAGGCGCCATTGAGGCTGGAATGAGGCGTCAAGTAGGAATTGTCAAGGTTTGCATACTTTTCTATTCGTTTTTTACGGCTCTGACTTTCATCCTTTCGAACTCCCAAAACGATAATAGATGATCCAAATCGCGATATATTTTCTAAAATAAATTTGGAGGTAGGTTTAATTTTTAATCTATCTGTACACCATCTCATTTTTTGATTTGGACAGGGATAACCTTTTCCAATAAGAAGTACCCAGAAAGTGTGTTCTAATAGTGGCTTTGTATAGGATATGGTAATAGGCAATGAAAAACATTTCGCTGCATTTTGAATTAGACTGAATTGTTCTTGAACTTGTCGCTTGACAAACGGACTTTCAACCAGTGTGTCGTTTGAAACGAAATAAATGTTACGAACACGTTTTTGAGGAGAAACTCGTGTGATAGCGTCAAAAACCAAGTGAGAAACAAGTGAACTATCTTTCCCTCCAGAAAAACCTATTATCCACGGATGATTCTGTGACTCATCCTTATAGGCATTAATAATATTTTTAAGGAGTTTTTCGTACATACTGCCGAGGGGAGATTACGGGCTTAAGGACGCCATTTTATATCATAGCTATCAGTTTTTGTAAAGTGAGTGGGCTGAAGGTAGCACAGCTCAACTAACCTAGTGTATTTATTATATTTTCATTAACTGGCTTGCTACAGTCCTCTTGCCGTTTGATTCTTACTCCGCATTGCTTTCTTTCTTTGGTGTTTTATGTCGGTGCAACCCCTTTGCACGTTACCTTGGTATAATTATTGCAAGAGGTATAAAGCACATATTTAGGATTACATTAATAAAATGTATATGTATTTATTGCGTAGTGTTTGTAAATATGGAATTGAAAAAAGACCTAACTATATAATGAGCCATCGAAAGATGGGCAATTAATTTTTTGGCTCTTGACTAGCTGAGATGGGCTAAAAAGGTTATCCAGCCAGTCATGACAATGAAAAACAAGTACGCATATCGTTCAAGAATTTCTGAGGCAAAAATTCGGCAACTTGTGAAGCTTTTTTCCGTTGATTTGACAGCTTCACAGATTGCGAAATTGTCCGGTGTTAACCGAAACACCATCAACCGGTAGTGACTGCTTTCCGGGAAAGAATTGCCCGTTATTGCGAGGCGGAGTCTCCCGTCAAAGGGGAAGTCGAAGTTGATGAAAGCTACTTCGTCGCTCGCCGGGTCAGAGGAGTCAGAGGTCGTGGAGCACGCGGAAAAAACATTGTTTTTGGTCTGTTCAAACGCAAGGATAATGTCTATACGGAAATCGTTCCTGATTGCTCCAGAGCCACCCTCCAGGGCATCATACGTGGCCGTGTAGACCTTGAAAGCGTCATTCATTCCGATGGCTGGCGAGGTTATGACGGACTCGTTGATTTGGGCTATCAAAAACATTTCCGCGTCCAACATTCGCATAACGAATTTGCCAATAATCACTCACATATCAACGGAATAGAAAGTTTTTGGAGCTTTGCCAAAACTCGACTGGTCCGTTTTAGAGGTCTTCAAAAGCAAACTTTTTATCTCCATTTGAAAGAATGTGAGTTTCGGTTTAACCATAGGCAAGAGGACATTTACCTTCTGGTCTTAAAACTGCTCAGAGAAAATCCTCTCAGCTAGTCATGAGCCTTAATTAATTATTCAGAAGCTAAAACTATTATTCGCCAGGGTATCCGTGATTCCATTGATTTCAAGGAACTCAGGGCCAAACTCCCAGGGTGGAGGAAGCGGCCTCTGCAATGCCTTGTTTTTGATGTGATGGCGGAAATGGGCATCAAAACCGTGCCCTTTGCAGGGATGATCCTTCGCCCCAGGCTAACCCGTAAGCCTATCCAGATTGATGAATACGGAACACTGAATGTTTCAGGCCTGCTCGCCGAGAAGGAATTTCTCGGTAAGACCTGTCTTGCCTATCCCCACATTGGCGACAGGAAAATCACGCTGACCATCAAGCCCGTTGCGGAAGCCCCAGAGAAAGAAAGGGAGGTTTCCCATGAAACCATCTAGCGTTTTGAAGATGAATATGGACGTGCTCGCACTGGTTTTTTCCCGCTATCCCATGTTTTCCAACTTCCGCGTTACGGGTTCCGTTGGACAGTATGAAGATACGGACGCCAGTGACATCGACTTCTATTTTGATGCTGATTCGAGCGCAACACTTTTTGATATTGGAAGGCTTAAGGAAGAATTGGAAAATATCTTTCTTCTTGATGTGGATTTAATCAGTTCAAATCGTGAATCATCATTGTTTTATGAAAAAAATTATAATCAATTTCCGAGAAAGGACGCATTTAATGAGTAAGTCAACCAAAAAATACATTTACAAGCTCTTGGAGAGCGCGAAGAAGATTGAAGAAATCACGGACAAGGAAAATTTCTCTTCATTTCTGGCGCCTAAGTCATGGATAATTCGGGATGCGGTCGCACGGAGATTCCTGATTATAGCTTCAGTTTCTGAAATTCTTTTTAACAAGCATATGGAGTTTTGTATGAAATATCCTGAAATACCTTTTTCAGCCATGCAAGGCATGAAACGCTATCTCACTGAAATACAGGATGGGGATATTGATTGGGCAATCGTTTGGCAAACAACACAAGAAAAAATCCCTGAGCTTATCAAACACTGTGATGAAGTTATCAGCGCAACGGCATCTCTTGATTTATTAGGTGATATAGAGATACATATTTGCTAATCCTACGAACAGTAATTGGGGATGGACAGGATACGATAGAAAACTGCTTCCTGGTTCTCAAAAAAGCTCACCGGATTTGCGTCAATCCATGATTCATTTGCACCCTTGCGGCTGAGAAATTGACACAAGTCTAAAAAATAATTACGTTGTGAGTACGAGGTGAATTATGGATATTCCACTTGTCCCCATCGGCAATTCGCGCGGAATCCGGCTGCCAAAGGCGCTGATAGCTCAATGCGGTTTTGGAGACACTGTACGCCTGACCATTACGGATGCAGGCATCCTGCTCTCCCCAATCAATAATGAACGTGCCGGGTGGGAAGATGCGCTGCTTGCTTCCTCCTCCCACACAGACTCGGATACGCGTGAATTTCGGGAATTTAATCAGGTAGAATCAGCGTTTGACACTTCGGAGTGGACATGGCCCCAAAAACCATAAGCCGCTTTGAGATATGGTGGGCCAATCTCGACCCGACAATAGGGCACGAAATTAAAAAAACGCGTCCAGTCGTTGTTGTGTCTCCCGATGAGCTAAATCGGCATTTGGCTACTGTGCTGGTCGCCCCTCTCACTTCTACCATCCGGCCTTATCCCTTTCGGGTAAATACTGTCGTGAGTGATGTTCCGGGGCAGATAGCTCTTGACCAAATACGGGCATTGGACAAAATTCGACTTATCAAGCGAATTGAATCCTTGCAGCAGGATAAATGGCATGAAGTCATTTCAGTTCTTCAAACTATGTTTGGAGAATAGGTGGTAAATTTAATTTCACTACTTCTTTTCTATAGTTAATATCTCTTTTTATCCTTTCTGAGCAAATTTTTCGTTAAACATCGGCCAGTCTGCAATCATATGCAGACTGGCCTTTTAAGTGAGGTATATATGAAAAACAAGCTCGATTATTCTCGTGAGCTTGATATTTGGATATGGTCGAATAAACCGGAAATAGTTAAGTCCGCAGACTTTCTATTTTCAAAAATTATGAAGAATATTGGTGGCAAATTCGACCAAAATAGGGTAAAAAATCATTTAAAAGTCTTTTTAACAGACATTTTTGTAGCCCATAAACAAGATAACAAGCTTTTTATCTCGTTCAGCAGGAATAAAAATTCATATCGAGTGTCAAAGCGCTTTGATAAAATATATCTTCGGTACAAGTACGTCATTCTCGTTACTGATTTTCTTATCGAGCATGGCTATGTCGAGTATCACAAGGGAATCAAGTTTTCTCATTATTCGCGGGAGTCCAGAATCCGGGCCACCCAAAAACTGCTGAGGCTGTTCAGAAAATACCGCAGCAAAGCTGGGGTTATACTTAGAAGAAATCCACCTGTCATTCTCCGAGATGAGGATAAACAGGACATAGACTTTGACATGGATACCCTCGAAGTCAAAACAATCATCAGGAATGTAAATAGAATTAATAAATGTCTGGATAGACATTTGATTTCAGCGGATGTTCCTTGGGAAGAATATGCTGACTTTATGCTAAATTGCCACATTAATGAACAAACAAAGAAATACGTCAGAATTTTCAATAACTCCGATTTCAAACAGGGAGGGAGATTCTATTTTCACTGGAGCCAGATGATAAAATCGGAAATCAGGAAAAATATAACCATAGATGGCAAACAGACAGTCGAACTTGATTATTCCTGCCTGCATTTGAGTATGCTCTATGGACTTGAGAACATGGTTCCTCCAGCAGGTGATTTATATACTTTGGCTGGCATAGATAGCTGCTTCCGACCTATCATCAAGAAGGCTGTCAACATTGCCATCAATGCCAGGAATGAAACTTCGGCAATGCAGGCAATTCGTGAGGAAATCACTCAGTTAACTGAAAAGATGGGCTTTGTTCCACCTGGCCCAAAAACGATTCTTGAGAACTTGAAACAAGCTCATAGCCCGATCAAGAAATACTTCTGTACAGGTTACGGAGTACGGCTTCAATATCTTGATAGCTCGATAGCCGAACAAATCATGCTATCCTTGGCAGAAGAAGATATTTGCTGTCTTTGTATCCATGATAGTTTCATCGTTGCCAAGGAACATAAAGCACTACTGCACGAACTTATGATGAACAAGTTTGCCAAACTCTTCAATTTCAGACCAAGGATTTCTATTAAGTAATTTTTTTCATTCACCCTACTACTATACATATATCTCTACCAATATATAGTATATATATCGTACTTACCTTACCTTACCATTACTAATCCAAAATAGTTTTATCTTTTTGAACATTTTATCTTGTTTTTGATGATTTGCAGTCGAAAAAGTTGTTCACTGTTTACCTTAGATTATCATAAACATGTTGGTTACTATCCCCAGACGTACTGTATGAAGTGTTTGGATTTATGACTCGTCAGGAGCGGACAGTTTGAGTAACGCGAGTCATACACAAAACTGGTATTTTAAGGGTGTTTTGGACATATTTTTGGACATACTGCACACAAAAACACCCTATAATATCACATAGTTATTCTGTGTTATTTGACCCCTTACAAGGCGAGGGCCACAGGTTCAAGTCCTGTACTGCCCACCAGGGATTCAGGGGATGCAAGCCCGGCTTGCATCCCCCGTATCTCCCCGACACCATTCCCGACACGCATCAGGTTCCGGGCGCGCGGCGCGCGCATCCCATACCTGCACGGCACATGCGGACCCGAATGCCCCGCGGCGCCCGATGCCATCCCCTTCCGCCTCCGCGCCCGTTCCGGCGATTGCCATCCGGGGGGCCGTGGAGTATGCTGACAATGCTTTGTGAATCCTGCTGTTTGCTGCCAACGCCCGCGGCGCCTCCGGCTCCGCGGCGGCGAAGTTTTGCCCGGAGTTGCCGCCATGTCGTCTCCGCGCAACCGCCCGGCAGCCGGGCGCTCCCTTTTGGGGCGCGGCTGTCCGGTCATGGTCCTTTTCTGCCTGCTTTCCGGCCTGCTGGCGCCGGCCGCGACGATGGCCGCGGAGTTCACCGCCCTGGGGCACTGGATGTTCGGCCTGAACGCGGGGAACGTCTACGGCCAGAAGCGCGCGGACGTGCGCGACCATTTTCAGGCCGTGCAACGCCTGCGTACCCAGTTCGGCTTTGTGACGTCGCCCTCCCTGGACGGCCAGATACAGCTGGAAATGGGCAAGACCAACTGGGGGCAGGCATCGAGCGGCGGCGCGCTGGGCGCTGACGCGGCCCTGACGAAGCTGCGCCACGCCTGGCTTGACTGGCGCGTTCCCGGCAGCGGCACCTCCGTCCGCATGGGACTCCAGCCGGTGAACATGCCCTCCTTTGTCAACGGTTCGCCGCTGTTTTCCGAGGATGCCGCCGCCATCGTGGTCTCGCAGGAACTCCACAAGCGTCTGGACGTGACGGCCTTCTGGGTGCGCGCATCGGCATCCAATGAGGACCCGGGGCGCGAGGGCCTTCCCGGCTTCAACGAGATGGACTTTTTCGGGCTGTCGCTGCCGGCGCGCGGCGACGCTTTCCGCGTGACGCCCTATGCCATGTTTGCCGAGGCCGGGGTCAATTCCTTCGGGTCCCGCGCCAGATCCGGCTCCGGCTGGTCGCTTGCGCCCTATAAAAGCTCCCTGCGCACGGTGGCCGCCAACCTCACGCCCGTTGGCGGCACGCGCCTGCTGGCCGACCCGCGCGCGTCCCGCCAGCTCGCCCCCTGGGGCACGGCCTGGTGGGGCGGCATTGGCGGCGACGCGAACCCGGTCGCCCGCTGGCGCCTCGCCGGCGAAGTCGCCTTCGGCAGCGCGGACTTCGGCTCGCTCACGACCCGCGGCAGGAGTTTCGCCATGCGCCGCGCCGGCTGGTACGGGGCATTTCTTGCGGAATACCGGCAGGACCGCATGACGCCGGGGCTTCTGGGCTGGTATTCCTCCGGCGATGACGGCGACCCCCGGAACGGCTCGGAGCGCATGCCCGTGGGCAAGAGCGCCAACCGGGACTGGAAAGTGCTCAATCTCGCCTATGACGGCGCGCCCTTCTGCCCGGACGGCGGCGCGCAGATCATCAGCCCCAACGGCACCATGATCGGCACCTGGGGCCTGGTGGGCTTCCTGAAGGACATCACCTTCCCGGAGGACCTCAGGCATACCGTGCGCGTCGGCTATGTGCGCGGCAGCAACGATCCGGCCATGGTGACGGCCGATCCGTTTTTCACGGACGCATCGCCGGGGGGCTACCTCACCAGAAAGGACGAGGCCCTGGAGGTGGATCTTGAGACACGGCTCCAGCTGTACGAGAACCTGACCCTGATCCTGGATGCCGACTGGCTGCGCGTCAACTGGGACAGCGACGTCTGGAAGCGCTTCGGCGACCGCCTGGTGCAGGATTTTTACCGCGTGGGACTCACCGCGTACTATCACTTCTGAAACATGGAATTTGAGCGGAGAAAATTCCATGAGCCGACACGACAAGATTTTCTACAGCAAGCTCCTGCTGCTCTTTCTCGGCATCGTTTCCCTGCTGATCTTTTTTTACACCATAAAGCTGCGCGATGTCATCGAGCAGAACATCCTGTTCAATATCAATGAAATAGCCCAGCATGACAAACGGGCCATCAGGACCTGCATCGAGCTTTTCCTGGACGAACTTTCCGGGGTGGAAAAGCGGCTCGCGGCCCAGGGCGGCGATTCCCTCAGGGAGCTGGAAACGCGGCTGAACCTGGAAAGCTCCACCACCCCCTTCAAGCGCCTGTTCATGCTTGCCGAGGACGGCAGGATCTTCACGGACAAGTTCCTCATCTACACGCCGGGGCAGGGCGGCATCGGCGGCCGCTTCGACTTCAGGCACCTGTTTTCCGGCAACGACAGAAAAGAACTGGTCCTGCGCTTCGACGACAATGCCGAGTTTGCGGGCATCTCGCGCGAATCCATCCTTTACGCCATCAAGCTGGAGGATTTCAGCGTGGCGGGCCTGCGCATGACCGCCCTCATCGGCTTTACGGACATCAGCTTCCTCCAGGAGCACCTGATCATCGAGAGCTTTGTCAGGAACGACCGGGCCTATGGCTTCAGCTCCGTCATCGACATGAACGGCAACTACATCGTCGGGCGCACCAGAGATATCTATCTGCGTAATGACACGAACTTTTTCACCCAGCTCGCCGCCTCCCGCTCCAGCAGCCTGACCAAGCGGGAGATCGTCGGCCGGATGGCCCGGCGGGAGGACTTCAGCCTCTACCTGGAGGACGGGGACGGCAAGAAGCTGGTCTATTTCGTGCCGTTCATCAACCAGGCCGGCCCGCATCTGGACTGGTATTTCCTGATAATGGTCAACAACGACTTTCTGGTGGCGCGCCAGGCCACCTTCACCCTCATGGGCCTGTCCCTGCTCGTGCTGGTGGTGCTGCTCCTGACCCTGTTCATGCTCTATGGCATCTTCAGCCGCAACCGGCTGCACATGGCAAATGAATCCGTGCGCGTACGCAGCGAATTCCTGTCCAACATGAGCCACGAGATCCGCACGCCGCTCAACGGCCTGATCGGTCTCAACCATCTCATCGCCTCCCATGTGGAAGAGCGGGACAGGCTGCCGCAGATCAGGGACTGGCTCGGCAAGTCCAGAAGCCTTGCCGAGTATCTGCTTGCGCTGCTCAACGACATTCTGGACATGTCCAAGCTCCAGGCCGGCAAGATCGACATCGTCAACGCCCGTTTTTCCATAACGGACATGATCGCGGACGTGATTTTCATGCAGACCGCCAATGCCGAGAAAAACGGCCTGCTCCTCTCGCTGGAGGAGAATGTGCCCGTGCCCTGGGTCCTGGGGGACGCGACGCGCCTCAAGCAGATCCTGGTCAATATCATCGGCAATGCCGCCAAGTTCACGCCCTCCGGCGGCTCCATCACGGTCACGGTGCACCAGGAACGCACGGACGAGCGCCATGTGCGGACCATCTACCGCTGCCGGGATACGGGCAGGGGCATGAGCAGGGCCTTTCTGCAAAAGCTGTTCGATCCCTTCACCCAGGACGCGCAGGCGCAGCAGCATGCCGCGCTCAAGGGCACGGGCCTGGGCATGCCCATCACCAGGGAGCTTGTGCGGGCAATGGGCGGCAGCATCGAGGTGGAGAGCGAAGAAGGCGTCGGCAGCACCTTCACTGTCGGCATCCCTTCCGAGATCGCGGATCCGGGCGCGCCCGCTCCGCGAGCCGCCCGGACGCCCGGGATGCCCCCCGCCGGACAGGACGCCGCTTCCGGCGCCGTGCCCTCTCCGGCGCCGGTCGCGCGCGGGGGCAGGATCCTCCTGGCCGAAGACGCGGAGTTCAATGCGGAATTTCTCATGGAACTGCTCACGGACGAGGGCTTTTCCGTGGTCCATGCCGAAAACGGCCAGGCGGCGCTGGATATCTTCCGCGCGTCCGCCGTGGGGGAATTTGCCGTCATCCTCATGGACATGCAGATGCCGGTCATGGACGGCTGCGAGGCCGCGGCGGCCATCCGCGCGCTGGACAGGCCGGACGCGACCACGGTCGTCATTTATGCCTGCACGGCCAACACCTTCAAGGAAGACATGGACAAGGCGCTCGCCAGCGGCATGGACGACTTCCTCACCAAGCCCATAGACATCAAGGTCTTTTTGCGGAAAATGGCCGCGATCACCGGCGCGCCCGCGGGCGACGCCGACAGGAGGCGCCCATGACCCGACGTCTGTTTCCCGTGTTCCTTGGGGCCGCGCTGCTTCTGGGCGCGCTTTTGCCGGCCTGCGACCAGCCGCCCCGGCCCGTGCATCTGGTCATCAAGACGCCCATGCAGGAAATGAACACCCTCAGCAACCCGAACATCCGCGACACCACGGCCTTCCTGAAGCAGGCCTCGGCCGCGTTCGCGGAACACTATGCAAAGGCGGCGGTGCAGCCGGACGTCAAGACGTTCAACTATGTGGACGAGGTCAGGGCCGTGACCGACAGCTTCGGCACCGAAACGGCGCCGGACATTCTTTTTGGAGCGTTTTTCAATCTTTCCAGCTATATAGATACCGGACGCGCGGCGCCGCTGGATGACATGATCAGCCCGGCCCTGAAAGCGGACATGACGCCGCACGACTGGGACCCCGGCCTGCGCGAGGGCAGGATATATCTGCTGCCCTACCTGAAGATGCAGAATATCCTCATCTACAACAAGGCGCTGTTCCAGCAGTGCGGTCTCGGGTCCTATATCGGCCATGGCCGCGAGATCCAGAACTGGACGCTGCCCCAATGGCGGCGCATCCTCGACACTCTGGCCGCCAGATTGCCGCACGGCATCTACCCGCTGGCCGTCTTTGCCGCAAACAACCAGGGGGACACGCACATCCTCTCCTACCTGCGCGCCTTCGGCGGCAGGATTTTCGACAGCCGGGGCAATTTTGCCTTTCAGGACCCGGCCACGGTCAAGGCCCTGGCCTGGTTGCAGGAGGGGGTGCGCCGGGGCTGGTTCCCGCCCCATCCCGAGAATCTGGAAATGAAGGATTGCAGCGAGCTTTTCGCCAACGGCCAGCTGGCGATCTATATGTTCAACAATGCCAACCGCACCATCTACACCAATCTGGACGATTATGGTTTCGTCAATTATCCAGGGAACATAGCAACGGAATTCTCCAACGGTTTTCTCGTGTTCGACAATGGGGACCCCGCGCGGCTCCAGGCCGCCAAGGATTTCCTTGTCTTTCTGTATGACCGCGATGAATGGCGCGATCTTTCCGCCGGCAATATCCCCACCAGCAAGCGCACCCTGGACAAATACCGCGACCGCATCGTCATGATCGACGAATTTGCCCGCAATGCGCCCAATGTCGTCGATTTCACCAATAAAAGCCCCAACTGGCAGGGGCGGCAGGACTCGTTCCGCAGCGTGTTCTGGCCCAATATCCACAGGCTGCTGGAGCTGAAGATCACGCCGGAGCAATGCGCCGCGGACCTGGACCGGGTCTGCAACGCCGCCCTGGAGAAGGGACGCAGGGAACGCAGGCTCCACCCCTAGGGCCTAGACCTATTAATGTGACTGCTGGCTTGGGATGTGGCAGCTTGTGCAATGCCACAATCATCCGTCAAAAACAGCCTTTTTTGCGCTGGCGGCGTCACTGGGCGATTTTTGTCGGTCATGTACTTAAGTACACTCCCTCCAAAAATCGTCCACTTCCTTGCCAGCACAAAAAAATCTTATTTTTTAGGATCCTTGCGGCGACAGCCCCCGCCCTTCGCTCCGCTTCGGGCGGCCAGCGGAAAAACCTCTTTTCCGCACTGGAGAAACCATAACGGAGTTTAATGAGGTCTGAGCCTAGAGCAGGGGGCGCGCTCCGGCCCTGATGCGGCCTGAGGTTTCACCCCAGCAGCGTGTCCAGCGTCTGGAACAGAAGAGAGAAATCGATGGGCTTTGCGATGTGGCCGTTCATGCCGCGCGCCAGGGCCTCCTGCTTGTCTTCCTCAAAGGAATTGGCCGTCATGGCGATGATGGGCACCGAGGCAAGCCCGGCGTCGTCCAGGGCGCGGATGGCCTGGGTCGCGCCATAGCCGTCCAGCACCGGCATCTGCACGTCCATGAGCACCACGTCATAGGGCGCGCCCGCGGAGGCCATGAGCATCTCCACGGCTTCGCGGCCGTTGGCGGCCACATCCACGCTGTAGCCGGCTTCCGTCAGGAATTCGACGGCGATCTCCTGGTTCATGGCATTGTCTTCCGCCAGCAGGATATGCCCGGAACGCCTCCTCCCGGTGTCCCGGCTGTCCGCATCGCCCGCCGCCCCGGAAGGCAGCAGGCACGCGCGCACATCCGACCAGAAAACCGGCCTGCCCAGGCAGGCATCGATGTCCGGCTCCGACCGAGCGGCCTCCGCCCAGTTGCTGGCGAGCAGCGCCACACGGGGCCGCCTCTCCCCGGCGGCCTCGCGGATGCGCCGGGCGAGGGCGGCGCCGCCGCCCGGAACTTCCCGGCTGATGAGGCACAGGCTGTACCCGTCGTCTCCGGCGGCGCGCGCCAGCTCAAGGGCGGCTTCCGCCGTGGCGGCCAGGTCGACGCGCACTCCGTGGGCATCCAGCAGGCGCTCCAGCGCCTCGCGGGCGCGGGCGTCGCCTTCCACCACCAGCACCCTGTACGCTTCCGCATGGGGCAGGCGGCCGGCCGCGTCCCCGGGCAGGCGGAACAGCACGCGGAAGACGAATTCCGTGCCCACGCCGGGCGCGCTGTGGACCTCGATGTCGCCCCGCATCATCTCCACGATGTTCTTGGTGATGGTCATGCCGAGTCCCGTGCCCTGGATGCCGGCCACCGTGGAGGACCGGGCGCGTTCGAAAGGCTCGAAGATGCGGGCGAGAAATTCCTCGCTCATGCCGATGCCGTTGTCGCTGATGCGGAACTCGTAGGCGGCGTGGCCGGGCACGCAGCAGTCCTGCTGCTTCACGAGCAGGTGGATGGTGCCCCCCTCGCCCGTGTATTTTACGGAATTGCTGAGCAGGTTCAGGAGGATCTGGTTCAGCCGGAGCTTGTCGCACAGGACATGCTCGTCGCGCATGTCCTCGACATCCAGGGTGAGGGTCTGCCGTCTGGCGCCGGCCGTGGGCTGGACGATGTTCCAAAGCTCCCGGAGGATGACGGGCAGCTCCTGCGGCTTTTCCTCCAGCTGGATCTTGCCGCTCTCGATATAGCTCATGTCCAGGATGTCATTGATGAGGCTGATGAGGTGGTTGCCCGAAGCGAGGATCTTCCGCAGGTAGCCTTCCACCTGCTCATCCCTGCCAAGATGGGTGAGCGCCAGCGACGTATAGCCCACCACCGCGTTCATGGGGGTGCGGATGTCGTGGGACATGTTGGAGAGGAAGAGGCTCTTGGCCGTGCTGGCCCGCTTGGCCTGTTCCAGGGCTTCGGCGAGCCGGCTTTTCTGCTCCATCTCCTCGCGGATGCGCGCATCCACGCTCTGGAGGCCCACCACGATGCCCGAGAACTCGTCCCGCGCGCCGACGCGCACGGCCTTGAGCTGGTAGTACAGGATGCTCTCGCCATTGAGCGCCCGATAGTTGAAATAGGCGATCTCCCGGCGCGCCAGCGCGGCCCTGAGACCCTCGGGGGAACAGGCCTTCCGGAACGCCTCGCGGTCATCGGGATGGACGCAGGTGCGGAGATAGGCGGCCATCTTTTCCGGAAACGGCAGCGGGCCGGAAAAGATCCGTTCCAGGTCCCTGTCGGGGGCTTCCATGAGCTGGAGCACCGTTCCGTCGCCCGTGGCCGCGTCGAGCACGCACACAAGCTGATAATCGACGCTCAGGGCGCGCACCAGTTCCTTCTGGCGGCGGTCCTTCTCGCTCTGCTCCCGCTCCTCGGCAAGCTTCTGCGCCGTGCAGTCCAGCAGGAAGCGCTGGCAGACGATCTCGCCGTCCTTCTCCACCAGCTTGGCATTGCCCATCACATGGACGATCTTGCCGTCCGCGTGGACGACCCGGTACTCGTAACTGGTGCTGTCGCCCACCTTCTTCAACTGGCCGATGGCGGTGCGGAGCTTGGGCTTGTCCTCTTCGGCCACGGTGCTCGCCACCATCTGGAAGCCGCCCGCCTCCAGCTCCTCGCTGGAGGCGAAGTCCAGCAGCTTGAGCGCCGCCCGGTTGATGCTGATGACGCGGCCGCCATCCAGGGAATGGCAGAGGATGCCGCAGTCCATGGTGGTGAAGATGGTCTCCAGGGCGGCATTGTTCTGGAGGAGCCGCTCCTGGTAGAGGCGTTCCTGGGTCACGTCCACGCCGATGCCCATGGTGCCCATCATGGTGCCGTCCACATTCCGCAGGGGGGACTTGTAGACCGTGAGCAGCCGCGTGCCCGCCCCCGTGTTTATGGCCTCCTCGGAAACGTGCGTCTCCCCGCTCTCCATGACGATGCGTTCCGACTCGATGCAGGCCGGGTCATCCGTTTCCACATCCCAGATGTAGGCATGGCCCCGGCCCTGCACCTGCTGCCGCGTTTTGCCCACGGCGCGGCAGAAGCTGTCGTTGACCCTCTCGTGGATGCCGTCCCTGGTCTTGAACCAGATGAGATTGGGGGTGGTCGCCAGGGTGCATTCGAGGAACTGGCCTGTCTCCCACAGGTCCTTGCCCTGCCTGAAGCGCTCCTGCCAGCGCGTGAAATGGAAGCGCAGTTCGGCATCCTCCATGGGCAGGCGCCAGATGTCCGCGGCCCGCTCCAGCACGGGCGCGGGCAGGGGCGCGCCAGAGGGCGCGAGCACCAGAAGCTCGGCTTGCGCTACGGCCGCCAGGGCGGCAAGACCGGCGGCATCCAGGCCGGGACCGGCCACGATGACATCAGGACCCTCCGCGACATCGCGCACGAACACATGCCGAAAGCCGGGCAGGGGAGGAACGGCGCGCAGCAGCTCGACGACATGCTCCTGACAGCCCGTGAAACAGAACCTGACGGTGCATTCATACATGGATGCGCTTCCTTTTCTCCGCTTCCGGCAGCCGGCGCCACCGGGAGGGGCGGCCGGCAACGCGCCCGGACCAGTGACGGCACGGCCCGGGTCCATGACGGCGGGCGGACCTGTCAGGAGAGGAACACACGGGGAATGCCCCGCCCCTTGCGGTGCGGAACCGGCGAAAATACCGCGCCGCCGCCCCGCAGTGGCACCGGAGGCGACCACGGCCCGATCCGGCGGGCGACCCGTGCATTGTCTGGAAAACGGCAGTGTGATCATACCGGCATTTGCCGGTCTTTACAAGCCCGGCGGCCTTCCGGCAGAAAAAACCGCCCCCTCCCCCGCGCTGTGGGGGAAGGGGCGGCCGGGGCCCGAGGGAGGTGGATGGGCCCGATCTTGAACGTCACTGCGCGCCGCGATCCGCGGCGCCTCCGCAGGCCTGCCAGCGCTGTTCCAGCGCGCGGGCGAGCGACGCGGCCAGTTCCGGCTCGCGGACGCCATGCACGGCGAAAACTCCCCAGGGCAGCGTTCCGCATTCTTCCGCCGCCGCCTGGAAAATGTCTGCAAATACCGAATCCCGCCGCGCCTCGTCGGGCACCTGCACGGCCGCCGCACAGGCCGCATCCGGACGGCGGGCCGCCAGCGCCTCGGCCGCCACGCGCGCCAGACGTTCCGTTTTGGCCTCGGGCGGGACGAACCCGCTGGCCGCCCGGACGATGCGCTCCTTCCAGGGGCGGCCCTCCGGCGCCTCAAGGTCGATGGCGAGCGTCCGCGCGCGTTCCACCAGCGGCGCGGGCAGCGCGGGCGGCGGAGGGGGCGGCGTGCGCCACGCCGCGGCCAGCGCCACCATGCCCGCAATCGCCCCGCAAAACAGCAGGGGCACCTTCCAGCCGGTCGCTTTTTGTCGTGCGCCCATGGCGTGTGTTCTCCGGGTTCCTGGTTCTGGATACGCCATCGCCGCGGCCGGGGGCAAGAAAAACCCCGGCCGGACGGCAAAATTTTTATTGAAAGATCATTGAAAATTTTAGGCTCTGTTCTCCACTGCGGGAGAGGGATATTCCTGGTTCCGTCTGGAGCGGAGCGACAGACGGATGCTGGTGCCGGAAGGATCCGAAAAAATCATCACTCCAAAAATATACCAAAGCCCAAATTTCTCAGGCGCGCGGGGCGGCCGTGGAGGCCCTGGGGACGAGTTCCGGCTGGATGTTCCGGCGCACGGCGATCTCGGTGGCGTCCGTCTCCCCGGACATCCTGCGGTAGAGCAGCCGGAACGCCTCCTGCGCGTTCTGGGCCATGGAGTGCTCCACGCTCGTCAGGCTGACCCCCACGAGGTCGGAGGGAAAATCATTGTCGCAGCCGCACACGCTGTAGTCCCCGGGCACGGAGTATCCGGCGGCGGCGAGCGCGTCCAGGGCGCCATAGGCCATCATGTCGTTGACGGCCGCGACGGCCGTGAACGAGTCCGGCTCCGACTCCAGCACGGCGGCGGTGATCTTTCTGCCCAGGTGCCGCTCCAGAAGGATATTGTCGCGGGCCTGGGCCTGGCTGGCAAAGCTCGTGAACAGGGTGACCTTTCCCTCGGGGCAGATTTCGGCCCAGGTATCGCGCAGGCCCTCAAAACGCTTGACACGCACCGGAATGGCCGAGGAGAGCGGCGTGGAGATGCAGATGATGCGCCGGTGCCCCAGCGCGGCGAGATGGCGCGCCACCAGGCTGCCGGCGGCATGGTTGTGCAGCTCCACAAACTCGGCGGCGCTCTCCCCCTCCCTGTCAGCCATGATGACGATGGGCAACAGGCGCGCGATCTTGCGGACCAGGGGCCGCGATTGCGGCATCATGGCGAAGATGACGCCGCCCACATCCGATTCGGCCATGACCCGGAGGATGCGCGCCTCCTCGCCGGCATTGCCATAGGTGGTATAGACAAGGACATTGCATTCCATGCCCGCGGCCTCGCTCTGGAGGGCCTGCACCACGGTGGAGTAATAATAGTTGCGGATAAAGGGGCAGACCACCATGACCGTGCGCCGGGCAAACAGCGTGGCCCTGCGCCTGGTGGCGGCGGTATAGCCCAGTTCCTCGGCGGCGGCCCGCACCAGGCGCACCGTCTCCTCGGCAAAGGAAACATCGGGACGGCGGGCAAGGATCATGGACACCGTGGCCTGGGAAAGGCCGGTCTTTCTGCTCACATCCGCAAGAGTTACCCGTCGGCTCATCGTGCTCCTGTCATGGCTGGACTCAGACCTCATGAAAACCGTTTCCTGGTCGTTTCATTCCGCGCTGCCAGATCATAGCCGGGGTCTGGCCCTACTCCTGCTCAAGGCCGTACTTGCGCAGCTTGTTGTGCAGGGTCGCCCGTGTGATGCCGAGGCGGCGCGCGGCTTCGCTCTTGTTGTCGCCGGTCTGGCGCATGGTGTCCTCGATGGCGCGGCGCTCCACCAGCTCCAGGGCCATGCCCGCCAGCGAAAGGGCTTCCTGCTGCGCCGGGCCTTCCTCCGGGGGGGCGGCATGGGCGATATCGTCGGGCAGTTCCGCGCCAGTCACAAGGTCGCCGTTGCAGAGGATGACGGCCCGCTCCACCGCGTTTTCCAGCTCCCGCACGTTGCCGGGCCAGGGATAGCGCAGGAGGCTGTCCAGGGCCTGGGGCGAAAAGCCCTTGATGCTCTTGCGGTTGCGCTCGGCGAAACGCTGGAGGAAATAGGCCGCCAGCAGCGGGATGTCCTCGCCGCGCCGCCGCAGGGGAGGCACCTCGAGGGAAATGACATTGAGGCGGAAATACAGATCCTCGCGGAAGCGCTTTGCCTGCACCTCCTGACGCAGATCCCGGTTGGTGGCCGCGATGACGCGCACATCCACCGTAATGGGCGTATCCGAGCCGACGCGCTGGATCTCCCCCTGCTGGAGGGCGCGCAGGAGCTTGGCCTGGAGCTGGAGCGGCATCTCGCCGATCTCGTCCAGAAAGAGCGTGCCGCCGTTGGCCTGGACGAAGCGCCCCTCGCGGCGGCGGTCCGCGCCGGTGAACGCGCCCTTTTCATGGCCGAAAAGCTCGGATTCGAGCAGGGTCTCGGCCAGGGCGGCGCAGTTCACCGTGACCAGCGGCTTGTCGGCGCGGGCGCTGGCCGCATGCAGGGCGCGGGCCACCAGCTCCTTGCCCGTGCCGGACTCGCCCGTGACGAGCACGGTCGCCTCGGTGGGCGCCACGGTCTCGATGAAGCCGAGCATCCGCTTGAGCGCGTCGCTGCGGCCGATGATCTCCTGGCTGCCCGCGGCCTCGGTGAGCTGGCGGCGCAGTTCGCGGTTTTCCACGCTGTGGCGCGAGCGCTCGATGCACTGTTCCAGCGTCTCGCGCAAAAGGTCGAAATCCAGGGGTTTGACGAGATAGTCGTACGCGCCGAGGCGCAGGGCGTCCACGGCGGTCTCCACCGAGGAGAAGGCCGTCATGAGCACCACGGGCAGGGCGGGATTGTACTCCAGCATGGCCTTGAGCGCGTGGATGCCGTCCATGCGCGCCATCCGGACGTCCGTGAGCACCGCGTCAAAGGCCCGTTCGCGCACGAGGGCCACCGCCTCGTCGCCGTCCGCGGCCTCCTCCACGGCAAAGCCCCAGGAACGCAGCATGGTTTTCAGCATGCTGCGGTGGGCGTCGTCATCGTCGACCACAAGAATGGCGCTGCTCACGGCTTCCTCCTTCAGCCTCACCTGTTTGCGGGCCACCCGGCTCAGCGCCGGGCGCTCCCGGACTCTTCCTCCGGCGCCAGCGGCAGCCAGATGCGGAAGACGGTTTCTCCGCCCACGGACCCGTTCCCGTCCTTTGCGGGAACGGCCGGGCGCGAACGGACGGATATCCTGCCGCCATGGGCGGTGATGATCTTGTGGACCAGGGGCAGGCCCAGCCCCGTGCCACTGCCCTTGGTGGTGAAATACGGATCGAAGATATGCTCCATGATCTCCGGCGTCATGCCGCTGCCCGTGTCGCGCACGAGAAGGCAGACGCTCTCCCTGGCGCGGGAAATGGCGATGGTCAGCGTGCCGCCGTCGGGCATGGCGTCCAGCGCGTTGAGGCAGAGATTGAGCAGGGCCTGCCCCAGGCGCTCCACGTCAACGAACACATTGGGCACGCTGCGCGACGTGCGGCAGGAAAGCCCGACGTGGCGTTCGCCCGCGCTTTGCCGGATAAGGCGCAGCACATGGGCCACGATATTCTCCAGACATACGGAGCGCGGCTTCACGTCGCTTGGCCGGGAAAGGCCCAGAAGGTCCGTGATGACGCGGTTGAGGCGGTTGACCTCACGGACCATGATGTCGGCGGCCTCGCGCTCTTCGCTGCCATCGCCGAAGCGCTGGCGGAAATAGGTGGCAAAGCCCTTGATGGAACTCAGCGGATTGCGGATCTCGTGGGCCACGCCCGCGGCCAGGGTGCCGATGGCCGCAAGCTTTTCCCTGCGGCGCACCTCTTCCTCCAGCCGGTGGACCTCGCCCTCGGCCCGGAACTGGCGGCGGCGCGACTCCCTGGCGCGCTCGGCGAAGCTGACGGCCAGAAGGCAGACCATGCCCATCAGGAAGGCCACCACGCTGAGGATGATGGCATAGCTGCGGTTCTGGCGGCGCGTGATCTCAAAGGGCGAAACGTCAAGCCCCAGAAAAATGGTGGGCGGGGGCAGATCCTTGGACCAGTTTTCCCTGCCAAGCAAAAAATTCCGATAGACCACAAAGACGCGCCGCCCCTCCATGCGGATGGTGGTCCAGCGGACATCGTCCCCCGGGGCCAGGCCGGTCATGCGGTCCTCGTCCACCTCCTCGCCCTGCATGCGCAGCGTCTCGCCCAGCCGCGTGCGTTCGCTGTGGGCCACGATGGTGCCGTCAGGCATGGTCACGGCCACGAACTCGATGTCGGGGCTGCGCGTCATTTCCTCCAGCAGCACCTGGAGCCGCACGCCCGTCTCGCCCCGCAGGCCCGTCCGCAGGGCGCTTTCAAAGGCCATGATGAGCGAGGAGCCTTTCTCGGCCAGCAGGTCCGCCATGGCGCGCTCGCTGCGACGGATGGACATATAGGTCACAAGCGCCACGGCGAGCACCAGGATGAGCACGGCACTGCCGAGCATCCACCCCAGGGGCACGGGCGCGCCCGGCCTCCCGGAATTCGACGCGTCGATGCCCCTGCGGCCATCGACGCGCGATCTCGTTGGGGCGAAAGTTTCGGGTGCCGCCGGAGAAGCCGCCGTGGCGACCCAGGCGTCCCTGAGGCGGCCCGCGTCCGAAAAACCGGCCGCGGCCTCTTGCTCTGTGTTCATGCTTTTAGTATAGCCATCGCCCTCGCGCCTGTCATCTGTCCCTCTGGTCACTTTTTAACAGGTTTTTTGCACACTTTTTGCATCGCATTGCGCGTACTGGCGGAATGACCGTCGGCACAGTCCCGTCTCCTGTCCACGCCTGATCCCCCCTTTTTGCCGTATCCCTCCCGGTACGTCCCAAGAGTCCGCCATGCCCAAATTCCCCAGTTTCCTTGTCCTTGCGGCGGCGCTGCTCTGCCCCCCGCTGTCTTCCGGCGCGCGGTGCGCCCCCGCCGCCGACGGCCGGACCGGCGCCCCCGAAACGGCGCCCGCGCCCACCGGCGACAGCGCCATGGACATGCATGATGTCAGCCCGGAACGGGAGGAACGCTACACCCGTTCCGTCCGCCAATGGCTGGATAGCCTGCCCGCCGTCCAGCAGGAGCGGGCCAGGAAGATCCTCCGCGAGGCCCGTCCCGGACTGCATGAGCTTCGCGTCCGCATCCGCGAAAAAAAGGCGCAGCTTGCGGAACTGCGCTTCAGCAGCGCAACGCCGCCCGACACCCTGCCGCGCCTGGGGCAGGAGCTTCAGCGGCTCCGCACCCAGTTGCGCCGGCGCCTGCACGCCATCAACGAATTGCTGCGCCATGAAGCGGGCGTCCAGATGGGTCCGCTGGGCGAGGACGGACTCTGGCTCTCGCCCCCACCTGACGAGGATTTCGGGACCGCTCCCGGCCAAAGCTCCGGCCAGACCTCCCCGCAATCCCCTGACGTGACCGCGCGGGTCGCCGCTCTCGCGCGGCGCTGACCCGCCACCCGGACCCCAGCGCCCGATCTTTCCACGTTTCCATGGCTGCCGCGCCCGGTCC
>NZ_CAJUBO010000012.1 GCF_910584445.1 uncultured Desulfovibrio sp.
GGATGATTGTGGCATTGCACAAGCTGCCACATCCCAAGCCAGCGGTCACATTAATAGGTCCAGACCCTAGAGTATATTGCGATTGAAAATAGCCATTTTCAATCGCGACGCCGCCTGCCATTTCGCGTCCAGAACGCGGTCTGGACGCTTATTCGGCGCGGGTGACAGCTAACGCAGTCACCAGAGCGGCTTGGATGATTTCATTACCAAACCGCTCTACGGAGTCGCCATGCCCCTTTCGCCTCCCAATATCCTCACCGTCGCCGGGTCCGATTCCGGCGGGGGCGCCGGCATCCAGGCCGACCTCAAGACCATCATGGCCCTCGGCTGCTACGGCATGAGCGTCATCACCGCGCTCACGGCCCAGAACGGCCTGGGCGTGACCGGCATCCACGCGCCGGAACCGGAATTCGTGGCCCTGGAGCTGAACACCGTGCTCGAGGGCTTTCCCGTGGCCGCGGCCAAGACGGGGATGCTCTTTTCCGCGGGCATCATCCGGGCCGTGGCGCCCATCCTGCGCGGGCGACGCTTTCCGCTGGTGGTGGACCCGGTCTCGGTGAGCCAGAGCGGCAGCCGCCTGCTGGAGGAAGACGCCGTCACCGCCCTGCGGGAAGAGATGCTGCCGGGCTGCGACCTGCTCACGCCCAACCGGCCCGAGGCGGAGATGCTCACGGGTCTTGGCATCGCATCGCTGGAAGACGCCGCCGCCGCCGGGGAAAAGCTCCTCGGCATGGGGCCGAAGGCGGTGCTCATCAAGGGCGGCCACATGGAAAGCGCGGTGGTGGTCACGGATGTGCTCTGCCGCCCCGGCATGGAGCCGAAGTTCCTGCCCCAGGCCCGGGTGGAGACGACCAACAACCACGGCACCGGCTGCACGCTGTCGGCGGCCATCGCCGCGGAACTGGGCAAGGGCCTGCCGCTGGAGGCCGCCGTTGCCGGGGCGCAGCGTTTCCTCAACCGCGCCCTGCGGGCGGCGTATGCGCCCGGCAAGGGCTGCGGACCCGTCGATCACGCGGCCGGGCTTTTGCCTGCGTGACGGAGGCTTGACACCCGCGCCGGCGCCGTGGGGAACGCGTCCCGTGGATGCCCGCGAAACCTTCGGACGCGGCATATGCGGTGAAGTGGCGCGGTCCTTGCAATATTCTGGCGCGAGTCGATCTGTGGTTCCGGGGCTGCGGAACTGCCCGTGGGTCGCCCATGCACGGGGCGCGGCCCGCGTGGCGCATGGTCGGCAAGGGTGGGGCAGACATGCCGTTTCGCTTCAAGATGCAGAAAGTGCTGGACTACCGCGCCCAGCTCGAGGAAGAGTCCAAGGTTCGCCTTGCCGATGCCGAGCGCAGGCTGCGGGAGAGCCGGGAACGCCTTGATGCCGTGCTCGACGAGCTGGCCCGCGCCGAGGAAAAATCGCGTATGGGCCTGCTCCAGAACGGTGAGCGCTGGCTGCACGAGCAGTATCTCAAGGGACTGCGCAGCGATCGCGCCATGGCGGAACTCCAGTGCCGCATGCAGGAGCAACTGGCCGAAGAGGCGCGCGCCCTGCTCGCGGCCCGCGCCATGGAACGCAAATTGCTTGAAAAGCTGAAAGAGCGGCAAAAATCCCAGTACCTGCACGCGGAACGGCTTCAGGAGCAGCATTTCAATGACGAAATCTCGACACTCCGCTACAAGGCTTCGGCTTTCTAGGCTGGTCCGTTGTCTGGTCGCCCTGTGCTGCCTCAAGGTGGCCGCCCTGGGGCTGGCGTTTTTTGACGTGCCGCTGCCGCGCTGGCTCGGCTGGGGAAGCGCCGGGCAGTCGTCCGTCGTTCCGGATGCCGGGGAAAGCAGCCGACGGCTGGAGGCGGCGTTGCTGGCGCAGAACGGCGGCGTGGGCGCGGCCGTGGCTCCTGAGGGGAGCGCCGCGCCGGAGGATCCGTCCACGGGCGCGCCGTCCGTTTCCGCCGCGAGCGCCACGGATGCCCAGCCGCAGGGCGCGGAAGCCGCCGAGCTTGCCGCCGCGGCCAGGCCCAGGCCCCGCGCGGGCGCAAGCCCGTCCGGCCTGCCCGCGCCGGTGATCGCCGATGGCATGGTGTCCGCGGGTTTTGCCGCGCCAGGCGCCGCGGGGGCGCTGAACGGCCCTGCGCTGCCCACACCGCCCCCCCTGGGTTCGCCGCTGGTGGCGGCGGGCATTCCCGCGCCGCAGACGTCAGCGTCGCGCGCGGATGATGGCGAGGGCGTGAGCCTCTGGGATCTGCTCGACCTCACCTCCCTGCCCATTCCCGGCCTCGGGAGCGCCCAGGCGGCTCATGCCGCGGCGCTGGACATGCCGGTGCCGACCACGCCGCCGTCCTCCCGGGGAACATCGCCGTTCGCGCCGGCCGAGCAGCTGGCTCCGCTGGACGGACGACCCGCCGCCATGGGCGGTCCCACGGCGCTGCCCGGGGCCGCGCCCATCCCCGCGGGCATCCCCCGCGGCCAGTCGGCGGACGGCTCGCCCCTGCCGCCCCGCGCCGCTGAAGTTCCCGGTCAGGCGGCTCAGGGCACGCCGAACCTCGCGCCCTCCGCCGCGCGGGACGCATCGCCCCTGCCGGCCCTGCCCCGGACGGACCCCTCGGCCACCTGGCCCGCGCCCGCGCCCACGGTGACGCCCCAGGCGCCGGCGGCCGATCCCAATGGCAAGGCGCAGGAGCTGGCCCGTCAGCAGCAGGACATCCTCATGCTGCGCCAGCAGATGGACCAGCGCCTCAAGGACCTCCAGAACGCCGAAGACAAGATGAAGGACATGATCCGCGAGGCGCGCGAACTGGAAGACAAGAAGATCCGCAACCTCATCATGATGTACGCCAACATGAAGCCGCGCATGGCGGCCCAGGCCATGGAAAACATGGACGAGCGCGTGGCCGTGCGGATCCTTTCGGGCATGGCGCCCAAGCAGTCCGGCGAGATCCTTACCTATACCAATCCCGCCAAGACGGCCAAGTTCACGGAAATGATCACCCGTATGCGGATGCCGGAATAATGCGCCTCAAACTTCTGGTGGCCTATGACGGGACGGGGTTCAGCGGCTGGCAGATCCAGGAAAAGCCCCAGCCGCCCCCAACCGTCCAGGGTACGCTGGAAGCGGCGCTGGCCCGGCTGACGGGCGGGTCCGTGCGCGTTTTCGGTTCGGGGCGCACGGATGCGGGCGTCCATGCCCACGGGCAGGTGGCGCATTGCGATGTCCCCGACCGTCCGGGCTTTGACTGGCGCCACGCCCTCAATGCCGTGCTGCCGCCCGCGGTGCGTATCCTTTCGGCCGATGCGGCGGCGCCCGGCTTTGATGCGCGCCGTGATGCGGTCTCCAAGACCTATATCTACCAGTTCTGGCGCGAAACCCGTTTCGTGCCGCCCCTGCTCGCGCCTTTTGTCTGGGCGTGCGGGCCGCTGGATGCGGCGGCCATGCGGGCGGCGCTGCCCCATTTTCTGGGCGAGCGGGATTTCGCCTCGCTACGGAATGCCGGCTCGGAAACGCGCGGCAGCGTGCGCTGCATTTTTGCCGCCAGTCTGGAGACGCTGCCGCCGCAGGAGTTTTACCCGCCGCATGCGCCCCTGCTGCGGCTCAGGGTCACGGCAAACGGATTTCTCAAGCAGATGGTGCGGAACATGGCCGGGCTGCTGGCCGCCTGCGGCCGGGGGAAGCTGGCGCCCGGGGACGTCCCGGCGCTTCTGGCCGCGGCTGACCGCGCGGCCGTGGCCGCGCCCACGGCGCCGCCGCGCGGTCTGGCTCTGGCCTGTGTGGAATACGGGCCGGCCTACTCCTGCCCCTGAAGCACGCCGCGCTTGCCGAGCCAGTCGAGCATGGAGAGGCGCACCCGCTGGAGCCGGCCGGCAAGCGCCTGGATGTCCTGCGCCGCCGGGGAACCGGGCGCATAGGCCAGCAGGGGCTGCTGGCGGCACACGGCCTCGGGCAGCTTTTTGTCCATGCGCACATGGCCGAGCAGGACCGGCTCGAACTGGAGAAAGTGGGCGCACGCGCCCTTCAGCTTGTCGAAGGCGGACTGCGCCTCCCGGGCGGATGTCGCCTGGTTGACCACCACCATGTAGTCGCGCAGGCCGAAGCGGGCATTGAGCACCTTGATGAGGGCATAGCTGTCCGTGAGCGACGTGGGTTCCGGCGTGATGACCACCACGCGCACGGCGGCCAGGGCGGCAAAGGCCTGCACCGTCTCGGAAATGCCCGCGCCCAGATCCATGAAGACATAGTCGTAGTTGCCGAGCAGCGGCTCCAGGCGTTCGAGCAGGGCGGCGCGCAGGTCCGGGCTGAGGTCGTTGAGTTCGGGCACGCCCGAGGCCGCGGGCAGCACGTCGAAGCCCGCCGGCGCCACCGGGTGGAGCACTTCGGCCAGGCCGCGCCCGCCGAGCAGGGCATCCTGAAGATTGCCTTCCGGCGTGATGCCGAGCAGGACGTCAAGATTGGCAAGCCCCATGTCGCAATCCATGAGCAGCGCCTTGAAGCCCTGCCCATGGAGCGCCCAGGCCAGGTTGAGGGTGAGGTTGGTCTTGCCGACGCCGCCCTTGCCGCTGAGCACGGCAACGCTCAAGGTCGTGTTCATTTGGAGTCTCCGCCGAAAAAGAGAAAGCGTTTTTCCCCGGAATGGACCAGGGTCTCCCCCTGGCGCGCTGTTCCGAAAGTTTCCTGATGGATGTAGCCCTCGTCCTGGGCCAGCGCCGCTTCCAGCGCGGCCTCGGCGCGCCGGAGAAGTTCCTGCGCGTGGGGCGTCCGTTCCCGGCTGACATGGACCACGCCCAGGGCGCAGGCGGCGCCGTTGCCGGCGGTGATGCCCCCGGTGGGGAAAAAGGGGCGGGCGGCCTCGGCAAAGGCCGCCTGGGCCGCCTCGATGAAGCGGCGCGTCCTGAGCTGGCCCATGCCGGGCAAGAGGATGACATAGCGCCCCGGCGCCCCGGCGCCGAGGCTGTCGCAGGCTTCGAGCAGGCCCTGGAGCGTCTCGCCCAGGAGGCGTTCCAGCCGGGCGACGGTGCCGTCCCCGAGGGCGGTAGCCAGCCGCCGCCGTTCGGCCACGGCCGTAGCCACAAGGCTCAGGCCGCCGCCGGCGCGCGCAAGGCGCAGCAGCTCGCGCTCCAGCTGGGCGGCGAACATGGAGCTGCCCAGCGCGCCCAGAAGAACATCGCCGGGCACGGGCGGCTCGGCGCAGGCCGGGTCCGCGCGCAGGTCGGCCAGGCGGACGCCGGTGACGACCTCGTCGGGCACGGGCAGGGCGTACCATTGGCTCAGGGGATAGGCGCGGCAGAACTCCTGCCAGCCTTCATGGGAAAAGCCGCGCACCACGCGCGCCACCAGCAGGGCCTTGTGGGCCGCGTCGGGGGCGCTCGCCGTGTCCCGGGACGGCGCGAGGGCCTGCGGCGCGGCCGGGGGCGCGCCCTTGCCGGAGAGACTGCGCGGCAGGTCGCCGAGTTCGCGGGCGAGCGCCTGCGGATCAGTGGTGTTCTTGTTCATGGCGGTACAGAAGGTAGTCGTGCTGGAATTGGTCGATGCGCCCGTCGAGTACCGCGTCCACATCTCCGGCTTCGGTGCCGGTGCGATGGTCCTTGACGAGGCGGTACGGCTGGAGCGTGTAGGTGCGGATCTGGCTGCCGAAGGCGATGGCGTCCTTGCCCGCGTACTGGGCCTGACGCTCGGCATCGCGTTTTTGCAGTTCCATGTTGTAGAGCCGGGCCTTGAGCACGCGCAGGGCGGATTCCTTGTTGTGGTGCTGCGACTTTTCGTTCTGGCACTGGGCGGAAATGCCGGTGGGCAGATGGGTGACGCGCACGGCCGAGCTTGTGGTGTTGACGCTCTGGCCGCCCGGACCGCTGGAACGGAAAATGTCGAAGCGCAGGTCGGATTCCTTGATGTCGAGCTGGATGTCGTCGCCCGCGTCGGGCATGACATCCACCGAGGCGAAGGAGGTGTGGCGGCGCCCGGAAGCGTCAAAGGGCGAGATGCGGATCAGGCGGTGGATGCCGCGCTCGCTCTTGAGAAAGCCATAGGCATGCGGCCCGGAGAGCCGCAGCGTCACGCTCTTGATGCCCGCCTCGTCACCGGGGAGGTAGTCGAGTTCCTCCACGGCGAAGCCGCGCCGGGCGGCCCAGCGGGTGTACTGGCGCAGGAGCATTTCCGCCCAGTCCTGGGATTCGGTGCCGCCCGCGCCGGGATGGATCTCCAGGATGGCGTCCTGGCCGTCCTCCTCGGCGGAGAGCAGCATGACCAGTTCCGTCTCGTCCAGGCGCGCGGCAAGGTCGCCCTGCGCCGCGGACAGGGATTCGAGCGCCTCCTGGGCCTCGGCTTCTCCGGCGTCGCCGCTTTCCGTGGCGAGCAGGAGCCATTCCTCCATGTCGTCGTGGGCCTTTTTCAGGGCGGAAAGCCGGGCGATCTCGTCTTCGAGGCGGCGTTTTTCCTGCAGCAGCGGCGTCAGCGCCTCGGGCTTGTCCCATGCGCCGGGCCGCGCAAGTTCGGACTCGATGTCCGCAAGGCGCTTCTGGTCGGCAGCGGCGTCAAAGCCGCCCCCAGAGGCTGGTGAATCGCTGGGTCAGCGGCCCGCAGGCCGCACGCAGATCGCTAAGCTGGAGCATGGCTTCTCCTCATGGCTGAGTGCAAAAATTCGCGCGGTGTCCGCGTTGGCGGGCGGACGCCAGGCGCCGGGCTTTTCTCAGGCGCGTGTGGCGTCGTTCCGTCGCCGGCCTGTGCGGAGCAGTGTCAGCGCTCCCAGGCCCGGAACGGCCGCAAGCGGCAGCCAGGGCGCAAGCGCGTTGTAGCGGCTCGGCGTTTCGTTGAGCCGGGCGCGGGCCGCCAGCGTGCCCGCGCGGAACTGGGGACCCCTGACGGTCACGCGGCCACGCGTGTCCACCACCGCCGAAATGCCGGTGTTGGTTCCGCGCAGGAGCCAGCGGTTCTGCTCAAGGGCGCGCAGGACGGTGAGATACAGATGCTGGCGTGAGGCGGGCGTGCCCCGGAACCAGCCGTCATTGCTGATGTCCACAAGGATGTTGGCGCCGGCCGCCACCCGCTCCCGGGCGAGCCACGGGAATATTCCCTCATAGCAGATGAGCATGCCAAGGGCAAGGTCGCCGTAGCGCAGGGGGCTGGCGGACGTGCCCTCGGCATAGACGCCCACGCCCTGGAGCAGGGCCTCGAGAAACGGCCAGTCGAGCCAGGAGGGCAGGTATTCCCCGAAGGGCACGAGGTGCTCCTTGTCATACCAGCCGATGAGGCGGCCGTCCGGCGCGAGCAGGAAGGCGCGGTTGAAGATGTCCGGTCCCGGGGGGGGCGTCCCCGGCGCGGAGGACGCGGCTGCCGGGCGGCGCTCCACGCCGGGCGCGCCGAAGAGCAGGGGCGCCTGCTCCTGCTGGACCAGCCCGCGCACCCGGGCCGCCAGCAGGTGCGTCTGGAAAAAGAAGGGGAGGGCGGTCTCGGGCCAGATGACGAGCGGCCGTTGCGCCGCGGCATCAGGCGCGGCCGGGGCGCCCGGGGCAGGGGGACCGGCCAGGGCCGCCAGCCCGCGCTCGGTGAGGGCGCAGTACAGATCCACGGTCTCGCGCTGCATGGCCGGCAGCCACTTTTGGCCCTGGTCCACATTGCCTTCCACAAAGAGGACGGCCATGCTGCCAGGCCCTTGGGGCGCCGTTTCCAGGGGCGTCGCGTCAAGGCGCCACAGGCCGTAGCCGAGCGTCAGCGCGGCCAGCGCGGCGCCGGCCGCCAGCCTGCCGGGGAAGAAGCGGGCCGCGCGCGGCGGGCCGGTGTCCATGCCCGCCGGATATGGCAGGCAGAAGAGCGCGAGCAGGGCGGCCCAGAGCCAGAGCGCGCCCGTGCCGTAGGCGCCGAGCGTGTCCGCCGTCTGCACGAGGAGGGGCCAGGGCGCCAGGGCGCCGGCCAGCGGCAGCCAGGGAAAGCCCAGCAGGCGGGCGCAGGCGTATTCGAGCAGATACCAGAGCAGCGCAAGGGCCGCGGCCAGACGCCACGGCGGCCGTCCGCGCCAGAGCCGGGCGGCGGCGCAGAAGACGCCGCCCGCGCCGGTGATGCAGGCCGCGATGAAGACCGCGCAGGGCAGGGCCAGCGCCCAGGGGAGGCCGCCCACGTCATGGACGGGGAGGCTGAGCCAGTACAGCGCGGCCGTGCCGCCGGCGAGGCTGACGAGCCAGCCCCGGCGAAAGGCCGCCCCGGCGTCGGGCGCCCCCAGGCCGAGCGCCGCCAGCGAGAGCGGCCAGAGCAGGACGAGCGGCGGCGCGTCGAGGAGGTCGTTGGGAAAGCCGAGCCAGAGGCCGAGGACCCCGGCGGCCGCCCAGGACAGGGACAGGGAGCGGGTCACGGCCGCGCGCGGCCCGCCGCGCCCCCGCGGGTCCGCCAGCCTGTCACAGCGCTTCCTCCGGGATGGCGGCGGCATCTTCGGCGGGTTCCATACGCAGGAGGCGGATGAGCTTCATGTCCGCGTCAATGATGGTGAACGTCCAGCCGTGCAGGGTGAAGGATTCGCCCGCGCCGGGCACATGGCCCGCCTCCATGCTCAGGTAGCCGCCGATGGTGTCCACCTCGTCCGAGGAGATGTTGACGCCAAGCTCCTCCAGGTCTTCCAGCAGGGCGCGGCCCGTGAGTTCGTAAACGCGGTCGCCCACGGCGCGGATGTCCTGCTGGCGCGGGGCGTCGTGCTCGTCCTCGATGTCGCCCACGATCTCCTCCAGCACGTCCTCGATGGTGATGAGTCCCGAGGTGCCGCCGTATTCGTCAAGGGCGATGGCGATGTGGAGCTTGCGCGCCCGGAATTCCTGAAGCAGGGTGCGGATGGATTTGGTCTCGGGCACGAAGAAAGGCTCGCGCATGACCTCGCTGACGGGCGGCGCGGCGTCCGTGTCCACCAGGCAGCGGAGCACGTCCTTGGCGTGGAGGATGCCCACCATGTTGTCGCGGGTGTCGCGGAAGACCGGGATGCGCGAATGGCCGGAATCCACGATGACGCGGGCCACCTCCGGCAGGGGCATGTCTTCCGGCACGCAGTCGATGTCCGTGCGGGGGATCATGGTGTCCTGGACCTGAAGATCGTTGAAGCGCAGGATGCCGAGGAGCATGGACTCCTCTTCGGGTTCCACCTCGCCTTCGGCGCGCGCTTCAAGGATGGCCTTTTCCAGCGATTCCTCGCTGTCGTGCCCGAACAGGCGCCCCAGGCGCGACCAGATGGTACTATGACCTTCGGAGCCTCCGTCCAAAACTGCCTCCAGGGTAACGATGAAAAAACGCGCGGCGTGCCGGGCGCCCCAGGCGCTGGTCCGGGCCGCGCACGGCCTTATGCCCTGCGGGCGCGCTTTTTGTCCATGCGCTCCACCCACTGGAGGATCGGCCTGACCCCGCGGGTGCGCGAGCTGTGCGACCAGTGGATCTCGCTGCCGCCCTGCTCGAGGACGGCCCAGTTGGTGAATTCCACGCCCAGGATGCGGGCCGGCGGCGGGCCGCTGCTGTACCGGACATTGACCACATCGCCCGTGCACCAGAAGGCCGTGGTCTTGTCCTGCGAGCAATCCAGCACATAGACGACCAGGCAGAGCAGGTGCGAACCCTTGTCGATTTCGCGCAGCGGTCCCGCCTCGCGGCCGGGAAAGCGCAGGGCCAGACCGGAGGCGGAGATGTCCTCCACCTGGACGGGCTTTTCCGCCATGCCCGGCATGGCATGGGTGAGCGGCGGCCCGATCTCTTCCGTGGAGCGCGGCAGCGGCAGCCCCTCGGGAAGCGCCCAGACGCCGATGACGCGCACCGCGTCCTCCTGGGGCCGGACGCGGATGAAATGGCGCTTCTTTTCCACGCGCAGGGTCTCGGGCAGGGCGACGGCGACGCGCGCCTTGCCGAAATCGGGGCTGATGTCGAGAAAGACCGAGCGGAAGACGTAAAAGACCGGCCCGTCCTCCCCGTCCACGCGGAAAAAGGCGTCCACGGGCAGGCCCTTCCAGGCTTCGTCCACATAGTCCGCCACTTCCAGGTGCAGGGTCCGGTCGTCCACGTCGAGGAGGATGGCGGAAAGGCCGTTTGTGCCCGGGGAATCGGAAATGAGGCGGAGGTCGAAGGTGGCGAACTGCTCGCGCGCGGTCTCCAGCGTGTCGAGCAGCTGGGCGCGCCGGTCGTCGGCCCGGCGCCGCTCGCGCCGCAGACGCACGAGCAGCCAGGCGCCGCACAGGGCCAGAAAGAAGAAGACGGAAAGAAGCAGTTCGCCGGTATTCGTCATGGACGTATGATCCGCGTACGCTCCGCCCTGCGCGCATGCGGCGGCGGGCACGGTGAGACGTGTCCTGCCTATGCCGTATGCGGGGGCACGGACCGCGCCTCGCATTCCTTTTCCCGGTCGGGGCGCCGCAGGAGGCCGAGCTTGCGGAGATGGATCTCCAGACAGGCCACGGCCGCGGGCGTCACCCCCGAGATGCGGCCCGCCTGCCCCAGGCTGCCGGGCCGGACGCGGGCAAGTTTTTCTTCCACCTCACGGGAAAGTCCGCTTACTTTGGCATAATCCAAATCCAAGGGCAAGCGGGTGCCTTCCAGCCCGCGGGAGCGCTCGGCCAGGGCTTCCTGCCGCGCCAGATAGCCCGCGTATTTGAGGTCCGCCTCCACGCCGAAGCGGGCATTGGCGTCCATGGCTTCCAGCGCGAGCGAAAGCTCCCGGGCCAGCTCGCCGCAGGCTCCGCCCCGCGCCGCCAGCAGGTCAGGAAGGCGCCCGAGGTCCAGCTCCGGACGGCGCAGCAGCTCGGCAAGGCTCCGGCCCGCTTCCAGGCCCGGCCCGCCGCCGGCCGGCGCGGCGGCTTCCCCCGCGGGCACGCGCGCCTCCCTGAGCCGGGCGGTCAGGCGTTGGCGGCTTTCCCGCGCCTCGGTGAAGGCGCGCCACTGCGCGTCGCCCACCAGGCCGAGTTCGCGCCCCAGCGGCGTGAGCCGCAGGTCCGCATTGTCCTCGCGCAGGAGCAGCCGGTGCTCGGCGCGGGAGGTGAACATGCGGTACGGCTCCTCGGTGCCCAGGGTCACGAGGTCGTCCACCAGCACGGCCATATACGCGGCGTCGCGCCCCGGCGCGAACGGCGGCCTCCCGCGTTCGGCGCAGGCCAGGTTGAGCGCGGCCCACAGGCCCTGGGCAGCGGCCTCCTCATAGCCCGAGGTGCCGTTGATCTGCCCGGCGAGCCAGAGGCCGGGCACGGCCTTGCTCTCCAGCGTGGGCCAGAGCTGGACGGGGTCGGCATAGTCGTACTCGATGGCATAGCCCGGCCGTACCATGACCGCGTTCTCCAGCCCGGCGATGCTGCGGATCATGGACTCCTGCACGTCCAGGGGCAGGCTCGTGGAAATGCCGTTGGCATAGACCTCCGGGCTTTCCAGCCCCTCAGGCTCAAGGAAGACATGGTGCCGCTCCCGGTCGGGAAAGCGGGCCACCTTGTCCTCGATGGAGGGACAGTAGCGCGCGCCCGTGCCCTGGATGACGCCGGTGAACAGCGGCGAACGGTCGAAGCCCTGGCGGATGATGTCGTGGGTGCGCGCATTGGTCCAGGTGATGTGGCAACTGGTCTGGGGCAGCGGCGGTCTTGGCCCGTGAAAGCTGAAGCCCTGCGGCGGCATGTCGCCGGGCTGTTCCTCCAGGCGCGAAAAATCGATGGACCGGCGCAGGAGGCGCGGCGTGGTGCCGGTCTTGAGGCGGCCGAGCGTGATGCCGAGGCCGCGCAGGCTGGCGGAAAGGCCAAGGGCCGGCGCGTCGCCCATGCGGCCCGCCGGGCGGTGCGTCAGCCCCACATGGATGCGCCCGTCCAGAAAGGTGCCCGTGGCGAGCAGGATGTGGCGGCAGCGGAATTCCCGCCCCAGGGCCGTGCGCGCGCCCGAGACGCGGCCGTGGTCCGTGAGGATGTCCGTGACTTCATCCTGCCAGAGCGTCAGGCCCGGCTGGCCGTAGAGGCTGCGTTTGACCGCG
Source organism: uncultured Desulfovibrio sp. (assembly GCF_910584445.1). Lineage (GTDB taxonomy): Bacteria > Desulfobacterota > Desulfovibrionia > Desulfovibrionales > Desulfovibrionaceae > Desulfovibrio. The sequence goes on from NZ_CAJUBO010000012.1 coordinate 11,934, forward strand.
TCCTGATACGCCTGGCGGTCCATCTGGGCGCGCGTGGCGCGCACCGCCGGACCCTTGCTCATGTTCAGCGTGCGGAACTGGATGCCCGCGGCATCGGCCCAAAGCCCCATCATGCCGCCCAGGGCGTCGATTTCGCGCACCATATGCCCCTTGGCGAGGCCGCCGATGGCCGGATTGCAGGAAAGATGCCCCAGGCGGTCGAGGTTGCCGCTCACCAGCAGGACGGAAAAGCCCAGCCGGGCCAGCGCCATGGCGGCCTCGGACCCGGCGTGGCCGCCGCCGGTCACCACGCAGTCGAAGGCGGCATCAGGCATGGGACGCCCCGGGATCTGTCATGAGCAGACGGCCGAAGACGGCCGCATCCCCGCAGATATGGGTGAGGGAGGCCCGCTCGTCCGGCTGGTGGCAGGTATTGAAGATGCGCGACCAGACCACGGCCGGAAGGCCGCGGGCGCGCAGCAGCGCGGCCACGGTGGCGCCCCCGATGCCCACGGGGCGGGGACGGACCCCGTACACCTGTTCCACGGCGGCCGCCAGCGCGGGGAACAGGGGCGCGTCCGCGGGCAGGTCCGTCGGCGTGACCGAGGCGGCCCGGCTGTGCTCCACATCCACATCGATGCGCACGCCGCGCCGTTCCGCCACTTCCGCCACGGCCGCGCGGGCGCGCTCCAGGACGGACTCGGGGGAAACGTCGGGGAGCAGGCGGCAGTCCATGAAAAAAACGTCCCGCCCGGGCAGGATGTTGATGGCGTCCACAGCAGGCTCGTGGCGGGTCGGCTCGAAGGTGGAGACCGGCGGCACGAACAGGGGGTCGCGCCGGGAAAAGGCGCCGCGCAGGCCCTCATGGCAGGCCACGACGGCCTCGGCCCCGGCAAGGAAGGCGTTGCGCCCGCGCTCCGGCGCGGAGGCATGACACTGGCGCCCGGTGGTGGTGATCCTGAGCCAGAGCTGGGCCTTTTCGGCCACCTCCGCAACGTCGCCCTCCGGGGAGCCTGCGTCGGGGACCAGGTACCAGTCGCCGGCGCCGAAGCATTCCGGCGCCGTTTCCAGCACATGGCCGAGACCGTGGCGGCTGCCGCATTCCTCGTCGGCCATGAAGACGAGTCCGAGGCTCAGGCGAGGCTTCACGCCGGTGGCGGCCAGCGCCTCGGCGAGGAGAAGCATGCCCGTGACCGCCTGCTGGTTGTCCTCCACGCCGCGCCCGTAGATAAGGTCGCCCTCGCGGCGCACGCGCCAGGGGTCTGACGTCCAGGCGGCGGGGTCGCCCGCCGGAACGACATCCATATGGCCGAAGATCCAGAGCGTGCGGGAAAGCTCGCCGGGAACGCGCGCCACAAGATTGGGCCGGCTGCCGGAGGGCACGCGGTCGTCCGGCGAATCCACGCGGCGCACGTCCGTGATGCCGCAGGCGGCGAGCAGGCCCTCGATGAAGGCGGCCTTTTCCGTCTCGCCGCGGCCGCCGTTTTCCGGACCCAGGGAGGGCAGGGCCGTCAGCTCGGCCTGAAGGGTCGCCGCCCGTTCGCTCTGGGCGCGAAGATGGCGGATGAGCGTGTCACACTGGCGCATGGGTCCTCCCGGAGGTTGCGGCGGCCATTCCGGCGCATCGGGCGCGGCACGCGCCGCCGGAAAACGGAAAAAAGGCTGCTGACGTTGTCAGCAGCCCCGAAACGCCGGTGCGTCGTTGCCGGACAAAAGCGCCGGGCAGGATAGCCTAGCGGCCCTTGGCGGCGCGCTTGGACGCCTTGAGCGGGTTCACCTTGGCGGCGGCGGAGGTCTGCACCTTCACATGGGTGGCAAAGTTGCAGCGGCCGCCCGCCCATTTGCTGGCCGGATCGGGATAGCTGGAGCAGAACTGTTCGCTTTCAAATTCGCGCACGCGGTCACAGCCGTTGCACTGCTCCACGCAGGGGGAGAGGACAAAGCCGTTGAGGACGACGCCTTCGGCGGTCCTGACGGCATTCTGCAAGGGACTCATAGCCAACCTCCATGCGCCGGAGCGCGGGTTTTTCGCCAGTTGCGCGCCGGGACCGCGCCATGCGGCGGGGAAAGGGCCGCGCGCAAGGACCCGGAATGCGGAAGGGGTAATATAGCCTCCTGCGGTCTCCTGTCAAGGAAAAAGCGTCGGGCGGGGAGCGGGCGCCGGGCCTTCCCCCGTGTTGCATTGCGCGGCATGAAACGATACAAAGAGGCCCATGTCCAACCGACGCCTGCTCTTTCTCGCGCCCGCACAGGCCGTGACCGCTGTTTTTCCGCAACTGCGGGACGCGGGGTTTGAAGTCGGCATTGCCGAAACGCTCAAGGGCGCTTCGGTCTTCATTCGCAAGTCCGGTCCGGGGGTCATCTTCGCCCGTCCCGCCCTGCCGGGCTTCCGGGTGGAGGATCTGCTCGCCGTGGGCGCGGAGGACCCCAATTTCCCGGCGGTCATCGTCATCACGGACAGGGGCAGCCCGGCCGAGGCCGAGCGCCTCATGGGCCTTGGCGCGCGCGATTACTGGCTGGAGCCGCTGGATGTGGAGCGCGTCATGGCCGTGGCGCGCGAGCCGCGCAGGCCCGCGCCTGTGCCGGACGCCACCACCCTTGGCGGGCACCGGCCCGCGCCGGGCGAGGGCGCTCCGAAGATCGTGGGCACGCATCCGGCCATCGAGCGGGTGCTCAGGCTGGCGCGGCAGGTGGCGCCATCGCGGGCCACGGTGCTCATCACCGGCGAGTCGGGCACAGGCAAGGAAATGTTCGCCCGCTATCTCCACGCCATGAGCAAGCGCGCGCGCGGGCCTTTTGTGGCCGTGAATTGCGCGGCCCTGCCGGAGCATCTGCTGGAGAGCGAGCTGTTCGGGCACGAAAAGGGGGCCTTCACCGGGGCCATCGCGCGCAAGCTCGGCCGTTTTGAACTGGCCGGCGGCGGCACCATCCTGCTGGATGAGATTTCGGAAATGGACCTTGCCCTTCAGGCCAAGCTTCTCCGTGTGCTCCAGGAGGGCGAAATCGACCGCGTGGGCGGCTCGGAGACCGTGCGCGTGGACGTGCGCGTGCTCGCCACCACCAACCGCGACCTGGACGACTGGGTCAGGCAGGGCAAGTTCCGCCAGGACCTCTATTTCCGCCTCAACGTCATCCCCCTGCGCCTGCCCGCGCTGCGCGAGCGCGGCGATGACGTGCTGGACCTCGCGCGCTTTTTTGTGGATATGTATGTCCGCGAGTACGGGCTTGCGGCCTCGCCGCTTTCGGACGCCGCCGTGGAGTGGCTGCGCGGCTACGCGTTCCCCGGCAATGTGCGCGAACTGCAGAACCTCATGGAGCGCGCCGTCCTGCTCGCCAACGGGCGTCCCATCCAGCCCGCGCATTTTCTGCTGGAAAATGACGACTGGCCGCTCTTTGCGGAAGAGGACGGCGAGGCCGCGCCCGCGGACGATGCGGTCCCGGCGGCCGCGCCGGGAGCGCCGGGGACTCCGGGCACGGCGGACGCCGCCCCCCGGGCGCCACAGTCCGGCGGCCCCGCGCACCTTGCCGGGCCTGTCATCCCGCTCCACGAGATGGAACGGATCATGATCGCCAAGGGACTGGAAGCCACGTCGGGCAACCGCACCCAGGCGGCGGAGCTGCTGGGCATTTCCGTGCGTACCCTGCGGAACAAGCTCAATGAATACCGCGCCCAGGGGCACGCCATCGACTAGCGCGGACCTTATTGAAAAAACTCTGTTATTGTTTTTTCAGCGAGGAAAAGAGGTTTTTCCGCTAGACCGCCCTCGGCTCCGCTTCGGGCGGGGGCTGTCGCCGCAAGGATCCTAAAAAATAAGAATTTTTTGCGCCGACAAGGAAATGGGAGATTTTTGGAGGGAGTGTACTCAAGTACATGACCGACAAAAATCGCACAGTGACGCGACCGAAGGCGGCGCGAAGCGCCGTGCCCGTTCGAGCGAAGCGAGGTACGGGCATCGTCCGCAACGCGTCAGGCCGGCGCGAAAGCCACCCGGAGGGCACGCCGCGGCGCGTTTGCGTTGCCGCGCGAAGCGCGGCTTACGCAAATGGACAGCAACGCAAGGCTGTTTTTGACGGATGATTGTGGCATTGCACAAACTGCCACATCCCAAGCCAGCAGCCACATTGATAGATGCAAACCCTAGGGCCTGGCTCCGCGCGGACCTGCCGCGCTTCCCCCTTCCCTAGCAACGAGAACGCCATGACAGCCCTCACGCACTGGGTCACCGACTTCAACAGCTTTCTCTGGGGCACGCTCTTCCTCATCCCGCTTTTGTGCGGCACGGGCCTGTTCTATACCCTGCGCCTGCGTTTCGTGCAGGTACGCAAGTTCGGCCTGGCCCTGCGCTATCTCATGGGCGGCGCCAGCCTCTTCGGGCGCCGGGCGGACAAGAGCGGCATGAGTTCCTTCCAGGCCCTGGCAACGGCCATCGCCGCCCAGGTGGGCACGGGCAACGTGGCGGGCACGGCCACCGCCATGGTGCTCGGGGGTCCGGGCGCGCTCTTCTGGCTCTGGCTGGCGGCCTTTTTCGGCATGGCGACCATCTTTGCCGAGGCCGTCCTGGCCCAGGCATACAAGACCACCGACAGCGCCGGCCATGTGGTGGGCGGACCCGCCTGGTACATCACGCGCGGCATGGGCGCCCGATACCGCCCGCTCGCCGTCTTTTTCTCCATTGCCATCATCGTGGCCCTGGGCTTCATCGGCAACATGGTGCAGTCCAACACCATCGCCGAGGCGTTCAACAGCGCCCTGGGGGTGGACAAGCTCCTCATCGGCGGCGTCGTGGCGACCCTGGCGGCCCTGGTCTTCTTCGGCGGCGTGGGGCGCATCGCCAGCGTGACGGAAAAGCTCGTGCCCACCATGGCCGTCCTCTATCTTGCCGGCGGCATCTATGTGCTCGCCAGCCATGCCGACGCCATCCTGCCTTCCTTCGGCCTCATTTTCGCTGCGGCCTTTGACCCGCAGGCCGTCTTCGGCGGCGCGGCGGGCATCAGCATCCGCGAGGCCATGCGCTACGGCGTGGCGCGCGGCCTCTTTGCCAACGAGGCCGGAATGGGTTCCACCCCCCATGCCCATGCCGTAGCCAGGGTGGAGCACCCCTGCCAGCAGGGCCTGGTCGCCATTTTCGGCGTCTTCACCACGTTTGTGATCATCACCTTCACGGCCATGGTCATCCTGGTTTCGGGCATCTTCGTGCCCGGCGCCGGGCAGGCCACGGGCATCCGCCTGACGCAGGCCGCCTATGCCGTGGACATGGGGAGCTTCGGCGGCATCTTCGTGGCCGTCTGCCTCTTCTTTTTCGCCTTTTCCACCATCGTGGGCTGGTACTTCTTCGGCGCGCAGAACGTGCGCTTCCTCTGCAACGGCCGCGGCGTGGGCGTCTACCGCATCCTGGCCGTGCTGTTCGTGGCCGCCGGCTCCTGCCTTCAGGTGGACCTGGTCTGGCAGCTGGCCGACCTTTTCAACGGGCTTATGGTCATCCCCAATCTCATTGCGCTCTGGGCGCTGCACAAGGTCGTGGTGCGCCATCTGGACGAGTTCGAGCGCCTGATGGACGGCGCGGTCAAGGACCTGCCCGGAGGCGAGGGATAGCCTCACACCCCGGGGCGGTCCTTCCCGTCCCGTCTGTCGCAACGCCGGGTCTTCGCGGTCGGCGCCATGCGGGGTCCCGCCCCGGCCGCTGACCGGCGTCCGGTTCGTTGGAGCCGTTTCTCCCCATTCCCCGAGGGGCGGCGTCCGGCGTTTCCCGCGTCGTGGCGCGCATGGGCAGGCATGTCTTGTTCTCTGGACATATATGGACAGAAGTGTCCATGATTTCGGACATGACACCACCCCCGCACGGACGCCGCCGTGCCGGGTTCGGGAAAATTCTCCTGCAAAGTTGCGGGGCTGCCTGCGCGCCGGTGGCAAGGCGCTTCCGGCACGCTCTTTGCTCCTTCCGGCACAATTGCATGTGGTTCCCCGGCGGAATGTGATCTCGCGGCGTTGCCGCCGGCACTCCGGGGTGTCCAGTCACTTTCTTACCCAACGCGAAAGCGAGGAGTGATCATGCCCAAAATGACTCCCAGCGAGGCCATGGCCGAAGTCCTTGTGGAGGAAGGCGTCACCCATGTGAGCGGTATCCTTGGTTCCGCCTACATGGATCTGCTCGACCTCTTCCCGGCTGCCGGTATCGACTTTATCTCCGTGCGCCACGAGCAGACCGCCGGCCACATGGAAGACGCCTACACCCGCATGAAGGGCAAGGCGGGTGTGGTCATCGGCCAGAACGGACCCGGCATCACCAACTATGTGACCGCCGTGGCGACCGCCAACATGGCCCACACCCCCATGATCGTCATCTCCCCGAGCGCTGGCTCCGCCTCCGTGGGCTGGGACGGCTTCCAGGAATGCGACACCTGGGACATCTTCAAGCCCATCACCAAGCTCTCCCTGCGCGTGCCGCATCCCAGCCGCGCCGGCGACGTGCTCCGCACGGCCTTCCGCGCCGCCTACGCCATGCGCGGCCCGGTGCTCGTGGACATCCCGCGTGACTACTTCTACGGCGAGATCAACGAGGAGATCCTCAAGCCCTCGCAGTATCGCGTGGCCCCCGGCGGCATCGGCAATCCTGAAATGTTCAAGCACGCCGTCGAAGTGCTGAAGAGCGCCAAGAACCCGGTCATCGTCTCCGGCCGCGGCGTCGTCGATGCCGACTGCGTGGACGTGGTGGCCCAGCTCGCCAAGCATCTCGCCGCGCCCGTGGCGTGCAGCTACCTGCACAACGATGCCTTCCCGGCGGACAATCCGCTCTGGGCCGGACCCATCGGCTACATGGGTTCCCATGCGGCCATGCGCCTCATGGAGAAGGCCGACGTCATCCTGGCTATCGGCAGCCGTCTGTCCTACTTCGGCACCCTGCCCCAGGACGGCATCAACTACTTCCCCAAGACGGCCAAGATCGTCCAGATCGACATCAACCCCATGCACATCGCCAAGACCCACCCCATCACCGTGGGCCTGTGCGCCGACGCCAGGGACGCTTCCGTGGAACTGCTCAAGCAGCTCAAGGAAGCCATGCCCGAGCGCGACAACGCGCCCGTGATCGCCAAGGTCAAGGCCGAGCTTGAGGCCTGGCAGAAGGAGATCGACGCCATCGCCGCCGAACCCACCCTCGAGGGCCGCATGCATCCCCGCAAGGCCCTGGAAGTGGTCGGCAAGTTCGTCTATGACAACGATGCCATCGTCACCACCGACATCGGCAACACCTCCTCCACGGCCAACAGCTACCTGCGTTTCCGCAATCCCAAGCGCGACATCGCCACGCTGACCTTCGGCAACACCGGTTTCGCCTATCAGGCCGCCCTCGGCGCCCAGCTCTACTGCAAGGAAGCCAAGATGGACAACCCCGTGCTGTCCATCGCCGGCGACGGCGCGTGGGGCATGAGCCTCTTTGAAGTGCCCACCGCCTGCCAGTTCGACCTGCCGGTCATCGCCACCGTGTACAACAACGGCGCCTGGTGCGCCGAGAAGAAGAACCAGGTGGACTTCTACAACAACCGCTTCGTGGGCGCGGACATCTGGTCCAAGTCCTATGCGGACATCGCCCGCGCCATGGGCGCCGACGGCTACACCGTCAACACCCAGGCCGACCTCGCCGACGCCCTGAACACGGCCCGCAAGAACCGTCGTCCGGCCGTCATCGAAGTCATGACCGACGGCACCCGCCTTGCGCCGCCCTTCCGTCGCGACGCCCTGGCGCTGCCCACCCGCTATCTGCCCAAGTACGAAAAGCTGGACAAGAAGTACTTCCCCAAATAAGGGACAGGATTCGGACATGGGGGCCGCCGCTTCGGCGGCGGCCCGCCGCAAGAAGGGGCGGGCCGCCTGCGGGTGGCGCGCCTCTTTCCTTTTTTCAGCGCGAGGAGCCGCAGATGGAAAGCAAACCCTTTGTGCGCCGTGGCCGCCCGTATGTCGGGCCTGTGCAGGCCGTCATTCTCGACTGGGCCGGAACGGCGGTGGATCATGGCTGCCGCGGGCCGGTGGCGGTGTTCACCCGCGCCTTCGGGCGCTTCGGCCTGGAGCCGGAGACCGCCGAGGTGCGCGCGCCCATGGGGCGCGAAAAGCGCGAGCATGTGGCGGCCATGCTGAACATGCCGCGCCTTGCGGCCCTCTGGCGGGAACGTAGCGGCCATGCGCCCGATGATGCCGATGTGGATGCGGTCTTCGCCGCCGTGACCGAGCTTATGCCCGGCACCCTGGCCGATTATGCCGAGCCGGTGCCCGGCTGCGTGGAAGCCATGGCCCGCCTGCGCGAAATGGGGGTGAAGATCGGCTCCTGCACGGGCTACAGCCGCTCCATGATGGAGAACCTGCTGCCGCGCGCCGCCGCCGCCGGGTATGCGCCCGATTGCGTGGTCCCGGCCGACGAGGTGCCCGCGGGGCGTCCCTGGCCGTGGATGTGCCAGACCAATTGCATGCGCCTGGGCGTCCACCCGCAGGAAGCCGTCCTCAAGGTGGGCGATACCGTGGCCGACATCGAGGAGGGACTCAACGCGGGACACTGGAGCGTGGCGGTCACGCGCACGAGCAATGCGCTCGGCCTTACCGCGGAGGAGGCCGCGGCCATGCCCGCCCAGGAACTCGCCCGGCGGGAAGAGGCCCTGGCCCGCAGTTTCCGCGAGGCCGGGGCGCACTATGTGATTTCTTCGGTGGCGGACCTGCCGGAACTGGTGGAGACCATCGCCGCCCGCCTCCGCCCGCGTCGCCATGTGCTTGACAGGGGAATCGAAGAATTTTACGATTATCGAATGGGTCGTTAACTCAGTAGGTAGAGTATCTGCCTTTTAAGCAGAGAGTCGCAGGTTCGATCCCCGCACGACCCACCAATATTTCAAGCCCTTACGGCAACGCCCGTGAGGGCTTTGCTTTTGGGCACATAGCGCAACTCTGGAAGGGCATTAGCCGGGCAGGCGGTGGAAATCGTGCGCGACCTCGCGCAGTACACCGGCGGCGGACGTTACCTCATCCCCAGCATGCGCGCTGAATCCCGACCCATTTCAGGCATGCCCTTCTTGCCGGGTTGCGGCGGCTTGACTACGGCAAGGAGGAGATGACCGTCCACGGCTTCCGTTCTCTGGCTTCAACGCTGCTCAATGAACAGGGCTACAATCGGGACTGGATTGAGCGACAACTTGCCCACGGGGAACGCAACCGCGTCAGGGCGAGCTACAACTTTGCCGAGTACCTGCCGGATGGCTCACGCCACGGAAAAAGCAATCTTGGAAATGATAGAAAAGTGGCTTAGACGGTAAGTTGAAAAGGAGCAAAGCAAATGAACGTGAAAGAGGTTCTGGACAAATTGTTTGAAGTGTACGGCGGTATTTCTGGGCATGGGAAGCGGAGTTGCGCCTTCGCCATGTTTCCCCGTGCTACTCAGTTTGAAAATGTCAAAGCTGTGTTTGCGTTCAGTTACGAAGAGAAAACTACGCCGGAAGGGCAATTTTTTACAACGGAGGGGACGCCAATAACGGTTATTTTCAATGAAAAAACGGGGAAAAATTTCACACTTCCGCAGCATTCATTCCCTATGAAAACGTATGACCCTGTGGAAGTTGATTCATTGCTTTGCGAAGTGAGCGATGCGCTTGATGAAATTTTATAACGCACACCACAGCCATGGGCACGAGAACGTGTCGTTATTATTGATAACAACCTATTGATTTTATTAGAGAATTTTACTTTTATACATTTTGTTATCCACAATAATTTCAATAGGTTGTCAGTTTTTGACGACACTTCCTGCGCTACCGGCCGCAAGGGCTTTTTCGTCCGTGAGCGCTGGTGCGGGCAACGTCGTGCCGGGACCTGCCGTCGTTTCCCCCGGCGCCGGGTTCGCACCGGCGGCCCTTGTCTGTCGCCCGCGCCTGCGGTAGCCTGCCGCATGTCCGATCTTCAGCCTGTTCCGTGCGCCGCCGCGGCGGCATTTGCGCCCGCCTCCCAGCTGGCGCTTTTGCGTGAGCTTGTCGAACTGGTGAACAGTGACGGTGACGTGGCGGAAAGCCTTGAGCAGGCGCTCGCGCTCATGGCCGCGCATCTGCCCCTCATCCACGGCACGGTGACGCTTGTGGACCCGCGCAGCGGCGAGATCCGCATCAATGCCGCGTACGGGCTGAATCCGGCGGAGCGGCGGCGCGGGCGCTATCTTCAGGGGGAGGGCGTCACCGGCCGCGTCATTGCCGGCGGCCGCGCCATGTGCCTCTGCGATGCGGGTTCGGAACCGCTCTTTCTCAACAGGACCCGTTCGCGCGACCTGAAGCGCGAGCGGGTCTCGTTCCTCTGCGTCCCCATCCGGCTGCATGACCAGGTGGTGGGCGCGCTCTCGGTGGATCACCAACCCGTGGACGCGGCCACGCTGGAAGACGAGCTGCGACTTTTGCAGATCATCGCCGCGCTGCTGGCGCACACGGCGCTGGAAAGCCTTGACCGCATGGCCGAGTCCGCCCCGGCGCGGGAGCGTCCGCGCGGCTTTGTGGGCAATTCCGAGGCCATGCACCAGGTCTATGCCCAGATCGCCCAGGTGGCCCCTTCACCGGCCACGGTCTTCCTGCAGGGAGAATCGGGCACGGGCAAGGAACTGGCCGCCCGGGCCATCCACGCGGCCAGCCCGCGCGCCGGGGGGCCTTTCGTTTCCCTCAATTGCGCGGCCCTTCCGGAGACCCTGATCGAAAGCGAGCTTTTCGGCCACGAGCGCGGCGCGTTCACCGGCGCGGCCCAGACGCGCAAGGGACGCTTCGAGCTGGCGCGCGGGGGCACCCTTTTTCTGGACGAGGTGGGCGAGCTTTCGCTCCTGACGCAGGCCAAGCTGCTCCGCGTGCTCCAGGAACGGGTCTTCGAGCGTCTGGGCGGCATGGAGACGCTGCGGGCGGACGTGCGCATCATCACCGCCACCAACCGCGACCTCGAGCGGATGGTGGCGGAGGGCGGCTTTCGCCGCGACCTCTTTTACCGCCTCAATGTCTTTCCCATCTTCCTGCCGCCGTTGCGCGAGCGTCAGGAAGACATCCTGCCGCTGGCGGCGCACTTTCTCGGCCAGTTCTCGGCGGGGGGCGGCCACGGCCGGGCGCATCTCTCGCTGGCCGTCATGGACATGCTCCAGCGCTATGCCTGGCCCGGCAATGTCCGGGAACTCCAGAACGTGATGGAGCGGGCCGCCCTGCTGCTCGGTTCCGGGCGCGTGGTGCTGCCCCAGCATCTTCCCCCGGCGCTCCATGGGCCGCGCGTCTCCGGCGAGCCGCCCGCGGGCGGCCGGGGCGGTGGGGGCGCCTCCCTGCCCGGGGGCAGCCTGGCCGCGCGCCTGGACGAGGTGGAACGCGCCAGCATCGAGGAGGCCCTGGAGTCCTGCGGCGGCCATATGGGCAAGGCGGCGGCCGCCCTGGGGCTTACGGAGCGCGTCATGGCCCTGCGCCTGAAAAAATACGGCATCAGCTACAAGAGCTTTCGGGGGCGGCGGTATTCCGCGTGCAGGACGGGGCATTGAATCTACATTTTTGTCGATTTGTTTGATGGCTCCTTGCCGACGCCTTATCCCGTGGCTGTTCGCTGGCCCGCGAGGCTGCCGCGCGCGCATGCCCTGAAAGAAAACGACAAAAATGCAGATTTTGCATGGAGAAATATATTTCCTTGTAAATACAGGTTTTTTTCAAGATCATCGGCGGCGCGCGCCCCGGATCTCCCCCGGTAAGGGGACATTAAGTACCTTTTTGTCGTTTTTTTCTCTCCCCCTGCGCCCTCCTGGCCGTGCCGCGACGGCCACACGGGATATTTGCGGAAAATTCTCAAACAAAAACACAGTATTGCCCTAAAAAGCCCCGCCGCTTCGGACCCTGGCATGGTTTATGCCCAGAGGGACGGGTCTGCCGGATCGTCCTGCCGCTGTCCGCGCCAGCGAACGAGAAGGCGAAACTTCGAGGGGTTTTGGGGCATGAATGCGTCCGATACGGGATTTGTCATCATCTGCGCCACCATGGTCATGCTGATGACGCCGGCGCTGGCCTTGTTCTACGGCGGCCTGGTGAGGGTCCGCAACGTCCTGTCCACCAACATGCACAGTTATGCGAGCCTTGGCCTCACAACGGCGCTCTGGGCAATCATCGGCTATACGCTCGCCTTCGGGGAGGATGTGGGCGGCGTCATCGGCAACCTCGCCTTTTTCGCGCTTGACGGGGTGCAGGGCACGGCCGCGCCCGCGGCTTCCGCGTTGCCGCACACGGTTTTTGTGGCCTTCCAGTGCATGTTCGCCGTGCTCACCGTGGCGCTCGTTTCCGGCGCGTATGCCGAGCGCATCCGCTTCCCCGCGGTGCTCCTGTTTTCCGGACTCTGGCTCATTTTCGCCTATGCGCCCATGGCGCACTGGGTCTGGGGCGGCGGCTGGATGGCGCGCATGGGCGCCGTGGACTTTGCCGGGGGCGCGGTGGTCCACATGGCCTCCGGCGCGGGCGCGCTCGCCTGCGCCCAGGCGCTTGGTCCCCGGCTCGCCAGCGGACGGCAGGGCGGTCTGCCCCACAACCTGCCCATGACCCTTCTGGGCGGCGGCCTGCTCTGGTTCGGCTGGTTCGGCTTCAATGCCGGGAGCGCCCTTGCCGCGGGCATGCTTGCCGGGCAGGCGCTTCTGACCACGCACCTCGCCTCGGCGTGCGGCATCCTCGGCTGGATGCTCGTGGAGTGGAAGCGCACGGGCAAGCCCACCAGCCTGGGCGCGGTTTCCGGCGCGCTGGCGGGCCTGGTGGCGATCACGCCCGGCGCGGGCTTTGTGGGGCTGCTGCCTTCCATGCTCATCGGATTCATCGGCGGCATGGTCTGCTACGGCGGCGTGCTGCTCAAGAACCGCCTGGGGTATGACGACGCGCTGGACGTGGTGGGCATCCACGGGCTGGGGGGCACCTGGGGCGCGCTCGCCACCGGGCTGTTCGCCACCGCCGCCGTCAACGGCGTGGATGGCCTGCTGTACGGAAACCCGCGCCAGCTCTGGGTGCAGGCCGTTTCCGTCGTCGCCACCTGGGCCTACGTCTATGTGGTGAGCCGTGGCATCCTGCGCGTGGTGGACGCCCTTGTGGGGCTGCGCGTCATGCCCGAGGCCGAGTTCCTCGGTCTTGACCTGAGCGAGCACAACGAACGCGGATATTCGCTCTGAACCGTTTTTGCCCAACCGCGGCGCGGCAATGCCGGGTCCGGATGCATGGCACCGGCTCCGGCGCCGCCCGCAGGAGAACGAGAGAATGAAAAAGCTTGAGATCATCATCCGGCCGGGCATGTTCGAGTCCGTGAGGGATGCCGTGTCCCGTCTGGGCATCCATGGCCTGAACTATGCGGAGATCCGCGGCTTCGGCCGCCAGCGCGGGCACACGGAGGTCTATCGCGGCGCCACGGTGCAGGTGGACTGCCTGCCCAAGGTCAAGATCGAGGTGGTCGTCCACGACGAGGCGCTGGAGAGCGTCATCGCCGCGGTCGTCGCCACGGCGCGCACCGGCCAGGTGGGGGACGGCAAGATCTTTGTCAGCGAGGTGCTGGATGCCGTGCGTATCCGCACCGGCGAACGCGGCGTGGATGCCCTGTGATTTCGCGGCCAACCCTTCATGTTTTTGCAAAGGAGTCTCCCATGTCTTCTCCCCGCAGTCAGGCCCTTGCCCGCGCCCATGCCACGGCCCCGCGTTCTTCCTCCGACACCTCCGCGCGCGCGGATGCCGCCCGTTCCGGCGACGCCGATGCGCTCTTCGGCCGCGACGTGTTCGGCCTTGACGCCATGCGCCGCCGCCTGCCCAGGGACGTGTACCGCACACTGGAAAAGACCGTGCGCGAAGGCACGCGTCTTGACCCGAAGATCGCGGACGTGGTCGCCAATGCCATGAAGGACTGGGCCATGGAGCGCGGCGCCACGCATTATACCCACTGGTTCCAGCCCATGACCGGGCTTACGGCGGAAAAGCACGACGCCTTTCTTTCTCCGGCGGCCAACGGGCACGGCATCAGCGAATTTTCCGGCAAGATGCTCATCAGCGGCGAGCCGGACGCCTCCTCCTTCCCCTCGGGCGGCATCCGCTCCACCTTCGAGGCGCGGGGCTATACGGCGTGGGACCCCATGTCCCCGGCCTTCATCATCGACGGTCCCTACGGCGCAACGCTGCATATCCCGACCTTTTTCTATTCCTATTCGGGCGAGGCACTGGACCGCAAGATCCCGCTCGTGCGCTCCATCGAGGCGCTCTCGCGCCAGGCGCTGCGCGTGCTCCGGCTCTTCGGCAACAGTTCGGCCACGGGCGTGCGGCCCATGGTGGGGCCGGAGCAGGAATACTTCCTCGTGGATAAAAATCTTGCCGCGCTCCGGCCCGACCTCATGCTCGCCGGGCGCACCCTGGTGGGCGCGCCGTCGCCCAAGGGACAGGAGATGGAGGACCACTATTTCGGCGCCATCCCGGCCCGGGTCATGAGCTTCATGCAGGATCTGGAAAACGGGCTGCTGGCCCTGGGCATCCCGGCCAAGACCCGGCACAACGAGGTGGCCCCCGGCCAGTTCGAGATCGCCCCGGTCTATGAGGACGCCAATCTCGCCTGCGACCACAACATGCTCACCATGAACATGATGCGCCACCTGGCGGGGCGGCACGGCTTTGTCTGCCTGCTCCACGAAAAGCCCTTTGCCGGGGTCAACGGCAGCGGCAAGCACAATAACTGGTCGCTCTGCGATTCCGACGGCCAGAACCTGCTCAACCCCGGTTCCACCCCGCAGGACAACGCCCAGTTCCTCGTCTTTCTCGCCGCGGTGCTGCGCGCCGTGCACAGGCACGCCACGGCCCTGCGCCTGGGCGCCATCGGCGCGGGCAACGACCACCGCCTGGGCGCCAACGAGGCGCCTCCGGCCATCCTCTCGGTCTATCTGGGCGAACAGCTCACGGCGGTGCTGGAGAACATCATCAGCGGCGCGCACGCCGCCACGGAGCGCGCGCCGGTGATGGAAGTGGGCGTGTCCACCCTGCCGCCGCTGCCCTGCGACCTTTCCGACCGCAACCGCACCAGCCCCTTCGCGTTCACGGGCAACAAGTTCGAATTCCGCGCCGTAGGCTCCTCGCAGTCCGTGGCGCCGGTGAACATTGCCCTCAACGCGGCCGTGGCCTGCGCCCTGGACGACATCGCCACGGAACTGGAGGCGGCCCTCGCCAACGGCGCGGACCTCACGGCCGCTCTTCAGGAGCTGCTGCCGCGCCTGTTCCGGGAGCATATGCCCGTGGTGTTCAACGGCAACGGCTATGCGGCCGCCTGGCCGGAAGAGGCGGCCCGGCGCGGGCTGCCCAACCATCGCACCACCGTGGACGCGCTGGAGCGCTATACCGACCCGGACGTGATGGATGTCTTCCTGCGCCACGGGGTGCTCACCGAGCGCGAGATGACGGCCCGGCAGGAGATCCTGCTCGAAAGCTACGCCAAGACCGTGCGTATCGAAGGGCAGATCCTGGCCGACATGGCGCGCGGCCAGATCCTGCCGCCGGCGCGCGCGGCCCAGGCGCGGGCCGCGGACGTGCTGCTCAAGACGCGCGCGGTGACCGGGGAGGCGGCCTGCCCGCAGGAGGAAGCGCAGTTCAACGCCATCCGCGCGCATGCGGACGCGCTCCAGACGGGCGTGACGGAGCTTGAGTCCGCGCTTGCGGCGGCGGCGCAGGCGCCCGACGCGCTGGCGCAGGCCAGGGCCGCGCGCGATGTCGTCCTGCCCGCCATGGCCGTGTGCCGCGCGCATGCGGACGCGCTGGAACGGCTGGTGGACGACGGCGAGTGGCCTTTGCCCAAGTACGCGGAACTGCTCTGGGCGCATTGAAAGCGTGGAGAACGAAAATGTGCAGGATAGGCTCCATCAAGTGCCGGGAGGCGGCGCCCCCGTCGCTGGCGCTCCGGCTCATGCTGCCGCAGCAGGAAGGGCATGACAACTCCGGCTTTGCCTTGGTCATGCAGGATCTGGAAGGCGTGTTCGGCCATTACAAGGAGATGCCCCTGCTCTCGCTCGCCTGCACGGCGCAGGGGCTGCAACTGGTGAGCGACCACATGGCTTCCCTGGGCTTCGTGCAGGTGGCCCAGTGGGTGCCGGAGGTGGACGCCCGCCCCGGATTGAACATGGCGGCCATGCCGCGTTATGTGTTCAGCAACTACGACTATCCCGAAGCCTTCCGCCGGCGCGGCCGGCGCGAGCGGGAAGAGCTGCTGCTCGACACGCGCCTGGCCCTGCGCCGTCTGCTGGAGGCGCACGACGCGGGCTATGTCTATTCGTTCTGGCCCGATGTGCTCACGCTCAAGGAGATCGGCGATCCGGCGGACATTGCCGCCTATTTCCGCCTCTGGGAGGACGACGGCCGCCTCGTGGCCCGCAATATCGTGGCCCAGTGCCGCCAGAACACCAATTACGGCATCGTGCGCTACGCGGCGCATCCCTTCTTCCTGCAGGGGCACACACTCTGCGCCAACGGCGAGAACACCATGTTCACCCGCAACCGCGAGTTTCTGCGATCCCTGCACCGGGGCTACGCGGGCTTCGAGTCCGACTCCCAGTGCCTGCTCTACACCCTGCACTATGTGCTGCGGGAACTGGGCTGGCCGCTCATCTACTACAAGCATGTGCTCACGCCCCTGCCCGCCGCCGAAGCCGCGGGCAGGGAGGACGGCGATGTGCTGGGCCTGATCCGCGAATCCCTGGCCCAGCTGGAGATCAACGGTCCCAACGCCGTCATCGGCCTTTTGCCCGACGGCCGCATGCTCGCCTGTTGCGACGCCAAGAAGCTGCGCCCGCTGGTGGTGGGCGGCGATGCGGACATGGTCGCCATGGCTTCGGAGGTCTGCGGACTCAACGCCATCCTGCCGCAGCGCGACAAGGCGCGCGACGTCTATCCCGGCGAGCGGGAGCTGCTGGTGGTGGACAACGGACTGGAGATGCAGCGATGGCTTCAGTGAACCGCCCCCCGGTCCTGGCGCAGGCGCCCTCCGTGGGCGACCTGCCGTGGATGGTCCGGCATGATCCCGGCCGTTGCGTCCTGTGCGGGTCCTGCGTGGCCGCCTGCACCTTCGGGGCCCTCGAGGCGGCCCTGCCGCCGCGCGGCGCCGGCGCCGACGAGCGCGCCCGGCGCCCGCAGCCGCCGAGACCGGTCATCGTCCAGAAGGCGGACGCGGTCCATGCCTGCACGGGCTGCGGCATGTGCGAAAAAGTCTGCCCGGCGCAGGCCATCCGGCCCGAGCGCTCTGCGGACAACCGCTGGCCGCTCCTCGGCAGGACTGCCGGGCTGCCCGCGCGCCGGGGCGGCCGGGGCGGCCGCAGCGTGGTGGAGGCCCCCGCGCGCGAGCGCACGCTGGATGCCATCGTCATCGGCCGCATCAGCCAGATGACGGACCCGGCCCTGGATTCGGAACGGCACACGTTTGAGCTGCGCTCCCCGCTGGGGCGGCTGCTCCGGCCCGGGGAGCTGCCGTTGCGCGCGCAGGGGGGGCGCCTTGTCCTGGCCGGGGAAACGCCGCCCGTGCGCTGGATCTATCCCGTCATTTTCAGCGACATGAGCATCGGCGCGCTCTCCACCCGGGCGTGGGAGGCGCTGGTTCTGGCCGTTGCCTGGCTCAACGAGGAGTGCGGCCTGCCCGTCCGCATGTCGTCGGGCGAGGGCGGCGTGCCCACGCGGCTGCTCGAATCCGAACGCCTGCGCTACATGATCCTCCAGATCGCCTCCGGCCACTTCGGCTGGAACCGCATCATCGGGTGCCTGCCGCGCATGAGGGCCGATCCGGCGGCCGTGCTCATCAAGGTGGGGCAGGGCGCCAAGCCCGGCGACGGGGGCCTTTTGCCGGCGGCCAAGGTGGCGCCGCATATCCAGGCCATCCGGGGCGTGCCCCGCGCCACCCTGCACTCGCCGCCCAACCATCAGGGCCTGTATTCCATCGAGGAAGCGGTGCAGAAGATGCACCTTTCCATGAACGCGGCCTTCGGCTTCCGCGTGCCCGTGGCGGTCAAGTGCGCGGCCTCGGCAACTTCCGTGGCCGTTTACAACAACCTGCTCCGCGACCCGTACCACATCTGCGGCGGGTTCTTTCTGGACGGCATGCTCGGCGGCACTGGCGCGGCCTATGCCGTGTCACTGGAGCATACCGGGCACCCCGTCGTTTCCGTGGTGCGCGACTGTTACCGCGCGGCCGCGGCCCAGGGGCTTCAGGGCCGCATCCCGCTCTGGGCGGGCGGCGGCGTGGGCATGAACGGCGACGCGGCGGCGGACGCCTTCAAGCTCGTCTGTCTGGGCGCCGACGGCGTGGTGCTGGGGCGGCTGTTGCTGCAGCTCCTCGGCTGCGTGGGCAACGAGCACGGCCGCTGCAATGCCTGCAATACCGGGCGCTGCCCCATGGGCATCTGCACCCAGGACGAGCGCCTGGTGCGCCGCCTGGACGTGGACAGGGGCGCGCAGGCCATTGTGGACTACATGCTCGCCTTTGACGCGGAATTGCGGAAACTCCTGGCGCCGGTGGGCAACAGCTCCCTGCCCGTGGGCAGGGCCGACGCCCTGGTAGCCACACGCAGGGACGTGGCCGAACGGCTCGGCATTGCCTACGCCTGCTGACACCAAACACCGAGGGCACCATGCTTCGTCTTTCAACGGTCCACGGCCACGAGCGCATGTCCACCCGCGAGCTTTTGCTGCGTATCAGAAGCGCGGTGGAAGCGGGCGAAACGGAGTTCAGCATCGCGGCTTCCGGCCAGCACGACATCGGCGGCCCGCTCTGGAACGCCCAGGGCAGGACGCTTCGCTTCGAGATCGCAAATCCGGGTCAGCGCGTCGGCTCCATGGCCCTGCCCGGCACCGAGATCCTGGTGCGCGGACCCGCGCCCGCCGATGTGGGCTGGCTCAACGCGGGCGGGCATATCACCGTGCTTGGCGACGCCGGGGACACCACCGGCCATTGCGCCGCCGCCGGCAGGATCCATGTGGGGGGCCGCGCCGGGGCGCGCACCGGTTCGCTCATGAAGCACGATCCGCTCCATGAGCCGCCGGAACTCTGGGTGCTCGGCAGCGTGGGCAGCTTCGCCTTCGAGTTCATGGGCGGCGGAAAGGCCGTGGTCTGCGGCCATGATCGCGCGTCGGGACCCGGCGGCGCGGCGACCCTGGGCGAACGCCCGTGCGTGGGCATGGTGGGCGGCGTCGTCTATGTGCGCGGCGCCTGTCCGCAATTGCCGCCCGAGGTGCGCCTGCTGCCCCTGGACGCCGGGGACAGGGAATGGCTGGGCGGCGGCATGGCGGGATTTCTCGGCGCCATCGGGCGGCCCGAGCTTCTGGAACCGCTCGGCCGCTGGGAGGAATGGCGGAAAATCGTGCCCGCCGCCCGCGCGGGACACGCGGAGGCGGCGCGGGGCGCGCGCGCCCAACGCCCGGGAGTGCGGGAATTTCACGCCCGCGCATGGCCGGAAGGGGGCCTTTTCGGTGACGTGCTGCCCGATGACGGCGGCGTGGCGGAAGTGGTGGCAACCGGGCCCGGGCGCCTGCGCGCGCCGTGGCCGGACCCTGCGGCCGGGAAATGCCGCCGCTGCTGGCAGTGCGTGCGCGCCTGCCCGCGCGCGGCCCTTCGGCGGCGCGAGGCCGCGGGAACGGGCGCCCCGGAAGCCTCGGGCGCTGGCGATGTCGCCGGGTTTCCGCTGTCGGTGGCGGAACGCCGCTGCATCGGCTGCGGGCTGTGCGCGGCGGTCTGCCCGGAGGGCATCTGGCGGCTGGCGCCGGTGGAGCTGCCCTGAGGGGGGGAGGGTCATTAATGCTGCGGGTTTGGGATGTGCCGGTTGTGTACTGACGCAACTCTCCGTCAAAAACAGCCCATTAAAAATAAAAAGAGCACCATGTTCTTTTCATTTTCATGTGTCGGTGGAGAAGAGACACTTTTCCGCTCGCCGCCCGGAGCGGAGCGCAGGGCGGGGGCTGTCGCCGCAAGAATCCTAAAAAATAAGATTTTTTTGCGCTGGCAAGGAAATGGGCGATTTTTGGAGGGAGTGTACTCAGGTACATGACCGACAAAAATCGCACAGTAACGCCGCCAGCGCGAAAAAGGCTGTTTTTGACGGAGAATCGCGGCATACTCCACCCTCCATGGCCCAACTCCCGCTACCGCTAATACCCCGCGGCCAGACCGTCCCCGCGCGGGTCTGCCGCGCCCCGCAGGGTGCCGTTTTCGGCATCCACCAGGATGGCGCCCGCATGGCCCATGGTCTCCGACCAGGGTCCCACCACTTCGATGTCATGCCCCCGGGCGCGCAGGTCGGCGATGACGGCGGCGGGGATCCTGTCTTCCAGCCGCACCTTGCCGCTGACGCTGCCCCAGGTCCTGCCGAAGAGCCAGCGGGGCGCGGCCACGGCGTCCTGCGGCGGCATGCCGTAGTCCACGATGCGCGTCACCAGGGCGGATTGGGTCTGCGGCTGGCCTTCGCCGCCCATGGTGCCATAAACGAGGAAGGGCCTGCCCCCCTTGAGGAGCATGGCCGGGTTGAGCGTGTGGAAAGTGCGCTTGCCCGGCTCCAGACGGTTCACATGGCCGGGGTCGAGGCTGAACGCGCAGCCCCGGTTCTGGAGGATGACGCCCGTGCCCCGGGGGATGATGCCCGACCCGAAGGGATGGTAGATGCTCTGGATCAGGGAGACGGCATTGCCGTGCCGGTCCACGACGCCCAGCCAGACCGTGTCGCCGCCGTGGCTCCGTCCGTCCGGCGGGGGCGCGGCCGCGTCCATCCTGATGTCGGCGCGCATGGCGTCCGCATAGGCGGCCGAGAGCAGGCGCTCCACGGGCACCGGCACGAAGTCCGGGTCCGTGATGTGGCGGTCGCGGTCGCGGATGGCGCGCTTGGCCGCCTCCAGCAGCAGATGGTAGTAGTCGGCGGAGCCTTCCTCGATGCTTCCGGGGTCGAACCTGTCAAGGATATTGAGGATCTGGAGCGACGTCAGCCCCTGGGTATTGGGCGGCAGGTTGCAGGCCGTACAGTCGCGGTAGCGGGTCGTCAGCGGTTCCACCCAGACGGGGCGGTGGCGCAGGAGATCCTCCCGCGTGAGCGGCGAACCGTTGGCCGCCAGCTCTTCGGCCATGGCCGCGCCGATGGCGCCCGTGTAGAAGGCTTCCGCGCCGTGGGCGGCGATGGCGCGCAGGGTGGCGGCCAGGTCCGGCTGGCGCAGGAGGGTCCCGGCCCGCCGGGGCGCGCCGTCAGCGGCGAAAACCTCCCGAAAGCCGGAAAAGCGCTGCAGATTCTGATATTCGGCATCCGTGGCGTCCAGTGCCGCCGTCAGGCATGCCTCAAGGTTCGCGCTCACGGGAAAGCCGTGTTCCGCATAGTCGATGGCATCCTCAAAAAGCTCCGCCCAGGCAAGCGGCGAGCGCAGCCGCTCCCGACTGTAGCGGAAGGCCGCGTCCCAGCCGGAGACGGCGCCCGGCACCGTGACCGCCGCGCCATAGCCCCGCGCGGGGACAGCCGGCATGCCGGCCGACGCATAAAAATCCCTGTCCGCCCTGGACCCGGCCCTGCCGCAGGCGTTCAGTCCCTTCAGTTCGCCCCCCGCCCGCGCCCCGTAGATGAGCCAGAAATTGTCGCCGCCGATGGAGCACATGTGCGGATAGACCACCGACAGCACGGCCGCCGCGCCGATGGCCGCATCGATGGCCGTGCCGCCCCGCCTGAGGAGCGCGATGCCCGCCTGCGTGGCAAGATAATGCGGCGCGGTCAGCATGGCATGAGGAGTGACGGGATCGAGGCGTTGCGAGCTGGTGCGGGCTTCGGGCATTGCGGGCCTCCGGGGCAGGGGTGCGGACGCCGCGCGCTGCGGGCGCCCGGCGTTTTTCTGTTGGCTTGCGGGCAGGCTACGGAAGGATGCCGCCGCTGTCGAGAAATTCCTTGAAACGGCCTGCCGGGCGCGCGCCGGGCGGCCCGCTCCTGGTGCCCGGGGTGGCCGGGGGGCAAATTTTGACCGAGGGCTTGCTTTTTGCGGCAGAGGTATTATGCTCAAATGAGCGAAACAGGCCGGACGGATATTCCTTTTCATCCGTCCGCCCCGCGCCCGGGAGACCCATGCCCAGACCGAGATGCTGCCGCTTCATCGAACGCGACCCCCGCGTGCGCCTGTTCAAGCCCTGCGGCGAGATCATGCGCGACCTGCCCGCGGTCGATCTGCCCGTGGACGGTCTGGAGGCCATGCGCCTTGCCGATCTTGAAGGCATGACCGCGGAACGGGGGGCGGAAGTCATGGGCGTTTCCCGGCACACTTTCGGCCGTGTCCTGACCGAAGCCCGGCGGGCCGTGGCCGAAGCCCTGGTGCATGGGCACGCCCTGCGTATCGCGGAAAGCGCGAACGTGCGCTTTCGTCCGCGTGACACCATTTTTCCCAAGGAGCATAGGAACATGAAGATCGCAGTCTCCAGCGAAGGCCCCGGACTCGACGCCATGGTCGACCCGCGTTTCGGCCGGGCCGCGGGTTTCGTTCTCGTGGATCCCGCAACGCTGGACGCCACCTATCTGGACAACGGTTCCTCCCAGGTGCTGGCGCAGGGCGCGGGCATCGAAACGGCACAGCGCGTTGCCGATGCCGGGGCGGAGGTGGTCCTCAGCGGCTATGTCGGCCCCAAGGCCTTCGAGGCGCTGAAGGCGGCGGATATCCGGATCTGCCAGAACCTCGACGGCCGCACCGTGCGCGAGGCCGTGGAGCTGTTCCGCAGCGGCCGCGTTGCCGCCGCCGACGCCCCCAACGAGGAAGGACGCCACCATTAAGCCCGAAGGAAACGCCATGCGTATCGTCTTCGCCAGCGGCAAGGGCGGAGCGGGCAAGACCTCGGTGACGGCCTCGCTGGCCGCGCTGTGGCCCCGCCCGGTCATCGCCGCCGACTGCGATGTGGAAGCACCCAACCTGCACCTTTTTCTTGCGCCCGACCTTGCGGAGCAAACCGCCGTCACGCTGGACGTGCCGGTGCTGGATGCGGAAAAATGCACGGGCTGCGGGTCCTGCAAGGATATCTGCCAATACCGGGCCATTGCCCGCTTCGGCAGGAAGGTGCTGATTTTCCCCGATATGTGCCACGGCTGCGGCGGCTGCTTCGCGGTCTGCCCCGAAGGGGCGCTCGACACGGGCAAACGCGAGCTGGGCGTGCTGGAGGAAGGCGCGTTCTCCGCCGTCGGGGCGCGGGGCCGCTTCCTCATGGGCCGGACGCGCATCGGCGAGGCCATGACGCCGCCCCTCCTGCGGGCGCTGCTGGCCCGGCTGGAGACCATGACTGCCGAAGCCGGGGAGGACGCCCTGATCGACGCCCCTCCCGGCGTGAGCTGCCCGGCCATGACCGTGGCCGGACGGGCGGACACGGTGGTGCTGGTGGCG
The DNA here is from genome assembly GCF_910584445.1 of uncultured Desulfovibrio sp. GTDB lineage: Bacteria > Desulfobacterota > Desulfovibrionia > Desulfovibrionales > Desulfovibrionaceae > Desulfovibrio. The sequence goes on from NZ_CAJUBO010000012.1 coordinate 35,295, forward strand.
GAACCCACGCCGTTCGGCATTCACGATTTCACGCTGGCCCACGCGGCATTCGCGCGGACCGGCGCACGCCTGGCCGTGGTCATGAACCGTTCCGGCATGGAGGGCAACGAGTCCGGGGACGCGGCCCTGCGGGCCTGGTGCGCGGAGCGGCGCCTGCCGTTGCTGGCCGAACTGCCCTTTGACCGCGCGGCGGCGGAACGGTATGCCGCGGGCGGCCTGATTGCCGGGACCTCCCCCCTCTGGGAGGAGCGCTTCCGCGCGCTGGCCGAGGCCCTGCTGCACCGTGCGGAACACGGAGGACGCCATGCGTGAGATCGTCGTCATCAGCGGCAAGGGCGGCACGGGAAAAACCTCCGTGTGCGCGGCCCTCGCGCATCTGGCGTCCGCCGGGTCCAGGGGGGCGGGGCAGGGCGTGGTCATCTGCGACCTTGATGTGGACGCGCCGGACCTGCACCTCCTGCTCGCTCCCGTCCCCCGTCGCCGGGAGGCCTTCATTTCCGGCAACGAGGCCGTGATCGACCGCGAACGCTGCACCCGCTGCGGCACCTGCGCCGGGCTGTGCAGATTCGGCGCCGTGCGGCAGGAAGGCGATGCCTTCGAGATCGACCCCCTGCGCTGCGAAGGCTGCGGCGTCTGCTTCCGTCTCTGCCCCGCCGGGTCCATCGCCTTCCCCGAGCGCGAATGCGGGGAATGGTACATCAGCGACACCCGCTTCGGGCTGATGGCGCACGCGCTGCTGAATCCGGGGCAGGAAAATTCCGGCCGTCTGGTCAGCCTGCTCAAGCAGCAGGCGCGGGAACTCGCGCGCGAAAACGGGGCACAGACCATTCTGTGCGACGGTTCGCCCGGGGTCGGCTGCCCCGTCATCAGCTCCCTCTCCGGCGCGACGCTGGCCGTGGCGGTGGTGGAGCCGACGCCATCGGGCGTCCACGACTTCGAGCGGGTGGCCGCATTGTGCGACCATTTTCGCATTCCCGTGGCCCTGATCATCAACAAGGCCGATCTCAATCCCGCCGAAACGGCGCGCATCCGCGCCCTGGCGGAGGAAAAGGGTAGGACGGTCGCCGCGGAACTGCCGTTCAGCCCGGATGTGATGCGGGCCATGATTGCGGGCAAGGCCCTGACGGAAACGGATTCCCCCCTGGCCGGACTTCTTGCCGGGGCCTGGAAAACCATCGACGGACTCGCCGCCCGGGCGGACTCCCGCAAGACCCCCAACCTTTAACCCTTCGAGGATCACCACATGGACAAAAAAATCATCGCCATCCCCTCCGCCCTGCCCGGCGGTCTTGACGCGGGCATGGGCATGCATTTCGGCCATTGCGAGATCTACACCATCGCGGACGTGGAAGACGGCAAGATCACGGCCGTGCGTACCCTGCCCCCCATTGCCCACCAGCAGGGCGGCTGCCTCGCCCCGGTGAACTATCTGGCCGGAGAGGGCGTCAACGTCCTGCTGGCGGGCGGCATGGGCATGCGCCCCCTCATGGGCTTCAACCAGGCGGGCGTGGAAGTGTACTTCGCCGGGAACTTCCCCACCGTGGGGCAGGCGGTGCAGGCCTTCATCGAGGGCAGGCTGCCCGCGTTCACGCCCGAACACTCCTGCGGCGGGCACTAGAGCGTTTTCGCGATCAAAGCGCGGAAACGCTCCGGCGGCTGCGGGAGCGGACGCCCGCGCCGGAATACGGCGGAAGATCACGCTTTTCCCGCCGCTTGTCCCGCTCTGCGGGGAAATGACGGCAGCGGGACCTGAGGAAGCTATCTGGCGTACAGATATTTTCCTCAGCAGGATGCTCCCGTGCCAGCTTGCAAACGCAGACGCCAGGCGCCGCGCAGACACTGCGCGGGGCGGGGAGTGCGAAGACTTGGGCCGTGAAGTTCCGGCTCAAGCCTTCGCGCCGTCCCACCCTTTCCCTTCCCCAAAACACCTCGCCGCCCAGGGCCGCAAGGAGCCGCCATGACCAGGAGCGCCATCCTCATCGTCACCACCGACAGCGCAAAGTGGCAACCTTTCCTCCCCGTTTTCAGGGAGCACGGCGCGGACGTCACGTTCGCCGGTTCTCTGGATGCCTGCAAGGAGGCCCTGCGCGCCGATCCCCCCCGCCTGTATATCCTGGACCTCGGCCTGGAGGGCAGGGAACTGCGCGCCGCGCTGATGCAACTGCTCATGATCGATGCCACGGCGCACAGCGCGGTCACCACCGACATGGAAAAGGAAGCCTTTCACGACGCCATGGAGGGTCTCGGCATCCTGACGGGCCTGCCCCCTGTTCCCGGGGAGGATGACATCCGGCATCTGCTGCGTCTGCTGGAAAACCTGTAGCCATCCCGGAGCCGGGACAGCGCATCCCGCCGGGGAACGCGCCCGTTTCCTTCTGCTCGGGGAATATGGTACCTTTTGTGCAACGCTTCGATCGCCGGGCTGGCGGCTCTTTTCCGTTACCCGGCAAAAGCTCGAGGAAAGGAGAGGCAGCGTATTTGAGCAGCGGCCCCACGTCGCAAAAGTCGCGTATCTGAGTCGTGTTTTTCAGGGGCGCCCCATCTTGTCAGGGTTCACGCTGTTTGCCATGCTGTCCGCATGAGATATATTGGCGTCCGTGTGGCGTGGGCCTTTTTTCTCCCCTCATAGGCAAGTCCAAACATGAATCATGAGGAGGTGCGTCACTTATGGCTATCCCTGACTTTCAAAGCTTCATGCTGCCGGTTCTCCGTTTGGCGGCAACTACGCCTGTGAATACAGCAGAAGCGGTTGCACACATTACTGCTGAATTTGGTCTTTCCGATGAAGACAGGCGTGAAATGTTGCCGAGCGGGAGGCAGACGCGGCTTGCCAACAGAGTCGTATGGTCCTTTACCTATCTTGCCAAAGCAGGGCTTCTGCAGCGGGAATCCCGGGGCGTATACACCATTACGGAAGCCGGGCGAAAGGTACTTGCCGAGAATCCGAAACGTATAGACAAAAATTTTTTAAAAGCTCGCTCAGAAAGCTTTCGTCAGTTCAGTGGTGGAAGCACCTCTCATGCTGAAGCTGAAAACGCCGAGGGGGCTCCCCATTTTTCCGATGTGGAGGAGGGCACCCCTGAAGAACGTATAGAAGCGGCGTTTAAGGATCATAATGATGCCTTGCAATCTGACATTAAAGAACGAGTCCAGGCTCTGAGTGATGCTCAATTTGAACAGCTGATTGTCAAGCTGATGCTCGGACTTGGTTATGGCGCGAGTGGTTCCGGAAAAAGGACAGGTGGGTCAGGTGATGGCGCCATAGACGGCGTCATCACCGAAGACGTGCTTGGCCTGGACAAAATCTACCTTCAGGCAAAAAGATATAGCCCGGATTCGGGCATAGGCCCCGATAAAATCCGCGAGTTCGCTGGCGCCATGGACGCGCATGGCATAGTTAAAGGGGTATTTGTGACCACAAGCCGATATACCAAGGCTGCCCGTGAATATGCGGAACGCAGCCATAAGCACTTGCGGCTGATAGATGGCGATGAACTGGCTAAGATTATGGTACAGCATGGTATCGGTGTCAGAAGGTATAGGAAACTTGAACTGAAACATATGGACTCTGATTTTTTTGATGAGATGGCGGAATAAAAGAGTAAGGTCTGCTATGGTTGGGGCACAGATACGTCCGCAGCGTGATATCCGCATTCACCTGACCGCGCCATGAGTACCAAGCACAAAACAGTCTTTCAGGAACAGTGCGGCGTTTCTTTCTTTTGCCAAATTCAGGCTGTCAGGCCCCGGCAACCCGTTTTAAGGAACGCCTTTCTTGAAGCCCTGCTGCGGCGCGTCTCCGCCTGTGTGCCCTTTGCCCTGATTTCCCAAGGCCCGGAGGAATCTTCCCCGTTGTCGGCGCCTCCTCTTGACGCCGAGAAAAACTCGAAATAAACTTCTTGTTAATTGGGGATAACAGGTAAAATATTTCGAGTTCATCATGGCGAATCTCCATGTTTCCCGTTCCCTTAAAAAATTTGGCAGCGACATCCGATCCGCGCGGCTGCGGCGCAGGCTCCCCATGGCTCTCGTTGCCGAGCGCGCCGGAATATCCACCAAAACGCTAGCCAGTATCGAGAAAGGCGAAACCGGAGTGAGCGTGGGGAACGTTGCAGCCGTTATTTATGCTCTGGGCATGGGAACGCCGTTTTCGGAGCTGCTCGACCAGAAAAACGATGCTTTTGGCCTGATGCTGGACGAGGAGCGCCTGCCCAAGCGTGCCCGCCTGCCGAAAGTGGAGAGCTGACATGGGCGGCATCTGCAACGTGTATCTCCAGCGCACGACGCCTCAACGTGTGGGCACACTCAGGCTGAACCATATCAGGGGCAAGCTGGCTTCCGTCTTTTCCTATGCGCCCGAGTGGCTTCAGGCTCCGCAGGCGTTTGCCCTGAGTCCGGATCTGCCGCTCGACCCGTACCCCAAAACCTGCGAAGGACTTTTCCTCTGTTTTCAGGATTGTTCGCCCGACCGCTGGGGCAAGGCGCTGCTGCGCCGACAGGAAAGCGCGCGGGCCGAAGCGGAAAACCGCAAGCCGCGCACCTTGCTGGACTCCGATTTTTTGCTCGGGGTCAACGATGCTACCCGGCAAGGGGCCATTCGTCTTTCCGCCGATAGCGGCAAGAGTTTTCTTGCAGAATCCGGGGCCGATTCCGTGCCGCCCCTCGTCTCTCTGCCCAGGCTGCTGAACGCCGCGCGGAATATCGATGCCCGAACGGAAACGGATGCCGATCTTCGCGTGCTGGTCGCCCCCGGCTCCTCGCTTGGCGGCGCGCGCCCCAAGGCTTCTGTGCTCGGGAAGAATGGGGAGCTGCTCATTGCCAAGTTCCCCAGCCGCAACGACGACCGCGACATCCCGCTCTGGGAATATGTGACCTTTCAGCTGGCGCGCCGCGCGGGCATCCGGACTCCAGAAGTTCAGCTCCACAATGTGGCGGGGAAGAATGTTCTGCTTGTGCAGCGCTTCGACCGCCGGGGCGTGGAGCGTATTCCGTTCATCTCGGCCATGAGCCTGCTCCAGGCCAGGGACGGCGAGCATATGAGTTATGTTGATATGGCCTCCGTCCTTCAGGCGGAAGGCTCGGCTCCCGCCGAAGACCTGCATGAGTTGTGGTCGCGCATGGTTTTCAATATGTGTGTGTACAATGTGGACGACCACTTGCGGAATCACGGCTTCCTGAGGGAGCCGCTGGGCTGGCGGCTCTCTCCCGTGTATGACCTCGAAACTTCTCATCCCACGGAAAAGGCGGCGTTTCTGCATACGGCGATCATGGAAGAGAGGAGCGCTTTCAGCGTGAGCGATGCGCTGGAGGCTGCCGAGTTTTTCCGATTCCGCAAGAGCGAAGCGCAGAAACGCCTTGCCGAGATACGCGAAGCCGTCTCGCATTGGAGGTACGAAGCATCCCTCGTCAAAGCGGCTTTCTCCGAAATGCGGCGTATGCGCGATGCGTTCGAGTATTTGTAGGATATTCCTCTGTGGGACGCATCCTGGGAAGAGCGGTAGCGCATCTTGTCAGGGCGCGCCCCCTTTGCCATGATTTCCGTATGCCCCACGAGGAGCGTCCATGAATGAGAACTTCCGCTTCCTGATGTGGCCTATGGGCACGGCACGGAAATAGAGTTTTTGCGCGACGCCGAGGTCGCCTTCCTGCCAGGCCACATTGCGCTGCCCGTCACCGAGGCGCAGCCGCTTGAGCGTGGCGGCGGAGGTGCCGTAGGCTTTCAGGAACTCCCAGATGAAATCCTGCTGCGGCCTCTTGAGGGCGCTTTCCAGAACCTTGACGATCTTGCCCTGATTGAACGTTGCCATGTTTTTCTATTCCTCACCAAATATGCAAAATATTCAGCAGGTCATAGATAATAGTTCAATAGCATATCCTAATAAATAATATACTATATTCTTATCCACAAAAAGTAGAACGAGAACGTTTGATTTTTACAAATGGCAATTTATTCTTATAAAGAAAAAAACTAAGATCTTCATCTGTTGTTTGATTGAGTGGTCCTAAAACAACTTCCTCAATTTGTGGTTGATTTTCTCCTAAAATTGGATAAGAAAGATATTTTGATAACCCCTTAGTAGTTACACGAGTTTTAATATTTTCTAGAGGTATTATTTGAGATACCCACACATGAGCATCGTTTTTTCTAAAAAACTGAGGCTCTATTGCAAGTCTCCATTCTTGTTCTTCAGAGAAAGAATCATTTTTTAGGATAGATCTCATATTAATAAATTGTATTGCGATATTATGAAGATTGTCTATGGTATGTTTGTATCTTTTAAATATATCATCTATAGATGGATATATATAATTGTAGTCAACATATTGAACTTTACATAGATAATATTTTCCATGCCGAAATTTTGAAATCCAATTATTATCAATAATTGGAATAGAAAATGAATTTAGTTTAAATCCTATTGATATTCCTTTTCCAGCATCTGCATACCCTCTCCATTGGCTTAATAAATCTTTATTTTGAGAAAAGCACGTCATATATAAAGGATAAGAATTAATTGCAATGAATTCTAGTATGGCATTAGCAAAATCTAAGTCTTTCTGTGTAGACGATAAATTTTCTTGTGCATATCTTCTTAGCAGTGCGGTAATCCAGCTTCCTTCCGTGATATCGTTCATTTTAACAGCTGGAGTAACCCAAATCTCTCTATTTTCTATAATTTTAGAAAATGATTCCATAGAACAATAGTGATAAATAAAACTTGGGCTATTCCTTTGGTCTTGAATAATCATTTTTTACACCTTTAGTTTTAGAAAACCGCAGTAATGCATTTACGGAAAGGAGATTTGCATCCGTGAACGCATCAAGACATGGCTTTTTTCTGTCGAATATAGTTTATCTAATTTTTTTGCCTTGCATCTTGTTACAATTTCAGAAAAAATAAAAAACTGGTGGGAATAGTGGTGGGAACAAATCCCGCCTATGCAAAAGGGCTTACGATTTTTATCGTAAGCCCTTTTTGTATGAAAGAAAACCTCCGGCTAGGCGGGAGGTTCAAAAAAGCTTAGAGCTATACATATATTATGAAAACTCCTTTTGATTTGTCATAATGGGAACGCGGTCTGGCAACTGCTTCCCAAAGACAAATCAAAAGGAGGTCACAATGAGTGACGTAAAAAGTTTAGCGCATACGAAATGGAATTGTAAATATCATGTCGTTTTTGCCCCCAAATATTGCCGTCAGGTATTTTATGGAGAAAAGAAGCGGGCAATAGGAGAGATTTTGCGAAAACTTTGTGAGTGGAAAGCAGTACACATTGTTGAAGCGGAATGTTGTCCAGACCATATTCATATGTTGCTTGAGATTCCTCCGAAAATGAGCGTATCAAGCTTTATGGGCTATCTGAAAGAAAGAGTAGTTTGATGATTTATGAGCAATTTGGCGACCTCAAGTTCAAATATCGCAATCGTGAATTTTGGTGTTGTGGCTATTATGTGGATACAGTAGGCAAGAATAAAAAGAAGATTCAGGAGTATATCCGGGGGCAAATTGCCCAGGATAAGTTAGGGGATCAGTTGAGTTTACCTTATCCCGGCAGCCCGTTTACGGGCCGCAGGTAACAGAAATGCAAATGTCAGATCGCACACGCGCCTGCTAGGGCGCTGCTGGCAAGAGAGCCTTACAGGCGCATATAAAGAACCCCCGGCTATGCCGGGGGGGGCTTTTTTGGTTGCGGGGGCAGGATTTGAACCTACGACCTTCGGGTTATGAGCACAGAGGGAGCCGTTATCGGTTCCCTTCTTTTTTCTACTAACTACTACTAATAATTGATTTAAGTTGGGATGGGGCTTACGGTCATTTTCGGTGTTTTTCGGCCTTTTTCGGCTTGACGTGGTGGGAATATGGTGGGAATAGAGAGGGGAAAAATCGCCCTGGAGAGCTTGCCATGTCTAAACTTGAGCGTCACCAGACCGAAAAAATCGGCGTCTTTTTTGTCCTCGGAAAGCCTCGTGCCAAGGGACGGGATGAGGCTCCCACCGGCAGGCCTGACAAGATCTTCTATATCATGTACCGGCTGGACGGAAAAAAGATTGAGGAAAAGGTGGGGCGCGAATCCGAGCGCATGACCGCCGCCAAGGCCGCCAAAATCCGTGAGCAGCGCGTCAACGGCGTCAGCCTGCCCAATACCGAGCGCCGCCGCATCCGCCGCGAGCAGGAAGCCGCTCTTGCCGGGCGCTGGACCATCGCTCGCCTCTGGGAGGCATACAAAGCCAACAAGCCTGACCTCAAGGGCATTGTCACGGACGAGAACCGCTACAAGAACTACCTGCAGGACTTTGCCGGCCGCACACCGGAAGAAATCAGCACGCATGACGTGGATGCCTTGCGCCTCAGGCTCGCCAAGGCCGGGAAGAAAGCCGGAACCGTCAAGAATGTGCTGGAGCTGCTGCGGCGCATCATCAATTTTGGCGTCAAAAAAGGGCTATGCCCCTGGCAGTCGCCCGCACAGCTCCATTTCGAGATGCCGCGCCTCAACAATGTCAAGACAGAAATGCTCACCGCCGAACAGCGCGCCCGCTTCATCGAGGCAGCGCGCAACGCGCGAAACCGCAAGGCCGGGCAATTCATGCTTATGGCCTATTATACGGGCATGCGGCGCGGCGAGCTCTTCCGCCTCAAGTGGACGCACATCGACTTTGAGCGCGGCTTCATCACCATCAGGGGCGAGGAGCAGGAAGGAGCCAAGAGCAGTCGGGACGAGCGCATCCCGCTCACCCAGCCGGTACGCGAACTGCTGGCCGAAATCGGCGGCAACGACAGCGCCTATGTCTTCCCCGGCAGGGACGGCGTGAGCCGCATGACCGACATCAACAAACAGGTCAACGCCATCAAGCGCGCCGCCGACCTCCCGGCGGACTTCCGGCCCCTGCACGGCCTCAGGCACACTTTCGCCAGTGTGGCCGTTTCCAATGGCGTGCCGCTTTCCCATGTACAGAAGCTGCTGACGCACAAAGACCCCTCCCTGACGCAACGTTATGCCCATCTGGAGGATAGCGCGCTGAAAAACTCGGCCAGTCTGGTAGGGGACTTTCTGGCGGATTCCGTACAACCAGACGGAGACGCCGACAACAGCCGATAGAAACGGCATTACTTGCCAAGTCTCGGTTCAGCCGTCATGATTCTCTCAAGCCCTGTCAGGAGCCCCCATGAGCGATACCTTTCCGTTTCTGATATACCGATCCGCCGAGCAGGATATTTCCGTCAACGCCGTCATCCGCGATGAAACCGTCTGGCTGACCCAGAAGGCTATGGCGGAGCTGTTTGGTGTGGAAAGCAATACCATCACCTATCATCTGAAGGAAATTTTCAGAACAGGTGAGTTAATTGAAGATTCAACTGCTCGAAAATTTCGAGCAGTTCAAAAAGAAGGAAATAGAAGCGTAGAACGGGAATTGTTGTTCTACAACCTCGACGCCATCATTTCCGTAGGCTATCGCGTCAATTCTCGCCGGGCGACCCACTTTCGCATCTGGGCCACCGGCGTCCTCAAGGAGTACATGGTCAAGGGCTTTGCCCTGGATGACGAGCGCCTCAAGCAGGGGCGCACGGCCTTTGGCAAGGATTACTTTCGCGAACTGCTGGAGCGTGTCCGCTCCATCCGCGCCAGCGAGCGCCGCATCTGGCAGCAGATAACCGACATTTTTGCCGAGTGCAGTCTGGACTATGACCGCGATGCACCGCTCACGCACGAATTTTATGCCATGGTGCAAAACCGCTTTCACTATGCCATAACCGGACAGACTGCGGCGGAAATCATCTATACCAGTGCGGATCGCCACAAGGAACACATGGGCCTGACCACCTGGAAAAACGCGCCGGACGGTCGCATCCTCAAATCTGACGTGGTTGTAGCCAAGAATTACCTGACCGAACAGCAGATCCGCCAGCTGGAGCGCGCGGTCACCGGCTATTTTGACTATATTGAAGACCTCATTGAGCGGGAAAATACTTTTACCATGCAGGAATTTTCCGCCAGTGTGAACGAGTTTCTCGCCTTCCGCCGCTATGACATCCTGCCGGACAAAGGAAAGGTTTCACGTCAGCGCGCCATCGACAAGGCGGAAGCGGAATACGATGCCTTCAACAAAACGCAGCGCATCACCTCCGACTTTGACCGCAGCGTGCGCCGGATACTGGCGACATCTGGACAGGATGGAGGCTCTGCCCTTTAATGCTGGTCATAGGTAAAGTCCAGCGGAACGACCGCACATACAGTTGCACCAATCATCATTGATGAAACGAGTGTTCCCGATATGAGTTTTGTCTGGTAAAACAGCATCGTACGGGGATACAATAGACCACACAACAAGGACTTGCTCCATGATGTTGAGCGAACAGCAGATACACGATCTCATTGCTCAGGGAGAAGGAATCTCCCTGGAGTTCAAGACTTGCGGCCAGCAGCTGAACCGTGACGTGTACCAAAGCGTCTGCGCGTTTCTCAACCGGCATGGAGGCATTCTGCTCCTGGGTGTTCAGGATAACGGCGTCATCAGCGGTATTGCTTCACATGCACTGGATCAGATCCGCAAGGACTTCGTGACGACCGTCAACAATCCGCAAAAACTGACGCCTCCGGCGTATCTGTCCATAGACGCGGCAACTGTGGACGGCAAAACCCTGCTGATCGTCCATGTGCCGGAAAGTTCCCAGGTGCACCGTTGCAACGGGCGTATTTATGACCGCAACGAAGACGGCGATTTTGACATTACCGACAGTACCACCCAGGTTGCGCACCTCTATCTGCGCAAGCAGGGCAGTTTCAGTGAAAATAAGGTCTATCCGTGAACGCTGCCGCCGCTATGTCCGCATCAACCGCAAAAATCATCCCTGGGTGGATATGGACGATGGGCAGCTGCTGAACAGCGCGCAACTGGTGCAGGTTGATCCGGAGAGCCGGGAACGCGGCGTCACCCTTGCCGGGGTGATGCTGTTCGGCACGGACAGCCAGATTCTGACGGTTTGTCCGCCACACCGCACGGATTGCCTGCTGCGCAAGGTGGATGTGGATCGCTATGACGACCGTGACCTGATCCGTACCAATCTGCTGGACAGCTATGACCGTATTCTGGCGTTTATCCAGAAACATCTGCCCGACCCCTTTTAAAGGCATGGAGCGCCGCAGCCTGCGGGACGCCATTTTTCGCGAGGTGACATCCAATATCCTCATCCATCGAGAATACAGCAGCGGCGTCCCGGCCCGGCTGATCATCGAGCGCGGCAAAGTGACCACATACAACGCCAGCCGCCCGCACGGCTTCGGCCCGATCGACCCGGCCCATTTTGTTCCCTATCCCAAAAATCCCGTACTGGGCGCGTTTTTTCGAGAAATCGACCGGGCGGATGAACTTGGTTCCGGAATGCGCAAAATGATGCTGTACGGCAAAAAGTACGGTGGGGCCGACCCTCAGCTTATCGAGGGTGACGTGTTCCGCATGGTCATCAGCGTGCCGGAGTTTGAGCAGGATGGGACCAGGATGGGACCAGGACGGGACCCAGACGGGATCCAGAAGGGACCCGGAAGGAGGCATGTCAGGAGCATGCCAGAGTCCGAACGCAGCACCGACAGCCGGACAATATCTGAACGATACACAGCTTCATATTTTGCGTTCCTGTCTTCAGGAACAGGGCATCAATGCATTGCTGGAGTGCGCTGAAAGGACGAACAGAACGAAATTCCGCAGGCAAATTCTTACCCCCCTGCTTGAACAGGGCTTGCTGGAACGCACCATTCCCGACCGTCCCACCAGTAAAAACCAGAAGTACAGGACCACGGAACAGGGCAAACGAAAACTGCGCCATGAGCAATAAGTCCGAAGCCGTGTTTCAGGAGCACTGGCGGCGCTTCTTTCTTTCGCCGCAGACGGACGTCTCAGCGGTGCGGCGCATTTCCGGAGCCTTGTACTGGAACGATCAGCTGCTGTGGAGTCTGGGCGTCATCCCCTGGGGCGCGTGGCGTCTGCCGTTTCAGGCGGCCGTTCTCCGCCTGCTGCATGAGGCGCTCCCCAACGATGCCCCGCGCCTCTACGCGGCCATCAATGCTGCGTTGGCGACCGCACAGGCGGATTTTCTCTCGCCGCCCACGGAGGCGGATAAGCAACGCCTTGTTCAGCGCATGGAACAGTTCTGCGAAGGGGAGACGGCGGCGCATCTTGTCCGGCAAATCCAGGCCGTCACACCCCGGCAGTCCTTTTTCAGCAATGCCGTTCTTGAATCCCTGCTGGAACGCCTCTCCGCCAGGTATCGGAGCTGCCTCCGCCAGCGGGAAAGCGCCTATTATGCCTGCCTTTTCCATTTCCGCGTCCTGCATGCGGCTCTGGAGCGCCTTGAACCTCTGCTTGCGGGGGAGAATCAGGCGCTCCGCAATAGTATCGCCCTGATTTGCTGGCAGGCGCTTTTTGATGCTGAGCCGGAGCCGGTCCAGCTTTTTCCCGAAAAACGCCTTCTGGCGGATTCGCGCCATCTCTCCGGCGAAATCTACAACTTCTGGAGCTGGCAATACACATACAGAAATCAGGAGTACCAGAAACTCCGCGCCGCGCTTGAGCCGTTTCTGCAGGGGGCCGGTTCCGTCTCCATTGTGCCGTGCCTGCCTGTTTCCAACCTCAAGGAATACCAGACCATCACCGGATGCCTGGAAACAGGGGATGGTTTGGGGCAGGAGCTGTTTGCCGTCTGCAATCAGGCCATCGACGCCATAGTGGAAAAATTCGGCTATTTTCCGGCGTGGCCCATTGTGGACTATACCTCGGAGTTCATTCTGGAGCGCATGCTTTCCGGCCAATTCCACTATTGGGAGCGGGAAAGCCCGCCCCACTGGTCAACCACGAAGGCCGATTTCAGCTCTGCCCGCGTGATGCCGCGCGGTGCGCGCTGGAAGGGCGCAAGACGCAGACGGCCAGCGATGGCAAACGCTGGTTTCCTCTCTGCTCCCCTGACTGTCTTGCCGCTGTCCAGCGGGAGGAGCAGCGCCTGTACCGCGCCACTCTCAACGAGGAGCGCGGCAGGATACGGGCCGAGCCTTTGCACAGGATGCTTGGCCTCTGGCTCTGGGATTATTGCCGGGAACACGCCGCCCCACCGGCCGAAGCCATGCGCGCCCTGGAGGAACGCCATTTTCCGCAAGACAATCCCCACTGGCTGCCTCCGGAGGGCGGCGCGGGCAAGAATCTCGACTGGTATGATTTTCGGGAGGTCACGATGACCCGGCCCACCCTGTATGCCGACTATCAGGACGCCAGCCGCTGCATTGAGGCCGAAAAATTTCTGCCACGGCTGCGCGGTGTGAAGAAAACTCGTAACAGCGCGAAATCAAAAGCGGAAAGCAAAAAGTAGCAGATAAGAATCGCGCCTTTTTTCGCCGTATTTCGTTCCTTTTCGTATCTGAGATAGGAAAAAATGGGGAGAAACCGCACGGTGTGAACCGCAAAGGAGGTTCACACCATGAAACGTCAACACTCTTGCCCTGCGAAATCGGTTTCTCTGGCGCAGCTCCCCGACGATCCCTTCCACATTCTGCTCAACGAAAAACAGGCCGCCGCCTATCTCGGCCTCATCGACCGCACCTTGCAGCAGCGTCGCTATTATTCGCAGCCGCCCGTCTATATCAAGCTGCCGGGCAGCAATGCCGTTCGTTATCGCCTTTCTGACCTCATGGCCTTTGTGGCTGCCGGTGAAGTTCCCCTGCCGTAGGGGTGATGCGGAGCCAGCCATGCACACAGGCACGAACTCCCCCGCGTATCCCGGCATGGCGCTGTGGAGCCAGGCACGAGGCCCGGCGCGGAATCGCCCATGCAGCCGGGCGTGTATGCAGACCGGCGCGGATGCGGCCAGCCACGCAGGCATGGAGCCGCCCGCGAAGACGGTCTTGCGGAATATCCGCTGTCCGCTGGGTTTTTCCGAAATGCAGATTGCCATCCTGAGCCTGCTCAAGGCGCAGCCGGCGTTGATTGCCTATTGGCAAATTGCCGAGGCCATCGCCCGCGTCTACGGCATCGGGGCAACGGAAGGCGCGGTGCGGGGCGCGCTGGAGCGGCTGGGCAGGCGCGGCTTTCTTGTCCGCAGCCGGGGCGCCGCAGGCAGGGCGCAAGGCAATCGCTATGCGTTTTCGGCGGATCCGTGCCCGCACATCACGCCGCCATGCTTTATGGAACCGGGCATGGAGGCGTCCACGGAACCGGGCGCGGCTTCCGGCATAAAACCCGCGCCATCTCTTCGTGAAGAAAAGAGAGACAGAAGAAATCTTTCTGTCTTTTCCGGAACGCGGGATGCGCCAACGGCCTCTCACCGCCTAGAATCCCTGAGTGAAGAAGATGTGGCTTTTCACTGGCCCAATCTGGCGAAAGCCGGGTTCGGAACCTGCCAGATTCGGCAGATTCTCGCCCGCCTTTTTCAGGTCGGCATCGGAGCGGGAAATCTGGCGCAGGGGCTGACCTATGCCGAGTGGGAACTGGAGCACGGAACCATGCGCGACAAAAATGGCGAGCCGGTTTCCCATCCGCTCAACTGGGTCTTCAGCTCTCTGGCGCGAACGGGATATTACCGCAGGCCGCAGGGTTATATCTCGCCGCTGGAACAGGCGGAAATCGACGCCGCCGAAGAAGATGAACGGCTGAAAAAGGCGCGGGATGTACGTAAAAACTCCGCGTTCGAGGCATGGTGCGCCGGTCTTTCTCCACAGGAGAAAAATGCCATCGTCGCGCCGGAAACCGGATGCACCCGGTCACCATGAAGGTCATCGACCCCAATAACGGTTTTGACATCGAGGCCGCGCACAAGGTCGTGGCGCTGGTGGAGCACCGGCAGGGCTGGGTGCCGGAGGCCAACGCCCGTTATCGGGTGGATGAGACGGGGCAGGTGGTGGCGCGCCCGCGCAAAAATGTTCTCAAACCGAAGCAGGCGGCCTTGGACGTTGAATGCGCCACTGGTGAAAAATCCGCTCAGCGCGTGGCACAGGAACGTGGTCATGAAATCATTGCCACGGCAAAAAGTTGGGAGGCACTGCACACGAATCTGGCCGCTGTTGGGCTGCGGTTCGAGCGCAAAGGTTCCGGCGCGGTCATTTTCGTTGGCGATGTGGCTGTCAAGGCGTCTTCAGTGGACAGGGCTTTCAGCCTCGGCAACTTGCAGAAACAGCTGGGGGATTTCAAGGCAGACGACTCTGCGGATGTGATTCCCTCAATCAAGCCGGAGCCGGTCAGTCCCATCAATCAAAAGCTGTGGCGGGAATATCGCGCCGAATGCGAGGCAATGGAAACAGCAGAGGCCACAACGGAGCCTGACGAGACGGCTTCGGCTTTCAGCCGGATGAAGGAACGCCATCACGAAACGCAAGCCTCGCTACATGAACGCCTTTGTGGACATCCTCGCTGCATCCTGAACATCGCCCGACATTTTCTCAAGCTGCAACAGCGGGAGGAACTGCGCCAGTTGCGGCAGCGGACGCCAAAGAAGAAATCAGGCCGCCGCCCACGTTTTGAAGACTGGCTGCGAAAGCGAGGGCTGGACTATCAGGCGGAGCGCTGGCGCTATCACGGAACACTGGAAGCCCTGCCGAAGGAGTTTCGCGGCGCGCCCACCGTGCTGGCAACGCCGACGCGGGAGCCGCATGCCGCCTACGCCGCATACATGCGCCAGATACTCAAGGATGTGCCGGACAGCACGCCGGATCGCCTCAACGCCTCTATCGCCCTGCAACTGCGGAAGGCCGGTTTTCCGCGAGAGGTTGTCGAAGATACGCTTTTCCAGTGCGCCCCGCAGGCGTGGCCCGAACCGATAGACCGGGACTGGCGACGTTATGCGCAACACATGACGGCCTGCGCCTTTGGCATGGAGGGCGATACGCGCCTGGCGCGGGGACTGGCGGCCAGGGCCAAACGGCAGAAACAGGAAAAGGCAGAGACACAGCCCCGGCCGCAGGAAGAAAGGCAGACGACCGCCATACAGGAAGAGAAAGATGTTCAGCGCCCGGTGCAACGGATAAGGATGCGGTGAAATTTCGGACAGAACAGGCAGTCAGCCGACATCCTCGCGCCATTCTCCATACACTGCGATCCACATTGCTTGAGGCTGGATTTCCAAACTTTTTGGCGCTATAATCAAGATGCCGTCTCCTTCCATCCTTTGTGCCCTATCCTCTACGGAATCAACAATGAGTAACCCCTTTTTCGATCACCCGATTCTGAATTCTCCCTATACCTTGCCCGTGAAGCACTGGGAACTTGACGAGAGCGGGCAGCCCACGCAAAAAATTCTGGATTTTCGCCGCCCGGCCAGCTTCATCACTCCCATCCCCAAGCCAAAAAAACGCACAGCGCAGCAGGGAACCCTCCTTGGGAACGCCACCGCCATGGAGCTCTCCACCAAGGAGCAGGAATACGAGCTGGCCACGCGCATCAACGAATTGCGCAGCACAATCACAGCATGGCGCAACCTGCCAGACCCAAAAAATTGGAAGGTCACGCCGGAAACGACTCGTCTGTTGCAGCACTGGAGGCATCACGATTTCAGCGGCATTCGCCCCTTCTTCTGCCAGCTGGAAGCAGTAGAAACAGCCATCTGGCTGACGGAGGTCGCTCCCAGGGACGGCAAGCGCGGAGAAAAATTTCTTGAATATCTGCAAAACGCCAATAACGATGCCAATCCCGGCCTGCCGCGTCTGGCCCTGAAGCTCGCCACCGGTGCGGGTAAAACCACGGTCATGGCCATGCTGATCGCCTGGCAGACCATCAATGCTGTGCGCTACCCGAACAGCAAACGTTTTTCCCACGGTTTTCTGGTGGTCACGCCCGGCATTACCATCCGGGATCGGCTCCGCGTTCTTCTGCCCGCCGATGCGGAAAGCTACTACCAGTCGCGCGAACTGGTGCCTCCTGATATGCTGCGCGACATCCAGCGGGCCAGAGTGGTCATCACCAATTATCACGCCTTCAGATTGCGCGAAAAAACCGAGCTTTCCGGCGCGGGCAGGGCACTTCTGACCGGCAGGCACGGTGACGCACTCAATACCCTGGAACCGGAAGGGCAGATGCTGCAACGGGTCATGGGTGAACTGATGGGCATGAAAAACATCATTGTGTTCAATGATGAAGCTCACCACTGTTATCAGGAACGGCCTGAAAGCGCCAAAGAAGAGATCACGGTTCTGGAAGATGAAGAAAAGAAGGAGGCCAGCAGCGAAGCCAAGGCCAACAATGAGGCGGCGCGACTGTGGATCAACGGCCTCAAAACTGTGCAGAAAAAGCTGGAGATCAGTCGTATTTTTGATCTCTCGGCCACACCGTTCTTTTTGCGTGGTTCCGGCTATGCCGAAGGAACGCTTTTCCCGTGGACCGTGTGCGACTTTTCGCTCATGGACGCCATTGAATGCGGCGTGGTCAAGCTGCCGCGCGTGCCGGTGGCGGATAATATTCCCAGCGGCGAGATGCCGAAGTTCCGTGACCTGTGGAAAAATATCCGCAAGGATATGCCCAGGGCGGGGCGCGGCAAAAATCAGACGCTTGACCCGCAAAAGCTGCCCACACTGTTGCAGAATGCGTTGGATGCCCTGTACGGACACTACAAGGATACCTATGCGGCATGGCAGGCGGAACATATGAATGTTGCCCCCTGCTTCATCATCGTGTGCAACAACACGGCGACCTCAAAGCTGATTTATGATTATGTATCCGGCTATGTGGATACTGCCGGGCAATTCCATAATGGGCGTTTTGAACTCTTCCGCAACTTTGACGAGAACGGCAACGCGCTTTCCCATAGCCGCACCTTGCTCATTGACAGCGAACAGCTCGAATCGGGCGAAAAACTGCCCGATGATTTCCGCAAAACCTACGCTGAAGCCATAGAACGTTTCCGACGCGAAGCTTTGGAACGTGGCGGAGCTTTGGCCGAAGAGTTGCGGCGAGGCAAAGAAATAGACGACAGCGTTCTCCTGCGCGAAGTCATGAACACGGTGGGCAAACCCAATACCCTCGGCGGCGACATCCGTTGCGTGGTTTCCGTTTCCATGCTCACGGAAGGGTGGGACGCCAACACTGTCACCCATGTTCTGGGGGTGCGTGCCTTCGGTACCCAGCTTTTGTGCGAACAGGTCATCGGCCGGGCCTTGCGCCGTCAGAGCTATGATCTCAATGAAGAAAAGCTGTTCAACACCGAATACGCCGATGTCATGGGCATCCCTTTTGACTTCACGGCCCAGGCGGTCAAAGTTCCGCCGGTCAAGACACGCCCGACAGTCCACGTCAAAGCCGTGCGGCCGGAACGGGACAGGCTGGAAATAACCTTTCCCAGAGTGGTCGGCTACCGGGTCGAATTGCCCAGGGAACATATCCGCGCCCAATTCACGGAGGATTCCCGCCTCACGCTCGACCCCGATCTGGTGGGTCCCACCGAAGCCCTCATGGCGGGCATTGTGGGCGAAACCGCCACTGTCCGGGTAGAGGATCGCAAGGATATGCGCCCCTCCACCATCATTGCCCATTTGACCAGTCATTACCTGCGTACCAAGCAGATGGATGATGACGGCAATCCAAGACTGTACCTCTTCGGACAAATCAAGAAAATCATCCAGCAATGGCTGCGCGAGAACTATCTGGAATGCCTGGGTGGCACCTACCCTGCCATGCTTCTTGACCGCCGTCTGGCGGATATGGCCTGCGAAAAGATCCATGCCGCCGTCAACCGCGCGGGAGTGCAGGATGCCGGTGAAAAGCCGCCTGTGCTTGCCCTGCTTGACCCGTACAATCCCACCGGCTCTACACGTTATGTGAACTTCACTACCTCCAAAACCGACCGTTGGCAGACCGCCGCCGACAAGTGTCATGTGAACTGGTGCGTTCTGGACAGCGACTGGGAAGGGGCCTTCTGCTACGCGGCGGAGCAGAACCCGCGCGTGTATGCCTACGTCAAAAACCACAACCTTGGTTTTGAAGTGCCGTATTCCTGGCAGGGACAGGAACACATGTATCGTCCGGACTTCCTGTTGCTGGTGGATGACGGCCACGGCCCGGATGACCTGCTGCATCTGGTGGTGGAAATCAAGGGCTGGCGCGACGAACAGGACAAGGCCAAAAAAGAGGCCATGGACGTATTCTGGATCCCCGGCGTCAACAACCTCAAAAGCCGTGGCCGCTGGGCCTTTGCCGAGCTGAAACGTGTCTATGCGCTGGAAGGTGACATGGAAGCCAAAATCAGGGAAGCCTTTAACCTCATGCTGGACTCTGCGGCTTCCATACCTCTGGAGGGCCAGAGTGGAATTTGAACGCTTCAAGGCCGGTCATTGGCAGCAACGCATGCAGTTTAATTCCCGATTCTCGGAATAAGCTGCTGCCTTATTCCGAGAAAAGTCATTTTCTCGGAATAAGAAGTCGCCTTGATCCGAGAAAAGCAACCAAGCAAAAGGCAGGCCATCATGCCCCCCAAAAAGTCCGGCCGGAAAAGTATAGAAACGCTGACCCATGACGAAGCCAGGCGGGTGAACATCCCCACAGCCGAACTTTCTTCCGTGGCCCGCACCAGGGATATCGCACCTGTGACCGTGGCTTTTGAACGACGTGATGCGGATTTGGACCCGCAGCTCATCTGGCGCGGCAAATACGGTCCGGACGGCATTGCGGGTGAAAACGGCGAGTTGCTGGTCAAGGCCGCGCCCCTGTATATTCAGGAAAAAGTCCACCCCAAGGCGCTCATTGATGATTTGCGGCGGGAGAGCGAGGCGCGGGCCCAAAAGAGCGCCGCGTCCGAGCAGGAACAGTTCAGCCTGTTCGCCGACTTCAACGGCCTGCCCGAAGGCGCGGACAAGACGGAATTCTACCGGCACGAGCAGAATTGGGCCAACCGGCTGATCCTGGGCGACAGCTTGCAGGTCATGGCCGGGCTGGCCGAACGCGAGGGACTGCGCGGGCAGGTGCAGTGCATCTATTTTGACCCGCCCTACGGCATCAAATTCAACAGCAATTTCCAGTGGTCTACCACCAGCCGCGACGTGAAGGACAACAAGGCCGACCACATCACCCGCGAACCGGAACAGGTCAAGGCTTTCCGTGATACCTGGAGAGACGGCATCCACAGCTACCTGAGCTACCTGCGGGACAGGTTTATTGTGGCGCGGGATTTGCTCACGGAAAGCGGCAGTATCTTTGTGCAGATTGGCGATGAGAACGTGCATCGGGTGCGGGCAGTGCTGGATGAGGTGTTTGGGGAGGAGAATTTTGTCAGCCAGATAACAATTCAAACGACTACTGGTTTTTTATCAAGCTATATTAGTAATATGTCAGATTTTGTATTATGGTATGCTAAAAATAAAGATTTTACTCAATACCATGCTCCATATTATAGAAAAACGTTTAAATTAGGCGATGGTAATGCTAAATGGCTTATGTTTGATGATTTTTCATATCGTGGAGTATCAGCACAAGAAAAACAAGGAATAATCCCTATTCCTGAAAATACAAAACTATATAAGCCTGATAATATTATTTCTCAGGGTAGCGCTACAGAAAAGCAGCCATTTCTATTTCATGGAAAAATTTATGATACATGGGGTAAAAATTCACATTGGAAAGCCAACTATCCTACAGGAATGAATAGACTTGGAAAGGCAGGACGCATACATATTGCTGATAATTCAATTCAATATGTACGCTATCATGATGATTTTAATGTATCTGTATATGGTAATATTTGGAATGACACTGGAACAGGCAACTTTACTGATGAAAAATTATATGTAGTTCAAACAAATATTAAAATCATTGAACGCTGCATCCTCATGGCCACAGACCCCGGCGATCTCGTCCTTGACCCTACCTGCGGTTCCGGTACTACGGCCTATGTGGCCGAGCAGTGGGGGCGCCGCTGGGTCACCATCGACACCTCGCGCGTGGCCCTCGCCCTGGCCCGTTCCCGCATCATGGGCGCGCGTTACCCCTATTATCTGCTGGCCGACTCTCCCGAAGGGCAAAAGAAAGAAGCGGAACTGGCACAGAAACCTGTGCCGGATCGGCCCACATACGGCAACATCAGACATGGGTTTGTCTACGAGCGTGTGCCGCACATCACCCTCAAATCCATTGCCAACAATGCGGAAATAGACGTTATCTGGGAAAAATGGCAGCAAAAGCTGGAACCGTTGCGCGAGAAGCTCAACGCCGCTCTGGGCACGACGTGGGAAGAATGGAAAATTCCCCGCGAAGCAGATGAGGCCTGGCCGCAGGCAACTGCCAAAATTCATGCCGACTGGTGGGCGGCCCGCGTCGCCCGGCAAAAGGAAATTGACGCGTCCATCGCCGCCAAGGCGGACTTTGAGTTCTTGTACGACAAGCCCTATGTGGACAACAAAAAAGTGCGCGTGGCTGGCCCCTTTACCGTGGAGAGCCTTTCCCCGCACCGGATACTGACCGTGGACGAAAACGATGATATTGTCGATCCGCTGGAACGGGCAGTGCGGGACGGCGCGCAGGACTTTGCGTCCATGATACTGGAAGAGCTGAAACGCTCCGGGGTCCAGCAGGCGCACAAGGAAGACAAGATCGTGTTCACCGCGCTCAAGGGCTGGCCGGGCGTGCGCTACATCAACGCCGAAGGCAGATACATGGAAGGCGAAACCGAGCGCCGGGCGGCCATCTTCATCGGGCCGGAATTCGGCAGCGTCACCCGCCAGGATCTGGCCGCGGCGGCGCGGGAAGCGGGCGAGGCGGGTTTTGAACTGCTTATTTCCTGCGCCTTCAACTACGACGCAGCTTCCAGCGATCTGTCCAGCCTCGGCACGGTGCGGATTCTCAAGGCGCGCATGAACGCCGATCTGCACATGTCCGCGGACCTCAAGAATACGGGCAAGGGCAATCTCTTCGTTATTTTTGGCGAACCGGATATTGTCATTGAAGATGCCCCCAATAACCAGATTCAGGTCACGGTCAAGGGCGTGGATGTCTTTGATCCGGCCACGGGCGAAGTGCGCAGCGATGATCCGGACACCATTGCCTGTTGGTTTATCGACACCGACTATAACGAAGAATCGTTCTTTGTGCGCCATGCCTACTTTTTGGGAGCGGGTGATCCGTACAAATCTCTCAAGACCACCCTCAAGGCCGAAATCGACCGCGAAGCGTGGGAAAGCCTGCACAGAGCCACTTCCCGCCTCTTTGACCGTCCCAAATCCGGCAGAATCGCGGTCAAGGTCATCAACCACCTGGGCGACGAAGTGATGAAGGTGTACAGGGTGTAAAGGTATACGAGGTATTGTGATGGACCCAAAAGACAAAGATTTTGAGATTTCACGAATTTTACCCTTTGAATACGCCGTTAATTTATTTCAGAATAATGAACTTTTCTTTTCCAAACCTTCATCGTGGGATGATCCCTATGAAAAGTTAAATGATTATTCAAATGAAAAGCATACTCGAGTAATTTTAGCACAATGCTGGTGTAAAACAGGATATTCAGATGCCATGTGGAGAATTTTTTCTCAAAGGAAATGCCTAAAAAACTATGGACCAGGAATACAAATTCGAACCCATGTTTCTGAATTAAAAAATATTATTAATGATGTAAAAGATGAATATAATTTTAAGTTATATAGCAGTAGCGTTAATTATATATCTTTAAGAAAATATCGTGAAATAATTAAAACAGAGAGCAGAATCAAAATGGCTTTTATAAAACGCTATGCATTTCGCCATGAACTTGAATACAGATTTTTAATTAATTCAAGTATCTCAAATAAAAACTTTAAATGGTATGAAAATGGAGTCAATATTAAACTTAATAGGAAATTATCCGATATAATCCATAAGGTTTTCATTGATCCTTTTGCCTCTCCGCACCTTGTCAATGCAGTTCGTGACTATCTAAAAAAATTGGGCATACCCTGTTCACAGTCTTCAATATATAAAGAACCTGTTCAGGCTAGCTAATCTGTTTTGGGACTATGTGATGGAATTTCGTATCTCTGACACCTTCACCGCCAGTTTATGCAGACTGACCGCCGACGAGCAAAAGCTGGTCAAGCAGACAGCTTTTGATGCGCAGGTCAATCCGGCCAGTCCTGGGCTTCGTTTTCACAAGCTGGATCGCGGCAGGGACAAAAATTTCTGGTCCCTGTCTGTGGGCATGGACATCCGCATTATCGTCCATCGCACGGCGCAAAGTTTGCTGTTCTGCTATGTGGATCATCACGACAAGGTTTACGCGTGGGCGGAAAAGCGCAAACTGGAAGTGCATCCGCAAACCGGCGCAGCCCAGATTGTGGAAGTTCGTGAAGTGGTGCAGACCGTTACGCGGCCTGCGACTGAGCGTACAACAGGGCGTGCCCTGTTCGTGTCTGTTTCTGATGAACAGCTCTTGCGTTGTGGTATTCCTGCTGAATGGCTTCCCGCAGTACGGGCTCTCGCCGATCAAGATGCCTTGCTGGAACTGGCATCGCATCTTCCGACCGAAGCCGGTGAAGCTCTGTTGGATATGGCTTTGGGACGGATGCCTACTCTTGTGAGCTACGCCGCCCTTGCACCGGTAACTCAGGATTTTTCTGTCGCGTTTCAGCATCCGGATGCTCAACGCCGTTTCCGTCTCATGGGCAGCGCGGAAGAATTGCAGCGCGCCTTGGAATACCCGTGGGACAAGTGGCTGGTTTTCCTTCATCCCGATCAACGCGCCTTGGTGGAAGGGCGCTTCAACGGACCGATCAAGGTATGCGGCTCCGCCGGAACGGGAAAAACCGTTGTTGCCTTGCATCGTGCGGCACATCTGGCACGCACCAACCCGGATGCCCGAATTTTGCTCACTACTTTAAGCGACCCACTTGCCCATGCCTTGCGCAACAAACTCAACTGCCTGCTGGCCCATGAGCCAAAGTTGGCCGAACGTATCGATGTACGGGCTCTGTCAGCGCAAGCACAACGCCTGTTCCGCCTGCGAGAACCGGATATTGCCAAAGGCATCACACTTGCCACCAAAGCACACATTTTGGACATTCTGCGGCAGAAAGTAGCGGCTTTGCACCTTAAAGGATACACGGAACGTTTCCTGTACGCCGAATGGCAGGAACTGGTGGATGCCCGTCAACTAACATCCTGGGAAGAATACCGTGTTACCCCGCGCCTCGGCAGGAAAACTCGCCTTTCCGAACAGCGGCGCCAAGCCGTTTGGGCCGTATTTGAACGTGTGAACAACGCGTTAGCGGAGCAACATCTTTACACGGAAGCATCTCTCTATACCCGATTGTCATTCCTGATGGCCGAAACGGCAAATCCGCCTTTTGATTTTGTTGTCGTGGATGAAGCGCAGGATTTGAGCTATGCGCAAATGCGTTTTGTAGCCGCGCTCGGCGTACACAGGCCGGATGCCCTCTGCTTCTGTGGTGATCTTGGGCAACGCATTTTTCAGTTGCCTTTCTCCTGGAAATCGTTGGGTGTGGACATTCGGGGGCGTTCCTTTACCCTGCGCGTCAACTACCGCACGTCACACCAGATACGCAGTCAGGCCGACAAGCTGCTGGATGCCGAACTCGCCGACGCCGACGGCAACGTGGAAAAGCGGAGCGATCCCATTTCCGCTTTCAATGGCCCGCAACCCGACATCCTTTCTTTTGCGTCAGAAGAAGAGGAAAGCCAAGCTGTGGCACGATGGCTTGCCACACGTCGAGGCAACGGTGTGGCTGCGCGGGAAATGGCGGTCTTTGTCCGCTCTGAGGCGGAAATCCCCCGCGCCGAGGCCGCGTTGCGTCAGGCAGAAATTCCCTATGTCATTCTTGACAGAGAGATGGATATTCCCAAGGACAGTGCCACTATTGCTGTCATGCACCTTGCCAAGGGGTTGGAGTTCCAAGCCGTAGCGGTCATGGCATGTGACGCCGACGTTATTCCATCTCAGCAAAGAATAGAAGATATGGGCGATGATACGGATTTGGAAGACGTGTACAACACCGAACGTCAGCTTTTGTATGTGGCCTGTACGCGGGCGCGGGATCATTTGCTGATCTGTGGTGTGGAGCAGACATCGGAATTTCTGGATGATTTACTGATGTGAGAAAATATTTTTGAGACTCCGATTCAATTTGCGGAAAGAGTGGTGGAAAAATCCCCACACTGGAACTATATTTATCGTCATCATCTTCCAGTGAAAAAACTGATTGCCAGTTGCACCATTTTAGCTCCGCCTGAAATTCGTCTTTTCGCTTCAGGATTAGATTCCATACTTTGCAATAATGATGAGAGAATATCTACTGCAAGATGGGTTGCTTTTAATTCTGGACGATCGTATGGTTTATTATTCAAGGCAAGGTCTACACTTTTTAGCACTAACAAGCCACGTTCCAATTCTTCTGCGTCAAAATTGCAAAACTGTTTTGCGGCTTCAAGAACGTATCCTATAATTTCGAGAAGATTTGAAACTTTAAGCTTATCATAATATTTTTTATACACCTGTGTATTTAATGTAAGGCATGTTTGCCTCGCATATATTTTTTGGATTGCATCAGAACAAAATGATTGCGTATTTTGTTCTTGCATATATTCTGTGATTGCAATACTTAATGCATCTACATTCATTTTTAAATCATTTGCATTAAGTAATTCTGGATTTACTTGGAATACACTTCTTGGACGTATCCAGGATGAAAAAATATTAAGTGCACGTCTTCGTATCGTAGGGAAATGCAAACTCGAATTTATAGCATTAATCTTATCTGCACGACAAGAACTTTTCGCTTTCACCAATATATCAAAAAGCAATTCACTCTGATCCTGATTTTCAATTGAGCTAAGCATATTCTTATCTCAGCGTTTTTTAATTATTGTAATCACCATATCCCATTCACCCGGTTCTCAACTGTGGGTTTGATAATTAGCCTGAAAATCGCTCAAAATCCATATCCCTGAGTGGTCCCGTCCAAGGCGCGAAAAATTTTAATCTGGTGGGAATAGTGGTGGGACCAAATCCCGCCTATGCAAAAGGGCTTACGGTTTTCATCGTAAGCCCTTGATTTTCTTGGTTGCGGGGGTAGGATTTGAACCTACGACCTTCGGGTTATGAGGGCTACAACGATAACCTTCCGCGACAAGAAATCCTGCACTTTCACGCGCTTACGCAGAAAACCTTGCTTGCCGAAACTGCCGAAAAAAACTTTCGTTGACGCGGCAGGTTAGCACCCCGTTAGCACCGGCCTCTTATTACGTCAGGGTAAAATATCTGTCAATTTTCTTGATGGTGGCGTAGAACGGCAGCTTGTCCTTGTATTTTTTCAACTGATCGCACAGGACGGCGGAGCCGGTGAAGACAACATGTTTTTCATCCGGCCTGTCCGGGTACTCGAACTGAATCGTCAGGCAGTCGGCGGAATTGGCCTGTTGGTATTTGCTTTCCTTGATCCGAAATGCCGTCAAAAGGATTTCCAGGTTCAGGACAGCTTCTATCTTGACCTTTTTCCCTTCCAGAGGCCCGTCATTGCCAGCGAAGTCACTGAAGCGCAACGGCTTTGGCTTCGCGTTGTTGTCTGCAAGCTCCATTCGCCAACTCCACCAGTTCAGACAGGTGTACCGCCCTTTGGAAGTTATATGTATTAGCCCATTTCAACCAGCCGGTTGCGCTCGCCAAAACGGCTCGGCAATGCTCCGGCGTAATTTCTCCATGCGCCAGCAGGCCCGGCAAGGCTTTGAGGCGCTTTGCAACACGTTTGGCCGTGCGTTTCCGCAGAAGCACATACCCCCGGAAATGCCTATAGCCCAAAAAATCCACTCCCCGACCAACCGGAAACAGGTCACACTTTGACAGGCGCAGTTTTAGCACACTCCCGACAAATTCTTCAACCCTCGCCGCCACGTCCCGGAGAACAGCTTTATTATTATGAAAAAACAGAAAATCGTCGCAATAGCGGATATAATCTTTTATTTTGAGAACATTTTTTACATAATGATCCAACTCATTCAAATATAAATTCCCCATCCATTGTGAGGTAAAGTTTCCTATCGGGACATTCTTTCCGCCAGGATAAGAATATACAATATTCTCAATAAGCCATAGCGTATCTTTACATTTTATTTTTCTACGAATTATATTCATCAATATATCATGATCTATGCTCGGATAGAATTTTGAAATATCACATTTCAGGCAATAAGCATTCCGCCGTACAAATTCCATTGTTCTTCTGCTTCCAGAATGAATACCCTTGCCTTCTATACACGCATAGGAATCATGAATAAAAAATTTGCTCCAAATAGGAATAACAACATTCATAAGGGCGTGCTGCACTATTCTGTCCGGGGAAAACGGCAAGACGTAAATGGTGGATTTCGATTGAAGGCCAAAGGCAAGCTGGATACACGAACACCGCCTCCCCGAACAGCGCGAAATCCTGCCCCGTGAGGAGGTGATGGCCGATGCTGCGAATCAGCATCACCGTCAAGGCTACTGCCGGAGCGGTGGCCCTTCTCCTGATTATCCTGCTGCGTTCTTGCAGCTAGCGGTACATGGAAAAGGCTCGGCCCCGGAAGTGCTGACACACAACCGGGGCCGCTGAACCAAATATCAACCCGATGTTTGGGGAGGTGCGGGGTTCGCGCGGGGCGGTGAGTGTTACCAGCACTTGCCGCCCTTCTCCTGGGCAAAAGAATGTATTCCCAGGGCGGTTTTGTCAAGAAGTCCATTCCTGCCCAAAAACTCAAAAAATTTCGACCGCTACGCGGTAACGGCACGGCGCGAATTTTTCGCGCCGTGTTCCGTGTTCCCGTTCTACCGTTCCACGCGGCTCCGCGCCCGGCCCCGGCACCCGCAATCCGCGTACACGTACAAACGGGAATTCGTCGCAGCCCGCGCACGGGAACCGCAAATCGCGCTATGCGCCCAATGGCCGCCCGCCAGCAACGCATTTACCTGATATATTTGACCTTTTCCGCCATCAGAAACATACGCTGCTGTCTGATTGGAGCCATAGCTCCATCCGGCAAGCCATTGCCAAAGGGCGCCGCAACAGTCTTCCAGCCCGTAATTGCTTACCATGCGCCTCCCGGCCGTATCCACATGGCCGCCCGTCGTCACGGGGTCCGCACTGTTCTGAATATTGGTGCCCTGGTTGCTTCCTTCCGCCGCGCACTGAAATTCTTCATCCTGAAGCGGCATTTTCCCCACACGGAACAAATCTTCAACATGCTGGCTCTGGGTCTGGCTGTCCGTTGTCGTGCCGCCGAACACGCTCTTGGTATTCACGCCGGAACCGGACTGCAAATAAATATCGCACCAGAAATCAAGCTCCTTGACGTACACCATGCCTTCCGGCTGGCAGGTCGGCCGGTGCGACAAGTCCCAGAACGACGCGGGCAGAATGTCGCCGGCCAGCAGCCCGGAAAGAGGGTGGCCGTCAATCGTTCCCACATTGGCGCACAGCGTATGGAAACCGCCGATCTTGCGGCTGGTGTCCGCTGTATAGCCCTGCGGATAGGTGGAATTGAGGCTCACCTTTATGTCCGCCGTGTAAAGCGGCTGTGCTTCCGCAGGCTCCTGAAGCACAAGATAGACATAATAATCCTTGCCGGGCTGAAATGCCACGCCGTCGTCAAGCAACTGTTCCACAAATTTGTATTCCGTATCCACAGGAGAACCGAATACAAGATTGCGCGGCGTTTCATCCGCATCCTTCACAGTCATGCTTATGTACGTTCCCCCCAACAGGATAAAGCCGCGGGGATTATTGTTTGCCGGACGGATGAACTGTTCCTCGCGTGTGAGGTAAGAAGGCATCAGTTCGCCCATGATTTTCTGATTGACGGATTGTCCCACAATCCCGGCATCCGCGTTCTTGTCCCAGATCAAAAGGTTCAGAGCCATGACTACGCCTCCAGATATGCGTCTATTTTTTCCACTGTCAGGCCAAGCCGGAACAGCCAGGCGTTCGGATCTTCCCGCAACTCAAACTGGTGAGGTTTGGTTGTGCGCTCCTGCGCGGCCCCGCCTGCATCCATGCCGCCCACATCCATGACCTTGTGCGTGTCGTCCGTCAGACCGGACGCTCCCGCCGCCAGCGGCCCAAGGTCAACCCAGATGAAGCGGCCTTCTTTCAGCCTGCGCAACAGGGGTTTTGTGCCTTCCTTGTCCACAGCCATGCTGTTTTCCACATCAGCCAGGGTATTGAAATGTTTTGCTGCACCACGCATGAAAGTTCTCCTCTCCGGTTATTGCGGCGGCAGGGGGATGCTCACCGCAAGTTCCACATCAGAGCCGGAGCCGGCGGCCCCAAATTCCGTTCCGTCCCCGAACTCCGCCCTTCCAAACTCTATGAACTCGGCAAATTCCACGCCCGGCGTCCCGTCCGCCTTGTAAAGCTGCACCGTGAAGCCTTCGGCGCTCCGCGAACGAATGACAAAGGTGTACGGCTTCAGCGAAATGATATTGATAACGGGATTGAACGGCCCCAGCATGGCGGGATGCCCGATGTCGGCCAGCACGACAGAAACAAGCCCGGACGCCTCCCGCGCGGGAATGGAGTATTCCGCAAAGCCCGCGCCGGAACCGCCGCCGCTTCCGCCCCGCATCAGCACATATTGCGCTTTTCCTTCAATCCGCATGACGTACAGAGTGCTCCCCACGTCACGGTCTTGGGGAACAGGAATCAGGCTCAACAGGGTTTTGGCCTGAAGAAGCGCCGCCTCGGTTGCCGCGGCGGCCGCTTCCACACGGGCAAGCTGTTCGCCAATCACCGCGTAAACTTCTTCTATGGACGGAGCCACGCTCCCGGCATCAATGGCGATTTTGATTGCCCGCTCGATCTCCTCGTTCATTTCCTGAATCATCATTACCAGACGATCAAAGCCGTCCCGTTCCAGGACTTCGGGGGCAAACGCCCCGCCGTAAATCAGGTCAAGAATCTGCGTCTGCGGCGTTTGCCTGTAGATGGTGAGTTTTGCTCCGCCGGGCAACGGTTCGCCCGTAACAGGGTAGGTTACGGACGTGTCGCCCGCTTCCGTGACGTTCACCCGATAATTGCTCGGAACATCGTGGCTCACCCCCTTGGCATCGGTCAGCAGCAGAAAAATGTGGTCCGGCTTGCTGTACGAAAACGGAACAGGCCATTCCGTCGTCATGCCGTTTCCGTTGTAAATCACTTTGGTTGTGGTATTTTCAACGCTCATGATCCCCTCTCGCTCATTTGGGCTTCACAAAAAACAAATCTCTCACGGCAAAGTCCGGATCTTCCCCGGTCACAAAGTCCCAGAGGTTGCCGCAGGTGATAATGGGCTGTTTCATGGGCAGGCCGAAAAGGTAGCCCAGAGCTTCGGCGGTAGGCTTCGCCACTTCCCCGGCATCCCCTTTTTCCAGCGCCCTGTTCACGCTCTTGAACCATTGCCCCAGAGCCTTCGGCGCGGCCTGGGCCGGAGTGATCTGGTAGCCGTATTCTCCGAACACATAGTTGGCTATGTCCCGTATCCCCACCACTGCCTGGAAGGGGTATTGCAGGATGTGCATGGCCGCCCATTCTCCCGGCTCTTCATCGTCGTCAGGCCCCCTCGCCGCCAGCAGTTCCCCGAAAACGGCGGGCACAAACCACAGCAGCAGCGCGGTGTTGGCCGCCTTAAAAATGTCGGCAGGGGCATGGTGCTGCTTGAGCGCGGCGATCCGGCGCGCCCCAAGGTTGTAGAGCGTGTTGAAGTAGCTGTAGAACATGGTGGTCAGGCGCAATAAATCGCCGCCGCGCTGCACCCGCGCCAGGTCCTTTGTGGAACCGCTGCCCTGGCTCATGCGCACGATGCTGTCCGCATAGCGCGCGGCCCGGCCTTCATCTCCGGCAAAATCCTGCAAGCCCTTGGCATAGGCTCCCCACCATGTCGGCAGGTCAACGCCCATCTGCACCATCCCCATAGGCACAAAGGCTTTGTCTCTCACCGTCTGCACCCAGGCGAAGCGATCCATGCCGGGCGTCAGTTGCTTGGCAATGTCCCGCACTTCCCGGTCAAAACTCCTGATCCGGTTCGCCATCATGGGGGAGCGGGAAAAGGTTTCTTCCAGAAGTTCCGGCAGACGCATGGGGTTGCGGTAAACATGCTTCAGGCCAACGCCTGTCCACTTGTACCCCAGCAGTTCCGCTGTCTGCGTGATGCCCAGCGGTTGCGCCAGTATGGTTGTCGCCTTATACCCCATCTGCATGATGCTGGTTGAGGCCCGCGCCCACCGCGCCCAGCGGTGTACGGCGTGCATGGGTTCCTGCCGCTCGTTGGCAACATCCTGCAACCAGGGTTGCAACTGCCGGTACATCTCTGCCCCCACAGTGCTTTCAATGGCTTCGCGCACGGTGCTGTGGCGGATAATCTTCGCCACATCCAACACGGCCTTGCGGTAGGTGAGGTCATGCACCACATTGAACAGGTGGTCGGTTATCACGGAAAGTTCCAGCAGGAGCGGGCTGCCCATGCCCCCGGCCGCGCGCTCTTTCAGGTGGCCGTTTCTGGTCATGGCCGCCCCGTAGTTGCGCCCGCCGAACAGTTCCCTGTCCATTTCCCGCTGTTCGTGCGCGAAAGCCATAAAGCCCTTGTCCGCGTTGTATTTGATAGGATAGTAACCGCCCGCGAGTTCCAAAGTCCGGCCGTCCGCCGTCTGCACGGTGAGGGGCTTTGCTTCAACCGCCGCGGGCCGCAGGCCGGTGACTTCCTCTTGCAGCGCAAAAGCCTCGTCCTTGAAGCCGGCAATGTAATCCCACACGGACTGCACAAACTGCCAATCACGCGCCGTCAGGGGCCGCACAACGGCGGCAATCTGCGCGTCCGTCCAGTGATGCCCGTCCCGCAGACGGCCCATGTTGGTTTCGTTGCCCATATTCAGGGCCACGGCGATCCGATTCTCCCAGGTCAGCCGTTCGCCTGTCTCCGGCACAAGTTCCTTGCGCGAACCCATCAGGGCCAGTTCCTTGCGCGTGTACGCGCCGAACAGCGCCGCCCCTTTCAGGGCATCCCGCACTTCCCGGAATCGTTCACTCTGCCTGTCGTCAGCCTCGGTAATGGGCCGGTAAATGTACTCCCATGCCGCGCCCATCGCGTCGCCGTCCAGAGCAAGACACAACGCCTCGATCTTGGTGTGAATGGCATGAAGGCCGGACAGGGCTTTGATTGCCGCGGGCTGTTTTTCCACCGTCTTTATGGCCTTGCCCTTGCGGTGAGTAAGAATACTTTTGGCGATTTCTTCCGCCGCCTCATCCAGATCAGCCTTGTTCTTGGCCGTCAGCAGCCTGCGCCGGTTCCGCTCCACAGTCACAATCTGGGCAACGGTTTCCACCAGGCTTTCAAAGTCCGCCACGCTCATTTCCCGCCAGGGCTGGCCGGGGCCATAAAGGATGCGGTCATCGGAAAAGATTTCGTAGCCGTCCTCTTTCACTCCCTGCATCCATGCCTGCACCGTGCGCACGTCCCGGCCTTCCGCAAGCGGCGCGGAAAACTTGACCAGGCCGTGGCGCATCCCGATGTCCATGACCATGTACCGCGCATCGGGATCGCCCTTCTTCATGCCGATGAACCGCTTGATCTGCCCTTCGGCGCTGTCCCGGCGCCGGGCAAGATCACGCGAAAGGCGCACAAATTCCATATTCAGCATGGCTTTCCGGTGCGCGTCCAGGGCCGTTTTCCTGTCTCCGGCGGCCAGAGCCGTGCGGGACTGCCGCAGCGCCCGGCGCATGGCGGCCAGAAAGTTCCCGGTCTGCACGGCGCGGCCAAGGGGCATGGCGGCAAGTTCACGCTCCGCTGCCCGCATGTATGCCTCGCGCTCTATGTCGGCCGCTCCCAACAGTTCGGCCAGCTTCCGGCCTACCAGTTCCATCTGGATAGAGACTTCTCTGGTTTCCATCAGGTGTTCAAAGGCGTCATACTCGGCATCGTGCCGGGCTTCCTTCTGCCGCGCCACCTCGGCAATGGCGTCGCCCTGACGCTTGGCGTTCAGCACGTCCGCAAACATGGCTGCCGCGTTCTCATAGCCGTGTTCGGCGGCGAATATTTCCGGGTCAACGCCGCCGTCTTTTCTGGCGGAACCGGGCAGGCTTTTGAGCAGCGAGCGCGCCGTGTCCTCGCCAAAACCTTCCCGCACCGCTTCCAGATCAAGCGGCGTTCTGCGCAAATCGCCTCTGGCCCGGTACACCGGCATTGCCCGCACTTCGTCCCGCGCTTCCCGCGTGTACTTTTCCATCCGCGCCTTGCGATTGGCGTCACGGGATTTTTGCAGGCTTTGCGCCGCGGCTTCCCGCCCCTTGCCCATCAGTCCGGCCGCCGTGGTTCTGGCCGTGCCGGTCAGGCCCAGGGCGTCCAGTTCGCGGGCCGTCAGATCAAGCAGTTCATTGCGCGCCGCCGTGGCCGCGATTTCCCGCTCACTGGAAAGCAGTCGGTCAAAAACGCCACGCACTTCATCCGTCAACGGAGCATTCAGGCGCGTCGCGGATCGGTAAATGGCAAGCAGCCATTTCCTGAACCGGGCAAAGGCGCTTTCCAGTTCCACACTCGGCGCTTTGCCTTCCATCAGATAGGCTTCAAAGCCGCGCGCCGCCTTCTCCCGCATTTCTTCGGTCAAGGTCTGGCCCGGCTCCGCTCCAAGCCAGACCCGCATGGTTTCATAATCCCGGCGCATGGTTTCATCCGCCGCGCCTGCCCGTACCATGCGCTCCATTTCCTCAAAGAAAATATGGCCGGTTTCATGCAGCAGGGTGGAAAGATCGGCCCCCTGGAACAGGTTGATCAGATACCCTTCCGGGTAAATCTGCACAGAGCCGCGGGGATCGTCCCGCTCCTGGTAGTAGGTTTGCAGAATGTTGATCGCCTTGTCGTCGAACACCACAAAGCAGCGGCCGTCCTGTGCCCCGTCGTAGGTGACGCCCTTGACGCCCAAATCGTTCAACGCCAGCGAAGCCGCACGGGGAGAGCCAAGCCTGTCCGCCAGTTCGTTGTAAATTCGTTTGCCGTCCTGGATAATAACGAACTCATCAGGATTATCTTTCAACCACTGTTCCGCCTTCGCTCTGCTTCTGAACCGGGGAGCGCCCGCAGGTTCCCATCCGCCGGGGTGCTTTATCCAGAAAGTCTTGCCGCTCTCTGTCGCCTCAATAGATGGATATTGACTTTCCAAGGTCAAACCGTGTTCCTGTGCAAGAGCGCGCAGGGCGGATTGCACTTTTTCAGGCTGTTCGCCAAGCGTTTTCTGCTCATCCAGCAACATGTCGTTTTCCGGGATATCCACCTCAAAAAGCTGCCCCGGTTCCTTCTTCTGGATACCCCCTTCAAGGAGTTTGAGAGCTTTTTCTTCAACTTCTGTGGAAGTGGAAGCGGAAGCATCTTTTTTCAAAATTTCAATGGCTTCCTTTATTTCCTCTATCGCCGCAGCAATATCTTTATTGTTGTCGGAATACGTCCTCAAGGCATACGAAACAGGTTCGTATCCGCTTATTTCATTGCCGCTGTCGTCGCGCCAAATATCATACAGGTTTGATTCATCAACTGTGTACGCTTTTCCTCCAAGAACATATTTTTCTTTTGAGTTTGCAAGAGCCTTTCGATAGTCCTCGCTCACGTTTTTGTCTTTCGCGAAATACAGTCCCCAGCCGTGTGATTGATTCCCTTCACCCGTGCCGATAGCGTCCAGGCTGAAACGATCAAAACGGTGTGGTGTGCCATGAAAAGCTGCCTGAAAAAGCTCCTGCCCTTCCTGGTAGCGGAAATACGGCCCCAGCTTCGGCGGGTACATGCTGATCGCGCCGGAAAATTCGGAAAGCAGGCGGATCATTTCCCGCGCCTCTGCCTTCTGTTCCGGTGTGGATTTCTTTGCGCCTATGATTTTTTGCAGACGATCCAGCGCGGCGGATACGGTTTTGCCTTTGCCGCCATGTTCATAGGCCCATTGCAGGGCCGCATGGCGTTCGTCGCCGCGCGGATCAAAACCGGTGATCGTCCGGCCGTCCACAGAGGCAAGGGGCTGCAAAAAGGCTTTCACAAACGCGGGGCCGGGCCTGTTCTCCGGCCGGGCAATCAAGGCTCCCTGTCCTTTGGTCTGCCGCTCCGCCTCTCCGGCCATAACCTCAAAGCGGGCGGCCGCTTCCTTCTGCGTGGCATTGGCGAAAGTCAGGGCCAAAGCTTGCACGGCCGGGCGCTTCTTGTCCGGATCGGTATCCAGAAGGTCAACCTGCCCCAGCCAGCCTTCCACCTTTCGCCCTTCCGCCGCGGCCTTGCCCACAATCCGCAAAGCCGCGGTCAGGACATGCCCCATATCCCATCCCTCGCCGCGGGCTTTCAGCCGGGCCAGGGCGGGAATCGTCCTGTCCAGTTTGTTCAGAACAGAGGCAGGCAACGCTTCCAGAACATCATAATCCGCCACAACCATACCCCGCAGGGCGTCTTCCACCAGCTTTTTGCCGCTGTCGTTCAGGCGGCCGCCCTTTTCGGTCAGGCTGGAAATCTCCGTCTGCTCGATCACGCCGTCTTGCAGCAGAAGTCCCACAAAGCCCTTTGACCGGGGGGAATCCAAAAACTGCCGTAGCGTGTCGAAATCGGCCATGTCAGCGGAAAGGGCGGCCAGCGTGGCCGGGCTGATCATGCGCGCCCTGGATACGCCTTCGGCCTTGGCCTGCAATTTCTGCGTGGTGGTCTGGTTGTAGAGACGCGACTTCACCGCCATTTCTTCCGGCGTCATGCGTTCGTCAACCACCCGCACCAGTATGGGGCGGCGCATCCCTTCAAGTGCGGCAGGGTCAAGGCCGAATCCGGCGGCCTGGTCTGTCAGGGTCTGCCGATAGGCCGCCGCGCTGTCCGGCCTGTCGGCATAGACAAGCTGCAAGGTCATGGTGCGGCTGTTCCCGCCCAGCACAATGCCTTCCCGCGTGACAATCGGCGGCCCGTTCCCGGCTGTGGGGTCAGAATTGACAACAAAGGCGGGCTGGTAGGACAGGGCGTTGCCGCGCACCTTTTCCTGCTCTCCGGCGTCGGAATGATAGGGCCGTTCCTGGGCCGCGGCGGGATAGTCTTCACGCCGCGCAAAGCCGTTTTCCGGGTCATGGGAAGGGATCACATCGTCCAGTTCCCAAACTTCATAGCGGGCCTGTTCGGACGTGCCCTTGCCCAGAATGGTTGTTTCAGAACCGATGATTTTGCCGGGCCGGTTGTTTTGACCCCCATTCTGCGCTATACTTCCTTCACCAAGAGGAGGTTCGGTCATGGACGTTCGCAAGGAATTGGATAAATTAACATCCTCTGAGCCTGTTATCCGTGTGCTGTCTCTCCCGGACGGCTCGCCCGTATTCGTCAGTGAGTTTATCGACTGGGATGGGTTGCCGTATGTGCGTACCAATGATTTCAAGCTGTTCCGCATGAAATCAAATAATTCAGACAACTTGCCATATACACTTGTGCCAGCAAGTTCCGATGTCCAGGCTTCCATACTGACGTATGGTTCAATTATTGATGAAAAAGAAGCAGTCTCGTTACTTTGATCGCCCGTTGAACCATATAGTGTTTTGCTGGCTTTACTGGCTTTAGCCCTTAGAATAGTCGCAACGGCTTTTTCTTCTTCAGTGCAGCTTGGATCATCAATAATATTCTTTACCAAATCTTGCAGTTCGTACAGCTTGTGCCCGATTTTCTCCTTGGCTTCGCTCATGGCCTTGGTGTTCAACTGCAATTCCACGGCAAAGCCGTTGGGGTAGCGGTAGTTGAACTGGTAATCCTTGTAGCCTCCCGCAGGATTGGCAAAGCGATTTTTGTCCCGCACCACGGTTCCGCCGGACGCTTGAATGCGCCGGCGTATCTGCTCGGCCGCGGCTTCCACCTGATCGCGCGTGTCAAACAGAATGGTTCCGCCCAGAATGTCCACCACGCGCGCGGCGTCGCCGTCGTATTCCGGCAGTTTCCTTTCGGCCCGCGCCCTGTTTTTGAGCGTTCTTTGTCCGGTTTCCCTGTCAGTTCGGAACAGCGCCGCGCCCCCAAGTTCCCCGGCCCATGATTCCACGTCGGCGTAAAACTGATCCTGCGTCTGTTCCGCCAGAGCGTACACGTCATCCATCGTCACGGCGTTCAGATGCCGCAATCCGCCCGCCGGAGCCGGGGCGCTCCCTGCCTCTGCCGTCTCTTTTGCGGCAAGCTCCGCCAAGTCCTCGCCAATGACTTCTTCCTGGCTCATGTGCGCGCGGCGTTTGGCGCGCAGGCTGTCCAGGGTTATCCTGCGCATGAGTTCCACGGGATTCTGCCCACTCGCGCCCATACGGTAGGCAAAACCCTGCACCATGTTGAGCCAGTCGTTGACATAGGCATCCACGCTGCCGGAGCTTGCCTCCGCCTGCGCCAGAAGGCCCGGCTGGCGGCGAATCGCCTCCACCGCTTCCGCATGCAGCCGTTGCCGCTCCTCCTTCATCTCCTCAAAAAGCCGGGTGTCACCCTGAAACAACTCCGCCACCTTCAGCGCGTCAGCCGCGATTTTTTCATTGACGCGCGCGGCCTCGGCCCCGTTCATGGCCTCCGGCGTCTGGCGGACATGCGGCATGATTGCCGTGATTTCCTCCTGATTGAGACGACTGTGGAGCCGGACAAGCGGCAGGTGGACATCCTGCCCCGCTGCCGCCGCTGTTTCCACGTCCTCCAGGTCGAGGCCAAGAGGCGTCAGGAAGTCCCTGCCTTCCTGATGCAGAGTGCGCAGAGCTTCAGCATCCACGCCCACAACCTGATCCATCCCGCCGGCGGCGAGGACGCTTTCAATGATCTCCGGCTCAAGTTTCTTGGCCTGGGTGGCTTCCACCTTTTCATGCAGGGCGATTTGCGCGGCGCTGAACGCCTCGGCCCGCTTCTGTTGCGCCCGGTCATAGGCAGCCTTGCCCATGCCGCCCAGAACGCCGAAGGGCGCGGCCACCGCCGCCTCGTACAGACCTTGCCGCGCCGTTTCGGGCAATGCCTCCACAAAACGGGCATACCAGTCGGATGCGCCTTCATCCTGTGCGAGTTTTGCCCAGAGTTCGGTGGCGGATTCGGGGAACGCCTGCAAAAATTCCGTGCCGCCTTCGGTAAGCACCCCTTCCGCAGTGCGCTTGGCAATATTCTTCAGGCCGCTTGTCTTGAAAATTCCGGCAAGCCTGCCAAGGCCAAGCTGTTCAAGAGGCGCCTGCATGACCGCATTGGCAACGCCTGCGGCAAGGGCGCGGTCGGGATCAACTCCATGTTCCATCAGCTTGCTGTACTGATCTCCTGCAATCTGGCCGCCCATGAGCGCCATGCCCGCCGCCGGGCCACCTGCCAGTGTCGCGCCGATCTGTGCCGCAAGCTGCGGAATCTGCCGCACCACATCCTGCAAGTATCCGCCAAGCGTGGTTTGCGCCTGAAGTTCCGGCCCCGCAGCCTGTTTGATGCGGGCGATTTCCTGATCCCTCCTGTCGGCCCACTCCCGCATGCCGGCATGCTCATAGTCTCCCAGTTCGTTGCCGTCCGCGTCCCGGAGGGTTCCGTGCGAGAACCAGCGGGCCGAAGCGCTCAAAAAGGAATCCAGGTCAAGGCCAACATTGCGCGTCCCTTCACCCAGCAGGGTCAGGACGCGCTCTCCGATGCCCATGTCCGGCCGCGTGGCTTCCCACGTCTCATGCTGCTTCTGGAGCGCCGTGCAAAGCTCCTTCATCCGATCAACGTCGCCGGAGACCACAGCGGCGTTAAACTCGTTTTTTGCCGCCCAGCCGGCAAGCAGAGGGTTGGCCTCTATCTTGCGGGCCACTTCTTCCTGGCGCGCATAGTCAAGGTCTGCCATGACCACGCTTTGCGGAAGTCCGAGATTGCGGGCGATATTGA
Organism: uncultured Desulfovibrio sp.; assembly: GCF_910584445.1. Lineage (GTDB taxonomy): Bacteria > Desulfobacterota > Desulfovibrionia > Desulfovibrionales > Desulfovibrionaceae > Desulfovibrio. The sequence continues at coordinate 74,080 of NZ_CAJUBO010000012.1, forward strand.
GACCACGCGCCACACGGGCGGCGTCAAGGTTGTCGGATCGCGCCACTTCAAGGGCGGCCCGCACGCTCGGCGCAAACTGGGCGGTTTCATCCGCCGGAGCCGGCGCTGGCGTGGGCACATTCCGCGATTCCGCCGCAGGCGCGGGAGTAGTGAACGGATTCCCGCCTTCAGGGAGCGGCCGGGCATAGGAGCGCGCTTCGGGCTGGTTCTGAATATTTTCGGAGGAATCAAGCAAAAGGCTCATTGTGCATCCTCATTTTCAAGGGCTTCGGTATCCGGGCCTGCCTCAAAAACATTCTCTTTGCCCTGCACAATCGCTTCGCCGCGAGTGATTGCATTGCGGCCGTAGAATTTGCCAGGCACGGTTCCGGCAATGCACACATGGGCGACTATCTTCTTGAGTTCCCCGCGTGTGAGTTCCTTCCCGGCAGCAAGCTCCCTTTGCACCGCATCATAGAGCCATGTCGGAATATCCTTGTCTTTCACATCTTCGGAGGCATGGAGTTCCTTGTATATCGAATTGACATCCGACTGTTTGAGCCTGCCAAGATTGCCGCCGTCCTCAAGGTAGGAAAGCGCGGCCTTCAGTTGCGCGGGTGTCATCCGGCGGTCATAGGCGAACCTGTACACAGCATCCTTGCTCATGGGCTGGCTGTTACGTTCGGCCTCGTCGATTTTCAGGCGCAACTCATCCAGCGCGCGCATATTCAACTCATTCTCTTCGATTTTTCCATTGAACATGGCTATGGCCTGCTTTTTTGCCTGTTCCGGGGCATTGCTGGCAGTGACGCGCAGGAGAAATTGCGTGGGTGATTCCTGGCTTTTCCGGCCCATTTCATAGAGGGTCATGGCAATATCCATATCCTGCGCCTTGCGCCGCTCTTCCTCAAAGGCCAATTCACGCTTGCACCAGGCCGCCACCTTGTCGCGCCGCCCCTGGTCGGGAATCCCGGCAAGCCGATCCATAAGAACGCGCTGCCTGTCAGCGGCGCTGATGTCCCTAGTCTCCTGGATCAGTCGCTGCGCCATGCCCAAGTCCGCTTCTTCCTGGTGCTGCCTCATCTCGGCTTCCTGCCGTTTTCTGGCCGCATCAAGGCTCGCCTGAAAATGAAAGCGGGCGGACGCGGGCAAAAGGGAAGCTGCACCGGCATTGTGCGAGAGATACATCCGCTCCTGTTGCTCATGCAGTTTTTCAGCGTATGCCGTGGCATGCTCCGGCGTATCGAACATGCCCAAGTGCTTGCCTGTTTTTCGGTATTCAGCGATGGCTTCATCATCGGAGAGCAGGCGTCCATCAGGCGAAATAGTGGGGATCAGGACTTCCTTGCCATCCATGTTGACGGACATGCTGCGCACGGTTGCCGTGCCGCCATCGTCCATTTTGACCTGTGGACGGTTGGCGATGTCTATATTGCCCGGTGTCACCATTCCTTCAGGTTTTGTCCCAGCAACATACAAAGGGCCACGTTTCGTTGTGCCCGCTTCCCCCACGACCTTCGGCTTTTTTCCGGCCAATACGGCCTGTGTCGCCTGCATGGCCTCATCATCCGATATGCTCACGCGCTGTGCGCCATGTTCCATAACGGGCATCCATTTTATGAGGCCCGCAAGGATTTTCGGATCGCGGAGATTTGTTTTTGCGGTGGGATCAATACCGAGTTTCTTGCCGAGGAACGCGGCATACTTTTCTGGGTCATTTGCGCCGTCGCCTTTGGGCGCGTAAATCTTCGCCATGTCCAGCAGCGATTCAGCATGCCAGCCTCTTTCCGGGGCATTGGTGTAACGCACTATCCGCTCGCCAATGCCCATAAGGCCATCGATCGGCGTGGCATAGGCAACAAAATTGCCCTTGGTATTCCTGACATTGCCAAAGTTGTTCGCTGCCAGATTACGTTGAGAAAGGCTTCCGGGCGCGCTGGCCGTACCACTCTGGAAATCAAGAAAGGCTTGCGCGCCATCCAGATTGCCCGACTGGAGCATGGCGTTGAAATACTCCGTCAGCAGTTTTTGCCGCAGAGCCATAGCTTCGGCGGTGACTTCCCTACCGCCCTGCCATTGCGTCCTGCCGTCCACCATGACGGGTTGCTGCCCGGCGAACAGGCGCAGGTTGTTTTCCTCCTGCTCCAGAGCGCGTTGCTTTTCCTCCCAGGACACGGATGGATCGCTGAACACCGCGAATGTCTGCGCCTGTGAAGATTGCAGCACAGACTTTTTGTATGCCTCCTCCTCGCCATCGCGATAATTGACGGCGCGTTGCATGGATGGCAGGCGGATGCCTTCAGCCATACGATTCACGCCTTCCATGAGGTAGGGATTGCCGCCCCATTTCTTTTGCAGCTTGTCGTATTGCTCCTGATGAAAGGCCGCGTAGGCTTCCTCCGCGTCGCGGGCGGATACTCCCCGATGCGTCTGACGGTAGTCGGAATCGAACTGGCGCAGCGCATCCTCGTAGGCCACCTTGTCGGCAAGCAAGTCCGTGGCGTTCCGCATTTTCATGCGGTCGATGCCCATGCGGAACACGGCGTCGCCCAGCCTGTCCATGCCGTGCGCCAGTTGGTTGATGCCGTTGGGCAAAGCCGCCTGCCCCGGCGTCATGAAGGCCGAAGCGGAACGGTAGGGCGCCGCCTGTCCGGCGTTGCCCGTTGCGATCCCGGCCTGACTCTCGTGGGGAGTGATGATCGCCATATCAATGCCTCACCGGCTGTGACACCATCTTTTGCAGCGCGGGATCGTAGTAACCGTTCTTGCTGCCGCTGGATTTGTTCTGAAGGTAACTGTTGTATTGCCCGATTCCCGTACCGATGCCGCCAAGCAGCGTCCCGGCCATTGCCAGACCGTTTGCGCCCCGCCCCGAATCGGCCTGACTGCCCTGCCATTGCGCGAAACCTTGTTGATTGCCGGCCGAATTGGCGGCCACAAGATGCTGCCACGCCGCCTGATTGGCGTTGGACATGATGACCTGCGAATCGTACTGATGCTCCTGCGCGGATTCGGCCAGCAGGCTTTCGTTGCTCCCGGAATCCATCTCAAAGCCGCTTGCGCCCATGTTGGCGCGCATTTCGCCCATAGCGCGGGCCGCCTGTCGCTGCTGGCGTTCCCGGTCGGCAATGCCCTTGGAGATTTCGTTGCGGGCAAGCTGCTGTTGCGTGGCGGCCTCATTGGCCGCAACCTGCGCGTTGTATTCCGCCGCCCGCTTCTGGGCATTGGCCTGCTGCTGCGCCTGCTGGCTCTGCGCGGCCATGCTGATGCCGGTGGTAACGGCGGACAGGGCCATGCCGGCCACGGTCAGGGTTGTGGCTTCACACATGGGCGTTCCTCCAGAACAGATAAAAAGGCTCTCCATTGATCAATGTCGCGCCATTCTCCACGGTAAAGCCACACCATTTCAGCCAACGCATGGAAAGGGCGTTCTTCGCGTGAACATAATTTTCCAATCGTGAAAAACGGGATTGCATCATGCCGACGTAGAAGCGGGACTGCTTCAAAAATTCGCGCCGCACGGCGTACAGTCCTTCCGTGCCCAGCAGCCACGGCGCGCCCGTGCGCGAAATCAGACTGCCTTGCCGGGCAACTCCCCACATGAAGGCGGGTTGCCCATGCACAAAACACGTCCAGGCCAGTTCCGAACCTTGCAGGGCATGTTCAAGGGCTTCTTCGGGGTTGTGCCTGTGGCTGGCCCACACTTCGCGCCGGTCGGCCTCGCGCATGTCGGCGGCGATGGGCGCGATATGCGCGGCATCGGCTGGAATAATGCGCCACACGCTCATTGGTTCACCTGTATGCGGCTGACCAGGGCCAGCACGGAAACCGGCGTGGGCAGGTCGGAGCGGATGCAGACGGTGACGCTGTTGTCCGCCAGTGCCGGCATGACAACGCTTTTCATGCCGGAGTAGGGCGCGGGCGGCTTGCCGTAGGGTTCGTTGGTGCGCCATTTTACGGACTGCATCCGGGCATCGTCGAAGGACAGGCCCACCTTGACGCCGAGGCTGTTCCGGAACAGCACGTCCACGGCGTTGATCTGCTTTTTCATGGCAACGCTGCTGCCGTTCTGGCCCATGACCTCAACGGGCATGGTCTCCAGGTCGGCCACATAGCCAAGCCCTACGGTGACAATGCCGGCCTTGCGCTCCAGGTTCACGCGGCCGCCGGCCACGGTGCGGGCAGGATGCACGGCCCCATCGGCAAGAATCTGCACCTCCATGCCTTCCAGGTGGTCAAGCCCGGTCAGGCTTTGCACCGGCTCCCCCTCATAGGTCAGGGCCGCATCCACAAAGACGGCCCGTGCCGGATCGCCGTCCAGGTAGCGATCCGCCGCTCGTTCCAGCCAGAGCTTGCCGCCGCGCTCCACCACGGCGAACAGCGCATGATCTCCCGGCCCCGGAAGGGCGCAGACGGCCTTGAACTTCCCCTGCGTGTCGTGCCTGTGCCATGCGGAAACCTGATGTTCCGCCTGGAAGGTCAGGCCCAGAAGAACGCCGTCCTCGCGCACGGCCCAGATCACGGAATCCGGGCTTTTCTGGTACGTCCAGTCGATGATCCTGTGCTGTTCGAGCAAATGCGCGGCCATGATGGACAGATCCATCCCACCATAGGAATCCGCCGCGAACTCGTATTGCAGCGTCCTCACCTGGCGGCCGGAACTGGATACATGCAGAATCACATTGCCGATAATCATGGCCCGCTTGAGGGAACTGCCCCAATAGCTTTGCGGGGTGGCCTTGGCGTTCTTGGCGGAAAAGGCATTTTCGCTGCGGCCCGCGATTTCCCATTCCATGCCGTCCATGCCCATGATCAGGGAACGGAGCGGAACCATCCAGTTGACGGCGGAAACTTCCTGACTGGCAATGGTCAGTTCAATGGGCGAATCGTCGGACTGCGGCTTGTAGGCGGCAAAGTTTCCGTAGTCGCCGCTCTTGCTCATCCAGATGGTCTGCGGCCGGTTGGGCGAGGACGCGAACACAAGGCGCTGCTCGAACAGGCAGACCGCGCCGGGGTAGTCCCCCTCCGGGAACGGGTCTGAATACTCCGGCGCGCCTTCGGTCACGGAAGGCGAGGTGTTGTAGTCGCCCCAGCTTGTGCCGGTAACTTCCTTGACGAATCCCGGCCTGCCGCTGTGCGCGGCCTTGTAGATGCGGTATTCCACGGCTCCGGCCACGGGCTGCCAGGAAAGCGTCAGATAATCGCCGGCCTGCCAGTTGTTTTCCGCCGGGCCGGTGAAATGGCAGCCTGCCGAAAGCCCGCTTTCCTTGCCGTCCCTGTTCACGGCCGTCACAAAATAGGTGTAAGGCGTGGTCAGTTGTGCCGCTGATGCCGATCCGTCGCTTTTCTTCGCCCCATTGGTGAAGGCGATGCTCAAGCCTGCGGGCGCGGGCAGGGGCGAGGTGAACGTCATGGCTTCAAATTTCCAGTTCGCATGGCCGTACCGCATGAGGCGCATGGGGCGAACGCCATGCACGGCCAGAAACAGCACATCCGCGCTCTGGGCGTGGGAAAGGTTCCTGGCTTGCGCCAGGGTATAGGGGCTGGTGATTTCGTACACCTCGCCGTCATCATCCAGAACGAAGCCGTCCCGCGTGGCGACGCGCAGCCATTTTTCACCGAAGACAAGACAGTAGGTCTGCGACTGGCTGAACACGAACGGCACAAGCGCGGCCTCGCCGGGCAGGGCGTCCAGCAGCATGAACCCCGGCCGCTTCACCGCGCCGCCGTGCGCCTGCACCAGAAAATTTTTCAGCGTCCGACAGCCCTTGTTGTATTTCTCAAGGTCAACCCTGGCCGTGAGGCTGGGCGCAAGCTCGCCGGCTATGAACGCGCCTTGAAGAACAGAACCGGGCATGGCTAGAACCTCTCCGGCTGCGGCATGGCCGTACCGAACCGCGCGGCCTGCCAGGGGGACACGGGGGCATAAGGATTCTGTGTCGCCCGATCTCTGGCAATGGCATCGCCCAGGGCTACCTTGTAATTCTGATAGCACCAGTTCTGTTTGCGGCTGTCATTGAGCTTGGCCGAGGCCAGTTCGGCGGCCATCGCCCAGGCCAGAGCGTCGGCAAAAGCGGGCGGCCATTTTTGGGGGTCGGTCACGCGCGCCACATACACCAGCACGGCCTGCCGTTCGTTGGTACGCAGGGTTTCCCCTTCCATGACGTAGGCGGGGGAGCGGTTCACCCCGCCGCCCGCCAGACGGACGGCTTTCACACAATCGGAGGGCACGGCATAGGCCAGACGATACAGGGCATTTCCGGGGCCGTTTTCCGGCACAGCGGCGAGGAATACGCGCTTCAGGGCAAAAGACCAGGCATGAGCGGTCAGAGTAAGATCAAGCACCTGCGGAAAGAGGTTGTCGCACAGCGCACCCACGGCATCACTTTCCTGTGAGGAAATATTCCGGGGCAGTTGTTCCCCTCCCAGACGGGCCAGGGCGACATTGTAAAGATGAACCGTAGATTGCATGGCTTCTCCTGAAGGGCCGGACGCCGCAAGACGCCCGGCCCCTGTCGCTACGCTTTGGGCATCGTCTTTTCGGCCGGCACATCCAGGACAAGCCCGGCGGTGATCGTGCCGCCGGCCGGAGCAACAGTGCCTTCACCCGTGGCCGCCGCATAGTTCAGGCAGACATACCGTTTGAGGCCATGCGGCAGACGCGAGACCACGACATTCCCGCCCGCCGTGAGGGCGTCGGCGGACACAGGGTAACTGGCGACAGTCACCGGCGACGTGAGGACGCCGGCGTCAGAGCAGGCGTCGGCGGTATGCACCTCCACGGTCAGGCTTCCGGCGGTGAAGCCGACAGCGCAAACGACAAGGGAAAGGCGCTCGCTCGGCCCGTGATCGCCGGAACCGAGATCAAGGGTATTGGCGGATTTTGCCGTGGCCGTGACGGCCTGATCCCTGGAAAAAAGGTTTTCAGCATCAAAAAGCATGGTTACGGCTCCTTTTGCATGGCCGCGCCCTGTCCGGCCCTGTCGGCAGGATAAGAGCGCGGGCCGCAGTTTTACGCCACCTTGGCTTCGGCTTTGGAAATGGCGTCACAGCGTTTGACAGGGATACCGTCAAAGGCCATCACCTTTTTGCCTTCCACGGTGTCAAAGGTAAGCTGCACGTTGGTCTTGTTCAGGCGGGCCAGACGCAGTTTGGTGCGCGCAGAACGGTTCATGTACCAGACCGGACGGCCAAGGCGTTCATCCGGCAGCATTTCGGACGCTTCGATCATGCAGTCGATCAGCTTGGCGTCCGTGATGGAAGCCAGATCGATGTTGGCAATGCGCACGATGTAGCGCCAGTCCCGGACAACCAGGCCAATGTCCCATTTGTAGTGGGTGCGGTAGCCCTGATACTGCCCGGTGCGCCCGTCCGGCAGGGTCATGGAAAGCGTGACTTCGCCAAGATCGGTGTGCTGAAAGCCCGCCTTGCTGCCCTTGGGGTAAATGCCGAAGACGGTATTGGCCCCCCAGGCCATGAGGTAAATGCTGGTCAGATTCGTGCTTCCGCCCGCGTTGACGATATTCTCCGCCGTGGCCGCCTTGCCGGCGTCAAGGCTGGCAAAACGCGGAGCGATGCCGAGGAAGCGTTCCGGGTTGACGCTGGTGTCCCCATAGAACAGGGTGTGCGCCATTTCCTTGTTCATGGCCTGCAAGAACGCCTGATCTTCGGAGAGGCGGAACGCTGCGGTGTTGTTGTTCAGATCGGCCAGAGCCTTGTCCACTTCGGCATACGCTTCCAGCATCCCGCAGGAATCTATGATCTGCTGGGTCTGGCTTTTGCTCTGCGGAACGCCGTAGTTCAGCATCCGCCAGGCGGCTTCCGGCAGGCCGGTGCGGATGGTGGTCTTGTGCCCGGTGGGAAGATTGCCTTCCACGAACAGCATATCGTCAAGGATTTCATTGGTATCCTTGAGCATTTCCACGATCTTGTCGATCTTCCCGTCCTTGTCCAGACGCTTGGCGACATCGCCCAGCGTCGCCACATTGTTACCAATAACAGCCATGACAGCTTCTCCTTTTCTCCGGTCAGGCCGGGTTGTCAGTTCATGTTCGGGTACAGGACTTCAGCCGCGCTTTTGGTCTGCCCGGCCCCGCTTCCATGAAAGCCCGGCTCCGCCAGGGCCTTGCCCACCTTCGCCATGAAAGCCCACATTTTGGGGTGACTGCCCAGATTGGTCTGGTTCAGCAATTCATACAGTTCATCGTCTCCAAACTGGCGCAGGGCCGACTGGATACGAACCTGATCTTCCTGAAAGGTCGGCGATCCGGTGATCTCGTTTTCCCAGACCTTGCGGGCTTCCAGCAGCGCCCTGGTCTGTTCGGCCTGCATCCGTTCGGCGGCCTTCGCCATGTGGCCTTCATACAGACTGCCCAGCTTTTGCGCCTGTCCTCGCGTCAACCCCAATTCCAGCGCCGTCTGGCGAAAACTCCCCAGAAGTTCGGCATCCACCTTTGTTTCTGCCGAGAATTTGAGGTCATAGCCTTCCGCCTTGTCCGGCACCTGGGCGGCGGGATCGTCCTGCTTTCCGCCCTTGCCATCGCCTTTGTCAGGCTCGTTTTCCGGGCTGTTCTTTCCCCCGTCTGCCCCGGCGTTTTCGCCGCCTTCGCCTCCCTTGCCGTCGCCCGCAGCCAGGCGGCCCATCAGACTGTCGTTGTCTGCCGTGCCCGCGCCGGGCGTATTCTGGCCGCCTTCGCCCTCGGCATTGCCGGTGTCGGCCACGTTCCGGCTTTCTTCGCCTGCCATGCTCATTTCTCCCTGTGTGAAAGGTTGTGCGCCATGAGGTCATCGCCGCTTTCCCGCATCAGGGCGGCCACTTCCCCCGGCGCTGATGTTTCAATCTTGAGCGCCAGCCAAAGGCCGACAGCCCGCAAGCCCTCGTTGTACGCGGTATTCTGCCCATCCACAGCCAGAGACGGCCCCATGACGTTGCTTGACGCCAGAAGACGCCGAAAAATGCGGCGCGTCTGCGGGTGGCGGAGCGCCGCCCTGAAGTCTTCCCTTTCCATGTCAGGCGACGGCGGCACAAAAAAGAATCCGGCCTTACTTTGCTGCGTCACGGCGTCACCCCCTGCATCGGCGCGGCAGTTTCACCCGCCTGACTTGCTCCCTGCGGCATGATGTTTTTGATGGCCTGCGTTCCTGTTTCCGCCGCCTGTGCTCCCTGTTGCAGGGCGGAAAGCATCTGCATCTGCTGCATCTGTCTGGCTCTGGCCTCCCTCTTGGCCGTCAGTTCATCCTGCGCAAGCACAAGGTTCGGGGGCGTCCCCAGCAGTTCGGCGTACAGGTCAACCAGTCCGTCCACGTTCAGCTTGTCCAGGGCGTCGGGCGCGCCGGTCACCTGCGCAAGCTGGCCGGTACGGGCCACAAGCTGATCCACGGCGGAAAGGCCCGCCTGCTTCTGGGCCTGGGCCAGAATGCTGATGAACTCCACCTTCACCCGCTGCCCGGCCAGAGCGGGCGGCGGAAAGGCAATCATCCCGGCCCGATCCATGATGCCGTACACCCGTTCAATGAGCGGTTGAAAAAGCTCGGCCCGCAAACGATCCAGCACCGGGCCAAGCATGAGCAGTTTTTCCCCGTTCCGTTCGGCAACTTCCGTAGCCGTCATGTTCTTTCCCGCTTCGGAAATCATCAGGAAAAGGTCATTGTGAAAATGGCGCTGAATCTGCTCCTTGATGTTGGCCTTCTCCACAGCCAGAGCTTGCAGATTGGCCCGGCTCTGTCTCTGTACCAACGGACGCGCGATTTCCTGTCCCTGTGTCAGAGTGCTGGTGTAGTTTATGGCGCGCGGAGAAAGATCAAGCGGCCCGTTGACCGTCCCTTCCGCAACAATCATGGGCGGGCCTACTTCCACTTCCAGCGAAAGCCGGCCGTCCTCTGTCATCTTCTGCAACTGGCGGCAGTCGGGCAGGGCGTCCATAGCCGGGCTTGCCCCGTACACGTCGCTGGCCGTGACAATCCAGCGCGGGCACAAGGCCGGAAACTCGTAATAGCCGGAATCTTCCAGCACTTCCCGGTTGCTTCCATCAAGCACCAGATACACGCTTCGCCAGGGGCGATCATTGCCCTTGAGGCCTCGCCCGGTTCTTTGATACCCTTTATCTGTCGTCCGATACGCGGACGTGGATTGAAACGGCTCAATCGCGTGAAGAATGGTGATCCACCGGCCGGCGTCCTGTTCCGCCAAAGCTCGGATGGCCTCCGGGCAGGTTTCCGGCCATGCCTGAACAATTTGCCGCGGGGTCATGCGGATACGCCGGTACAGGGTATCCACACGGCCATCCTCTCCGGTATCCAGCACATATTCCCCCACGGTCAGCGTTCGGCATCGCATGGTGATCCGCGGATCTTCCTCAATAATCACAACGCCTGTGCCGAAACAGGCCAGTTCGCTGTAGAGGATATGCACCTGGTCATAAAAATTGCTTCTGGCGAACAGGCTCACCATTTTTTCATAGGTGTCATGCAGCCATAGTTTCGCATCGGCGTGTTCGGCCAGAGCCGCATCTTCCAGCGTCAGGGAAAACCACGGACGGGAAGGGGAAGTCAGGCCGGACTGCATTCCGTTCGCCAAAAGGCGCAGGGCCATGATGCCTATGCTGTCCTCCAGAAAATTTCTCGCTTCGCCGTTGTTGGTTTCGTCTCCGGCATCCAGAAAACGAGCGCGCCGGGGCAGGAAATGCCGCGCCAGATCGCGCCAGTGTGTTTCCCAGCCCCGTTTGCGTTCATTTTCCAGTCGCTTCAGATTGCGGATGAAGTGATGGATTTCTTCCTGTGTCATACTTTCGCTTCTCGCTCGTCACCATGCGCACGCGGCGCGTCCTTACTCGCCCAGCAGCTTCTTGCCGCCGGTCTGGGCCTGATCCGTTACGCCCATGCCGCGCGTCAGAATGGTGTCCGAACGGCCGGAAGCCGCCTGTCTGCGTTTCCTTTCCGCATCCGACGCGCCTTGCGAACTGGAATCCGCTTCAATAGGCGCCACAATGGCCGGAGCCACCGGAGCGGCCTTCACCTCCGGCGCTTTGCCGCCGCCTCCACCGCCAAAAATTCCTCCGCCGCACATGGCAAAACTCCTACGCATAAAGGTTTGACGCCTGCACCGCCCGGCGCGGCAGGCCGGCAGAAACACTGCCGGGCTGTTTGGGAAAAGCCGCGCCCAGAGCCGGGTCAAGAATGCGGCTCAAACAATCCAGCATATCGTCATGGCTGGAAACCGGAAACGTCTGGTATTCCAGCCTGAAAAATTCGTCAGTCAGGTCATAGGCTGTGGAATCCAGGCGCATTTTCATCAGACGCGCCGGGAAGAAAACGCGGCCCTGCTCGAACACGGGAACCAGCCGTCGGATACGGTCAGGTTTGGGCATCTGGCCGCCAAGCTCCACAATGGAAAAGCGGTAGTTCTCCTGCTCCATGCGGTGCGCCATGTGTTCAATATCCGCCTGCATCCCGTAACGCTCATACCCAACCGCGCGCGGGCTGTACCGGCGGTGAAAGTCAAACAGAAAGCGGGCGCGCTCGGCCAGGTTCAGGCGGTCATGCACACCGTCCAGAACGTAGTAATTGCCGTCCGTGTTCAGGCCCACAACCCACATGGACGTGTAGTCGCTGTCCTTTTTCTTGGCGGAGGCCGGGTCAACCACGATATAGCGGTTCATGCGCGCGGCATCGGGCGCGGCTCCGGGCAACTTGCGGAACCAATCGCTGTCAAAGCCTTGCGCCTTGTCGGCAAGCGGGTTCTGCAACATCTGGCAGGCAAAAACGAACGGCCCCATGTCCCGCCGCTTTTCCGCCAGTACAGAGCGGGAAAGGAACACCGGCTCACCGTCATAGGTTCCATCCGCTGTGGCCGGGTAAATGCGCGGCTGAACGCTTCCCTGTTCAAGGATCACGCTGTAGGTGTCCGCCGCGTGGTAGCGAGTTCCGATCATGCGGCGGCGGCCACCGTGCGCGCCAAGGTTGAGGCTCACGCGCCAGGCATCCGTGGTTTTGCCGATCATCTCCGGCGTGGTCACGGATTCGGGCGTCACCACGTCGTCATAAATCAGCAGCGCAAAGTGCTTGCCGATAGGCTGGCCGTCCACCAGTCCCCATGCCTCTATGGTGGCTTCCTTGGGGTTGGTTCGGCGTTTGACGATGATCCCTTCGTCTTCGCTCCAGGTGCGTTTCTCACCCTTGGCCGGGGGCCGGATATGCGGAAAAAGCTCCTGCAACAGCGCATTGCCCTCGAACTCGCGCTTGATCTGCCGCAGGAACGCCTTGGCAATGGGCCGGGAATGGCTGAAAATCCCCACCGTGATTTCCGGATCGCGCAGCACGTCCTGAATGGTCTTGCCCACGGTAATGATCGTGGACTTGTAGTGTTCGCGCGCCCACAGATCCAAATGCCCGTCCGGGCTGGCCTGCACCTCGCGGCAACGCGAGAAAAGAAAATCGTTGTTCATGTCTGTACGGCCAAGGCCGACCAGCATCAGAAAGAACAGATCGCCGGCCAGCATGGCGCGCATATCTTCCGGCGTCTTTACTTCCTGATACAGAGCCAGGGCTTCTTTTCTGGACATGATGCCGTTCATTCTTCCGCCATTCCCTGCAATGTCTTGAGGGCCGCGGCAATGGCCGGGGATACGCCCACTTCCACCGATACCGGCCCGCCGTCCGGTCCGGTGACTTCGATGGGCTGGCCCACCTTGCCGTATCCGCGATCCAGCAGTTCACGCGCGGCATTCACGCGGGACGCGCCCGCGGCGTTCGCCACTTCGTCGGCCAGGGCGCGAATGCAGGCGGGCGCATAACTCTTTGCCTGCTCCACGATGCTCGCGTGGGACGGCAATTTGTGCAGGGGCAAAGCCGCCAGCCTTTTCTTGCGGGATTTCTTCGGCGCGGCCATCAGGATTTCCTTTCCACACCGTCCCACGGCGAGGTCAAAATCTCGTGCCTGTATCGGCGCAGCCGCCTGATAAACGGCTTGGGCACGGGCATACGGAAAAAGGCCAGGTGATCGAGGCAGGAAAACGCCTCGTTGACCGCAAGGTAGGCAATGAACACATCACGCAGATTGACAGGCACAAGCGGAACGGCAATGCGAACCGCTTCATCAACCCACATGAAAACAGCCACGGTCAGCCAGTACCAGAAGAACTTGAAGGCCCCGGACTTGAGCTTGCCGGCGCGGATGTCGCGGCACTTCCAGGCGCGGAAAAAGCCAAGAGCGAAATCCGCAAGCATCAGCATGACCAGCCACTTTGCCGCGGAATCCGGGTGTCCCACGGCCCCGGCGATAAACGCCCATACAGCCGCCAACGCGCTTTTCAGGCCGTACATGGTTCCAAGCTCGTTGACGATGTTCATGGCTGTTTCCTTCATTGTTCATCCCTCACGGCCCGAAGCGCGGCCTCTTTGTCCGCGTTGCACATCCGCAGCGCGTCGCGGTTATCCAGCGCCCAATCCAGCAGGGCCGCGTTATCCGAACCCGTGAAAACCGGTTCCGGCGTGGCGGTCAGCAGATGGGCCGGGGGCATAACCCGGACGATCTGCGGCACAGGCACTTCAACGACTTTGGAGCAACCCGCGCACAGCGTCAGGCAAAGGCTTGTCGCTCCAATCGCGCACAGTCTGGTCATGACTTGCCGCCTCCTGAATTTTGGCCCGTAATTTCGCGCTCCGGCTCTCCACTTCCCGAACCCGCGCCCGGTGTTCGGCCAACGCCTTTTCCAGCGCCTCACGGGCCGTCATGGCCTCATTCAAGGCCAGTTGAGCTTCCCGTACCGCTCTTTGCCATTCCGCCGCGCTCTCCCTTGCCGTGACGGCCTGGCCGTGGAACCACCAGCACCCGAAGCCAAGCAGGGCGGACGCCATGCCCGCGGCTATCCATCCGGCCTTGCCGCCAGCAAACGAGAACAGCGTCATCAGCCTGCCGCTCCTGTTTCATCCGTGATCACCAGATCAAAAGACTGCCTGCCAACCACGGCCCGCAGCTTGTCCAGCGCCGCGCGGCTCGACGTGACGGCGGGCTGTCCCGCAATCTCACCCCGGCCCAGACCGAGCAGGATGCAGCCCTGCACGTCGGAGCGCAGTCCCTTTGTCGTGTCCCCGGCAAAGTTGCCGGAATGAATCAGAATGGCCGTTCGGCCCGGAACGTCCTTCACCTCGTACACATCGGGGAACTTCCGCGAAGAATACGGGCGGCAGACGTAGCGCCCGGCAGGGATGCACGAGACGCGGACAGCGTTGTCCCGCCAGGGCAGTTCGGCGGTGTGAAGCTCCAGACCTTCCCCGGTGAATACCCCGAACGTCCCGGCGTCCGAAGTTGACCTGCGTACAAGCACAAACCGCATCAAAAAACCCCCATGTATTTGCGCGCGAGGCTAACACGGGGGTTTGGGGGGATGTCACATCTGGGATACAGCAGGGACACAGCCGGGATACAGCAGGGCATACTTGACAGGTTTTGGCGAAACCGCCCGAAAATGAAAAAAGCCCCCTTGGGGGGCTTGCCTGACGGCTTCGGAGTGCCTATAAAAAAGGTGGGTCAGGATGCTGCTGACACCCTGACCCGGTGGGGCAATCCCCCTGTGTTGGTAACACAAGTTTCAGGCCCCGGTATGGAATCTCACTCCTGCCGGGGCCTGAAACATTAACGGTTAATAAACCGTTTCACGATCCATGCCACGATAACGCCCGCCACAACAGCGGCGGCAACGTCAAGCAAGAAGTGCTCCATAGGCGGCACCTCCTTGTCCTGGAACTCGGAGGATTGCCCGCCTCAAGCTCTAATCCTTTTCCGTCTGCGGGTAAAGCCGCTGTTCATGGGCGGCAATCCACTCCCAAAGCTCGTCATAGCGGCATTGATACTTTCCGCCCACAAGGCAAATGGGCGCTCCCGCCCGCTTCCAGCGCATAATGGTTCGCCGGGAAACGCCAATAGCCCTGGCTATGGCCTCGGCGCCCTGATACTCGGTCTTGTCCGGCGAATGGCCCAGATGAATAGGCAGGACAATATCACCACTCACACCAGCACCCCCTGTTCCGGCGCGGCCGGTATGGGCCGGATGGTCACAACCGCCCTGCCGCCCGGCGTTGCCGCGCACCATACCAGCCGCAGATCATCCACCTGCGAATCGTCGGCCAGAACTCCGGCTTCCACCAGACTGTCTAGGAGAGCCTTGGCGTAGTTGTCCACGTCGCGCCGCCGCCTGTCCGGCGGATAAAGGGCAACGAACATTCTCACACGGGCGGAAAGCCGGTACTGCGCGTTCTGGGCCATGACTTCGCGGCACACGGTCTGCTTGTACTTCCGACCGTCCGCCGAAATGAGCGCCTGCACCCTGAACGCCTGTTTGCCCCTGGCCGTTGTCCTTTTCAGCGGCAACGCCACATGACGCCAGTAATGGTTGACCGACGGAGGAAACGACACGGCAAACGTCAAATCTGTGGGCCGGATCATTTCCGCCCCCTGTGGCTCTGCCAGTCAAACACCAGTACCGCGCCGCCGTTGTCCATCAGCCTGTCCATAACCCTGTCGCCCAGATAGTCGCCTATGCCTGCCGGTTCCAGATTGGATATGACAATCGTGGGCTTCATGTTTTCATAGCGGCCGTTCAGCACTTCAAAAAGCAGCAGTTTTTCCGTGTCCGTGCCGTACTGGACGCCGACTTCATCCACAACCAGCAGGGCCGGTTC
>NZ_CAJUBO010000013.1:0-30122 GCF_910584445.1 uncultured Desulfovibrio sp.
CGCTCTCGCGCGGGAAAGTAGGTCGCTGCCAAATCTTTACCAACGCCCCGGTTCCATGTGGAGCCGGGGCGTTGACGTTTAAGCGTCGTTCAAGCTCTGCTGTACTGCCGTTGCCGGCTCTTCCGTGCGTCCTCCGCGCGCTCCCGCCCGCAGGGCCGCTCATGTTCTGGAGCGTTTTGGCAATGAACGTAGCCAATGTCTCCTCCCTGCCGGCACGGGGGCGTCCTTCCTGAGGGCGCAGGCAGGGGCTTTATATAACTAACTGATATATAAGTATATTTTGTATAAAAATACCTTTGTCAAAAGCCCTCCGGACCCGTATCATAAACACTGGGATGGTATCGGACATCACCGGGATCGGCGTTGCCACCCCTTTTGCGGAATGCTCCAGCGGCAGGCCAGTAACGGCACGGATGAAGGGAAATGCGGCCATGAAAAACCGGAAGAAGTATTTCCTGCTGTTTCTCACCAGTGCCGCCGCCCTCCTGGCGATAGCGTCAGTCCTTGTTTTTACGGTAAAGAACCGGGAAAACATCGCGGACAACAACCGCCAGTACCTGATCGACAATACCGGCCAGATGGCCCTGCTGGTGAATGATTCTCTGGGGCATGGCCTGAAAAATATCCAGATGCTGAGCGATCTGGCCGGCGAGTGGCTCGCCTCTTCCCACAATGGCGTCGCTGCCCTGCAACGCATTTTACGGAACTCTCTTTTCGACTTCATCGAGTTTACCGACAGGGACGGGAAAAACCACAATATCACCGGTGGCATATCCGAAGCCGGGGACCGCCGCTACTATCTGGACGCCATGCGGGGAAATTCCGGCATGGAGCTGATTTTCCATTCCCGCGCGACGAACGAGACGCTGCTGGTGTTTTATGCCCCCGCGTATAGCCAGGGCGAGATCATCGGCTCGCTGACGGGCATATACAAGGAGCGGAATCAACTGGATGGCCTGCTGACGATGGATGTCTTCGGCTACCGGGCGGAGTCCTACCTGTGCCGGGAGGACGGGACCATCATCGCCAGCAATCAGCATATCGACACACGGGCGCAGATATCCATCGAAACGGTCCTTGGTCCGCGGCTCCCGGAGGGCACTCCCGCGGGCAGCCTGATTTACAGGGGGGAAACAGCGGTGATCCCCCTCAAGGGGAATGAGACCGGCGCCTGCATCATGGGCCTGGCGGACAGCGACTGGTATGTCATCCAGATCTTTCCCGAGCAGGCCACCGAGATGATGGTCTCCAGGGCAAACCAGATCGGCATCAACTCGGCGATCTTTCTCAGCTCCGTTCTGACGGCTCTCCTGATCCTGACCTACCTCATCTTGAACGGCTCCATGCGGGAGACGCGACAGGCCCTTGAAAAGGCCGAGGTCGCCAGCAAGGCCAAGACCGATTTTCTGTTCAGCATGAGCCACGACATCCGAACGCCGATGAACGCCATCATTGGCTTCGCGCGTCTCCTGAAGAAAGAGCAGGCCTGCCTCACGGCCAGGGGGAGGGAGTATGTGGGCAGGATCGAGGATGCCAGCCGCATGCTCCTGTCCATCATCAACAATGTTCTCGAAATGTCGCAGATCGAGGGCGGAAAGGCGGTGCTGGAAGAAACGGTATGCAGCGCGGAAGAGATGATCGCGTCTGCGTGCGCCCAGCTCCTTCCGGAGATGCGGGCAAAGCGGATCACGCTCGCCACGCGCGTGGAGGTGGAGCATCCCTTTGTCTGGTGCGACAGGGCAAAGCTCCAGGAGATCTGCCTGAACATCCTGAACAACGCCTGCACATATACCCCTGAAGGCGGCAACATCTCCGTCAGGCTGACGGAGATTCCCCCGGCGCGGGAGGGGCGGGCGTGGTTCAGGACCGAGATCGAAGACACCGGCATAGGCATTGCCGGGGATTTTCTGCCCCATGTTTTTGAGCCGTTTTCCCGGGCGCAGGACACGACCCACAGCAAGATCGCCGGTACCGGGCTTGGGTTGCCCATTGCAAAAAGGCTGGCCGAACTCATGGGGGGCAGCATCGAGGTCGAGAGCGAGCAGGGAACGGGGACCAGGGTCACGGTCCTCCTGCCCCACCGGATCGCCGCCGAACCGGACGGGCGTGAGACGAAAACGCTGGAGCAGGCGCCCGCCCGCTTTTCCGGGAAGCGGCTCCTCCTTGTGGAGGACAACGACTTCAACGCGGAGGTTGCGGCGGATCTGCTGAGCGAAATGGGATTCGAGGTGGAGCGGGCGCAGGACGGGGCGGTCTGCGTCGCCATGATGGAAAGGGCGGCCGCCGGATACTATGACCTGATCCTGATGGATACGCAAATGCCCAACATGAACGGCTACCAGGCGGCGGAGACCATTCGCCGCATGGAGGACCCGTCAAAGGCGGGGACGCCGATCGTTGCCATGACGGCAAACACCTTTGAGGATGACAAGAAAAATGCGTACGCCGCCGGCATGAACGCCCATCTGGCAAAGCCGGTCGATATCCCCATGCTGGTGAAAACATTGGCGGAATTTTTATAACAGAGCGCTGGCGCGCGGTGCGCTCCTGGCTGCCAGCCCTGTCGCCGGAGCGGTCAGGATACGTTCATTGCCGCACCGCGCTACTGAAAAAAGCTGCGGATGACCTCGAAAAACGCCTTGATGTCGATGGGCTTGGCGATATGGGCGTTCATGCCGCACTTGAGGGCCGCGGCCTTGTCCTCATCCAGGGCGTTGGCGGTCATGGCGATGATGGGCAGGGTCTTCACATCCTCGCGCGCAAGGCCGCGGATGGCGCGCGTGGCCTCGTAGCCGTCCATGGTGGGCATCTGCACGTCCATGAGGATGGCGTCATAATAGCCTTCCGGAGATTTCCGCACCATCTCCACGGCGTCGCTGCCATCGGGCGCGCTTTCCACCACAAAGCCGCTTTCAACGAGGATGAACTCCGCGAGTTCGCGGTTCATTTCCACATCGTCCACCAGAAGGATGCGCCGCCCGCCGAAATCCGGCGTTTCCTCCCTGGGTTCGTCCCCCTTGTCCTGCAACTTGTGGGAGGAGATCAGGGCGTGCCTGAGGTCGGACATGAAGAGCGGCTTGGCGCAGAAGGCCGTGACGCCCGCGCTGCGCGCCTCTTCCTCGATGTCCGTCCACTCGTAGGCCGTGAGGATGATGATGGGCGCGTCTTTGCCCACCGCGCGGCGGATGCTGCGCGCGGTCTCCACGCCGTTCATGTCCGGCATCTGCCAGTCGATGATATAGGTCAGGTAGGGATCGTTGTCGTTATGGGCGATCTGCGCGCGGTAGGCGGCCTCGCGCCCGGAGGTCGTCCACTCGGAGCGCAGGCCGATCTTCTTGAGCATCTTGTCCACGCTGTCGCAGACATGGAAGTCGTCATCCACCACGAGGACGCGCATGCCGCTGAGTTCCTGGATGATGTCGCTGCCGGACTGCGTCTCCTGGAGCTTGAGCGTCAGGTGGACGGTGAAGGCGCTGCCCTTGCCGGGCGCGCTTTCCACCTCGATGCGGCCGTTCATGATCTCGATGATGTTCTTGGTGATAGCCATGCCGAGGCCCGTGCCCTGGATGCCGCTCAGCGTGGTGGTGGTTTCGCGGGTGAACGGCTCGAAGATGTGGCGCACGAATTCCGCGGACATGCCGATGCCGCTGTCGCGCACCTCAAAGACGAAATCCGCGTAACCATGGCGGAACGCGGGCGCCTGGTGGATGCTGAAGGTGATGGACCCCCCGGCGGGCGTGTACTTCACGGCGTTGCTCAACAGGTTGATGAAGATCTGGTTGAGCTTGAGCGGGTCGGTGATGACGTCCTCGTTGGTCACCTCGAACGTGTCGATGAACATCTGGAGCCGCTTGGCCTTGACCTGCGGCTGGATGATGTTGACGAGGTTGTGCATCAGCTCCGAGATGTTGCACTCCTGTTCCTTGATCTGGAGCTTGCCGCTCTCGATGCGGCTCATGTCCAGGATGTCGTTGATGAGACTGAGCAGGTGATTGCTGGAGGAGAGCACTTTCTGGAGGCAGTCCCGCACCTGTTCGCGATTGTCCAGATGGCTCGCCGCGATGGTGGCGAAGCCGATGACGGCGTTCATGGGCGTGCGGATATCGTGCGACATGTTGGAAAGGAAGGTGGTCTTGGCGGCATTGGCGTGCTGCGCCTGGATGAGGGCGTCGCGCAGGGCCTTGGTCTGCAGGCGCTGCTTGGTCACCTGCTCGGTGATGTCGCGCGCCACGCTCATCGCCATGACATCGCCCGTGATGTCATCCTCGGTGAGGTAGAAGGACTGGCGCACGCAGACTTCGCCGCCGCGCGGGTCCGTGCACCAGTAGTCGAGTCCCACTTCCTTTTCCCCGGCCGCAAAGCGTTCACGAAGATGGCCGATGCTCATCACCCGGCTGTATTCCTCCCGTGATTCCGGCAGGACCGTGGGCAGCCACGCGGCAAAGGCGTCGGAGACCCTGCACGGGGCATGCAGGTTGTATTCTTCCAGCATGGAGAACTGGATGTCGTCGAGATGGCGGATGATGTCCTCCTCCACCCGGTCGCGGCTGACATTGAACTCATAGGTGCACAGGGCATTGGACGTGACGGCCAGGCGGTACTGCCGCTCCTTGCGGTCCATGGCGGAGAGCTTTTTCTGCGTCTGGAGTTCGCGGTTCTTCAGTTCGGTGACGTCCTGGTGGACGAAGAGCACCTTGGTTGCCACGCCGTCGCGCCGTTCAAGGCAGATGGCGTTGATGTTCTCCCAGCCTTCCTTTCCGCCGCGCCGCACATGGCACTCGCAGGAGAGGGAATCGCTGCGGGCGAGGCGTTCCCGCAGGCTGTCGAGAGCGAAAAAGCCGCGGAACTTTTCCCGCGCCTCGTCGTCCACCAGGATGCCGGACTGGATGCGGAGCAGGTCCGCATAGGCGCCATGGGCATCGGGGTCGCGCTCGGCGTTTTCGCCGCCGGCGATGCGCTCATAGCGTTTGGTTTCAAGGTCCGCGAGGATGTAGAGTCCGGAAAAGAGGGTGTTCATGCCCCTGATCACATACCCGAATTCGCGGTTTTCCCTTTCCAGCCGTTTTTTCTGGCGGTGCGCCCGGATGAGCATGAAGGCGGCGTAGCAGGCAAAGAGCACGAGGAGGGAGATCTCCAGCTGGACGCCGGCCATGTTGGCCCGGCGCACCATGCCCTGAGTGACGCTGCGCGGAAAGGTCTGCACCAGAAAAAAGTCGTACTGCGGCAGGTGCATGACGCAGAGATTGTCCGTGCCGCTCCCGGGCGCGCAGGCGAACGTGCCCTCGCCGCCGTCGCGGAAGACCTTGCGCGCGCCTTCGGCCGTGGGCTGGCCGATCATGCCGCTTTGGAGCAGGGCGTCGATGATGTGCCCGGAATAGGCTTTTTCAGCGGAGGTGGCGATGATCCTGCCGTCCGGCGCGCAGAGGAAAATGTCCGACGTCATGCCGAAATAGGGCACCGTGAGGATGCCGCGCAGGTAGTTGCCCGCCAGATAGGAACCGTGGAGAACGCCGATGATCCTGCCACCGACGCGCAGGGGCGTGTAAAAGCCCAGGGTCGTCTGCCCGAAAATGCTTGAATTGAAAATGACGGAGACGCCGCTTTTGCCTTCCATGCCCAGGCGGTAATAGTCGCGGTCGCTCGTGTCCGTGATCGTGCCGTCGGAGGCCATGCCCCTGCCGTCAGCGCCGGTGAAGCGCACGGCGTCGAAGGTGGAGCGCTTTTCCAGCGCGGCCAGCAGTTCCGGCGAGATGGCGGCGGAATCCAGCGTGCGCTCCAGAAAATAGGCGTAAGTGCCGAGGGCCTCCTGCGTGGCGCGGAACTGCTCGTCAATGCTGATGGCCGCCTGACGCGCCGCGTCCGCCGCGTAGATGCGGTTCTGCTCCTCGATGCGTTCGCTGTTCTGGGTGGTGAAACGGTAGAACAGCAGCAGGACCATGCCGCAGAGGAAGAGAGAAACGCCGGTCTGGATGAGTCCGTTTTTTCTGACCATGGCGGACAACCTCGGGATGGGGCGGGACCACGTTGCCGCTGTGCGACATCAGGGGGTCCTGCCCGTTGGTCCGGACGGCCGACGGCATGCCGCCGCGCGATGCCATCGCGGCGGCCCGCATGGCCGGCAGGGGGGCGTCCGATGTGCCTCGAAAGCCGGAATACCCGTATTCATAGCCGTCCGGGAAGATCGCTGTCAATCGCAGGACGGCCTCCGCCGGGCGAAGGGCGTCATTCGGCGCCGCCCACCACAAAGGCCGTGGGGAAGAGCGCCCGGAACACGGCAAGCATGCGCTCCGCGCCGGCGGAATCCGGCCAGGGACCGACCTGGACGTTCCACAGGCTGTTGCTGCCGTACTGGAGCCGTCCCTTGTGCCCCGCCCTGGCAAGGACCTCGATGAGCTTGTACGCGCTTTCCTTGCTGCCGAACGCGCCGACCTGGACGTAGAAATTGCCCTTGATGTCGCCGTTTTCCGCCAGCTCCCTGATGCCGCCCAGGCTCTGGATGCGTACCCTGGCCGTGCCGCTGCCCATCATGTTCAGGCGTGTGGCCGCCGTGCGCGAGAGGTCGATGACGCGGTCATCCACAAAGGGGCCGCGATCATTGACGCGGACAATGACCGAACGGCCGTTGCCAAGATGGGTGACGCGCACCTTGGTGCCCAGCGGCAGCAGCTTGTGGGCGGCGGTCATGGCATACTGGTTGTAGCGTTCGCCGTTGGCCGTGGTCTTGCCGTGAAAGCCCGGGCCGTACCACGAGGCCACGCCCTCCTCCACAAAGCCGTGGGCGGACTTGAGGGGATAGTAGGTCTTGCCGCGGACGGTATAGGGCTTGGTGCCCGCCACGCCGCCCTTGCGCCAGGAGCGGGAGCCGCCGCAGCCCGCCAGCGCGAGCGCGCAGCAGACAAGAAGCGCGAGCAGGAAAACGGGAACGCGTCTGCCAGGGGCGCGCGTCCCCCCGCGGGGGCGGTTGCGGTCCTGGCGGGAAACTCCGCCGGCCATCAGGCGGCTCCGGCCCGGGGCGCGCGGGCGGGGCGGACGGGGGAAACGGCGTCGCCGCCATCGGCTTCCAGGCGCCCAAGGAGTTCCCTGCCCCGCGCCCCCAGGCAGGAGCGGTGCGCGCGCAACAGCGTCAGCGCCGTTTCCGGGCGGCCCGCGTCCAGCAGGTCCCGCGCGGCGAGCAGGAAAAGGCGTTCGCCGTCCCCCGCGCAGAGCGCGGCCATGAGGTCGGGCCAGCGCGCCCCGAAAACAGCGGCGGCGCGTTCCTCCTCCACAGCCAGCCAGCGGGCCAGGGGGGCGTTGTCGCGCTCTCCCTCCAGATACCGGGTGAGCAGCGCAAGCCCGTTGTCCAGAACACGGAGAATGCGCCGAAGCTCTCGCTCCATGCTGTCGGCGGTCTGGCGGGGAAGGCCGGCCAGCGGCCACAGGGCGTCCGGCCCGGTGGCCGCGTCCCCGTCCGTGGGGTCCGCCATGCCGCGTTCCGGGGCGGCGCGCCACAGGTCCTCCAGATGGCGCAGGCGGTTGGCGTAGTGCTGCCGCTGGTAGGCGTCTTCACGCAGCTTGACGCATTCATGGAACGCAAAGCCCACGCACCAGTCGATGAGTTCGCCGGTAAAGGCGCGCTCTTCCGGCGCGGCGCCTTCGGAAGCCGTCCCGCAGGGAACGGCCGCGCGGAAGAGGTGATGGGCCGTATCCTTGAGCCGCCAGAGCACGCCCTTGGAAACCGCTTCGCCCAGCAGGGAACGCACGATGGCGTACGAGACCGTGCCGTCGCGTTCAAAACGGCGCAACTGCGCGGTCAGGACGGCATGGGCGGCGCAATAGTCGCGCACGAGGTCGCGCACGAACGCGGGGCGCTGCCGGGCAAGCCAGGCCCGGTTCATGCGCGGGGCGCTCCCGGTCCGGGCGTGGCGCCGAGAGCGGCGTTTCCGGCATCCGTCCCGGTTTCGGGCGCGGCTTCGGCAAGCAGGGCGCGCGCCACGGCCAGGTCGTAGATCCGCAGCGGTTCCGTCCCCCCCGCGCCCCGGGATTCATACAGGGCCGCCGCCTCGCGGATGACGGCCATGTTCAGCCAGGGATGGCGCTCCCAGATCTCGGGATGCGCCGCCTCCCAGAGCCGGAACTCCACCTCGCCGTCAGGCCCGCGCCGCACATAGACCCGCGAACCGGGGTCGCCCGCATTGGCATGGTAATAAAGCCCGCGTTCGTCCTGCATTGCCGTCTCCTTGCGCCGTCTGCGGATGCGGGGAGCGTCGCAATGCTCCTCCCGCCGGGGAGATTCTAGGCGAAAAGCCGTGGCGTTGCCAAGGGGAAGCTTTCCGCGCCATGCCGCCATTGCCGCCGGGGCTTGCCCCGGCCGCTGTCTGCCGGTAGAGAAAGGGCTGGCCGGAGTAGGGAGGATCCCCAAGGCGCTGTTTTTGACGGAGAATTTCGGCAGCGTTCCCACAACTCAGGCTCGACAGGCGCGTCATCAACGCAAACGTGGAACAAGGCCCTTCACAAACCCCGCGCGGCGGGGCCGCACCGGAGGCTGCATGCAGCGTTATCCCGTTCCCGCGTCCCTGCCGGACGCGCCCCAGTGTTCCGAGACCACGGCGCGGCGCAGCCGCTTTCTCGCCCAGTGCGCGCGCGCGTCCAGCCCTGCCGAGGCCCGCGCCTTTGTGGAGGCGGTGCGGCAGCGGCATCCCGATGCCACGCACAACTGCTGGGCCTTTGTGGCCGGACCCCCGGGCGACACGGCGCGCATCGGCTCCTCGGATGACGGCGAACCTCACGGCACGGCCGGGCGGCCCATGCTCCAGGTGCTGCTTCACAGCGGGATCGGCGAGCTTTGTCTGGTGGTGACACGCTGGTTCGGGGGCGTCAAGCTGGGCACGGGCGGCCTGGTGCGGGCCTATCAGGAGGCCGCGCGCGGAAACCTTGCCGCCCTCGCCTGTGTGGAGTGCGTGCCGCGGGCGACGGTGGAGCTTGTCCTTGACTATGCCCATCTGGACGCCCTGCGCCGCCGCCTGCCCGCGCTGGAGGCGCTGGTGGAGGCCGAGGAGTACGCGGCGCGCGCCTGTCTGCGCGTGCGCCTGCCCGAGGAGCATCTGGACGCCCTGACGCAGGCGCTGGCCGCTGTCAGCAACGGGTCCGGGAGCCTTCGTCCGCTGGGGGAAGGCCAAAGTCCGCCCGCGCGGTCCTGAGCGCCCGCGCGGCTTCGTCCGCGGCCAGGACGAGGTCGGCGTGCCCGTGGTCGGCGCGCAGGGCGGCCCGCAGCCGCGCGGCGCCGCGCGCCACCGTGGGATAGCGGATGGCCGAGATCAGGATGCCGGACTCGCGCATGTGCCGGGCCGCCGCCACGGCCACGCGCTCGTCGCCGGCCATGAGGGGGACGATGGCGCTCTCTCCCGGCGCTTCCAGGCCGTGCTCCTTCAGGCGGGCGCGAAAAAACGCCGCATTGGCCTGGAGGCGCGCCACGCGTCGGGGTTCGGCCCGCAGGATGTCCAGCGCGGCCAGGGCCGCCCCCACCGGCGCCGGCGAAAGCGCGGTGGAAAAGACGAAGCTGCGGCCGCCATGGCGCAGGTATTCCGTCACTCGCGCCGGGCCGCGCACATAGCCGCCGTCCGCGCCCAGGGCCTTGCTCAGCGAGCCGGTGAAAATGTCCGGACCCGCGCCCGTGAGTCCGAAATGCTCGACGATGCCGCGTCCGGTGCGGCCGATGACGCCCAGGGCGTGCGCTTCGTCCAGCACGGTGAGCAGCCCGTGGCGGGCCGCCACTTCCAGCAGGCCCGGCAGGTCGGCCACGTCCCCGTCCATGCTGAAGACGGCGTCGCTGACCACCAGGCGGCGACGTCCGGCGTGTTGGCGCGCGAGCCTGTCCAGGTCGGCCATGTCGTTGTGGGCATAGATGACCACGGCCGCGCCGCTGAGGCGGCAGCCGTCGATGATGCTGGCGTGGTTGAGCGCGTCGCTGAAAATGACATCGCCCTTGCCGCAGAGCGCGGGGAGCAGCCCCACATTGGCGGCATAGCCGGAGGAAAACAGAAGCGCCGCCTCGGAGCCGCCGAAGGCCGCAAGGCGGCGTTCCAGAAGGCCATGCAGCGGCAGGGTGCCCGTGGTCAGGCGCGAGCCGCCGCAGCCCGCGCCGAAGGACTCCAGCGCCCGGGCGGCGCCCGCGGTGACGCGCGTGTCGGCGGCAAGGCCCAGATAGTCGCCGGATGCCAGCAGGAGCAGGTCGCGCCCGGCGTGGCGCACGCGCGGACCGGGCGGGCTTTCCAGCACGTCCATGTGCCGGTACAGGCCCTCGGCCTCCAGCCGGTCGAGGCGTTCTTCCACAAAGGCCCACTTGTCCGCCGGGTCCGCCGGCTGAGCCGGGTCCGTCGTGTGATTCGGGTCCGGGCCTGGCGCGGCCTGCGCCCCGGTGGCGGACCCGGAAGCGGCGAATGCGGGCGGCGGGGGGACATTTTCCACAAGGACGGGGCGGCGCTCCAGAAAGGCCACGGTGGCGGCCACAGCCTCGCGCGGCCCGCGGTAGAGGAAGACGCGGCCCCCGCGCGGGATGCCGGGTTCCTTCAGGCGCGCGATGCGGGCATAGCCGAAGGCCGGAGAGGCCACATAGCCCGTCACATAGTCCGGGTCGTCCGAGATGCAGAGTTCGGCGATGATGTGGGGCGCGTGGCATACCTTGGCGGCCAGCACGGCCGCTTCCAGATAGTGCCGCTTGCCCTCCGCGCCGCCGTTGTCGCCCGCGGGCAGCGCCATGTCCATGAGGGTGGCGCGGACGCCGCGCTCCCGGTCCGGTTCCAGCCGCTCCAGAGTGTCGGCGTCCACCAGCATGGCCCCGCGCAGGGGCGCGCTGGCGAGGAGCAGGGCGATGACCGCCCCGGGGTCCGGCACGCCCGCCTGCCGCAGCAGCCCGGCGGCAAGCTCCAGGCCCTCCGCCGCCGAAGCGCAGTCCAGAGCGCGGGCGGGCAGGGCGGGCACACGCAGGATGGCCGCGTCGTCCAGCTCCTCGAGGGTGATGTGGATGGTGTCGGGGCGTCCCTTGCCGTGTTCCAGCGCCCTGCGGGCAAGGTCACGCGCCAGGGCGGGGGCGCCGGCCAGGCCGGTGATGCGTTCCGCGCCGGAAATATGCTCGGGGCGCCCGTGCGCGACGGCGCGGGACGCGCGCATGCGGATGCTGTAGCGCATGGGTCAGGCTGTCCGCGATCTATCCGCCAAGATAGGCTTCCTTGACCTTGGGGTCTTCCAGCAGTTCCCGGCCAGGCCCTTCCAGCACCACGCGCCCCACTTCGAGGATATAGGCGTAGTTGGCAACGGAAAGCGCGGCATAGGCGTTCTGCTCCACCAGGAGGACCGTCTTGCCGTCCTCGTTGATCTTGCGGATGATGCCGAAGATCTCGCGCACCAGGAGCGGCGCCAGGCCGAGCGAAGGCTCGTCGAGCATGAGCAGGTCCGGGCGGCTCATGAGCGCGCGGCCCACGGCCAGCATCTGCTGTTCCCCGCCGGAAAGCGTGCCGCCCTTTTGCCAGGAGCGCTCGCGCAGACGCGGGAACAGGGAATAGACCCACTCCATGTCGCTGGCGATGCCGTCCCTGTCGTCGCGTGAATAGGCGCCGAGCAGGAGGTTCTCCTCCACGGTGAGGTGGGGAAGGATGCGCCGCCCCTCCGGCGACAGGGCGATGCCCCGGCGCACCATGTCTTCGGGCCTGAGTCCCATGAGCGAGACCTGCGCCTCTCCGGCATGGCGCCGGAACAGGATCTCGCCGCTGATGGTCTTGTTCAGCCCGGCCACGGAACGGATGATGCTGCTCTTGCCCGCGCCGTTGGCCCCGATGAGGGTGACGATGGACCCGTGCGGGATGGAGAGGCTCACGCCCTGGACCGCCTGGATGCCGCCATAGCGGACGTGAAGATCCTTGATTTCAAGCATGGTGCACCGCCACGTCCTCGCCGAGGTAGGCGCGGATGACAAGGGGATCGTTGCGTACCGCCTCGGGGGTGCCCTCGGCGATGAGCGCGCCGTACTCCATGACCCAGATATATTCGCAGACGCCCATGACCACCTTCATGTCATGCTCGATGAGCAGGATGGTGAGCCGGAACTCGTCGCGGATATGGCCGATGAAGTGCATGAGTTCGAGGCTTTCCTGCGGGTTCATGCCCGCCGCGGGTTCATCCAGCAGAAGCAGGCGCGGCTCCGTGGCGAGCGCGCGGGCGATCTCCAGGCGGCGCTGCGCCCCGTAGGGCAGGCTGCCCGCCGTCTCGTCCAGCTGGTCGGCCAGGTGGACGCGCTCGGCCAGTTCGCGGCCCTTGGCGCGCAGCTCCGCCTCTTCGCGGTAAAAGGGCGGCAGGCCCAGGGGGGCCATCCACCACGGGCAGTGGCGGCGCACATGGCAGCCCACCATGATGTTTTCCAGCACGGTCATCTGCGGCGAGAGCCGGATGTTCTGGAAGGTGCGCGCCATGCCCATGCGGCAGATCTCATAGGGCTGCCTGCCCCTGATGCCCGCGCCGTCGAAGCTGATCTCGCCTTCCTGCGGGGTGTAGAAGCCGGAAAGCACGTTGAACACCGTGGTCTTGCCCGCGCCGTTTGGCCCGATGATGCCCGCGATGGACCCCGCCGGCAGGGCAAGGCTGAGGTCGCTCACGGCGGTGACGCCGCCGAAACGCATGGTCACGCCGCGCGCCAGCAGAAGCGCCCCGGCGTAGTCCGGGGGCTGGGGAAGGACGAAGCCGCTCATGCGTTGCTCCTTCCCGCACCCCGCCGGAAAAAGGCGAAGATGCGGTTCCAGGTAAGCTCGCGCGTGCCCATGATGCCTTCCCGGCGCTTGAGGATGATGGCGAGCAGCACCACCGAGAAGACCACCATGCGCATGCCCGGAATGCCGGGCAGTTCCACAATGCCGAGGTCCATAGGCTCTTCGAGGAAGCGGAGCCATTCGAGCAGGATGGTGATGACCGTGGCCCCGAGGATGCTGCCCGTGAGCGAGCCGAGGCCGCCCGCCACCACGAACATGAGCACGTTGAACGTCAGGAGGAAGTTGAACATCTTGGGGTCGATGGTCGAGAGGTGGCTGCCCAGCAGGGCGCCGCCGATGCCGGCGAAAAACGCGCCGATGCAGAACGAGAGCACCTTGTAGTGGAACACGTTGATGCCCATGACGCTGGCCGCGATCTCGTTGTCCCGGATGCAGCGCAGCACATTGCCGAAATTGCTGTAGCAGAGGCGCGCCAGCACGATGAGCGTGAACAGCGCCCAGCCGTAGCAGACCAGCAGCGTGGCGTGGCCGGGGATGCCCTTGATGCCCAGCGAGCCGTTGGTGATGGGCGTGGCGTTGACGATGAGCACGCGGATGATCTCGGCAAAGGCGAGCGTTGCCATGCCGAGGTAGTCATCGCCCAGGCGCAGCACCGGCACGGCGATGAAGACGGCGAAGACGCCCGCGAACAGGCCGCCGCCGAGCACCGAGATCCAGAAGGGCGTGAGCAGGTCGGAGAAGGGCCAGATGATCGGTTCCAGGATCCACATGATCTCCTTCTGCGCGGGCGGCAGGATGCAGAGCGCGGAAACATAGGCCCCGATGGCGATGAAGCCCGCGTGCCCGAGAGAAAAAAGCCCGGTGAACCCGTAAATGAGGTTGAGCGAGAGCGCCAGGATGATGTTGATGAAGATGAGCTTGGCGATATATATCTGGTAATCGCCCAGAAATGCCTCGGCCTGCCAGAGGACCGCGCCCAACAGGAACATGGCCGCGATGCTGAGAAAGGTGTTGCGGTCGAAACGCATCAGATCTTTTCCTCCATGCGCTCCCCGAGCAGGCCCGTGGGTTTCACCAGCAGGACGAGGACGAGGAGGATGAAGGCAAAGGCGTCGCGGTAGCCGGAAAGCTCGGGCATGAAGGCCACGGTCATGATCTCCACAAAGCCCAGGGCCACGCCGCCAAGCACCGCGCCCTCGATGGAGCCGATGCCGCCGAAGACCGCCGCGATAAAGGCCTTGAGTCCGGGCATGACGCCCATGTAGGGGTGCACCTGCGGGTAGCGCAGCGCCCACATGATGCCCGCGGCCGCCGCCAGCGCCGAGCCGAGGCCGAAGGTCAGGGCGATGACGTTGTCCACCCTGACGCCCAGGAGCCGCGTGGTCTCGATGTCCTTGGAGATGGCGCGCATGGCGAGGCCCGGCTTGGTGCGGTAAACGATATAGAGCAGCATGCAGACCAGGATGATGGTCATGCCCGGCACAAAGGCGGCCAGATGGGTGATGCGCAGGTTGCCGATCTGCCAGGCGTTGGTCAGCCATTCGGGCTGGAGCACGGGCCGGGGCTGGCCCGTGAAGATGACCACGGCCAGGCTCTCGATGAGGAAGGAGACGGCAATGGCGCTGATGAGCGCGGAAATGCGCGGCGCGTCGCGCAGGGGCCGGTAGGCCACCCGGTCGATGAGCACGCCGAGCAGCCCCGCGCCGAGGACGGAGATGACCGCGGCCACGCCCCAGGGCCAGCCGAAGGCGAACGTGCCGAAAAAGATGAAGTAGGCGCCCACCATGAGGATGTCGCCGTGGGCGAAGTTGATGAGGCGCAGGATGCCGTACACCATGGTGTAGCCGATGGCGATGAGCGCGTAGAGCGAGCCAAGGGTCAGGGCGTTGAAGCAGTGCTGGAGGAACATCTCAAAGCTCATGGGCCACCTCTGCGGCGCTGGTGCGGAAAACGCGGCGCCCGGCCCCGTGGGGAGCGCGGGCGCCGCTGAAGCTGCCGCTGCCGCTACTTGGGCGTCACTTCGCCCACATAGACGCGCTTGCCGTCCTTGTATTCGATGATGCCCACGGGCATTTCGGCGTCGTGGGTCGCGTTGATGGAGAGCTTGCCGAGGGCGGTGGGCAGTTCCACGGTCTCGGCCAGGGCCTTGGCGATGGCCTCGGGTTCGGCCTTGCCCGCGCGCTTGATGGCGTCGAGGATGAGGAAGTAGCAGTTGTAGCCGAGCGCGCCGTTCACGTTGGTGTCCTTGTCGGGATAGGCCTTCTTCCAGGCTTCGGTGAAGCGCTTGGCCTCCGCGCTCATGTTCGCCATGGTGGGGTCATAGGGGAAGGTGGTGTGCAGGAAGCCTTCCACCGCCTTGCCGCCCAGCTTGACCGTGTCGGGGTTGTCCATGGCGTCCGCGCCCATGAGGCGGAACTTGGCGCCCAGTTCGCGCGCCTGCTTCATGATGATGGCGCCTTCGGCGAAATAGGCGGGCATGAAGACGATGTCCGGGTTCTTGGCGATCAGCTCGGTGAGTTGGGCCGTGAAGTCCTGGTCGCCGGAGCTGTACTTGAGGTTGGCTACCACTTCGCCGCCGAGCTTCTTGAAGGAGCGGGTGAAGAAGTTGGAGAGGCCCACGGCGTAGTCGTTGGTCATGTCCATGAGCACGGCGGCCTTGTTGAAGCCCAGGTTCTCCTTGGCGTAGGTGGCCGCGGCAGCGCCCTGATAGGGGTCGATGAAGCAGGCGCGGAAGTAGTACTTCTTGCCCTGGGTCACGAGCGGATTGGTGCAGGAGGTGCCCACGCCGGGGACCCTGGCCTTTTCGCCGATCTCGGCGCCGGCCATAGCCAGTGAGGAACCGTAGGTGCCGATGAAGGCCACGACCTTGTCGCGCTCGATGAGGCGCTTGACCGCGTTGGCGGCTTCCACCTTGTCGGACTTGTTGTCCACCACCACAAGCTCCACCGGACGGCCCAGAACCTCGGGCATTTCCTTGTGGGCCAGGCGCACGCCCTCCAGCTCGAGCTGGCCGCCGAAGGCATTCTGGCCGGTGAGCGGCAGATAGACGCCGATCTTGATGGGGGCCTTGTCCGCGGCGGCATCGGCCGCCAGGGTGGCCTGGGCGCCGATGCCCAGGACGAACGCCGCGAAGAGCGCGAGGGTCTTGCCGAATTTCATGCGATTCCTCCGAAAGGTTGGGGCGTGTCCGCCGGATTGGCGCGGCAGGGCGCCCGGGGCGCCGGCGCGTCGTTCTCCCGGACGCCGGAAGGCCGGATGGGACCGGAACGCGCCGGGACGCGCGAAACCGCGCCGTCACCGAGACGCGCCCATGGCGGTGGTCCGCCGGGGCTGCCGATGGCTGCCGGGAAAGGTACGACCAAGCATACTCCAGCCCGCGCGGCCGCGCAATCAGAAATCCTGCCGCGGCGCGCGGGAATCTCCGCGCGGATGCGCCCTTCGGCGCGCGCCCGGGGGCAGCCGCGAACGGCGCCGGGAGGCGCGGGTCAGCGCTCCTTGCGCCGGTCCACGATGCGCTTGGCCTTGCCCTCGGAACGCTCGATGGAATGCGGCTCCATGAGGCGCACCCTGGCGGTCACGCCGAGATATTCCTTGATGTTCTTGGCAAGGCTGCGCTCCAGGCTCTGGAGCTTGCGGATCTCGTCGGCGAAATTGGCCTCGTCCACCTCGACGTGGACCTCGAGGGTGTCCAGCGTGCCCTCGCGGTCCACCACGATCTGGTAATTATGGCTCAGGCCGCCGCTTTCCAGCACCAGGGTCTCGATCTGCTGCGGGAAGACGTTGACGCCGCGGATGATGAGCATGTCGTCGCTTCTGCCCGCCAGCCGCGCGATGCGGGCGTGGGTGCGGCCGCAGGCGCAGGGCGTGAAGTCGAGGCTCGTGAGGTCGCGCGTGCGGTAGCGGATGAGGGGCACGCCCTCCTTGGTCAGGGTGGTGAGCACCAGCTCGCCGGTCTCGCCCGCGGGCAGGCGTTCGCCGCTCACGGGGTCGATGATCTCCGGCAGGAAGTGGTCCTCCCAGATGTGGAGGCCCTGCCTGGCCTCGGCGCATTCCATGGCAACGCCCGGACCCATGACCTCGGAAAGGCCGTAGATGTTGCAGGCCGTGATGCCCATCTTCTGCTCCATGTCGCGGCGCATGGCCTCGCTCCACGGTTCGGCGCCGAAAACGCCGATACGCAGGGGCAGGTCGCGGAAGTCCACGCCGGTCTCCTGCCCGGCCTCCCAGAGATGGAGGGCGAAGGAGGGGGTGCAGCAGAGCACCGTGGCCCCGAAGTCGCGCATGAGCTGCGCCTGGCGGCGCGTGGCCCCGCCCGAGGCGGGCACAACGGTGGCGCCCACGCGCTCGGCCCCGCCGTGCGCGCCGAGGCCGCCGGTGAAGAGTCCGTAGCCGTAGGCCACATGGACCACGTCCGAGCGGGTGACGCCGGCGGCCGAAAGGCTGCGCGCCGCGAGTTCCGCCCAGATGTCGAGGTCGCGCGCCGTATAGCCCGACACCACGGCCTTGCCCGTGGTGCCGCTGGAGGCGTGCAGACGCACGATGTTCTCGCGCGGCACGGCGAAGAGACCGTAGGGATAGTGGTCGCGCAGGTCCTGCTTTTCGGTGAAGGGCAGGTGGCGCACGTCGTCCAGGCTCCTGATGTCCGCCGGGGTCAGGCCGATCTCGTCGAAGGCGGCGCGGTAAAAGGGCACGTTGGCATAGGCGCGGTTGCAGACATCGCGGAGGCGGCGCAGTTGCAGCGCCTCCAGCTCTTCCCTCGGCAGGGTCTCCTGGCGGATATTGAACAGCACGGCTTGCTCCTTGGTCGCGGCGTTTCAAGTGCCTCTTCGCCCTATGCCCCAATGCGTGGCCGCGGTCAATACGGGCGTCCGGCGTCCCGCCGGGCGCGGAAGGGCGCAAACCATTGCCCTTGGCCCCGCTTTGGGATATAGGGCGGGCATGAACGATACCGCCCTTTCCGTCCCCGCCGGGACGCCGGACGCCGGCATGGCCGCCGGCCCGATCGTTTCCCCCGGCACCGCCGCCGGGCGCGCCGTCCCCCTTGCCGAGCGGCTGGAGGCGTTGCGCGCCTTTCTTGAGGACCACAAGGCCGAAGATGTCGTGACCCTGGAGCTTGGCGGCGAAAACGCCTTTGCCGAGGCCATGCTTGTGGTCACGGCCGGCTCCATGCGCCATGCCCAGAGCCTGGCCGACGGCGTGGCCGAACTCTGCCGCGCGCGCGGCTTCGAGTGCCTGCGCCTGGAGGGCTACGCCGCCGCGCAATGGATCCTCGCGGACTGCAATGACATCATCGTCCACATCCTGCTCGGGCCTGCGCGCGAGCTGTACCGGCTGGAAGACCTGTGGGGCCGGGCCGCGGGCGGCCGCGTCGCGCCGTCCCGTGCCGCCGCTTCCGCCAGGGAGGACCATTCATGACGCCGACTCTGCTCCTCATCCTCGACGGCTGGGGCATCGCCCCGTCCGGCGCCGAAGCCGACAAGGGCGATGCCCCCCTGCGCGCGGCCACGCCCAATCTTGACGCGCTCTTCAAAGGACGGCCGCATTCGCGGCTCACCGCCTCGGGCCGGGCCGTGGGCCTGCCCGAGGGCTATATGGGCAATTCCGAGGTCGGGCACCTGAATATCGGCGCCGGCCGCGTGGTCTATCAGGACATGACGAGGATCGACATCGCGCTGGAGGACGGCTCCTTCGCGGCCAATCCCGTGCTCACGGACCTTCTCGCGCGCGTGAAGCGCGGCGGCGGCCGCCTCCACCTGGCGGGCCTGGTCTCGGACGGCGGCGTCCACAGCCATATCCGCCATCTGGAGGCCCTGTGCGCCCTGGCGGCCGGTGCCGGGGTGCCGGTACGCATCCACTGCATCATGGACGGCCGCGATACGGACCCCAAAAGCGGCGAGGGCTTCGTGAGCGCCCTGGAGTCCGCCATCAGGGACCAGCCCGAAACGCGCATCAGCGACCTCATCGGCCGTTTCTATGCCATGGACCGCGACACGCGCTGGGAGCGCGTCAGGGAGGCCTGGGACCTGCTGGCCCATGGCGTGAGCGACGCGGGCCTTTCCGCGCCCGACGCCGTCACGGCCCTGCGGGATTCCTACGCGCGCGGCGAGACCGACGAATTCGTCAGGCCCGTGCTCATCGAGGGCGGGCGCGAACCCGGCGAGGCGCCGGGCATGGCCGACGGCGACGGACTCTTTTTCTTCAACTTCCGCGCGGACCGCATGCGCGAGATCGTCAGCGCCTTTATCGGCAAGGACTTTACCGGCTTTGACCGCGGCCGCGTGCCCGAGTTCGCGGGCGTGGCCTCCATGACGCCGTATGACGCCACCTTTTCCCTCCCCGTGGCCTTTCCCAAGGAGTCGGTGACGCAGGGCCTGGGCGAGGCGGTGTCCCGCGCGGGCATGCGCCAGCTGCGCCTGGCGGAGACGGAAAAATACGCCCATGTGACCTATTTTTTCAACGGCGGCGTGGAGGAACCCTTCCCCGGCGAGGACCGCATCCTCGTGCCCTCTCCGCGCGACGTGGCGACCTATGACCTCAAGCCCGCCATGAGCGCGCGCGAAGTCACGGAAAAGTTTCTGGAAGCCTGGAACAGCGGCGTCTATGACTTTGTGGTCTGCAATCTCGCCAACGGCGACATGGTGGGCCATACCGGCAACCTTGAGGCCGCCGAGGAGGCCTGCGCCGTTGTGGACGAATGCGTGGGCCGCATGGCGCAGGCCGTGGAGGACCGGGGCGGCCGCATGCTCATCATCGCCGATCACGGCAACTGCGAGGTCATGCTCACGCCGGACGGCCGGCCGCACACGGCGCATACCACCAATCCCGTGCCCTGCATCCTCATCGAGCCTGGCGGCGCGGTGACGGCGCTGGCGGACGGCAAGCTGGCCGATGTGGCCCCCACCCTGCTGCGGCTCTGGGGCCTTGAACCCACCAGCGCCATGACCGGCGAAAACCTCGTCCGGGAGGGGTCCGCCCGTGGCTGAGCGCAACGCCCGGCCGCAGGCGCCCGTTGCGCCGGACGGCATGGAGATCCTCTTTTTCTACCAGTGCCCGCAGTGCGGGCGGCATGTGCCCGTGGTGGCGCCCACCGAGCCGCGCATGATCACCTGCGACGGCTGCCGGGCCTCGTTCCCCATCATCCCCGTGGACGAGCATGGCCTGCATTATGTGCGTATCATGCTCGCCGGGGGCAAGGCCGCCGCCGACCCGGATTTTCTGTAGCGCGCGTTCCCGGAGGGGCCGGGAACCTGCCCCTCCCCCTCCCCTCACAACGGAAAGTGGGGCCATGCCACTCCGGCGCCCCGCCTTTGCCGGCGCCAGGGCTTTCCTGCCTCCCGCCGCTTTCTGGTGCCGTTCCCTGTCCATATCCGCGGGCCGGCTCTTGCCCAATCCCCGGCTTTGCCGTAGTGTGGAGGCATTGCGTCTTTCCAGGCCGGCTGCCCGCCGTGCGTCGCGGCGGCGGCCCTTCCCCGGACATGGCCCTTTCCTCCACGGGCATCGAGACAGAGGCGACGGAGGCATCATGAACAAAAGCGAGCTGATCAAGGCGCTTGCCGAAGAGAGCAATATCCCCCTTGATGACGCGTCCCTGGTGGTGAACACCTTCATCGACGCCATGAAAAAATCGCTGATAGCCGGCGAACGCATTGAAATTCGCGGCTTTGGAAGTTTCAAGATCAAGGAGTACGGCGGCTATGCCGGCCGCAATCCCAAGACCGGAGAGAGCGTGGAAGTGGTGCCCAAGCGGCTGCCGTTTTTCCGCGCCGGCAAGGAACTCAAGGAGTTCATCAACAGTTGAGCGCCGGGCGGGTTTTCTGTCACCCGTATTTCCCGGCGTCCCCGTTGGAAACGACAGTTCCGCAAGGAGTATTCCATGTTTTTTTCCGGCGCGATGACTGCTCTGGTGACGCCGTTCAGGAACAACGCCATTGATGAGGAAGGCTACCGCGCCTTCATTGAGAACCAGATCTCCGAAGGTATCCACGGCCTTGTCCCGTGCGGCACCACGGGCGAGTCGGCCACGCTGACGCATGAGGAGCACGAGCGCGTCATCGAGATCTGCATCGAGCAGGCCGCCGGCCGTGTGCCGGTGCTGGCCGGGGCCGGTTCCAACAATACGGAAGAGGCCATCCGCCTCGCGCGTTTTGCCCAGAAGGCGGGCGCCGATGGCGCGCTTCTCATCACGCCCTATTACAACAAGCCCACCCAGGAAGGGCTGTACCTCCATTTCAAGGCCATCGCCGAGGCGGTGGACATCCCCCTCGTCCCCTACAATGTGCCCGGCCGCACGGGGTGCAACATGCTGCCGCCCGTGCTGGCGCGTCTGGCGGCGGAGTTTCCGCATGTGGTCGGCGTCAAGGAGGCCACGGGCGACATGGCGCAGGGCAGCGCCATCCTTGAAAGCTGCCCGCAGCGTTTCAGCGTCATGAGCGGCGACGACCTCACGGCCCTGGCGCTCATGGCCCTTGGCGGCCAGGGGGTCATCTCCGTGACCTCCAACATCGTTCCCGGGCGCGTCGCCGCCATGTGCAACGCCTTTGCGCGGGGGGACCTTGCCGGCGCGCGCGCCATCCACCACGAGCTGTTCCCGCTGCACCGGGCCATGTTCATGGTGAGCAATCCCATCCCGGTCAAGACGGCGCTGGCCCTGCTGGGCCGCATGTCCGCCGAGATGCGGCTGCCGCTCTGCCCCATGAGTCCCGAAGATACGGCGAAGCTCACGGAAGTGCTCCGCGCGCAGGGCCTGCTCTGAGCGGCCCGGCGCCGGTGGTTTTGCGGGGCGCCCGCGCGCGTCCCGGCGCCGCATGGGCGGCGCCCTGATATGCGAAGAGCGAAGAAAGAGGAGTTTTGTCATGCAGGATGCCGTTTTCGCCGCCTGGCGGGGAATGTTCCGATGCGCCCACGGCCCGCTGCCGGGCCGCGCGTTGCGGCGCGGCGTCGTGGCGCTGCTGGTCTGCGCCCTGGTCTTCCTCATGGCGCCGGCGCCGTTGCTGGCCGCCGCGCAGGCCGCGCCGGACCCGGTGGTCAGGCTGGAGACGAGCCTGGGCGACATCGTGGTGCGGCTGGATGCGCGCAAGGCGCCCATCACCACGGCCAATTTCATCCAGTATGTGAAATCCGGCCATTATGACGGCACGGTCTTCCACCGCGTCATCAGGAATTTTATGATCCAGGGCGGCGGCCTGACGCCGGAACTCAAGGAAAAGCGCGCCATGGCCCCCATCCGCAACGAGGCGGACAACGGCCTGCGCAACCAGAAGTACACCATCTCCATGGCCCGCACCTCTGACCCGCACTCGGCAAGCTCCCAGTTCTTCATCAACACCAGGAACAACGAGTTCCTCGATTTCAAGGCCAAGACGCCGCAGGGCTGGGGCTATGCGGTTTTCGGCAAGGTCATCCAGGGCCAGAACGTGGTGGACAAGATCGAGGCCGTCAGCACCGGACGCAAGGGGCACTATGAAGACGTGCCCGTGACTCCGGTGATCATCAAGAAGGCCGAGGTCATGGAATAACCGGCGCGCCACGCGGAAGCGTGTGGCGCCGGCCGGGGAAGCCGCCTGCTGTGGGCGTTCGCCCGGCCATCCTGCCGATCCGTGGGGTCGCGCAGGCTTCAGCGGCATGTTTCGCGGCCGCCAACCTGAATCCGGAGGAGTTCTCCATGCCCAAATTCCTGGCGCTTGCCGCCCTGGCCCTGGCCCTGGCATTTCCCCAGTATGCTTCCACGGCACCGGTCACCGGACCCAAGATCCCCGGTCCCAAGTATGTCTACAGCCTGAAAAGCGTCATGCCCGTCGCCGGACGGCAGGGCGTCGCCTGCGACGGCAAGTTCATCTATGTGAGCGGCAGCACCGCCCTCTACAAGTATGACATGAGCGGCAAGCTCGTGAAGCAGAACGACAAGCCGTTCGAGGGCTACTCCATCCCCTCCAACCACATCGGCGACATCGACATCTACAACGGCGAGCTGTACATCAGCGCCGAAAATTTCATGGACGGCGTGGGCAAGGACATCCAGATCGCCGTGCATGACGCGGAAACGCTCAAGCTCAAGCGCACCTTCGCCTTTGAGCCGAAGTCCGGCCAGGAGGAAGTTTCCGGCATCACCGTCGATCCGGTGAAGGGCACGGTGTGGATGTGCTCCTGGGTGGGCGAGGAGAGCGGCCGCTACCTCTACGAGTACGACCTCAAGGGCAAGTATCTCCGCAAGGTGCACCTCCAGCCCGTGCCGCAGTGGGTGCAGGGCGTCTACTATCTGGACGGCGCGCTCTTCGTCACCGCCGATGACGGCACCGCCGACGACAACGAGCCTGACCACATCTACCGCGTGGAAGTCAGCTCCGCCACCAACGCGCCGGTGGTGCTGGAAAAGACCCTGGACGAGGCCATCAAGCAGGGCGAGATCGAGGGCCTCTGCGTCGATCCGGCCAGCGGCGACCTGCTGGTGCTCATGAACCGCGGCGCGCGCATCGTCCTGGGCATGGGCAAGGGCTTCTACCCCGGCTATGACAAGGAAGTGAGCGAGATCTACCGCTACTCCATGACGCCCAAGGGCGGTCCCAAGCGGCCGTAAGCCCGGAAGGTCTCGGCCTGCACAGGCGAAAAACGGGGGACGCCGTTCCGGAAGGGGCGGCGTCCCTTCGCGTGCGAAAGTGACGGCTACCGCCATTTTGGCGGAAAAGCGTGGTCTTCCGCCGTATCACGGCGCGGGCGCCAGCTGCCGCATCCCGGGCCAGCAGCCACACAAGAGGTCCAGACCCTAGTCGAGGATCTTTACCGGCAGCCCGGGCGCGAGCCGCACCTGGCCGTCGATCACCACGCGGTCGCCCTTTTCCAGCCCGTCGGCAACGACGGTGCGGCCTTCGTGCTCGAAAAGGGGCGTCACGGGGCGATAGACGGCGCGGCCGTCCGCATCCACAAGATAGACGTAGCGCTCTTCGCGGCCCGACTGGACGGCGCGGCTCGGCACCACAAGGGCGTGTTCCGCCATGCCGAGGGGCAGGGCCACCTGGACGAACTGGCCGGGCCAGAGGCGGCGCCCGGGGTTTTCAAAGGTGGCGCGCAGGCGGATGGTGCCGGTGCGCGTATCGACGCTGTTGTCCACCAGGGTGAGGCGCCCTGTTTCCGGGGTCCCCCCCGTGGGGGTGGCCGTCACGGGCACATTCCCCCTGCTCATGCGCTCGAGGATGACCGGAAGCTGCGCTTCGGGCACGGAAAAGGTGACATAGATGGGCGACAGGGTATCGATGGTCACGATGGGGGTGGCGTCCGTGCTTTTGACCATGTTGCCCTTGTCCACGGTGAGCGCGCCCACGCGGCCGCCGATGGGCGCCGTGACCGTGCAGTAGGCGAGGTCAAGGGCCGCGCTCTCCACGGCGGCCCTGTCGGCCTGGACCGTGGCGCGCAGGGCCGCCGCGTCGGTGGCGGTCTGCTCGTAGGCTTCGCGGCTCACGTAGCCGCCGCCCACGAGCTTGCCGTAGCGGCGGCGGTCGTCATTGGCCTTGGCAAGCTGCGCCTCGGACTTGGCGAGCACGGCGCGCCTTTCGCGCAGGGCGGCCTCGAACGGGCGCGGATCGATCAGCACCAGCGGGGCGCCGGCCTGCACTTCCTGCCCTTCGGTGAAGCGGATGTCGAGCAGTTCGCCGGTGACGCGCGGGGTGACGCCCACGGTGGCCGAGGCGCGCACATTGCCCACGGCGGAAAGCACGCGCGGCACGTCCGCCCTGTCCACGGTCCGCACATGCACCGGAGCCGGCGCTGGTCCCCTGGCGGCGTCGCCGCCGCCGG
This sequence comes from uncultured Desulfovibrio sp., assembly GCF_910584445.1. Classification (GTDB taxonomy): domain Bacteria; phylum Desulfobacterota; class Desulfovibrionia; order Desulfovibrionales; family Desulfovibrionaceae; genus Desulfovibrio. The sequence goes on from NZ_CAJUBO010000013.1 coordinate 24,522, forward strand.
AACAGGCGGCCGGACCCATGAGGCACGCGGCCGCAAGGCAGAGGGCGAAGGCCCGGTCGCGCCAGAAGCAGGAGTTCATGTCGGCCTCCTTGGGGTTGCGGTGAGCATGTACCATGGCGCGGCCCGCGTCAAGAACACATTGACTTCGCAAGGCTTTTCGGCATACTGGCAAATTCAGTGGCCGCGCGCCGCCAGGGCAGGCCGCGTTCCGGTTCCGGGGGATCGGTCTGTTTCCGGCAGCCATGATGGAGGTTCTGTTGGCAAAGAGTCATGCCTTGCAGCGGTGGGGAGTGGAGGATTCCGTCGAACTCTACGGCATCAGGACATGGGGCGCGGGCTTTTTCGATGTCTCGGAAGACGGGGATGTGGTCATCTGCCCCCACGGGGCGCGCGGGCCGCAGATCCCGCTGCCGGAGATCATCGCCGGGCTGCACGAGCGCGGCTATGACATGCCCGTCCTCCTGCGTGTGGAGAATATCCTCAGCTCCCGCATCGCCCACATCCATGAATCTTTTCGCAAGGCCATCCGCACGCTCGGCTACAGGGGGGAATACCGCGGCGTCTTCCCCATCAAGGTGAACCAGCAGCAGCAGGTGGTGGACCAGATCGCCCAGTTCGGCAGCCGCTATCATCACGGGCTGGAGGCTGGCTCCAAGGCCGAGCTTATCGCGGCGGTGGCCCTCATGCGCGACCCCAAGGCCTGTATCGTCTGCAACGGCTACAAGGACGAGGAATTTATCGACCTCGCCCTTCAGGCCCAGCGTCTGGGCTTCAATGTCTTCATCGTCCTGGAGATGCCCGGCGAGCTGGACATGGTGCTCGAGCGCGCGGCGGCCCTGGGCATCCGGCCCAACGTGGGCGTGCGCTCCAAGCTGTCGGTCAAGGCGGGCGGCCACTGGACGGACTCGGGCGGCGAGCGCTCCACCTTCGGCCTCTCGCCCTCGCAGATCGTGGACGTGGTGGACACGCTCAAGAGCCGCCAGATGCTCGACTGCTTCCGCCTGCTCCATTATCACCTGGGTTCGCAGATCTCCAATATCCGCGATATCCGCACGGGCGTCATGGAGGCGGCCCGGCTGTACTCCGGGCTGGCGGAAGAGGGCGCGCCCATGGGCTATCTCGATCTGGGCGGGGGACTCGCCGTGGACTATGACGGCTCGCACACCAACTACGTCTTTTCGCGCAACTACAACCTGGACGAATACTGCGCCGACGTGGTGGAGACCATCATGAGCATCCTGGACGAAAAGGAGATCCCGCATCCGCACATCATCACCGAATCGGGCCGGGCGACGGTGGCCTACTGTTCCGTCCTGCTCTTCAATATCCTTGACGTCAACGTGGTGGAGGAGGCGCGCCTGCCCGAGACGCTGCCCGATGACGCGCCCGAGGCCGTGCGCAACCTGCAGGAGGCGCTTGCCGGCATCAGCCTCCGCAATCTTCAGGAAAGTTACAACGACGCCGTCTATTACCGCGACGAAGTGCGGCGCATGTTCTCCACCGGCGCCGTGAGCCTGCGCCAGCGCACCCTGGCCGAGCGCTTTTTCTGGGCCATCCTCATGCGGATCGCCAAGGAGAAGCGCAAGCTCAAGAACGTGCCGCGCGACCTGGAAGACATCGACGTCAACCTTGCCGACATCTATTACGGCAACTTCAGCGTCTTCCAGTCCCTGCCGGACTCCTGGGCCATCGACCAGCTCTTCCCCATCATGCCGGTGCACCGGCTGGGGGAATTTCCTTCCCGCCAGGGCATCATCTCGGACATCACCTGTGATTCCGACGGCCGCATCGACCATTTCATCGACCCGCAGGGCATGAAGCCCATGCTCGACCTCCACCCCCTGCGCGAAGGCGAGGAATATTACCTTGGCGTCTTTCTCGTGGGGGCCTATCAGGAGACCCTGGGCGACCTCCACAACCTCATGGGCGACACCAATGTGGTCTCCATCCGCGCCGCCGATGACGGCAGCTATGAATATGTGCGCGAGATCCGGGGGGATTCCGTGTCCGATGTGCTCAGTTATGCGGAGTACGAGCCGCGCCGCATCATCGAGAATCTCCGCAGCGCCGCCGAACGGGCCGTGCGCGAGGGGCGCATCTCGCCCAGCGAGCGCTTCGCCGTCATGCAGGCCTTTGAGGACGGCATGCGCGGCTATACCTATTTTGAACGCTGATCCCGGCCCGCCGGCCGCTTGCCGTCCGCTGCGCGGCGCGCACCCCCGGCAGGGATCTCCGGGCGCCCCGGCCAGGGCCGGCCCGCGCGCAGCCACAGAGGGCGCCCCCGTGCGGAGGCGCCCTTCTTGCGGGGCTGACGGCCGCGCCGGCCGTTGCCCTGTGCCTGAAACGCCGGCTATTTCGCGGCCGAGGGCAGGACGGCGCCCGCGTATCTGGCGCGCATGGCCCTGGCGATCTCCGGGCTGACGAGCACTTCATAGAGCGCCTGGAGTTCGGGGCGCTTGGTGTCCTTCTCGCGCACGGCCAGCACATTGGCGTAGGTGGTGGCGGCCATGGAGTCGGCGGCCTCCACGGCCAGGGCCTCGGCCACCTTGAGTCCGCCGAGGATGGCATAGTTGCCGTTGATGACCGCGATGTCCACGTCCGGCAGGGCGCGCACGAGCTGCGCGGCCTCGATTTCCTCGATCTTGAGCTTCCTGGGGTTTTCCACGATGTCGCGGCTGGTGGCGGTGAGTCCCGAATCCGGGCGCAGCTTGACGAGTCCCTGGTCCTGGAGCAGGAGCAGGGCGCGGCCCTCGTTGGTGGCGTCGTTGGGCACGGCCACGATGGCGCCTTCCTTCAGGTTCTTCAGGTCCTTGCTGCGGCCCGCGTAGATGCCGAACGGCTCGTAATGCACCGGTCCCAGGGAGGCGAGCCTGGTGCCCTTTTGGGCGTTGAAGTCGTCAAGATAGGGCTTGTGCTGGAAGTAATTGGCGTCCAGATCGCCGCTTTCCAGCGCCACATTGGGCTGCACATAGTCCGAATATTCCACGATCTTGAGCTGATAGCCCCTGGGCTGGAGGAGTTTCGCCGCCTCGGCGAGGATCTCGGCGTGGGGCGTGGGGGACGCGCCCACGGTGAAGACGCCCGCCGCGTGGGCAACGCCGGCGAGGCAGAGGCTGGAGACAAGGGCCGCCGCGAGAAATGCTTTGTTCATGGCTGAAATCCTGGGTTGAGGGTGATGCCGGGGACAGGCCGTGCGCGCCGCGCGCTAGCCGCCGCGCCGGTCCGTGCGGCGGGTGGCCCAGTTGCCGAAACTTTGCAGGGCCTGGACGATGATGATGAGCAGGACCACCGTGATGATCATGATGTCGGTCTGGTAGCGGTTGTAGCCGTACATGATGGCGAGCTTGCCAAGGCCGCCCCCGCCCACGGCCCCGGCCATGGCCGAATAGCCGAGGATGGTGATGGCCGCCACGGCGCTGCCGTTGATGAGCGAGGGCAGCGCCTCGGGGATGAGCACCTTGGTGATGATCTGCCACACGCTGGCGCCCATGCTTTCCGCCGCCTCCACCACGCCGTGGTCCACCTCCAGCAGCGAGGACTCCACCAGGCGCGCCACGAACGGCGCCGCCGCCAGCACCAGCGGCACCACCGTGGCATTGTTGCCGATGGTGGTGCCCACCAGAAAGCGGGTGAAGGGGATGACCGCGATCATCAGGATGAGGAAGGGAAAGGAGCGCGTGAGGTTCACCACCACGTCGAGCGCGCTGTAGAACGCCGCGTGCGGCCGGATGCCGCCCTTGCGCGTGATGACCAGGGCCACGCCCATGACCGTGCCGAACACATAGGAAAAGAAGGTTGCCACCAGAGTCATGTAGATGGTGTCCCATGTGCCGACGAGGAGCATCTCCAGGGTCTTTTCGTCAATCATGGGGGGCGTCCTCCAGTTTTTCCAGCGCGATGTGATGGGCCGCGGCCCAGTCCATGATGCGTTTGCGCGACGCCTCCGCGTCGGGAAGCTGGAGCACCATCTGGCCCACGGCCGTGCCGCCCAGGTCGCGCGTGTCCGCATACATGATGTTCACCGGGCAGCCACAGTGCAGCACCAGATTGGAGATGACCGGCTCAAACGAGGAGCGGCCGTTGAAGATCAGGCGGTAGAGGTTGTCGCACTTGTCCAGGGGCAGGTTCTGGAGCGCCTCGGGCAGGACGAGCCTGCGCGCGGCCTCGGTGCGCGGGTGGAAGAAGACCTCCTCCACCGGGCCTTGCTCCACGATGACGCCCTTGCTGATGATGGCGACATGGCTGCAGATCTGGTCGATGACGCGCATCTCGTGGGTGATGACCACCGCCGTGATGCCCAGTTGGGCGTTGATGTCCTTGATGAGCGCCAGGATGGAGTCCGTGGTGGCCGGGTCCAGGGCCGAGGTGGCCTCGTCGCAGAGCAGGACGCGCGGCCGGGTCGCCAGGGCGCGGGCGATGGCAACGCGCTGTTTCTGGCCGCCGGAAAGCTGGGACGGGTAGGACCCCATGCGCCTGCCCAGGCCCACCATGTCGAGCAGCTCCTCGGCGCGGCGGCGTCCCTCGGCGCGGGAGACGCCCGCAAGCTCGAGGGGAAAACGGACGTTCTCCAGCGCGGTGCGCTGCATGAGCAGGTTGAACTGCTGAAAAATCATGCCCATGGACCGGCGCGCCTCGCGCAGGGCCGCGCCGGAAAGCCGGCAGAGGTCGCGCCCCTCGAAAATGACGCGCCCCGCGGTGGGGCGCTCCAGCAGGTTGATGCAGCGCACGAGCGTGGACTTGCCCGCGCCGCTCTTGCCGATGATGCCGAAGATCTCGCCCCTGCCTATCTGGAGGTCGATGCCGCGCAGGGCAAAGACGCTCTCGCCATTGCCGGGGTACTTCTTTTCGAGATTTTCGATGCTGATGATAGGCTCGTCCGCCATGCCGCCTCCGGGCGCGTCCATGGGGGCCTCCCGGGCGCGCCCGGAAGGCATAGCATGTTTCGGCGCAAAGGGCAAAGCGGCGGGGCTTGCCAAGGCGCGCCGCGGCATGTAGAGTTGGGGCAAGACCGGGCGTCGGTGCCCGGATATATATACAGCGGGCATCGCCCGCCAACACATGGAGAAAAGACAATGGCTGACAACCACGAACATAGTGTGGAAGACCTTCGCAAGGAACTTGGCGCCATGCGCGAACAGATGGAGACCCTGTTCACTGCCCTCAGGGAAAAGAAGGACGACGTGGCCGGGGATGTCTCCTCCCGCATCGCCCGCGAACTCGGGCATTACCGCCAGTTCGCCCAGGACGGCGCCCGGAAGGTCTATGACGCCGGCGCGTCGGGCGTGGAGGAAGTGAGCGAACAGGTGCGCCGCAATCCCCTGGCGAGCCTGCTCATCGCGTTTGGCGCCGGCTGCGTCCTTTCCGCCCTCTTCAGGCACCTCAGGTAGCCGGACGAGTGAAAGGCCTGGCTGAACTCGTCGTCAGTCTGTGCGACCTTTGCGAAGCCGAGGGGCGGCTCCTGCAGGAGGGCGTCCTCCGCACGGTGCGGAGGACGGTCACCCTCACGCTGGGGCTGCTCTTCGGCGCGGCCGCTCTTGCCCTTCTGCTGGCGGCGCTGTATGCCCTGCTGACCAGCTTCATGCCTGTCCCGGCGGGGGGGGG
>NZ_CAJUBO010000013.1:30132-72814 GCF_910584445.1 uncultured Desulfovibrio sp.
CATCCTGGGGCTGGCGAGCGCCGCCGTTGCCGCCTGCCTGCTCCTGAGCGCGCGGCGCGCCGCGCCGCCGACCCCCGGGGAACAGCCGGAAGCGCAGGCCGGGGGGACACGGGGTACGCGCGCGGACGGGACAGCCCCCCGCAAGGCCAGGGACGCCTGCTCCGCCGGGCCGTGCCGTTCCTCGCATGGACGCGGCGTATGGGCGCAGGCCGTTCCCTACGGGCGTCCTTCCTGAGTCCGAAACGTCCGCCCCCGTGCGCGCGGAGGGCGGCGGGATGCCCGCCCCGCGGCCATCCCGCGGGCGGGGAACGGTTGTCGGGGAAACATGCATACGGAGAGCGTGTGGATACTGCCATGCAAGACGTCAGCAGGGCCAAGGCGCGGTTTTTGCGCGCGGCGGACGCCGTTGCCCCGCTCGACTATGTGCGCGAGCATCCGCTGCGGAGCGTCGGCTGCTCGTTTCTGCTCGGCCTGGCCCTGAGCTTTCTGCGCCGGGGTCCCGGCGGCCTTGCGCTGCTGCCCCTGGCGCTTCAGGCGACGGAACTGGCCGCCCGCCTCGGGCTGCTCGCCAGTCCGGAAACGCGGGAGCCGGCAGACGACTGAAACGCGCCGCCATCCCATGCGCCCGTAGCTCAGCAGGATAGAGCAGGAGCCTTCTAAGCTCTTGGTCAGGGGTTCGACTCCCTTCGGGCGCGCCACAGCAGACGACAGGCTTCCCATGGATGTGGGGAGCCTGTTTTTTTGTATGCCAGCGTCCGGGTAAAAATTTTTTTACAAAAAGGCTTGCGTTTTGCGCGCAATGCCGGTACAAAAATTTTGCCCCGCATGGGGTGGGGCGTTTTTCCCTGTTTCGGGGACAGAAGAAGAGGAAGGGACGATGAAAAAACTGTGTACGCTTCTGCTTGCCGCGGGCCTTGTCTTCGGGGCCGCCACCGGCGCGAGCGCCATTGATTTCCAGGCCAAGGGCCAGTGGCTCATGGGCTTCGGCGTTCAGGATACCAATTTCATCCACAAGACGCGTAATGCGGACGGCAAGAAATCCGCCACCAATACCGATGACAAGTTCGGCGCGGTGCAGCGGCTTCGCCTCCAGCTGGATGCCGTTGCCAGCGAGAGCCTCTCCGGCACGGTCGGCTTTGAGATCGGCACCACCACCTGGGGCCAGGCGGAGAGCGGCGGCGCCCTCGGCGCGGATGCCACCAACGTCATCAGGCTCAAGCGCGCCTATATCGACTGGATGGTTCCCGAGACGGACCTCAAGTTCCGCATGGGCATCCAGGGCGTGACCCTGCCCAACGTGGCCGGCGGTTCCGCCGTCATGGACACGGATGTGGCCGCCATCACCGCCAACTACAAGTTCAACGACGCCGTTTCGCTGACCGCCCTGTGGGCGCGTCCGCTCAACGACAACTTTGACGGCAACCGCACGATTGGACGCCATGACTCCAACCGCGCGGGCTACCTCGACAATCTGGATCTCTTCAGCCTCATGGTGCCCGTCACCCTGGACGGCTTCTCCATCACGCCCTGGGCCATGCTCGGCATGAAGGGCGCCAACTCCATGGAAGGCATCGCGAAGTGGCAGGGCCGCAGCAGCGAGAACGGCTTCTCGACGAGGGACGGCAACCCGAACTACAGCCTCTATCCTTATCCGGGGCTTGCGGGCCGCAACAATATCGGCGGCACCAGCAAGGGCTACGGCACCCTGTTCTGGGCCGGTCTGCCCTTCGCCATCACGGCCTTTGATCCGCTGAACATCGAGGTGGACCTCAACTACGGCTACTCCGAGCCTATGGGCCGGTACTGGGCCTCCAAGAACGGCGTCGCCAAACGCTCCAGCACCGAGCGTCAGGGCTGGCTGGCAAAGGCCCTTGTGGAATACAAGATGGACTGGGGTGTTCCCGGCATCTTCGGCTGGTATGGCTCCGGCGACGACGGCAACCCCAAGAACGGTTCCGAGCGCATGCCTTCCGTCGTGCCCATGGGCAACTTCACCTCCTTCATGGGCGACGGCAACTACGGCTGGGCCTGGCAGGACTTCTGCCTTGACTATTCCGGCACCTGGGGCATCGGCCTTCAGGTCCGCGACATGAGCTTTGTGGAAGATCTCTCCCACACCTTCCGCGTGGCCTACTGGGGCGGCACCAACAGCACCGGTATGGTCAAGTACATGGAAAATTCCTGGGCCTGGAACGACGGCATGGGCAGCAACACCGGCCCGTACCTGACCACCAACGACGGCCTGCTCGAGTTCAACCTCGTCAACAACTACAAGATGTACGAGAATTTCGACATCAACCTCGAACTCGGCTACATCGCCAACTTCGTGGACAACGACACCTGGAAGAAGGCGGGCGCCCGCAATACCTCCTTCCAGAAGCAGGATGTCTGGAAGGCCGAAGTCATCTTCGCCTACAGCTTCTAGTGTCTGTCGGCAAACGCCGACACGAACGAAAGAACGCAAAAACGGGGAGCCGGAAGGCTCCCCGTTTTTGCATGTTCAGGAGGAGGCGTTGCGGGGCGGAGGGGCGCCCCGCGTCATCTTCTGGCTCTAGTTCCAGCAGCCCCCGCGCGGGCCGTAGCCGCCATGGTGGCCGCCGCGGCGCCCGTGGTGGTAGCCGTAGCCGTAGCCGTGGCCGTCCGGACCCCAGCAGGGACCGTAGCCCGGGCCATAGCCGGGTCCGCCGTAGCCGGGTCCAGGCCGTCCCTGGGGCGCGGGCGCGGCATAGGCGTCCGCCGGGATGCCTTCCTTGGCGAGTTTGGCGCGCAGGTCCACGCGGGCGGCCATCAGCTTGCCGCGCAGTTCGCCGATGTCACGCGAAAGGGACTCGATCTTGCCCTTGTCGGGTTCGGGGCTGGCAAGCTGGGCGTCCAGTTCCGCGCGCTTGGCGCGCAACGCGTCGCGGAGGGCGTTGGTGCCGGCGAGGCTTTCGGAATGGAGCTTTTGGGCCGTGGCCTGCTGCTCGGGGGAAAGCCCGGGGTAGGCGTAGGCATCGGGGCGGTAGTCACGGCCGTTGGCGGCTTCCGCCGCGCCGGCCACGCCAAGGGCCAGGATGCCGGCCAGGGCCAGGGTGGTGATGCGTTTGCTGAGCATGGTCATGATGTTCCTCGTTGCTGAAGTTTGGGGCGCATGTGGCGCCGGAATTCCTGTGGCCGCCTTATAGCAAGCGCCATGCCATTATATATAATATACTGAAAGAAAAGATAAATTTCAAAAATTTGTCCCGCCGCCTTGCGTGCTGGGTGCGGATTGTGTACCCTTTTTACCCAGAGGCGGTCCATGGTGAGTAAAAAGGATACGGATCCCGAAAAAGCGGATACTTTCGACACGGTCGCGCCCGGCGTGCCGCGCGCAAGGGCGCGGCGCGGGGATGCGGTCCTCCCTTCCCCCGCGTCCCCGCCGTTCCGGCAGCAGCTTCTCCTGCTGGCGGGGCTTGCGCTGGCGGGGCTTTGCATCGCCGTCCTCGTCATCACGCGCGCTGTGGAGCGCGAGCGGGAGCAGATGCTGGCGGCCATCCATGGCCGCGCCGATTCCCTCGTCTGGGCGCTGGAGGGGAGCGCGCGCTTTCTGGACCCGGGACCCCACGGGAACGGCATGCTGGCGCGTCTGGCGGAAGAGGTGGCCCGGCAGCCGGGCGTGGCCTGGATCGCCATCACCGACGGCGCGGGCCGCATCCTTGCGGACAGCAATCCCGAGCTGGCAGGCTCGGTGCTCTACACGCCGGAGGAACTGCGCCGCCTGGCGCCGGGCAGCCTGACGCAGGGCCGCTTCAGCCCGGACGACCCCTCCATCTATGAGACCTGGCGCCTGTTCGCCCCCGGCCGCCTGCGCGGCGTGCACGGACGGCACGAAGGGACGCGCCCCGGCCCGGAACGGGCGGCCCGCTGCATTTTTGTGGCCCTGGATGTGACGGGCATGGAGGAACGGCTGGAGGAATATGTCCTCCACCTCTGGTTCATGGCCGGGCTTGTCCTGGTGGCGGCGCTGGCGACAACCGCGCTGGGGCTGCTCTTTCAGCGCTACCGTTCCTCGCGGCGCCGGCTGGCGGATGCCGAGGCTCTGGCCGCCCAGGTGGTGCGGAACTATCCCGCCGGGCTGGTCGTGCTCGACACGGCGGGCGACGTGCGTCTGTGCAATGCCCGCGCCCGCGCCCTGCTCGGCATGGAAGCGGCGGATGCGGCGCGGGACGCCGCCGGGCGGGGGGCGCCGGACACGATGGCGGCGCGCCTGGCCGGGACCGGGCTTGACTGGTCCGCGCTCATGGCCGAGCTGGACGGCGGCGTCCCGCTCCTGGAGCGCGAGCTGGAGCTGGGGCGGCCGCAGGGCGCGCCGCTGCCGGTGCAGCTGACGGCCGCGCGCCTGTCCGGCGCCGGGCATGAGCCTCTGGGCTATCTGTTCGCCCTGCGCGACCTGGGCGAGATCCGCAGTCTCCAGCGCCAGCTCCGGCAGCACGAGCGTCTTTCGGCCCTGGGCAATCTGGCGGCGGGCCTGGCGCACGAGATCCGCAATCCATTAAGCTCCATCCGGGGCTATGCCACCTATCTGACGGAGCGGCTGCGCGACGACCCGCTCGGCCATGCCACGGGCCAGGTGCTCATTGAGGAAACGGAGCGCCTGAACCGCGTGCTTTCCGACCTGCTCAGTCTGGCGCGGCCGCGCGAGCTGGCGCGCGCTCCGGCCAGCCTGGGCGCCGTGCTTTCTCGGGTGGTGGCCGTGGCCGCGCCGGACGCCGCGGAAAAGGGCGTGCGTCTGCGCCTCCGCCTGCCGGAAGGCGGGACGGATGCGGCAGAGGTGGATGCGGACCGGCTCATGCAGGCGGTGCTCAATCTGGTCATCAACGCCATCCAGGCCACGGACGCGGGCGGCGAAGTGGAGGTGGCGCTCGCGCGCGGGCGCGGCCCGGAACAGGCGCGGGACTGCTGGCGCATCAGCGTGCGCGACACGGGCTGCGGCATGTCGGCATCCACGACGGCCCAGATCTTCACGCCCTATTTCAGCACCAAGGCCGGCGGCACGGGCCTGGGCCTGAGCATCGCCCGCCAGATCGTGGAACAGCATGGCGGCGAGATCAGCGCCGGCAGCCTGCCCGGGCGCGGCACCACCATGACCATCCTGCTGCCGGACGGAAGCGGCGGCGCATGCCGGGCGCGCCCGGCGGAGGGCGCGGCATGAAGGCGAAACTGTCCATCCTCGTGGCCGATGACGACGTGGCCCACGGCCGCATGCTCCGCACCCTGCTGGAAAACTGGGGCTATGCCGTGGACGTGGCGGGCGACGGCGCGGAAGCCGTGCGCGCGTGCCGGGAGCGGTCGTTCGACCTTGTCCTGCTCGATGTCCGCATGCCGGTCATGGACGGTCTGGAGGCGCTGCAACGGATCAGGGAAGCGCGGCCTGCCCTGCCCGTGCTCATGATGACCGCCTATTCGGATGTCCCCGCCGCGGTGGAGGCCATCAAGAGCGGCGCCTTCGACTACCTCGCCAAGCCCCTGGACTTCGAGCGGCTCAGGGTCAGCCTGCGCAACGTCTTTGCCCATGCGGACCTGGTGGAGGAAAACGCCGCCCTGAGCCGCCGCCTTGCCGAAGGGAGCGCGCGCGGCGGCATCCTCGGCCAGAGCGCGCCCATGCGGGCGCTCTGGGAGATGATCCGCACCATCGCGCCCAGCGAGGCCACGGTGCTGGTGGCCGGGGAGTCCGGCACCGGCAAGGAGCTGGCCGCGAAGGCCGTGCACGACCTGAGCCGCCGGGCCTCCGGGCCTTTTGTGGCCGTCAACTGCGGCGCGCTCACCGAGACCCTGCTCGCCTCGGAGCTTTTCGGGCATGAAAAGGGGGCCTTCACCGGGGCGGACCGGCGCCATGACGGACTCTTCGTGCGGGCGCGGGGCGGCACGCTCTTTCTGGACGAGATCGGCGAACTGCCGCTTTCCATGCAGGTCAAGCTCCTGCGCGTCCTGCAGGAGCGCGAGGTGCTCCGCGTGGGCGGCGCCAGGCCCGAACCTGTGGATGTGCGCGTCATCGCGGCCACCAACAGGGACCTCGCCGAAGAGACGGCGCACGGCCGCTTTCGCGAGGACCTCTACTACCGCCTCAATGTGGTGACGCTCACCATGCCGCCCCTGCGCGACAGGGACGGTGACATCGAACTGCTTGCCCGGCATTTCGCCGCGCGCTTCGCGCAGGCCAACCACAAGCGCGTGACGGGCATCACGCCGCAGGCCCTGGACATCCTCACCCGCTACGCCTGGCCCGGCAATGTGCGCGAGCTGGAAAACGTCATGGAGCGGGCCGTCATCCTCATGCCCGGCGAACATATCGACGCGCGCGAGCTGCCGGAACGCCTGCTGCGGCCGGCTGGCGGGGCGCCGGAGGGGGGAGCGGCCGGCACCGGCACAGGCTTTGGTGATGACGGGCCTGCCGCCCTCCCCGGGGAACTTCCCGGTGATGGCGGACGCCTGCCCACCCTCGAGGAGGTGGAACGCGCCGTCATCGAGCGGACCCTGCGCCGGTGCGGCGGCAACAAGAGCGAGGCGGCGCGGGTCCTGGGCATCACGCGCAAGACCCTGCATGCGCGGCTCACCAGGTACGGCGGGGGATCCGTGGAGGGCGGGCCGGGGACGGAGACCCCGGAAAAGGGGTGAGGGGATGGCGGTCATTTTTCTCGTGGGGGGCCGCGGCGCGGGCAAGACCACCGTGGGCCGGGCGCTGGCGCTGCGCCTCGGGTGCGCGTTCACGGACATGGACCAGTTCCTTTGCGGACGCGCGGGCATGAGCGTGGCGGACATTGTGGCGGCCGAAGGCTGGAGCGGCTTCCGCGCCCGGGAAAGCGCGGCCCTGCGCGAGGCCGCGGCGAGCGCGGCGCTGCTCCCAACGGGGGCGGTCATCGCCACCGGCGGCGGCATCGTTCTGGACGCGGGCAACCGGAGCTTTCTTTGCGCGAACGGCGTGGTCTTCTGGCTCTCGCTGCCGCCGGAGGCCGCGGCCGCGCGCCTTGCGGCCAGTCCGCTGGCAGCGCAGCGGCCGTCGCTTACCGGGCGGAGCATGCTGGAGGAGCTGCGCGAGGTGCTGGCGGAGCGCGCCCCCCTCTATGCCGCCTGCGCGCACCATACGGTGGACGCCTCGGCATCCCCGGACGCGGTCTGCGCGGCCGTCCTGCGTCTGCTGCCGGGCGCGGCATGAGCGGTCGCCGGCAACTTTTTTTCGTATTTTGCCATATTTGTTCCCAATACCCTTTGACATAATCCTGACAGGGGGCTATGGTACGGGAGCTTTTTCACCCATTGTCATTGCAGGGGGCCGTGCATGCTGGACCTGAATATCACCCTCCTTTTTCAGCTGGCGAATTTCTTCATTGCCCTCTTTGTGCTCAATCTCCTTCTTATCCGGCCTGTCCGCGAAATCATCAAAAAACGCAACGGCATCATGGACGGCATGGCCGCGGAGGCCGATGCCTTCAATGCCGAGGCCACGGAAAAGCTCAACGCCTATGAGGCGGAGCTGGCCCGCGCCCGGCAGCAGGCGGGCCTTGCCCGCGAGGAAGGCCGCCAGTCCGGCCTGAACGAGCAGCAGGATATCGTGGGCGAGGCGCAGCAGAGCGCGCGCCAGCTGCTCGCGGAGAACCGCTCGGCCCTGCGCGGCCAGGCCGAGGCGGCCCTGAACGAGCTTCGCAACGGCATCAGCGATTTTTCCGCCAGGCTCGGCAACCGTCTGCTCGGCAATTCCTAGGCACTGGCACACACGGGTCCGCAGATGATGAACGCAGACCGCAACGGGGGGTGCGTCTTGAGCAAGAGAACTTTCCGCAACTTCCTTCCCGCTTTCCTGGCCGGTCTTCTGGTCCTGGCGGGCGCGGCCGAGGTCCTTGCCGCGGAAGGGCATCCGGCCCCGCGCTGGGGCGACTTTGCCTGGCGGGTGGTGAACCTCGTGGTCTTTGTGGGCATCCTCTGGTATTTCGTGGGCGGTCTCGCCAAGCGCTTCTTCAGGGGGCGGCGCCAGACCATCAAGGATACCCTGGACGAGCTGGAAAAACGCCGTGGCGAGGCGCGCGAACATCTCGCGGCCATTGAGGCGCGCATCGCCAACCTTGAGGCCGAGCGCCGGGCCATCCTTGAGGAAAGCAAGGAACAGGCGGCGCGGCTCAGGCAGAACATCGTGGACGAAGCCCGCCGACAGGCCGGGCAGATCGTGGAGCAGGCGCGCCGTGCCGCGGAAAACGAGGGACGTGCCCTGCGCGACCAGGTGCGTTCCACCCTGGCCGACGAAATCGTGGAGGCAACGGAAAAGGCCCTGCGCGGCAAGCTCACCGAGCAGGACCATGACCGGCTCATCGCCAACTCTCTGGACAAGGTGGTGCTGCGTTGACCGACACCGTTGTTGCGAGAAGGTACGCCAATGCCCTGTTTTCGCTGGGCAGGCGTGAGGGGGGCGACACCCTGGCAAAACGCGGGGCCTGCCTCGCGGCCCTGGGGGATCTTGTCGCCGGGGAACCGAAGCTGGGCGCTGTGCTGAAAAGCCCGGTCGTCGGCGTGGAGGAAAAGAAGGGCGTGCTGGGCGCACTGCTGGAAAAGCTCGGCGCCGACCAGACCATGCGGAATTTCTGCTTTCTTCTGGCTGACAAGGAGCGCCTTGCCTCCCTGCGCCAGATCGCCGGCTGGTACGGCATCCTCCTCGACGAGGCCAACGGGGTCCTGCGGGGCAGGGTGATCACCGCCGTCAAGCTCTCCAAGGCCAAGCGGGAGCAGCTGCGGGCCGAGCTGGCGAAGAAGAGCGGCGGCGACATCGAACTGGCCTTCAGCGTGGACCCGGAGATCCTCGGGGGCATGGTGCTCGCCGTGGGGGACAAGGTGCTGGATTCGAGTCTGCGCGCGCAGCTGGGGATCCTCCGCGAGACTTTCAAGAGGGGTGTGTAGATGCAGATCAAAGCGGACGAGATAAGCAAGATCATCGAGGATCAGATCCAGAACTACGAGCAGCGCGTGGAGATGAGCGAGACCGGCACCGTGCTCTATGTGGGTGACGGCATCGCCCGCGTGCACGGTGTGGAGAATGCCATGTCCATGGAGCTGCTGGAGTTCCCCGGCGGAGTCATGGGCATGGTGCTCAACCTTGAGGAGGACAACGTGGGCGTGGCCCTCCTCGGCTCGGACGTGGGCATCAAGGAGGGCGACCCGGTCAAGCGCACGGGCAGGATCTTTTCCGTGCCCGTGGGCGAGAAGGTCATGGGCCGCGTGCTCAACCCCCTGGGCGAACCCATCGACGGACTCGGACCCGTTGAGGCCGACGAGACCCGCCCCGTGGAAATCAAGGCGCCCGGCATCATCCAGCGCAAGAGCGTGCATGAGCCGATGCCCACGGGTCTCAAGGCCATCGACGCCATGACGCCCATCGGCCGCGGCCAGCGCGAGCTGATCATCGGCGACCGCCAGACCGGCAAGACGGCCGTGTGCGTGGACGCCATCCTGGCCCAGAAAGAGACGGGCATCCACTGCTTCTATGTGGCTATCGGCCAGAAGGAATCCTCGGTGGCTCTGGTGGCTGACGTGCTGCGCAAGCACGGGGCCATGGAATACACCACCATCATTTCGGCCACCGCCTCCGATCCGGCGCCGCTCCAGTATATCGCGGCCTATACCGGCTGCACCATGGCGGAATACTACCGCGATAACGGCAAGCACGCCCTTATCGTTTATGACGACCTTTCCAAGCAGGCCACGGCCTACCGCCAGATGTCCCTCCTGCTCCGCCGCCCGCCGGGACGTGAAGCCTTCCCCGGCGACGTCTTCTACCTGCATTCGCGTCTTCTGGAGCGCGCGGCCAAGCTCAGCGACGAGCTGGGCGCCGGCTCGCTCACGGCGCTGCCCATCATCGAGACGCAGGCGGGCGACGTGTCGGCCTATATCCCGACCAACGTCATCTCCATCACGGATGGTCAGGTCTATCTGGAGCCGAGCCTGTTCAACGCCGGCGTGCGCCCGGCCATCAACGTGGGCCTTTCGGTGTCCCGCGTGGGCGGTGCCGCGCAGATCAAGGCCATGAAGCAGGTGGCCGGCACCATGCGTCTGGACCTTGCCCAGTACCGCGAGCTGGCGGCCTTCGCCCAGTTCGGTTCCGACCTCGACAAGGCCACCAAGGCCAAGCTGGAGCGCGGCGCGCGTCTGGTGGAGCTGCTCAAGCAGCCCCAGTACCAGCCCATGCCGGCCCAGGAGCAGGTGGCATCCATCTGGGCGGCCACGCACGGCTATATGGATGACGTTCCCGTGGAGGACATCCGCGCCTTCGAGGCGGACATGCTCACCTTCCTGCGCGATACGCGCAAGGATGTGCTCGATGCCATCAGGGACAAGAAGGTCATCGACGCTGACGTGGAAAAGGGGCTGGAAGACGCCGTCACCGCCTTCAAGCAGGGGCGGCAGGCCTAAGCGCGGGAGAGCCGGATGCCATCGCTCAAAGACGTAAAAATGAAGATCGTGGGTGTCGGCAAGACCAAGCAGATCACCAAGGCCATGGGCATGGTGGCCTCGGCCAAGCTGCGCGGCGCCCAGAGCCGCATCGAGCGCTTCCGCCCGTATGCCGCCAAGTACCGCCAGGTCATCGGCGAGCTTGCGGCCAAGGTGGATGGCGTGAGCCACCCCCTGCTCACCGAGCATGAGGAGAAAAAGCGCTGCTGCATCATCCTCGTCACCTCCGACAGGGGGCTGTGCGGCGGTTTCAATGCGGGCATCATCGCCGAGGGGCTTCGGCTCGCGCGGGAACGGACGGCGGAAGGCATGGAGGTGAGCTTTCTCTGCGTGGGCAGGAAAGGCCGCGACGCCATCCGCAAGAGCGGTTTCGCCCTGGGCACGTCCTTTGGCGACCGCATGGGCAGCGTGGACTTCCCGCTGGCAAGCGCGGTGGCCGTGGAGGTCATCCACGCCTATGAGAAACTGGAGCTGGACGAAGTGTGGCTCGTGTATGGCGAGTTCCTCTCCATGGCAAAGCAGCCGCCGGCATCCCTGCGTCTGCTGCCGCTCAAGGCGCCCGGCGCGGAGAGCGGGCCGGACTCCGGACCCCAGTGCGAATATGTCTATGAGCCGAGCGAGGCCAAGCTCCTGGAGGATCTTCTGCCGCGCTACGTCAAGGTGCAGGTGTACAGCGGCCTGCTGGACACGGCGGCCAGCGAGCATGCCGCGCGCATGGCCGCCATGGACAACGCCACGCGCAACTGCGACGAGCTCATCAACACCCTGACCCTGCTCTACAACAAGACCCGGCAGGCCTCCATCACCAGCGAACTCATCGACATCGTCGGCGGCGCGGAAGCGCTCAAGGGCTAAGGAGCGAACATGAGCAAGAACATCGGCAAGATCGTCCAGGTCATCGGCGCAGTGGTGGACGTGGAGTTCAGCGACGGCCACCTGCCCGAGATCCTGACCGCGCTCGAGATCAAGAATCCCAACAATAAGGACGCCCCGGACCTTGTCTGCGAAGTGGCCCAGCACCTGGGCGACAACGTGGTGCGTACCATCGCCATGGACGCCACCGAGGGCCTTGTGCGCGGCATGGAAGTGACGGATACGGGCAAGCCCATCATGGTGCCCGTGGGCAAGGCCGCCGTGGGCCGCATCCTCAACGTCATTGGCCGCCCCGTCGACGGCCTCGGCCCGGTGGAGGCGGAAAAGCACTATCCCATCCACCGTCAGCCGCCGCAGTTCACGGACCTGAATACCAAGGTCGAACTGCTTGAGACCGGCATCAAGGTCGTGGACCTGCTCGTGCCTTTCCCCAAGGGCGGCAAGATGGGCCTCTTCGGCGGCGCCGGCGTGGGCAAGACGGTCATCCTCATGGAGATGATCAACAACATCGCCAAGCAGCACGGCGGCACCTCGGTCTTCGCCGGCGTGGGCGAGCGCACGCGTGAGGGCAACGACCTCTATAACGAGCTGAAGGAGGCCGGCGTTCTGGAGCGCGCCACGCTCGTTTACGGGCAGATGAACGAGCCTCCGGGAGCACGCGCCCGCGTGGCCCTGACGGCCCTCGCCTGCGCCGAGTATTTCCGCGACGAGGAACATCAGGACGTGCTGCTCTTCATCGACAACATCTTCCGCTTCACCCAGGCGGGTTCGGAAGTGTCGGCCCTGCTCGGGCGCATGCCCTCGGCCGTGGGCTACCAGCCCACCCTCGGCACGGACCTGGGCGGCCTGCAGGAGCGCATCACCTCCACCAACGAGGGGTCCATCACCTCGGTGCAGGCGGTGTACGTCCCCGCTGACGACCTGACGGACCCGGCCCCGGCCACGACCTTCTCGCATCTGGACGGCACCCTCGTGCTTTCGCGCCAGATCGCGGAACTCGGCATCTATCCCGCCGTGGACCCGCTGGACTCCACCTCCCGCATCCTCGACCCCAACGTGGTGGGCGAAGAGCATTACAGCGTGGCCCGGCGTGTGCAGATGGTGCTCCAGAAGTACAAGGAACTTCAGGACATCATCGCCATCCTCGGCATGGACGAGCTTTCGGACGAGGACAAGCTCACGGTGGCGCGCGCGCGTCGCATCCAGCGCTTCCTCTCCCAGCCCTTCCATGTGGCCGAGACCTTTACGGGCATGCCCGGCCAGTATGTCAAGCTCGAAGACACCATCAAGGGCTTCAAGGGCATTCTGGACGGCGAGTATGACCACCTGGCCGAGAGCGACTTCTACATGGTGGGCGACATCAGCCAGGCCATCGCCAAGTACGAGGCCCGCAAGGCCCAGGAAGAAAAAGCCTGAGTTGCAGCGCCCGCCCGCGGTCGCGGGCGGGCGCGCTGCCGGGGCTTCTGATCCCGGCTCCCATCCGTCAGGCGGCGGTGTCCCGTTGTCACGATGGAGAGGCACGGCCCGGTTTTTCACGCGCTATTTGAGGAGCAGCCATGGCTACATTGCGACTGGAAGTCGTCACACCGGACAAGACCGTGGTGAGCACGGATGCGGAAATGGTCATCTGCCCCGGAGTGGTGGGCGAGTTCGGCGTCCTGCCGCATCACGTCTCCCTGCTTTCGGCCCTGAAGATCGGGAATCTGCGCTATCGCGCCAACGGCAAGGATGAAGAGGTCTTCATCTCCGGCGGCTTTGTGGACGTCAACAATAATATCTGCAGCGTCCTGGCGGAATCGGCGGAGCATGCGCGGGACATCGACACCCGGCGGGCCTTGGCCGCCAAGGAACGCGCCGAGCAGCGCCTGGCCCGGCGCGAGGAGGATCTGGACGAAGTCCGGGCGCAGGTCGCGTTGCAGCGCGCCCTCATGCGCCTTCAGATCGCCGGGGTCTAGAGCATTTTTTGATGGAAGTTGCTCAAACCGTTTCAGAAAATCCAAATATGTCCAGTTAGCATGTTCTTTCAGCATGTTAACTGGGCATATTTGCCGTATGCCATCCACCAAAATCCCCCTGAATCCGGAAAATCCGTCGGTAGACATGCTGGCAGTCCGTAGGCCGGAGCTGTCGGTGATGGCATCCTGCGAAGAATTTTTGCAGGATCGTTCGCGAAAAAGCGTGGTTTTTCGCGCACTCCCGGCGGCTATGCCGCCGCAAAACCCTTACGGGTTTTGTAGTGTCTACTTTTGCAAGTAGACCCTGGCGTGGGAGGAGTGGGCATCTACGTGCGGACGTGTTTCAGACGGGCATACAGTGTTGCGCGCGAGAGGCCCAACTTTCGTGCCGCGGCGCTCGCGTTGCCGCCACATCCGCGCACGGCCTCCGCTGCTTGTTCCGGGCTTACGGCCCTTGCTCCCCCGAGTCTGGGCTTTCCGATGTCCACGTTTTCGCGAATCCACGGGGGCAGGTCGCGCAGGCTGATCTTCCGGTTTTGGGCGGCAATATCCGCATAGATCAATGCGTTGCGTAATTCGCGCACATTGCCGGGCCACGCATATGCCATCATGGCCCGCATGGCTGCGGCATCCACGCGGCTTGAGAGGTTATCGACTTTCAGGAAATGTCTGATAAGGAGCTTCAGGTCGTTGCCTCTCTCACGCAGGGGGGGGATGGCGAGCGGCAGCACGGCCAGCCTGAAAAACAGGTCTTCCCGAAATTCGCCGCTGTGGGCCATTCGCCGCAGATCCTTGTTGGTGGCGCAGATGAGCCGGATATTCACCGAGCGGCTTGTAAGCGAATTGAGCCGTTGCACCTGGCCGGTTTCCAGCGAGCGCAGTAGCACCCCTTGCGACTCCAAGGGCAATTCACCCACCTCATCCAGAAACAGCGTGCCCTTGTCCGCAATTTCCATCAGGCCTGGCTTGCCCTCCTTCCTTGCGCCTGTGAAGGCTCCGGGCGCATAGCCGAACAATTCCGAATTGATTAAGTCGCGTGGAATGGCCGCGCAGTTGATGCAGACAAAGGGAGCCTCTGCCCTGCTGCCGCCACGCTGGATGGCACGGGCCAGCAATTCCTTTCCGGAACCTGTGGGTCCGGTAAGGAGCACAGGTTCATCAGAGGCGGCATAGCGTGCCGCCATTCCGAGGCAGGCAAGCATCCCCTTGTCCTGGGTCACGATGTCGCCGGAAAGCAGAGTGCGGCCGGAGGTGAGGCGCGAGAGGAGTTTTTCATTACTGGCGAGTCGATCCCAGAGGCCGTTCCAGCCCTCGTTGCCGACGCATAAAAGTTGCGAAATGAAGCCCGTCACCTGGCCGCTGGCATCGCGGATAGGGATGCGGTTGACGAGGATCCGCGTTTTCTCCTTGAATACCGAACTTTCCTGGTAAAGCTCTTCGCGGCCCTGGCGCATGACTTCTTCGGCACGCGACCTGGGCATGAACTCGGTGATCCTGTGCCCGATGATCTCTTCCGGCGGCCGCCCCAGATAGGCGGCATATGGTTCGTTGATATATCTGACAACGCAGGCCCTATCGCAGTAAAAGACGCCAAAGGGAAGGGAGCGCAGAACGGCCAGCGTTGTCTTGTCCGGCTGCCCATTTTGTTCATTCATCGCGGTTTGTGGGGTTTTTGTGTTTAATTCGGCTGAAAATCTGTCAAAATGTGTATAAATTGTAGAATTTCCTGTCAAGAAGTGCCTTCCGGCCTTTCCCTGTTGAAGGGCTGCCTTATAAAATCCATAAAATTCGAAGAGATGTGAGCATTGTCTTTCTTTGGCCCGCTTCTTGCCTAATAGGAAACAGCCGGCGCGGGCGATGCGCCGCAAATCTTCTAATCAGTTGAGGCAAGAGCCAT
Source organism: uncultured Desulfovibrio sp. (assembly GCF_910584445.1). Taxonomy (GTDB): domain Bacteria; phylum Desulfobacterota; class Desulfovibrionia; order Desulfovibrionales; family Desulfovibrionaceae; genus Desulfovibrio. Next base: position 45,310 of record NZ_CAJUBO010000013.1, read on the forward strand.
GAGTTGTTGCAGCGCGGGGTATGAGGTGCTTTCTCCCCAGGAAGAACGTATCGAGGCTGGGAAGTTGTATGATACGCCACCCGAGGGATTGAGTCCAGGTCGTGAACGGATCTACCGGATGCTGAAGCGTCTGAGGGAACAGAGGCTCCCCCGCATCAGCATGGACCGTGCCCGTCTGTTTACCGAATCCATGAGGGAGACGGAAGGCGAGCATCTGGACTTGCGCTGGGCAAAGGCTCTCCTGCACATAGCGAAGAATATTCCCCTTCATATCGAGGAGGACACCCTGCTGGCCGGGCGCTGCGATGGCAAGAGCGGCCGCCACGGCATCATTTTCCCCGAGCTGGAAGGCGGTTTTCTGGATCGCGTGGCCGACGCGTTTGAAAAGGAAAACGACGTTTACGAACTTTCCGCAGCAGACGCTGCATCCATGCGGGAGATGGCTGAATACTGGCGTGGCAAGACCCTGCTCGACAGGTTGTATGCGGCCATTCCACCTGATACCCGACGCCTGATTTTCAAGGATGGCGACTATTACGGGCAAAAGTACATCATCACCCAGACGGCCTCCACGCGTTCTTCCCTGCAATGGGTGCCGGATTATGGCAAGGTAATCAACAGGGGCTTCGCCGCCCTGCGCGATGCAGCACAGGCGCGCCTCGACACGCTGGATCTGCTGGATTCAGAGATCGCCCTCAACGAGGAACCCTTCCTGCGCGCCCTGATCATGAGTTGTGACGCCATGATCCTGTTTGCCCACCGCTACGCCGACCTGGCCGCCAATATGGCCGCCAGGACTTCCGAACCCAAACGCCGTGCCGAGCTTGAACGCATGGCCCGGACCCTGCGCCGCGTACCGGAATTCCCGGCCCGGGATTTTTACGAGGCTGTGCAGGCGCACTGGATCTTTCAATGCTTTTCCCGCCTTGAGCAAAGGACAAGCTCAGTCATTTCCAACGGGCGTCTCGACCAGCTTTTCTACCCCTTCTATGTGGCGGACAAGAAGGCGGGCACGCTCACCGATGATGATGCCCTTGAGATTCTCGAAAATCTCTGGCTCAATATCGCCAACTACATCAATATCAGCGTCAGCCCCCAGGCCAAGGCCTTTTACGAGGGGCACGCCCATTGGGAAGCCGTGACCATCGGCGGCAAGCTCCCCGACGGGCGCGACGCCACCAACGAGCTTACCTACCTCATCCTGCAGTCCAAACGCGCCGTGCCGCTGAACTATCCCGACCTCGCCGCGCGCATCCATTCTCTTTCGCCTCAGCCGTACCTCATGGAGGTGGCCGAAACCATCAAGGAAGGCTCGGGCTTCCCCAAGATTTTCAACGATGAGGAGATCATCCCCCTCTACCTGCAAAAGAATGTGCCGCTGGAAGTTGCCAACGACTATTCCGCTTCCGGCTGCTCTGAAGTACGCCTGCCTAACTGGGATACCTGCCTCACCCCCCACCCCTGGCTCAATCTCGGTTCCGTGCTTGAGATGACCCTCAACAACGGCCGTCTCCATTATTTCGACAACCAGCGCTTCGGGCTGGAAACGGGCGACGCGCGCGACTTCAAGAGTTTTGACCAGCTCTTCGAGGCCTTCAAGAAGCAGCTGTATCACATGTTGACACGCGCCTTTGTGCTGGTGCGCTGCGTGGAGAAAACGCGGGCGGAAAATCTGGCTACACCGCTCTTCTCCCTCTTGCATGACAAGGCCTTCGAGCAGTGCAAGGATCTCCACTCCAACGCCATCAAAGGCGGTGCGAGCGTGGGTTTCTACGACCTCATCGGCCTTGGCACGGTGCTGGATTCCCTGGCCGCTATCAAGAAGCTCGTCTTTGAAGAGGAAAAGCTGACCATGGCCCAGGTCTGCGACGCCCTGGACGCCAACTTCGAGGGCTTTGACACTGTGCGCGCCCTGCTCGGCACGGCCCCCAAGTACGGCAACAATGATCCCTATGTGGACAGCATCGGTTACGAGCTGGAAAAGGCCGCAGTGGAGTTTTCGCACAAGTACCGCACCGGCAACGATACCGAGCTGGATGTCCGCTATGTGCCGGTCACCTCACATATCCCGCTCGGCAAGGTGGTCTGGGCCACGCCCAATGGCCGCCTGGCCGGAACCTACCTCTCCGAGGGGTCTTCGGCCTCCCATGGCGCGGACACCTGCGGCCCCACGGCGGTGCTGCTCTCCAATGCCCATACCAAGTATCTCGGCCTGCCCGAGCGCGCTGCCCGGCTGCTGAACATCAAGCTCAGCCCCGCGGCCATCGCCGGTGTCGCCGGTTCGCGCAAGCTCACCCAGTTCCTGCGCACCTTCTGCGACCTCAAGCTCTGGCATCTCCAGTTCAATGTCATCAACAGGGAAACCATGCTCAAGGCGCAAAAAGAGCCGGAACACTACCGCAACCTGCTGGTGAGGGTGGCCGGTTACAGCGCCTACTTTGTGGACCTTTCGCCCAGTCTTCAGGACGAGATCATTGACCGCACGGAGCAGACGGAGGTGTAGCCGTGCGGGACGACACCATGGCAGCCAAGGGCGCCGTCAGGGGCATGATTTTCAATATCCAGAAATTCTCCGTCCATGATGGCTACGGCATCAGGAGTACGGTCTTCTTCAAGGGATGCCCCCTTGGTTGCCTCTGGTGCTCCAATCCCGAATCACAAGCCGCCGGGTTCGACTATTCGCGCTCCAGCCTCCGCTGCAAGGGCTGCGGCATCTGCGTGGCACACTGCCCCGAGGGGGCGCTGGTCCGGGGCGAAGACGGGAGCATCCTGCGTGACGCGCAGAAATGCGTCATGTGCGGGCGCTGCGCTGATGCCTGCCCTGAAGGGGCCATAAACCTTGTGGGGCGGGAAGCCACCGTGGCCGAAGTTCTGGCGGAAACAGCCATGGACGGCGTTTTTTACCGCGACAATGGCGGCCTGACCATCAGCGGTGGCGAGCCGTTGCTGCAACCGGTGTTCGCGGCGAGCCTTTGCGAGCTGGCGCGACGTCAGGGAATGACCACGGCCATGGAGTCTTCCTTTGCCGCGCCTTTGGAACATGCGCTCTCGGTATGCGGCCATCTCGACCAGCTCATGACGGATATAAAGCATATGGACAGCAAGAGACACAAGGGGGCCACGGGACTCGGCAACGAGCGCATCCTCGCCAATATCGGCGAGGTGCGTCAGCGCTTTCCCGCGCTGGACATGCTCATTCGTTGCCCCGTGATCCCCGGTTTCAACGATGACGAGGCGCATGTGGAACGACTGGCCCGCTTTGTGGGTTCCCTTCCCGGCGCAAGGCTCGAACTTTTGGCCTATCATCGCCTTGGTGAAGGCAAATACGCCAATCTCGGGCGTCCCTATCCCCTTGCAGGCGTGGCTCCGCTCCCAAAAGAAAGGATGACGGAATTGCGTTCCCTGGCGGCGGCGTATGCGCCTCCGCCGGCCCAGGAATAACTGGTATTCCCCGTCGCCCGGTTTGGCGGCGGCTGTCAAATCCTCAAACAGGAGAAGGACGATGAGAAGATCAAGCTGGCTGACCCTCCTGCTCGCGCTTGCCCTGCTGGTTTTTCCGGCAGCGGGGAATGCGGCCTATCCTGAGAAACCCGTGGTCATGATCGTGGGCTACGCGGCGGGCGGAAGCACGGATATTCCCGCCCGGGCCTTCGCCCAGGTTCTGAGCAAGAAACTCGGCAAGAATGTGGTCATCAAGAACGTCACCGGCGCTTCCGGCGTGGCCGGCAATGCCGAGGCGGCCTTCTCCAAGCCCGACGGCTACACCATCCTCTATGGTCCCGCCGGACCCATGGCTATGTATCCCAATATCCAGAAAATGCCCTATGCGCCGGACGCGCTGACGCCCGTGTGCCGCGTGGTACAGGACAATACCGTGCTGTTCTCGCCCAGGAACGCCCCGTGGCACGACTATAAAAGCATGGTCGAAACCATCGCCAAGGAGCCGGGCAAGTACCGCTACGCCACTTCCGGCAACAATAATCCCGCCCACATGGCGAACCTTCTGCTTTTCAAGGAGCTGGGGCTGGATGTGGGACATCTCCCGGCCAATGGCGGCGCCGGCTGCGTACAGGCCATGAACGCGGGCAATGCCCATTTTTACGCGGACATGCCACCCGTGGGCAAAACCTACGATCTCCAGCCCATTGGCGTCTATGCCAGCGAGCGCCTGCCCCATGCGCCGGACATCCCCACCTTCAAGGAGCTGGGCGCCAACCCGCCAGATACCTATGTCTGGCAGGGGCTGTTCGTCCCCAAGGGCACGCCCCGGGAAGTGATCGACACGCTGGCAAAGGCCACGGAAGAAGCGCTCAACGACCCCGAGTGCAAGGAACTCTTTAAAAAAATCCAGACCACTGGCGCCTACATGGGCACGGAAGAGTTCAAGAAGTTTTATCCTGAGGAGATCAAGCGCTGGCATGACATCTATGTCAAGGCCGGCGTACTGAAGGAATAGGCGGATTTCGCAGGGTCGCAGGGTCTCGTTGCCCTGCGGCTCCGCCTCTCCGGACGCCCGTGTGACGAAGCCGGCCGTCCGGCCGTGGAAAACACCTGCGGCGAACAGCCGTGAGGAGGGGCTATGCCCAGCTACAAATACCAGGAATTCATCTTTTCCCTGCTGATGTTGGTGGCCGGGCTTGCGCTCGTCGTCCATTCGTATTCGGACGCCTACACCCATTCCCACTCCGGGAACGGCGCTCTGGAACCCATGTTTTATCCCCGGCTCGTCCTCTGGCTCTGGTGCGCCTCCTCCCTCGTCATGGCTCTTCGTGCGCTCAGGCTTTCCCCCAAGATCCGCAAAAGTTTCAACGGCAGGCAGGTCTGCCTGGCCCTCGGCATGATGACCGGGATGCTGGCGCTCATGCTCGCCTTCGGCTTCATGGCCGGGGCCGCGCCATTTGTGGCCTCGTTTGCGATTTTACTCGGCTACAGGCACAAGTGGCGGCTTGCCATCGCCTCCCTGCTCATCCCCCTGTTTCTCTATGTGCTCTTTGAGCACGCGCTCGGAATCATGCTGCCCTCGCCGCTCTGGGATCCACTTGGCATCTGACGCCAGTTCATAACGAGCCCTGCGGGGCGAGGAGATCGGGATGGAAGCCTTGCTTGAATCGCTGACCAATATCGGCTGGATAACGCTTCTGATGGTCTTTGTCGGGACGCTGTTCGGGACGGTCCTGGGCGCCCTGCCTGGCTTGGGGTCCATCGTGGGCATCAGCGTTGCGTTACCCTTCACCTTCACCCTGCCCAGCGCGGCCGCCATCGCCCTCTTGCTGGGGGTGTACGCTGGCTCTATCTATGGTGGCTCCATTTCCTCCATTCTCATCAATACCCCGGGAACGCCGCAATCGGCGTGCACCGCCATCGAGGGCTATCCCATGGCGCGGATGGGCAAGGCGCGGGAAGCCATTGGCTGGGCGACCATGGCCTCCCTGCTCGGCGGCTGCTTCTCCTGCCTGGTCTTTCTCATCTTTGCCCCGCAGCTTGCCAACTGGGCCAGCAAGTTCGGGGCCATGGAAATCACGGCCCTCGTCTTTCTCGGGCTTTCGTCCATCTGCCTGCTTTCTGCTGAATCCAAGGTCAAGGGCATCTTTTCCGGACTCACCGGCCTTGTCCTCGCCATTGTAGGGCAGGACCCCATTACGGGCGAGGTCCGCTTCACCTATGACTGGTATCCGCTCATGTCGGGAATCACATTGATCCCGGTGGTGGTGGGGGCATTTGCCATTGCCGAGGTGCTGGCCCGGGTGGACGCCATCACGCGCACTGAGGAACTCAATCCCGTCAAGTGCGGCCTGATGAAACTGCCCTCTCTGGCCGAGATTGGCAAGCGCTGGAAGCAACTGCTGAAATCGTCGTTCATCGGCACGATGATTGGCGTATTGCCGGGCGCTGGTTCCACCGCCGCTGCCTTCATCAGCTATGGCGAGGCCAAGCGCAGCTCCCCCCACAGGGAAAACTTCGGCAAGGGGGAAGTGGACGGCATCATCGCAAGTGAGGCGTCCAACAACGCGGTGACAGGCGGCGCGCTGGTTCCCGCCTTCGCGCTCGGCATCCCCGGCGATGCGGTGACGGCCATCATGCTGGCGACGCTGATCTTCCATGGGGTGGTTCCCGGGGCCAGGCTGATGCAGGAAAGCCCGGCCACGGTCTATTCCGCCTTCATCACATTGACCATTGCCAATATCCTGCTCATTCCCTGCGGCATGATCGTCATGGCTATGTTTTCGCGCCTGCTGCGCATCCCTGAGCAGATATTCCTGCCCTTCATCTTCCTTATCTGCCTTCTGGGCGCCTATTCGGCGCGCAACAACGAGCTTGATCTCTATCTCGCGCTCATTGCCGGCGGCCTGGGCATCGCATTCCGCTATTTTGGCGTTTCCGTGGCGCCAATGGTCATCGGACTCGTGCTTGGCGCTCCCTTTGAATACAGCCTGCGGCAAGCCTTCATCCTTTCCGAGGGACATTTTTTCACGTCCTTCATGGAACACCCCATTGCGGTGTTCCTCCTCGCGTTGACGGTACTCCTTCAGGGCGCCCCGTGGGTGGTCAGTCTGAGAAAGAAACGCACAATCCCGGCAAATGGTTCCGGGCAGTAAATGAGGAAGGGGATCATGAAAATCCTGACCATTGGCGCTGCGGGCTTCCTTGGTTCCTTTGTGTTGAAGGAACTGACGGCCACAGGCTGCGAACTTGCAGGCGCGGATTTTAAGGACAAGCCGGCTGAGTTGCCTGCGACCATCGCCTACAGGCATGTTGACGTGACGGATTTTGAAAATGTCCGGGAAGTGGTGGCCTGGGCCAAGCCCGACACGGTCATCAACCTTGCGGGCCTTTTGACGAACATCTGTGCGAGCAATCCCTTTCAGGCCACGCGGGTCAATGTCATGGGCGCGGCCAATGTGCTTGAGGCCTCACGTCTCAATGGCGTGAAAAGGGTGGTGTTCGCCTCCAGCGCCGGGGTCTGCTCCCCGGATCGCATCGACACCCGCGAAACGCGCCCGGTGTCACCGCAGGTCTCCATGTATGGAGCGACCAAGTTTTATGACGAAGTCCTCTGCCGCCAGTATGAGCAAAATTTCGGCATGGAAACCGCTTCCCTGCGCTACAGTCTCATTTACGGACCCGGTGACGTTTCCACCCCAGGCAATGCCCAGCGCCTGAAAAATATTGAAAGCTGCGTCCTCGGGAAGGATGTGGTCATTGACGACGCCTCGGCAGAGGATCGCGTGCACCTGCTGCACGTTGCCGATGCGGGCCGCGCCACCGCCATGGCGGCCACCAGCGCTGCTCCTGTTTCCGGCGCCTACAATATTTCCGGCCCGCTGGGAGACTTCCTGTCGTTCGGGGAAATCGTGGACATCCTCAGGGCGGCCTTCCCGGAAGCAGGCCAGGTCATGTTTGGCAAGGGCGCCGCGCCCCAGGAGTTTGGACTCTACTCGCACAGGAAGGCCCGGGAGGCCTTTGGCTATGTTCCGCACATCAACGCGCGCGTAGGCCTGGTGGAGAATGGCAAAAACCGCTTGCAAAAAGCGGGATAGCCGCCGGCAGTGTTGCGGCGTCCCTTGCCCGTGCAGCGGGGATGATCGGCGATGATTTCCACGCACAGGCGCACGGCGCACACGGCAAGGCCGGTCCATTGGCGTCATCGCCCACGCGTGACAGGGCGCGGACATCTGCCGCTGGATATGCCGCTCACCGCCGCCGCGCCTCCCCGCTCTGGGCCGCAGGCCCGCGTTCGATACGCGCGAACGCGTTGTGGTTGTGGATGGACTCCATGCTCTCCACCTCCACGGTGAACCAGGCCACCCGCGGGTGGCGCTCCAGCTCCCGGGCCACCGCGCGCACCACGTCCTCCACAAAGGCGGGGCGGGAAAAGGCCTGTTCGGTGACGAACTTTTCATCTTCCCGCTTGAGCAGGGTATAGACAGCGGAGGAACCCGCCGCCTCGGCCAGCTCGATGAATTCCTCCAGCCAGACGAAGCCGGTGATGCGCGCGCGGATATGCACCAGGGCGCGCTGGCTGTGCGCGCCCTCCCGGCTGATGGCCTTGGAGCAGGGGCAGACGGTCATGACCGGCACGGCGAGTTCCAGAAGGAAGGTCTGGCCGTTGTCGTCCAGCTCGCTCGTCACGCGGCAGTCATAGGCAAGCGGCGCGGCGTCGCCGCGCGCGGGCGCGTTTTTGCGGACGAAATAGGGAAAACTGAAGCGCGCCCACGCGCGCCGCGCATCCAGCCGCTGGCGCACGCTCTCAAGCAGGCGCAGCACGGACTGGCGATCCAGCCCCTCGTCCCAGTCGTCCAGGGCCTGGACGAGACGGCTCATGTGCGTCCCCTTGCGGGCCGAGGGTAGGTCCACCCCCAGGTCCGCGCTGGCGACAGTGGCCTGGCTGCCCCCGGCGCGGTCGCGCACCCGCAGGGGCAGGCGCAGGCCGCGCACGCCCACGCGGTCGATATCGAGAGGAACTTCAGGCGTCCTGTTCTGCACGTCTTCCATGGAACCATTCCTTTTGTCGTCTGCGCGCCGCCATGCGGCTCAGGCCAGCTCCCGGCCCAGCGGCGCCGGGCTGAACGCGCCGTGGCGCACGCCCCGGCAGGAGACGAGCCTGTCCGCCAGCGCCTGCACGCGTCCGGCCTCGCCCCGAAGCACCAGCACTTCCAGGCAGTTGTCGTGATCGAGATGCACATGGGTGGCGGCCACGATGACATCGTGATCCTCATGCTGGAGATGCATGAGCCGCCGCGCCAGGTCGTGCTTGTGGTGGTCATAGACCAGGGTCAGCGTTCCGGCGGCCTGTCCGTCCGGCGTGCGCCATTCCGCTTCGCCCAGGGCGCGCCGGATGAGGTCCCTGAGGGCCTCGGAGCGGTTGCTGTAGCTCTTGCGGGCGCACAGGGCGTCAAAGGCGGCCAGCAGATCCTCGTCCAGCGAAACGCCGAAGCGCGTAAGCTTTCCCATACTCTCCCTCCCCGCGCGCGGCCCGGGCGGTCGCGCGGATGGATGATGCCCCGCCTGGCGGCGCCCGCCGGACGATGCGACCGGAACATCCGGCGGCAGACGCAGTGACGCCGTCGCTGCCGTCCTGGGTGAAGTCGTTGCGCCGCCGCGCCGGCCGCTCAGGAGCGCGTCAGTTCCCAGATGCCGATGGTCGGCGTGCCCTGGCCGTCCGGCGACGCCACAGTGGCCGTGTGGACGCGGCGCCCCGTCCAGCCTTCCCGTGCCAGAGCATGCAGAAATGCCTCATAGACCGAGCGCCCAGGCTCCGCCACCCAGACCGCGCCGCCCGGCGCCAGGGCATGGGCCAGCAGGCGCAGCACCGGCGCCACAAAGCGTTTCTCGTACATGATGTCGCCGCCCCAGATGCGCGTAAAGGCGCGCGCCGCAAGCGCGGGGCGCCGCCAGTCCATGAGCGCCCACAGGGGCTGCGGGACGCCATTGCCCGCGGCATTGCGCCGGGCGAAGCCGAGCGCCGCCTCTTCATAGTCCAGCGCCAGCACGCGGGCGCCGAGCCACTGGCCCACCAGGGCCGTCAGCCCCAGCCCGCAGCCCAGGTCCAGGCAGGGGCGTCCGGCAATGTCCGCGCGGCGCAGGGCGAGCCATTCGGCAAGCACCAGGCTGGAAGGCCAAAGCTCCGTCCAGTAGGGGATGCGCTCGTCCTCAAAGGCCGCCGCATCCTCGGTCATGGCATCCCAGAGCGCCTCGAGGTCGGCGGCCCGTTCCAGGCGCCAGTCGCGCCCCGCGCAGTGGGCCGTGATCCATGCGCCACCGGTGATGGTCCCTGCCGTTGGTCGTGTCATCCGGCAACGATAGCCCAAGGCGGCGCCGCTGTACACCGGCCGCAGCGGGCGCGCGCCGCGCGCCATTGTCTCTCCCGGCGCCTTCTGCTATGGTCTCGCCGCACATGCGGGGAGGCAGGCTCATGGGACAGGACATTTTCGATCTCGTCATCATCCTCACGCTTGTCTTCTTCACCCTGCGCGGCGCGGGTGTTGGCCTGGTGGGCGAAGTGGCGGGCGTCGCCTCGCTCGTGGGCGGCTTCTGGGGCGCGCGGGCCTGGCACGGGCTTGTCTCGCCCCATCTGACCTTCATCAGCGCCGAAGGCTGGCGCACGCCCGTGGCCTATGGCCTGGTCTTCGTGGGCGTCATGCTCGGCGTGGGGCTGATCGCGCGCCTGCTCAGAAAGGCGGTGGCGCTGTCCTTCGCGTCCTGGGCGGACAGGCTTGCCGGGGCGTTTTTCGGCCTTGCCAAGGGTGTCCTCATCTGGGCGCTGGTGCTCATTGTGGCGGAAAAATTTTTCCAGAACGACGCCTTCATGCGCGATTCCCGCGTCATGCCCTATTTCCACGCCCTTGTGGCGCAGCTGCGCGCGTGGCTGCCGCCGGACATCGCGGCGCGGTTCGGCATCTGACGCGGCAGTGGAGTGGATGCCATGGAAGATCCGGGATGCGCCGCCCTCGGCGCCCTGCGGGACGTGATCGACCGCCTGACGGCGCCCGACGGCTGCCCCTGGGACAGGGAGCAGACGCCTGAAAGCCTGGCGGAATACCTCATCGAGGAAAGCCACGAACTCGCCGCCGCCCTCAAGGCCGGCGATGTGGCGGGCGCGCGCGAGGAACTGGGCGATGTGGCGTTCCTCCTGCTCTTTGTGGCCCGCCTTTTCGAGCGCAAGGGGCAGTTTTCCCTGGCGGACGCGCTGGACGAAAACCGCGCCAAGATGATCCGCCGCCATCCGCATGTCTTTGCCGGCGAGACCTTTCCCGACCTGGACGCCCAGCTCGCCCGCTGGGAGGCCATCAAGCGCGCCGAGCACGAGGCGTCCGGCGCCCCGCAGGGGCTGTTCGCCAGCCTGCCGCCCAGCCTGCCGCCGCTCATCAAGGCCTACCGCATCCATTCCAAGGCCGCCCGCGTGGGCTTTACCTGGGCCGCCGACGAGGAGGTGGAGCAGCAGGTGGAGTCCGAGTGGCTGGAATGGCTCGATGTGGCCGCCGGCGACGACACCGCCGCGCAGCGCCACGAACTGGGCGACATGCTCTTCAGCCTGGTGGAGCTGGGACGCCGCAAGGGCATCAAGGCCAACGACGCGCTGGACGCCGCCACGGCCCGGTTCCTGCGGCGTTTTGCCCGCATGGAGGAACTGGCGCGCGGGCGCGGCCAGGACTTCACGGCGCTTTCCCTCGACGAGAAGGACGAACTCTGGAACGAGGCCAAGGCCGAGGAGACGCCCGGCGGCGCCGGGGCGGAGGCGTAGCCGTGAAGGCCGGGCGTCCCGTTCCGGGCGCCCCGTTCCTGTGCGCCGTGCTGTGCGCCCTGGCGGTCTGCATGGCCGGCGGCTGCGGGCGCCGGGCGCCGGCACTGACGCCGCCGCCCGCGAGCAACGGCCTGCCGCGCGCCGATCCCGGCTATCTGCAATGGCTGGAGCGCCAGTCCATGCTGGGGCGCGTCCCGGAACTGGCGGCCCAGGTCTCGGGCACGGAGCGTCTCTGGCATAACAGCAGCACGGCCCGGCGCGTGCCGGTGCTGTTGCGCGCCGCTCCCAACTGGCTCGCGCTGGACGCCCGCGTCCTTGCCTCAGGCACGCCCCTCTTTCGCGCGCTGCATTCGGCGCGCCTGCCGGAACGGCTCCCGGCGCTGGGGCTGGAGGGGCTTTTTCTCGCGCCTGTCGGCGAACAGGGCGACGTCTGGACGGCCAGGAGCGCCGCCGGGGGACAGCCCCGCGGACGCGCGGCCACGGCGGCCGCCTCGTTCATGCCCGATCCCGCATGGGGCAGCGGGGAAGACTTCGCCCGCCTGGCGGAAATGGCGGAAGCGGCGGGGGTCCAGACAGGGGGCGAGCTGCCTCCGGCCGCCACCGGCCTCGGGCCGGACTTCATGCTCCAGGCCCGGCAGGCGCCGCGTTTTGGCGGTGTCTATGCCATGATCTCCGTGCCGCGCGAGGCCTGGGGCGATTTGCCCGAAGCCGCGGAAGAATGGGACTGCCGCCCTCTGGAACCCGAAGCCGTCGCCCGTCTGGCCGACCGTGGCCTCCTGCCGCCCGCGCTCATGCGCGACCGGCTGGCCTGGGCCGCGCCATCGGGCTGGGCCGCCACCGGCGAAGTGCGCGGAGTGGACGGCCAGCTTCGGCGCTGGGTCTATCGCCACGGACCGGCGGTATTGCGGCCCGTCCTGCACTGGCAGGACCCCGGCGGCCAGGCGCGGCGCATTTTTTCGGCAGCCAGCATCCTGCAGACCGGCCTTGAGGGGCAGACGCTCACCGGTCTCAGGTTCGAGGCGCTCATGGGGCTTGATGTGCCGCCGGCGGAGGGGGCTTCCGGCGGGGACGGGAGCGCCCCCGACCGCGCGGCCCTCACGCCCGGCCTGGAAGCCCTGGACGAGGCCGCGCGCGAGATCCACCGCTACGGCGGCTGGGCCATGCAGGCGGATGCCCTGCCCGCGGCGCTTGCGCCCCTCGTGCTGGACGGGCCGGTGGATTTCACCCGGGATGCCGCCACGCCCGCGGCCGCGGCCCGCGCCCTGCGGGAGGGCGACGCCGCGCCGCTGGCCGCCGCCCTGCGCGCGGCCCTTGACGCGGGCATTGAACAGCGCCGGTGCGCGCGCGGACCGGATGCCCCGGGCGGGTTCGCGTCCGGGACGCGGGGGGACACGGCCGCCTCCCTGGCCCTGCGCGCCCTGGGGCTGCCCGCGCGCATCCCCGCCGGCGCCGGAGAGCGGCGCGCCCTGCGCGATGCCTGTCTCTTCCTGCTCGGCTGGCGCATCGGCCTGCCCGGACTCGCGTTTTTCAGCCCCGCGGAGCTTGCCGGGGCGCTGCCGCCGGAAGGCGGCGGCGACGGCGTGACGCCGGTGTGGGACGAAACGCCGGGCCGCGCGGGCGCCGCGCCGCCCATGCCGCTCGCCTTCGGCGCCCTGGCGGAGCAGGAGGGGGACGACGGCAGCTTTTTGCGCGCCGTGAGCCGTCTGCTGCTCGCCCGCAAGGCAACGGGGCTTGCGCTGGGCGAGCTTGTGGCCGTGAGCGGCGGCAGGGACGGCTGGGTGGCAACGGTCAGTTCCCTGCCTGAAGGCGGCATGTGGCTCGTCGTGGGCAATGCCTCGCCGCGCCGGCGCGCGCTCTCCGTACCGCTGCCCCGGCCGGCGCGTTCCGCGAGGGATGCGGCGCCGGATGCCTCCGGCCGGGCGCCGCGTCTTGCCGCCGGCGGCCGCGCCGTGGAGGTGGAGCTTGACGGTCGGCAATGCCGCCATGTACTTCTGGAGAAGCAATGAAGCCCGCGTCCGGGGATGCCGTGACGCGCGGGTCCCCGGATCGGGGCAATGTCGGGACACATATATTCCAAGGAGCCAGCCATGAACGACGCTGCGAACCCCACCGGCAAGGATGACGGCCCGGTGACGGCACCTTCCCCTTCCGGCGCCGGGCCTTCCGGCGCGTCGTCCGTGACGGCGGGATCCGAACCCGGCGCGCCGGGGCAGGAAGCCGCCGCCTCCGTTGCGACTGGCGCGGCAGAAGGCGGCAGCCGCCACGGCGACACCGTCGCGGAGGCCATGGCGGCCGCGGAAGCCGCCGAACGCGCCGGCGATGCCCGGCGGCCCGACCGTTGCGAGCGTGTTTTCCGCGCCCTGGCCCATGCCGGGCCGCTCTTCCTCCTGCTGGTGCTTGCCGCCCAGGTCTGGCCCGATTTCTGGCACGCCGCGCGCGGCGATGCCCTCTACTGCCCGGCCGAGGCGCGGAACATCGAGGCCTTTTTCCTCTCCATGGCGCAAAGCGCGTGGCTCACGCCCGGCGCGGACGGCGTGGCCCACTGGCCGTTCTTCACCTGGTTCCTGGGCATGCTCGCGCCGCTTCCGGTCATGCTCACGGGTTCGACCGACCTGCTCTTCCCCCTTGCCGGGGCGCTGGGCGCGGCCCTGGCCCTGCTGGCGACCTGGGGCCTGGCGCGCGCGGCGGGCTTCGGCGCGCAGGCGGCCCTGGCGGCGGGGCTGCTGCTCCTGGCCGCGCCGCTCTTCGCGCCCCTGGGGCATTTCACCGGGCCGGCGGCGCTGGCGGCGGCGCTCATGGTGTTTTCCCTCGTCTGTTTCTGCCGGGGCTGGCAGGCGGAACGCGCCTGGTGCGCCCTGCCCGCGGGCTTTGCCCTGGCCGGTCTTGCCGGTCTGGCGGGCGGTCCCTTCCACCTTGCGCTGCCCCTGGTCGCGAGTGTCTGTTTTCTCGTCTGGCGCGGCGGGTTCCGGCGCGCCCAGGCCCTGGACGCGCTGCTGGGCTTCCTGCTCCTGCTCCTCCTGCTGGGGGCGTGGCTCGCGGCCATCATGCTCGGCGAGGATGACGGCGGCTACCTGCACCAGCTCTTTGCCGGGGCCGCGCAAAAGCCGTGGCCGCTGCCGCCGCTCTGGTGGCTGGCCGCCGCGCTGGCGACGGCGGGGCTTGTCCCCTGGATACTGGCGGTGTTCGGCGTTTCCTGGGTGCGGGTGCTGCGCGAGGCGCCCCGCAGCCTTGCCGCGTCGCGCCGCGCGGGCGGCGCCGCCCTTGTCTGGATCAGCCTGGCGCTCGGGCTGCTGTTCACGCCCTGCATCCCCGCCGCCGAGGCCCAGATGACGGCTGTGGCCCTGGCCTGTGTGGCCGCCCCGCTTCTGGGCAAGGCCATCCTTGCCCTTCCGCGCCTGGGCGGCCATCTGCTCTATGCCTGCGCCGCCCTGCTGCTGCTGGGAGCGGGCCTGCTCCTGCTCGGCGCGAGTTTTGAACTGACGCAGGGCGCGCTGGCGCGGATGTTGCCGGTCATTCCTGACGCGCAGATCCTGGCCGCCCTCCGGGGCATGCCGGGGCTGCCCCTGCTGGGTGGCCTCTGCCTGCTGGCGGCCGTGGTCATGGCGCGTTTTGTGCGTGGCGAACATGGCGGCGGGGGCCTCGTGGCGGCCTCGGTGATGGCCGTCCTGCTCACGCAGCCGGCCACACTCCTGCTGGCGCCCCAATTGGGGACAGTGCCCGCCGCCGGCCTGCAAACGCTGGCCGCCGTCCAGAAGGCGGCCCAGGCGCGCCTTGCGCCCCGGCAGGCGCCCGGGGAGCATGAAGGCGCCCCAGCGGTCCCGCCCGCTCCCGAGACCGGCGCCGCGCCGGAAGCCGGCGGCATGACGGCACCGGCCATGCCCGAGCCTGTGGTTCCCGTTGCGCCGTCCACGCCGGACCCTGCCGACACGCCGGCGCAGGCTGCGCCTCCGGCCGCGCCCGCGACGCCGGACGCGGGAGCAGCCCCTGACGCGGCCCCGCAGGCAAGTCCCGAAGCCGCCCCCCGGACGGTTCCCGAAACCGGGACCGCGCCCGAAGTGCCGCCGTCTCCAGAAGCGGAAAAGGGGGACGCGGCGCCCGGACCGGGCCGCGCGCTTCCCCCCGCAGCGTCCGGCGCGGAGGACGTGACCAGGCTCTGAAGCCCATGGATGTCCGGCTGTTGCAATTCCGGACGTTGGCGACCCTTTCCTTCGGCGGTTGACGCACGCGGCGTGCGCGGGCATGCCGTGTGCCCCGGCTGTGGAAAAGGGCGGGGGCGCCTTCGTTGCGTGTGTGCCGCTTTGCGCTTGACAGCGGTGGGGAAAGCGCGTATCCATGCTCCGTTCAAGTGGTCGTGCCCCGTGTTTTCTGGCTTTCAGGGCCGGCCGCTGCGTCCTCGAACGGGAGTGCGGGTCCGCCCGCGCGCGATCGCGCCCGGCGCGTCCGCGGTGTCCGTTCATGCGGGGAGGCCTTGAGAGGCCCCCTTTTTTTTGTCCCGGCGCCGGGCCGCATGCGTTGTCGCGCCCCCGCCCATGGAGAATGCCGAACGCCATGCCGGAAAGCCTTGAGGAAACCGTCACCCGTCTCGTGACGCCGCTTGTCCGCGCCCAGGGTCTGGAACTCTGGGGGGTGGAGGTCCTGCACAGCGGCCGTTTCACAGTGCGCGTCTTCGTGGACCTGCCCCGCGCGGCGGGCGCGACGGGCGCCGCTCCGGCAGCCGCCGGGACGGGTCCGGATCTCGCGGAGTCCGGTTCGGCCAGCATCGGCCAGTGCGAGGAGATTTCCCGGCAGCTGGGCCTTGCCATGGATGTGGAGGACTGCATGCCCGAGGCCTGGGTGCTGGAAGTTTCCTCCCCCGGCTTTGACCGTCGATTTTTCACGCTTGACCAGCTCGTCCCCTATGTGGGCGACCTGCTGGAGGTGCGGCTTGCGGCGCCGGTGAGCGCCGCCGGGGAAAACGGCGCCGCGCCGCGCATGCGCTGGCGCGGCAGGCTGCTCGCCGTGGACGCCGAAGGGTTTTCCCTGGAGCCGTGCGCGCTTTCTCCCGAAGGGGAGGTGCGCCCCGAAGGGCAGCCCCCCGTGCGGCTGCCGTGGTCGGAGGTGCGCCGGGCCGCGCGGATCCCCGTTTTTCAGAAGCCCGTCAAGCCCGGCAAGGGGCGGGGCCGCCATCCCAGCCAAGCCTGCCGCGCCCGCGCGGCAGCCGGAGGCAGACATGAATCTTGAACTCAAGAAGGCCATTGACCAGATCAGCAAGGACAAGGGCCTTGACCGCGACATGCTCATCGACACCCTGGAAGAGGCCGTGCGGATGTCCGTGCTGCGCCGCTTCAGCGAGGACATGGACGTGGAAGTGACCTATAATGACGATACCGGTGACATTGAGGTCTATCAGTTCAAAATCGTGGTCGAGGACGGCGACGTTGCCAATGAGGATACCCAGATCGCCCTGGCCGAAGCCCGCGAGCACGATCCCTCGGTCCAGCTGGACGACGAGATGGGCTTCCGCGTCAAGGTGGAGGACCTGGGCCGCATCGCCGCGCAGTCGGCCAAGCAGGTCATCATCCAGCGCATGCGCGACGCCGAGCAGGAGATCATCTACGAGGAATACAAGGACCGCGTGGGCGAGATCGTCTCGGGCATCGTCCAGCGGCGTGACAAGGGCGGCTGGGTGGTCAACCTCGGCCGCACCGAGGCCATCCTGCCCCGGGAGGAGCAGATCCCGCGCGAGCACTACAAGCGCGGCGACCGCCTTCAGGCGCTCATCATCGATGTGCGCAAGGAGGGGCGCGGCCCGCAGGTCGTCATTTCGCGCGCGCACCGCGACTACATGGCGGCGCTCTTCCGCCGCGAGGTGCCCGAGGTGGACGACGGCGTGGTGCAGATCATGGGCGTCGCGCGCGACCCCGGCTCCCGGGCCAAGGTGGCCGTCATCTCGCGCGAGCGCGATGTGGACCCGGTGGGCGCGTGCGTGGGCGTGCGCGGTTCGCGCATCCAGAACATCGTGCAGGAGCTTCACGGCGAGCGCATCGACATCGTGGTCTGGAGTCCGGACATCGCCACCTATGCGCGCAATGCCCTGGCGCCGGCCCTGGTTTCGCGCATCGTGGTGGACGAGGAGGAGAACCTGCTGGAAGTCATCGTGCCCGATGACCAGCTCACCAACTCCATCGGCCGCAAGGGGCAGAACGTCAAGCTTGCGGCGCGGCTGCTCGGCTGGAAGGTCGATATCTTCACCGAGACCCGCTACAACGAGGCCAATGCCATCGGTCACGGACTCGAACAGGTGGCGAGTGTGGCCGAAGTTTCCATCGAGGCCCTGCTGGCGGCGGGCTATTCCTCGCTGACCGCCCTGCGCGCGGCCACGGACGGGGAACTTTCCGACAAGCTCGGCATCAGCGAGGCGCGCATCTCCGACCTGCGCTCGGCCATCAACTTCCTTGCGCCGGTGGTGGAGGAAGACCCCGAGCCGTCGGATGTGAGCCTGGCGCTGCCGGAAGCGGGGGAAACGGCGCCGGCGGAAGGTGACGGCGCCGGGACGGACGGCGGGCATGCCTGAGTCCGGTGCGGACGGCGGCCCGGTGCGGATGTGCGTCATCTGCCGCCGCCGTTTTGCCAAGGCGGCCCTGCGCCGCCATGTGCTGACGCCGGAAGGACGTTTGATCATTGACGAGACGCACGCCAGCCCGGGCAGGGGCTGGTATCTGTGTTCCGATCCTGCCTGCGAACGCAGGTTCGCGAACTACAGGCCGGGAACGCGGCATTCGGGGCGGCGCGCACGCGCTGCCGCCGGGACGAGCAAGGGGGCCATATGGCAGAAATGAAGATCAAGGTGAAGGATCTCGCCAGCGAGCTTGACGTGCCTTCCAAGGACATGCTCCGCGCCCTGCGCGAGCTTGGGGTCTCGGCCAAGAGCATGGCCGGCTCCCTCGAGCCGGACGAGGCCGGGCGCCTGCGCGCGCACTTTGCCGCCCGCAAGGAGAGCGCGGTGGAATGCACCACTGTCCAGCCCAATGTCATCGTCCGCCGCCGCCGCAAGGAAAGCTCCCCGGCTCCGGAAACTCCGGCGCCGGCTGAAGCCGCCGCCCCCGCTCCGGAAGCGGAGCGGGAACCGGAGGCGGAACCGGCGCCGCCCGCGGAAGCCGTTGCCGCGGCTCCGGCCGCAGGGTCCGCCGCTCCCGCGAAAGAGCCTGTGCCCGCCCCCGAGGCCGCGCCCCGCCGTCCCGCGGGTGCGCGGGTCATCAGCCGGCCGGGCCAGGATGCCCCGGCGCGAAAGGTCGCTGAAAAAGTCGCGGACCCGGCGCCCGCGGAAGCGTCCGCGCAGAAGGCTCCCGCCGAACCGGCGCCTGCCGCGCCGGATGCCCCTGCGCCGGATGCCGCCGCGCGGGAGGAGTCCACCGCCCCGGCGCAGGACCCCGCGTCCGGAGCGTCGCGGACGGACGAACCCGAAGCCGTGCCCGCGGCTCCCGCCGAACCGGCGGAAAAGGGCGCCAAACTTTCCCGCATCGCGCGGCCGGACGCCTCGGCCGTGCCTGAAGGCTCCTCGGCGCCGACCCTGCCCCCGCGCAGCGAAACGCGCCGCGACGCCGATGCCGACGGGGACGGCGGCGAAGAGCGGCCGCGCGGCACCGTCCGGCAGGAAGCCGCGCCGCAGGTGCGGATCATTTCTCGGCCCGCGCCCGGCAGTCAGCCGCGTCCCGCCCCGGCGGGGGCGCCCGGCGGCCGTGGCGGCTATCGCGATGGTCAGCGCCCCGGCGGCGGCTACGGGCAGCGGCCCGGCGCTTCCGGCGCGGGCAGGCCCGGCGGTTTCGGCGCCGGACGGCCCGGCGCGCCCGCGTTCGGCCAGCCCGCTCCCGGGCAGGCCGACAGCCGTGACGGCCAGAGCAAGAAAAAGCGTCTCAAGGGCCGCCGCACCGTGGACTTCCAGCAGGGCGATTTCGGCCGGCATGGCGACGACGAGGAGGGCCTGCGCCTCAATCGCGGCCGGGGCCGTCGCAAGGGCAGCAAGCCCCAGGCCGCGCCGCAGGCCACCCAGCCCATCAAGGCGGCCAAGCGCAAGATCCGCGTGACAGAGGCCATCCGCGTGGCGGACATGGCCCACCAGATGGGGCTCAAGGCCAACGAGATCATCAAGGTGCTCTTCGGGCTTGGGGTCATGGCTACCATCAACCAGTCGCTGGACATCGACACCGCCACGCTGGTGGCGGCCGAGTTCGGCTACGAGGTGGAAAAGGCCGGCTTCTCGGAAGAGGACTACCTCATGCCCAAGGAGGCCGACGCGCCCGAAAGCCTCCGTCCCCGGCCGCCGGTGGTGACCATCATGGGCCATGTGGACCACGGCAAGACCTCGCTGCTCGACGCCATCCGCAAGTCCAACGTGACCGGCGGCGAGGCGGGCGGCATCACCCAGCATATCGGCGCCTACCATGTGAAGACCAAGCGTGGCGAGATCGTCTTTCTCGATACGCCGGGCCATGAGGCGTTCACGGCCATGCGCGCGCGCGGCGCCCAGGTGACGGATCTCGTCATCCTGGTGGTGGCGGCGGATGACGGCGTCATGGAGCAGACGCGCGAGGCCATCAACCACTCGCGCGCGGCCAACGTGCCCATCATGGTGGCCGTCAACAAGATGGACAAGCCCGGCGCCGACCCTGACCGCGTGCTGCGCGAGCTGGCCGAGCTGGGGCTTCAGCCGGAAGACTGGGGCGGCGACACCATCGTGGCCCGCGTTTCCGCCAAGACCCGCGAGGGTCTGGACGACCTGCTCGAACTCGTGGCCCTGCAATCGGAAATCATGGATCTCAAGGCCAACCCCGACAAGCCCGCGCGCGGCCATATCGTGGAGGCGCGGCTGGACAAGGGGCGCGGCCCGGTGGCTACGGTCCTCATCCAGGAGGGCACGCTCCGCCAGGGCGACAACTTCGTCTGCGGGCAGTTCTCGGGCCGCGTGCGCGCGCTCACCAGCGATCAGGGCAAGAAGGTCAAGGAGGCCGGGCCTTCCATCCCGGTGGAGGTGCAGGGCTTTGAGGGCGTGCCCGAGGCCGGCGAGGAATTCCTTGTGGTCGCCGACGACAAGGTGGCCCGCCGCATCGCGGATTCGCGCGCGGTGCGCCAGCGCGAGCATGATCTGCGCTCCGAGGCGCGGGTCACGCTGGAATCCTTCCTGTCGCAAAGTCCCGCGGACCAGGAGGCCAAGACCCTCAACCTCGTGCTCAAGGCCGACGTGCAGGGCACGCTGGAGGCCATCACCGAGGCTCTGAACAAGCAGAGCACGGACAAGGTCAAAATCAGCGTGGTGCATGGCGGCACGGGCGCCATCAGCGAGTCGGACATCCTGCTCGCCTCGGCCTCCCGGGCCATCATCATCGGCTTCAACGTGCGGCCCGCCGCGCGCATCAAGGATGTGGCCGAGCGCGAGAATGTGGACATCCGCTTCTATGACATCATCTACAAGCTTGTGGATGACATCAAGAGCGCCATGGCCGGCATGCTCGCGCCGGTGCAGCGCGAGGTCTATCTCGGTCAGGCCGAAGTGCGCGAGACCTTCAGCGTGCCCAGGGTCGGCGTCATTGCCGGTTCCTATGTGGCGGACGGCAAGATCGCGCGCAACGCGGGCGTGCGCCTCCTGCGCGACGGCGTGGTCATCTATACCGGCAGGATCGCCTCGCTGAAGCGCTTCAAGGATGACGCGCGCGAGGTGGTCAAGGGCAATGAATGCGGCGTGGGCCTTGAAAACTTCAATGATGTCAAGATCGGCGACGTCATCGAGGCGTTCGAGACCGTGGAGGAGGCCGCCACCCTTTAGAGCATTTTGCTGAGGAAAATATCTGTAAAACAGATATTTTCCTCAGGTTTCGCTGCCTGCATTTCCCCGCAGAGCGGGACAAGCGGCGGAAAAGCGTGGTTTTCCGCCTTATTACGGCGCGTGCGTCTGCTCTCGCAGCCGCCAGAGCGTTACGCAATTTCATTGCGAAAACGCTCTTGCCCCGGACCGGGGCCGACCTTTCACCGGAGGCAGCGCCCCGCTGCCTCCGGCGCGTGCGACGGGAACCCCTCATGCCCATGTTCCTGGCGGTGCTGACCGTTGAATTCAGCCTGGACGGCAACGACAACCTCAAGGCCAAGCGCCGCGTGGCTAACAGCCTGAAGCAGAAGGCGCGCAACACGTTCAATGTTGCCATTGCCGAGGCGGGCACCGAGAACAGCCTCACCAGGCTCCGGCTGGCGGTCGTGTCCGTCTCCAACAGCGAGCGCCATCTGCGTTCGCGCATGGACAAATGCTGCCTCATGCTTGAGTCCGTCTCTCCCGAGGAAATGATCGACAGCGAGGTGGAGATCTATGCCGCTGATTGACGCCGTGCCGGAAAAATGGCGCGGCGATGCCCTGCGCGTGGCCGATGCCCTGCGCGGCCTGGATCGCGTGCTCGTCGCCGCGCATGTCAATCTGGATGGCGACGCCCTGGGTTCCATGGCCGCCGCCGGCTACCTGCTCGCGGCCATGGGCCGCAAGTTCGCGTTGTACAGCTCCACGGGACTGCCGGGCACGCTGGCCTTTCTGCCGCTGCCGGGCAGGCTCCACACCAGCCTGGCGCATCTGCCCTTTGCGCCGGAGAGCGCCCTGTTTCTCGATTGTGACGAAACGTACCGCCTGGGCGCGGAGCTGGCGCAGCAGGCGGACAGCATTCCCGGCATCAATATCGACCATCACCTCGGCGGCCCGGGCATGGGCAGCATCGCCAACTGGGTGGACCCCGGAGCCGCGGCCACGGCCGAGCTGATGGCCTGCGTGGCCCTTGCCCTGGAGCAGCCGCTCACAGGACCCCTGGCCGATTCCGTGGCCCTGGGGCTGATCACCGATACCGGCGGCTTCTGCCACGGCAATACCGATGCCGATGTCTTTGAGCTGTGCGCCCTGCTCGCCAGGGGCGGCTGCCGCATCTCGGACCTGCGCGAGCGGCTGGACAGCGGCTGGCGCATGGGCCGCCTGCGCCTCTGGAGCCGCCTGCTCGGGCGCGTGCGCCTGGCCTGCGATGAGCGGGTGGCCGTGTGCCCGGTCTTTCGGGAGGACCTGGAGGAATGTCATGCCTCCCGTGAGGAGATGGAAGGCATGGTGGACTGGTTCCGCCGCATCCAGGGCGTCCGGGTGGCGGCCCTGCTGCGCGAGGAAGGGCCGGAATGCTGCAAGTTCAGCCTGCGCTCGCGTGGCGGCGTGGATGTGCGCGCCATGGCAATGGCCCTTGGCGGCGGCGGCCACCGCAACGCCGCGGGCGGCACCGTTGACCTGCCCATGGCCGCGGCCGAGGCTGTCCTGCTGGAGACCGTGGGCGCGGCGCTGGCCCGCGAGCGGGACGCGGGGGCGCGGTGATGTCCGTCTGTTCCCGGCATGGCGCGCGACCTGGCGGGACGCGCGCTCTCGGCTTCGCCGCCGCCATCCTTTTCGCCGTCTGGGCGGGACTTTGCTGCTCCGGCGGCGCGGCCCGCGCCGTGTCCCCGGACAGCGCGCGCCTCACGCCCGTGGTGCGCGCCGTGCGCGCCGCCGCGCCCGCGGTGGTCAACATCACCAGCGCCCGGTTTGCGGAGCGCGGGCGCCGTTCGCCGCTGGAACGCTTTTTCGGCCCGCTGCCCGACCAGCTGGAGGGCGGCGCCCGCCAGAAGCGCGTGAGCCTCGGCAGCGGAGTCATCGTGGACGGCGACCGGGGCCTGGTGCTCACCAATGCCCATGTGGTGGCCGGCGGCGACGAGATCATGATCCATCTTCAGGACGGGCGCGAGTTTCCCGCGCGCATCCTGGGCGCGGAGCCGGATTTTGACCTGGCCGTGCTGGAGATCAGGGGCGCCTCGGGGCTGCCCTCGGCGCGGCTTGCCGATACGGGCGACCTCATGCCCGGCGAGACGGTGATCGCCATCGGCAATCCCTTTGGCTTCACGCATACGGTGACCACGGGCGTCATCTCCGCGCTGGGGCGTTCCCTCCGCAACGAGGGGGGCATGCTCACGGACCTCATCCAGACGGATGCGGCCATCAACCCCGGCAACAGCGGCGGCCCGCTCCTGGACCTGGACGGGCGCCTCATCGGCATCAATACCGTGCTGGACGCGCGGGGCGAGGGCATCGGTTTCGCCATTCCCGCGGGCAAGGCGCGCCGCGTCATGGAAGACATCATGGCCGGGAGCCGCGCGGCGCCGCTCTGGCTGGGCCTGCTCGGGCAGGATGTGGACGGGCGCACGGCGCAGGCTCTGGGGCTGGATGCGGCCGGCGTCCTCGTCCGCGAGGTGGTGCCGGGCACGCCGGCGGCAGGCGCGGGCATCGAGACCGGGGACATCCTCGTGCGCCTGAACGGCATGGCGCTCCGCGACGGGCGCGACCTTGTCAATGCCCTGCGTAACCAGACTTCCGGGGAGCGCGTGCGCGTTGTCCTGCGCCGCGCCGAAACGACGCGCACGCTCGACCTGACGCCCGTGCCGCTGGATGACGCCGCGGCGCGACGCCTTCTGGAGCGCCGCTGGGGCTTTGATGTCAGGGAAGGCAAGGGCGGTCTCGCGGTGGCGACGGTGCGGCCGGACGGACCCGCGGCCTTTCTGCGGCCCGGGGATGGCGTGGCCGGCGCGGCGGGGCGGCGCGTGCGTTCCCTCAAAGAACTGCTGGATGTGTTCCGGCGCGAACGCCTGGCGCCGGAGTCCATCCTGCAGATCGTGAGGGATGGCCGCGTCTATCAGGCGCGGATCGTGCCCTGAACCGGACCCCGGGAAGCCGGAAGAAATTCCCCGGCTACTTGACAGGCCCTTCCCGGAAAGCTATGCCTTGCTGGCGGAGGAGAACCGCCGCAAACGCAGAACATCAAATTTCTGGAGGAAACAATGGGCTACAATGTGACTGTCGATACCGACAAGTGCGTGGGCTGTGGCGAGTGCGTGGATGTCTGCCCCGTGGAAGTCTATCAGCTGAAGGACGGCAAGTCCGAACCTGTCAACGCCGAAGAATGCCTCGGCTGTGAATCCTGTGTCGAGGTGTGCGAGAGCAACGCCATCACCGTGGAAGAGCAGTAGTCCGTCCCCGCGGGGAGACCCCGCGGAGATCCGTTCTGGAGCGCCGCCGGACGCGCATGCCCGGTGGCGCTTGCCGTTTCCGCTCCCCGCCGCCGAGGCGGAGGAGGAAACGCGCGCCGTCCGCATCCGGCTCCCGGCGCGCCCGCACCGCATCCACACCCCGGCCCGGAGCACCGGCAGGAAAGCACATGATCCCAGACCTCAGCCCCATATTCGCCCGCTATACCGCCCTGCGGGACGAGGCGGACGCCGTCTTTGCCCGCGTTGCCGCGCAATATCCCGAGTGCGTGACCTGCCGCCAAGGCTGTAGCGATTGCTGCCATGCGCTCTTCGATCTTTCCCTGGTGGAGTCCATGGCCGTCAATGCCGCGTTCAACGCGGCCTTCGGGCATGGCCGCGAGCGCTCGGAGATCCTGACGCGCGCTTCGCAGATCGACCGCGCCCTCACCAGGCTCAAGCGGGAGATGTTCCGCGCGGAAAAGGATGGCGAAAGCCCCGAGTCCATCATGACCAGGGCCGCCGCCCTGCGTGAGCCGTGCCCGCTGCTTGGCCCGGACGACCGCTGCCTGCTCTATGCGGCGCGGCCCATCACCTGCCGCCTGTACGGCATCCCCACGGCCATTGGCGGGCAGGCGCATGTCTGCGGATTTTCCCGTTTTGACAAGGGGCAGTCCTACCCCACGGTCCAGCTTGACAGGTTCCAGGCGCGGCTGGATGCCCTCAGCCGCGAGATCGCCGAAACCGTCCAGTCCCGTTTTTCGGAGCTTGCCGAGGTCTATGTGCCGCTGTCCATGGCGCTGCTTACGCGCTACGACGAGGACTATCTCGGCATCGGCCCCGCCAGGCCGGAAGAGTGAGCCATGGGCGACGCTGATCCCCGCATCCCGGCATCCGCGCCCGGCGCCATGGCCGCGCGTCTTTTCGCGGAAGAGGTCCCGCGCGAACTGAGCGCCGAAGAAGCGCGCCTCAAGCGCGAGATCTACGAAAAGATGAACCCGCGGCGCCGCAAATTCGTGGACCGCCTGGGCTATGATCTCTGGGACCCGTTCCAGAGACCCAATGATCCTCTGGACATGCGTACGGACAGAAGCCAGCGCACGGCCCAGGAACTGCTCGACAGCTTTTCGCGCGCCGTCGGCGCGGCTTCGCGCGACCGGGCCTATCGCGCGGGCGTGGCCGAATGCGCCCTGGGCATCATCAACAAGGACGAAAAGTATCAGGGCATTTTCGATTTCTGCCTCTGGTATCATGAGCTTCTGAAACGGGAGGGACACCTGTCATGAAAGAACGCTACGACGATATCGACGAATATATCGCCGACCTCAAGGCCGAGATCGCGGTCAATGAAAAGTGCGCCAACCACTATTACAATCTTGGGCTGGCCTTCCTGAGCAAGCGCGATTTCGTGGCCGCCGAGGAGGCGTTCCTGGCGGCGCTGCGCAATTCTCCCCATCTGGCCGAGGCCTATGTCCAGCTGGGCGGCATCTGCCTTGAACGGGGGGATCTTGAGGGCTGCCTGCGCTATAATCAGGAGGCCGCCAATTCGCGGGCCAAATTTCCCATCCCCCAGAGCAATATCGCCTTTGTCCACCTCCAGCGCGGCGAACCGGACAAGGCCATCGAGGCGCTCTCCAAGGCGCTGAAATGGGATCCGGACTTCCTTCAGGCCAAGAACGCCCTGGTGACGGCCCATTTCATGAAGCGCGAACTGGACACGGCGGAAAAACTGTGCCGGGAGATCCTTGCCAGGGAACCGGGCTTTGCCCCCGCCTGGAACAACCTTGCCCTGGCGCTCTTTGAGCAGGGGCGCGCCGCCGAGGCGGGCGAAGCCGCCGACAAGGCCCTGGAACTCGGTTTTGAGGTTCCCGCGGGCTTTCTGGAGGAGCTGGCGGCCGCGCGCGGTTGATGCCGGCGCGGCGCGATGCCCCGGCTTCGGCGGGCATGCGGCGCCATTTTCGCGGAAACACCGGGACCGGATGCCGCGGGCGTCCGGGCCGGTGTTTTTTCTTCCCGGGGGCGGACAGAGGAATATCTTCGGGCATTTTGTGAGTGAAGATATCCATTTTCCCTCACGTTTCGCTGCCATCGCTTCAGCCGTTGCGACGCAGGAAGCTACGGATGAAGACAGTACCTGGTTCCTCGACACGCGATGCCAAGAAATCGCTGTCGCTATCCGTACGCGGCAGAGCCGCTAACGGCTACCGCATTTGGCGTCCGGAACGCGGTCTGGACGCTCCTTCGGCGCGGGCGCCAGCTCCCGCTGCCCCAGAGCGGTTTGGATGCTTTCAGTACCAAATCGCTCCATAGGCACGCTTCTTGCTAGAATAAGGGCGGACTGACAGCGGGCGGACATTTCTGCCGTTCCGCCCATTCGACGCAAGGAGCATATCATGGAAGTGCAGTTCCGCAGCCGCAATCACGATCTGGGCGCGTTTTTCCCCACCTTTCAGGAGCGTGTCAACGCCATGCTTCCGGCCGAGGGGCGCGCCGGAGGCGCCGCCGCCTCAGCCGCCGCGCCCGTGCTGGACACGGTGGAGGATCTGCCCGTCACACCGCATTATCCCGATAATGAGGAGGTGCGGATGACGCTCGCCCGGGTGGAGGAGGAAGCCGTGCTCCAGAGCGAGGAACTGGTCCAGGCGCACTCGGGACTCAATGAACAGCGCGTCGCCCGTCTGCTCGGCCTGCTGGACGACTAGGCATTTTGCTGAGGAAAATATCTGCACGACAGATGTTTTTCCCAGGTTTCGCTGCCGTCATCTTTCGGCGGGCGCGTTCCGGCGCGGGACCGGCCGATCGCGACCTCGTGCGCGATGCCTGCCGGGGGTCCATCTTTCCCCCGCTGTGGACGGGAAAAGCCGCCCGGAGCTTGACAGTTTTGGAGGGAAAGCGTAGCTTGGCCTTCTTCGAGCGGGAGTAACTCAGTGGTAGAGTGCAACCTTGCCAAGGTTGAAGTCGCGGGTTCAAATCCCGTCTCCCGCTCCAGAACATTGGCGGCATAGCCAAGTGGTAAGGCAGAGGTCTGCAAAACCTCCATCTCCAGTTCAAATCTGGATGCCGCCTCCAGTTTTTTCTTCGGCGGTCATATGGCCGCGGACGGACAATGCGCTCCGTCTTCCGCCCCTCTGCGGGCGGTGCGCTCCATGCGGGAGTAACTCAGTGGTAGAGTGCAACCTTGCCAAGGTTGAAGTCGCGGGTTCAAATCCCGTCTCCCGCTCCACC
>NZ_CAJUBO010000014.1:0-30266 GCF_910584445.1 uncultured Desulfovibrio sp.
AAAAAGCCAAGTCCCGCAAGGCTTTTTGAACCTTGCGGGACTTGATTGGATTCTTGGTTGGTGCCGAAGGGGAGACTCGAACTCCCACTCCCGAACGGGAACTAGACCCTGAACCTAGCGTGTCTACCAATTCCACCACTTCGGCACGGGAAAGAGTTCTACATGTTTTGTATCGGCTTGGCAAGCATTTTCTTCACGTGGGGCGCGCCAGCCCCAAAAAGCGCCCCTGTCCTCCCCTTCCCGGTCCACGCGCGCATGGCGCCCCGCCCATGAGAAAACTCCGGGAACTCGCGAGGAGCGGGAGACAGGGACTGGCACGGCTTTGCAGCCTTGGTTGCGTTCTCTTATCATGTATGGCACAGTTATTGAAACAAGGCGTTTATGCTGACGCCAGCGGCAGCTTCCTGCCGTCCATTTCAGCCAGCAGCCCGGCACCCGCCGGGGAAGACGGATACGAGTACCAATGGCCCTGGAACTTCGCCAACAAATGAAGCTCGCGCAGCAACTGGTCATGACGCCCCAGTTGCAGCAAGCCATCAAGCTGCTCCAGCTTTCCCGGGTGGAGCTTTTGGAGACCGTCCAGCAGGAAATGCTGGAAAATCCCTTTCTTGAAGAATTTTCCGGCGACGATGCCGGGGATCAGGCTCCCGCCGAGCAGCGCGAACGTATCGAAGAAGACGCCTATGACCGGGAGCTGGCAAAGGATGCCTCCTGGGAAGATTATCTGGGCGAATTCGCCAGCACGCCGCGCGGCTCGCAATCCCGCGAATTTGAAGCAGCTGAAGAAATTTCTCCCCTCGAAGCCCGCTATGCGGCCAAACCCACACTGGAAGGACACCTCCTCTGGCAGTTGCGGCTTTCTTCCATGACCGAGGAGCAGAAGGCCATTGGCGAAGTCATTATCGGCAACCTTTCGTCTTCCGGCTATCTCCTGGCAAGTGCGGAAGAGTTGGCGGCACTGGCGCACTGTGAGCCGGCGGCCGTTGCGGAAGTGCTGGAACGGGTCCAGCTTTTTGACCCGGTGGGCGTAGCCGCGCGTGACGCCCGCGAATGCCTGCTCATCCAGATAAAAAATCTTGGCTATGACCGTGATCCCATCCTCCGTGAACTTGTGGAGTCCCATCTGGAGGATCTGGAGGCCAAGCGCTACAAGCCGCTGCTGAAAAAATTTCATCTGGATGTGGAAGAGCTGCGCGAATATCTGGACATCATCCAGAGCCTCGATCCCCTGCCCGGCTCAAGTTTCGGCGGCGGCGAACCGACCTACGTCAGCCCGGATGTCTATGTCTACAAGATGGGAAACGAGTTCGTCATCCTGCTCAACGAAGACGGGTTGCCGCAGCTCCAGCTCTCTTCTCTGGCCCAGATGGACATGGACAGCGCCTCGGAAAAGGAAAAGGAATACTGTGCGGAAAAGATGCGCTCCGCCTCCTGGCTCATCAAAAGCCTGTACCAGCGCCAGCGTACCCTCTACAAGGTGATGGAGAGCATCGTCCGCCACCAGCGTCCATTTTTTGAGGAAGGGGTCACCAGGCTGGCGCCGCTCATCCTCAAGGACATCGCCGATGATATCGGCATGCATGAATCCACGGTGAGCCGGATCACCACCAGCAAATATGTCGCCACGCCGCACGGCATCTTTGAGTTAAAGTTTTTCTTTAATAGTGGTCTTGAACTTGATGACGGCAGCCAGGTCGGCTCCGAGAGCGTCAAGGCGCTCATCAAAAAGTTCATTGCCGAAGAGGACCCCAAAAATCCCCTGAGCGACGAACGCATCGGAGAAATGCTCAAAGAGCGCCTCAAGGTGAACATTGCGCGCCGCACTGTGGCGAAGTATCGCACAGCGCTGGATATCCCCTCATCCTCACGACGCAAGGAACATTTCTGAAACACGGCCAAGGTCCTGCTTCCCACCTGAAGCATCCCGAGGAGGAACCATGAATATCGCTTTTGCATTCAAGAACTTCGAGGCATCGGATCATCTCAAGAAATATGCGCGCCGCCGCATGGAAAAGCTGGGGCGTTTTTTCGGCAAGGCCGCCGGCCTTGACATCAATGTCGTCCTCACCGTCGATAAGTTCCGCCATCGCTGCGAAGTGACCGTCAATGGCGAAGGGCTGCACATCAATGCAACGGAACAGGCCCCGGATATGTATGCCGCCATCGACCTTGTGACGGACAAGATCGAATCGCAGATCAAGCGCAAGGTCTCGCGCGTCAAGGAACAGCGGCGCAAGGCCCGCAATGCCGAAGTTGACGTCTTCACCTACAATCTGGATACAGACAGCGCCGATATGGCGGAGGATGCCGCCGTTGTCGGCACGGACCGTTTCGCCCCCAAACCGCTGCATCTGGACGAGGCGCTCATGCAGCTGGACTCCATCGGCAGTGAGTTCCTTGTTTTTCTCAATGCGGAAAATGGTCGCGTCAACGTCATTTATCGCCGCCGGACCACTGGCTACGCGCTGATCGACCCGATCCTCTAGAGCAGTCTTGCCTGCCGGCCCGTCCAAGCAGCGGGCCGGCAGACCGGGGATGACCGCCATGCCCCATTCCGTTCCCGACGACGCGGCACAGGCCGCAGCTCCGGCGCCCCTGGCGGGAGTTTCGCAGCCATACGCGGAAAAGCCCCCCAGGGTCAGCATAGTGACCGGCCTTTCCGGCGCCGGCAAAAGCACCGCCTTGCGTGTATTTGAAGATCTGCGCCATCTTGCGGTGGATGGCCTGCCGGCCAGTCTGGCCCCGGAAATGGCGGCCATGATGCAGCGGGAATCCATGCGCCACTTCAAGGGAATTGCCCTGGGCATGGATATTCGCCAGGGCAATTTTCTTGAGGAACTCAATGCCGCCCTGGGCAAACTTTCCGGCATGGGCATCCAGCCGCACCTGCTCTTCCTTGAAGCGGACGACAAGACGCTCATGCGCCGCTATGCGGCCACGCGCAGGCCGCACCCTCTGGAACGGGAGGGCATGAGCCTTGAGGCCGCGCTCCATGCGGAACGCGAAAGGCTCAAGCCCCTGCGCGACATGGCGGACCTTGTCCTTGATACGACACGCTTTTCCATCCACGACCTGCGGCGGGCCATCCAGAAGCGCTGGAGCGGCGCCCCCGGTTCCGCGCGCCCCTTGCGCGTCAATGTCATGTCCTTTGGCTTCAAGTACGGCATTCCGCATGAGGCGGACATGGTCTTTGACCTCCGCTTCCTGCCCAATCCCTACTTTGTGGAGGACCTGCGACCGCTCAGCGGCAGGGACAAAGCCGTCGCGGACTATGTCTTTGCGTCATCGCAAGCCCGCGAGTACAGCGCAAAGCTCCTTGATCTTTTGCTCTTTCTTCTGCCCCAGATGGAGTCCGAGGGCCGCTATCGCGTGACCATCGCGCTTGGCTGCACAGGAGGACGCCACCGCTCCGTTGCCCTGGCGGAACACCTGGCGCAGGCTGTCGGGCAGGCGGGGTACCCAGTTTCCCTGGAACACAGGCATCTTGAACTCGGCTGATCTCAACAGGCCGACGCGAATCGAGGTTGCATATGACCGAGGAGACCAACGCCACTCAGGCGGGGATCATCATTGTCTCGCACGGAGATTACGGCTCGGCTATCCTGCGTACCGCGGAATTTATTCTGGGTCCCGTGAGTGACTGCAGTTCCATCAGTGTTGATGCGACACATGAGGTTTCCGAAACCGTGCGCCGCCTCGATGACGCCGCGCAACGACTGGACAAGGGGTCCGGGGTCATCATCCTCACGGACATGTTTGGCGGCACGCCCACCAATCTTGCACTCTCGCTGCTGGGCAACCATAAGGTGGAGGTGGTGACGGGCGTCAATCTGCCCATGCTGCTCAAGGTATGCACATCACGCGGCACGCCCCTGGACGAACTGGCGCGCCAGGCGGGCGAGGCGGGCACGCGCGGCATCGTGGTCGCGGGCGACATGCTGCGCGGCAAGGGCAAGGAAAAGACCGAAGCCCAAGGAGCCGCGGAAGAGAAGCCGTAGGCGCCCCCTCTTTCGAAAAAAACGCCCTTTTTTCTCCGTCTCCCGACGCCGTCAGCGCCGTGTCAGGCGCGCCCTTTTTTCAGGACCTGCGCCCAGTCCACCAGCCCCTGCAGCAGGGCCGCCAGCCGTTTTTCCAGCTCCGCATCCACAAGGTCGCCCGCCGTGTCAAAGGCCGGAGAAAACGCGTTGGAAAAAAATTCCGGCGTATTCAGCAGATGCAGGTCCAGATAGACACAGACCTGGCGCAGATGGTTCTGGCTGCGCGCGGTTCCCATACCGCCCCCCGCGCCAACGATGGCGGCGGGCTTTCCTGAAAACGGTTTGAGTCCAGGCTCGCGCGAAAGCCAGTCCAGCGCGTTTTTCAGCGCCGGAGCAAGTGAATAGTTGTATTCCGGCGAAGCGAAGAGAAAACCATCCGCGTTTTCCGCCAGGCCGACGAGCCGGCGCACGCTCTCAGGTTTGGGAATATCCTCATTGAAAAACGGCAGGGCGGAGATATCAGCGATGTCAAGCCTGCTGCCGGCGGGCATGAGTTCCCTCGCCTTGCGAAGAAGGCCCCTATTGCGCGACGCGCGCCTCAGGCTGCCGCACACGCCGAGAAACACCAGCTCGTCCATGGATTTTCCTCCCTCGTTTATGTCGGGCATCATTTTGCCGCTTTTCCGGCATCTCCGAGCAGGGAGACATATTTGCGTACATAGGCCGCAGATTCCTTCCGTTTGTACTGCATGATGTACCGGGGATGCTCAAGCGGCACGATGCGCTCAAAGAAGCCGTACTCCTCGTTCAGACGCTCAATGAAGGCGGCATTTTTGCCCGTTCCCAGGCAAAAGCACACATCGCGGCGGATACCGAAGGCGAGCTGACGCCGCAGGCACTCCACCATGAACGGCCGTGCCGCGTCCTCCAGGCGCCGGTCATCGTAATAATTGTAGTTTTTCTTCCGTCCCCCCTCTGTCGCGCGGACAAAACCGAGGGGGCAGATGGAATTGATATACCATGAACGGTAAAACGCCCTGGGTCCGCCCATGGCATGGATCACCTCATAGACAAAAACGCTCGATGGCTCGTGCGCCGACACGCAGGCGGCAATATGGATGCCGCAGGCTTCCGCAAGCCTTTTGGGATCCGTGAACGGCACTCCCGTGATCCCCGCGCCGAAACGCCCGGGATTGATGCCGAGAATGATGCGCCGTTCCAGATGATCGGCATAAAACTTGCGGTAAAATGCCGTTGATGCGGCCTGGGCGCACGCGCTGCCGGGAAAGGGATTCATCACCTCCACGCCACCGGGCAGAGGCGCCTCAAAGCGCAACGCCGCATTGAAGGCAAGGACCCGCTCCCCGAAGGTCGGCGCCGGAGCGTCAATGTCAGTTCCCGCGGTCATCGGCCTGCCGGTCAAAGGTATCTTCCATGGAGTACAGCCGTCCCGGAGCGCGTGTCGCCAGCCATCGGGCGGCCCGAAGGGCGCCCCCCGCGAAGTTCTCGCGGGAATGCGCCTGGTGCGTCACTTCGATGCGTTCACCGGGTCCCAGAAAATAGACGGTGTGGACGCCCACCACATCGCCGCCGCGCACGGCCTGAATGCCGATCTCGGCATGGGGCCGCGCGCCGATCATGCCGTCCCTGGCGGAACAGCGCACCTCCGGCAATGCCCAGCCCCTGGCTTCAGCCAGCCGCTCGCCCAGCGCCAGAGCCGTGCCGCTGGGGGCGTCTTTCTTGCGGCCGTGGTGGATCTCCACCATCTCCATGTCATAGGCGGGTCCAAGGGCGCGCGCCAGTTCCGGCAGCAGGCGGAGCAGGACATTGACGCCCACGCTCATGTTTGCCGACCAGAACAGGGGCGTTTTCCGGGCAAGTTCGCGCAATTCGGCTTTTTGCGCCTCACTGAAACCCGTGGTGCCGATCACCAGGGGGATCCGGTGCACCGCGGCGATGCGCGCCGTGCCCATACTCGCCTCGGGCGTTGTGAAATCGATGACCACCGCTCCGGAAACCTCCGCGGCAAGCTCCTCGAGATCCCTGGCGGCCGGAATGCCGCAATCCTTGAGTCCGGCAAGGGTTTCCTCCCGATCGACCAGACCCGCGAGAACGAAATTTTCTTCCTCTTCCGCAAGACGGCGGATCATCCTGCCCATGCGGCCTTCCGCCCCGACAACGACAATACGCGTTTTTTCCGAGCCAGCCATCTGTACTCCTTGCGATTTTTCCAAAACTTCAAGTTACTCTTGAAGAAAATCAACAGGCATTTCCACTCCGGCCCCGGCAAGAAGCCGCCTGAACCCCTCCCCATCAAGAATGGGAATGCCCAGGGCCTTCGCCTTGTCCAGCTTGCTGCCCGGCTTTTCCCCGGCAACGAGGTAATCGAGTTTCCTGCTCACGCCCCCAACGGGGATGGCGCCCGCAGCTTCGGCGAGCGCCTGCGCCCTGGCGCGCGGCAACGGCAGCGTGCCCGTGAACAGGATTGTCTTGCCGGTGAGCGGCGTTGCGCGCGCTTGGGCGGCGGGCGCAGGGGCGTCCGCGCCAGGCGAAACGGGCCAGAGCCCACGCTCGCGCAGTTGCTCCAGAACGATACGGTTTGCCGGGGTCGCAAAAAAATACCGGATGGATGCCGCCACTTCGGGTCCAATATCCGGCAGCTCCAGCAGTGTTTCCGTGGGCGCGGCGGCAAGTTCGTCCAGATCCCGGAAGCGCGAAGCCAGCAGACGCGCCGTCTGTTCGCCTACATGGCGGATGCCGAGCGCGCACAACAGGCGCGCAAGCGTGGCCGAATCCCGCGCCGTTTCCAGCGCCGCCAGGAATTTCCGCGCCAGGGTCTCGCCCATGCGCTCAAAGCCGAGAAGGTCTTCCTCGCGAAGAGTAAAAAGGTCCGCCGGAGACTGCACCCGCCCCGCCGCGACGAGCTGTTCCACCCATTTTTCGCCCACGCCCTGGATATCCAGACCTGCCTTGGAGACAAAATGGGTAATGGCGCGCAGCCTCCGCGCCGGACAGGCGAGATTGTCGCACCGCCACGCCGCCTCGCCAGGTTCACGGTGGACAGGTTCGCCACAGGCGGGGCAGGTATGGGGAAAACGAAAGGGGGGCGCGTCAGGCGGCCGTTTTTCCACTACAGGTCCCACCACCTCCGGGATGACGTCCCCGGCGCGCTGGACGATGACCGTATCGCCCACGCGCACGTCACGGGCGTGGATCTCGTCCTCATTATGCAGGGTGGCGCGGGAAACCATGACCCCTCCCACAGGGACAGGCTCCAGCACGGCCACAGGGGTGAGCGCCCCGGTCCTGCCCACCTGGATCTCGATGGCACGCAGGAGCGTCTGCGCCTGAATGGCGGGAAACTTGAACGCCACGGCAAAGCGGGGCGCGCGGGCGGTGAACCCGAGAACCTCCTGCGCCTCAAGATCGTCAAGCTTGGCTACGGCTCCGTCGATTTCCATGGGGAAGCCGGTGCGGTTGGCCCGCACCCATTCCGCATATGCCTCCACCTGCTCCACGCCGGCGCACAGGCGCCCGTCCGGCGGAGTGAGAAAGCCCCAGGCGGTCAGTCGGGCCATAAGCTCGCCCTGGGTCAGACAGGGCGCGCACTCCCCCCACTCCACCGCCCCCAGGCTGTAGGCAAGGAACCGCAAGGGCCTGCTTTCCGTGACGGCAAGGTCCAACTGCCGCAAACTGCCGGCGGCGGCATTGCGCGGATTGGCAAACGTCTTGAGGCCAAGGGCCTCCTGACGCGCATTGAGCCGCGCAAAATCCTCCCGGAACATGACGGCCTCGCCCCGCACCTCCAGCAGCTCGGGGGCAGCCCCCTCGCCCGCCAGGACGCGCGGCACGCTGTTCATGGTGCGTACGGCATCGGTGACCACTTCGCCGGTCTCGCCATCGCCTCTGGTCAGGGCCTTCCGCAGTTCGCCGCGCGCATAGACCAGTTCCACAGCCAGGCCATCGAGCTTGGGATCGCACCAGAAGACAAGCGGCATCGGGCCATTCAGGCGTTCATCCCAGGCGCGGCGCATGCGCTCGGCGAACTCGCGCCAGCCGGAAGCGGAAAAAACATTGTCCAGGCCATACATGCGCTGGCGGTGCCGTTCCTTGGCGAGCCCCTCCAGCAGCCTGCCGCCGACTTTCGCGGTGGGCGACTGGCCGCCGGCGAGCATCGGCCAGCGGCGTTCCAGCCCGGCCAGCTCATTGTAGAGGGCGTCATAGGCATCATCGCTGATTTCCGGCGCATCCAGCGTGTGATACAGATAATTATGGCGGGCGAGTTCCGTTGCGAGAAAGCGGGCACGCTCGATCACCGGCTCGGGAGGCGCGGCGTCCGCCGCCGTTTTTGCCCCGGCCAGCGGCAGGGCCGCCTGCGCCGCGGCGCGCGTGGTTCCGGCGTTGTGGCCCCTGGGATGCGCCGGGTCCGGCGCGGATGCGTCTGCCGTCATGGGGGATGCCTTTTCAGTCAGGGAGGGCGATGAGCCGCGTCCTCAAGGCGCGGATCCTGTCCCGCAGCCCGGCGGCCTGCTCAAACTCAAGATCGCGCGCGGCCTGGCGCATTTCCTTTTCCAGCTTCTGCACAAGGGCGGCCACATCCTCGGCGGTCAGCGGCGCGGACTCGTCCGGTGTCTTGGCCTTGGCGCGTCCCCGGCCGCGGGCCTTGCCGGGTTCGTTCTCCACATACAGCGAGTCCAGCGGAGATTCAAGGCTTTTCGTGGTGCTCCTGGGCGTGATGCCGTGCGCTTCGTTGAAGGCCGTCTGCTTCGTCCGGCGGCGCAACGTCTCGTCCATGGCGGCGCGCATGGAGGGCGTCACCGTATCCGCGTAGAGGATGACCTTGCCGTGGGCGTTGCGCGCGGCGCGGCCAAAGGTCTGGATGAGCGAACCCGTGGAACGGAGAAAGCCCTCCTTGTCCGCATCCAGGATGCAGACGAGCGAAACTTCCGGAATATCCAGCCCCTCGCGCAGCAGGTTGATCCCCACGAGCACGTCGAATTCCCCGAGGCGCAAAGCGCGGATGATCTGCAGGCGCTCAAGCGTGTCGATGTCCGAATGCAGATAGCGGGCGCGCACCCCCATATTGCAGCAGTATTCGGTAAGGTCCTCGGCCATGCGCTTGGTGAGGGTGGTGACGAGGACGCGCTCTCCTGCCGAGACCCGGGCGCGGCATTCGGCAAGGAGATCGTCCATCTGCCCCTTGACCGGACGCACGTCCACCTCGGGGTCCACCAGGCCCGTGGGCCGGATGATCTGCTCGGCCACGATGCCCTGGGCCTGATCAAGCTCGTAGCGGCCGGGCGTGGCCGAAACATAGACCACCTGATTCAACAGGGCGGTGAACTCCTCAAATCTGAGGGGCCTGTTGTCCAGTGCCGAGGGCAGGCGAAAGCCGTAGTCCACAAGGGTCTGCTTGCGCGAGCGGTCGCCCTTGAACATGCCGCCCACCTGCGGGATGGTGATGTGCGATTCGTCCACGAACAGGAGAAAATCACGGGGAAAGTAGTTGAGCAGGCAGGAGGGAGGTTCCCCGGGTTTGCGGCCGTCAAGATGGCGGGTATAGTTTTCAATGCCGTTGCAGTAGCCGAGTTCCTCCAGCATCTCCAGATCGAGCTGGGTGCGCTGCTCCAGCCGCTGCGCCTCCAGAAGCTTGCCATGCTCCTTGAACCATGTCAGGCGGTCGGCCAGTTCCGTGCGGATGTCGTTGGCGGCGCGGTGGAGATTGTCCTGCGCGGAGACAAAGTGGCTCGCCGGATACAGCACCGTCTTGCCCACTTCCGCCAGCGTTTCGCCGGTGAGGGGGTCTATCTCGCGCAGGGATTCGATCTCGTCGCCGAAGTATTCCAGCCGCAGCGCGCGCTCATGGTGATAGGCGGGAATGATCTCCAGCGCATCGCCGCGCACACGGAACGTGCCCCGGTGAAAGTCGTAGTCATTGCGTTCGTAATGGACTTCCACCAGGCGGCTGATGAGGGCATCCATGGGAAAAAGCTGCCCCGCCTCCACGGGAATGACCATCCTTGCGTAGTATTCCGGCGAACCCAGGCCGTAGATGCACGAGACCGACGCCACGATGATGACGTCGCGCCGGGTCAGCAGGGCGTGCGTGGCCGCATGGCGCAGCTTGTCGATATTGTCGTTGATGGACGAATCCTTCTCGATATAGGTATCCGAGGCGGGCACATAGGCTTCCGGCTGGTAGTAGTCGTAGTAGCTGACGAAATACTCCACGGCATTGTGCGGGAAAAGTTCGCGGAACTCGTTATACAACTGGGCGGCCAGCGTCTTGTTGGGGGCCAGCACCAACGCGGGCCGCTGGCATGCGGCGATGACGTTCGCCATGCTGAACGTCTTGCCGGACCCCGTGACGCCGAGCAGCACCTGGGCGGGCACACCGGCGCGGATATTTTCCACCAGGCCCGCAATGGCCTGCGGCTGGTCGCCCATGGGGACATACCGGGTTTGCAGGTCGAACGGCGCTGCGGGACCCGCTTCCAAAACCGGGATATTTAGCTTACCATCATTGAGATGCATATCAGCCCTCCGGCTGTGCCCAACCATCTGGAATTCCGGCCGCAAGGCCGCAACTGACGGGGACGCTATGGAAATTTTGCGGCTTGACGCGCCGAAACCATCGCTGTGCGACAGGATCTATGTTCTCGGGGCCACACTGAAAGCGTTCCGCGGGCAACGCCATGTGGAAACGCACATCATCCGGCACGGCGCCACGGAAGAGGAACTGGCCGCCTTGCGCGGCAAAGGTCTCGTGGCGCCGCCCGATCCTTCCATGCCCGCGGCGCTCCTTGAGGGAGCCACGGAAGACCGCGCCCTGCGCTGCCTTCTTGAAGCCTTCACCGCCGAGGAAAGTGAGGCGCTTGCCGCGTGGCTCGAACGCCGCTACGCGGACAGGATCGAAAAACTCGTCATCTGCCCGCTGGAACTGCCCGTTCCCCTGGGCGTCGGGCCTCTGGGCGAGATCCCCGAAGGCGGCCAGACAGGGTTCATCCGCTTTGACGCCGCGCCGGGCTACGCCCTGCCCTTCGCCGCGCGCGCCTTTTACGATCTCTCCGCCCACGCCCCGGAGGAGGCGTCCCCGCAAGGGCCGCAAAATACATAGCGCTCCCGCCAGGGCGCCCAGGGACATGGCAGGGGCGCCCCGGTCTCTGCCGAAGGCCGGCGGGGCTGCCCGAGAGCGGACGCGAGGGCGCGCAGAAACTCGCCCCGCGTCACCAGCCGCGCGCCCATGCGCTCCATATGCGGCGTGGCCTGCTGGCAGTCGAGCAGACAGACGCCGCGCCGCCTGAGGAGTCCCACCAGACCGGCCAGCGCGGCACGCGATGCTTCCGGCTCCGTGTGGAACATGGATTCGCCGAAAAACGCGCGCCCCAGGGCGACGCCATAAAGGCCGCCCACCAGGACATCCCCGCGCCACGCCTCCACCGAATGCGCGTAGCCCAGGGCATGCAGCCGTTCGTAGGCGGCCGTCATCTCCGCCGTGATCCATGTTCCCGGCGGCTGTGTCCCGTGCGCCGCCCTGGGGGCGGCGCAGGCGCGGATGACCCTGGCGAACGCCGCATCCAGCGTCAGCGCAAACGGAGACGCCCGCAGCCTGCGCGCGCTTCTGCGGGGCAGATGGAAACGATCCAGGGGAAGTACGCACCGCGGGTCGGGAGACCACCAGAGCACAGGCAGACCAGGCCCGTACCAGGGAAAAATCCCCCGGCTGTACGCCGCAAGCAGCCGAACCGGCTCCAAGTCTCCCCCCATGCAGAGGGGGGCATCGCCGGGCGCGGTCTCAGGGGCGGGAAAGAGCGCGGCCAACCGGAAAAATGCCGCGTCCATGGTTCATCCTGCTCCGAAGGCTCCTGATGTCCAACTGCAAAAATGCCGCGTTCGCGAGCTGCCCTACACG
This sequence comes from uncultured Desulfovibrio sp., assembly GCF_910584445.1. Classification (GTDB taxonomy): domain Bacteria; phylum Desulfobacterota; class Desulfovibrionia; order Desulfovibrionales; family Desulfovibrionaceae; genus Desulfovibrio. The sequence goes on from NZ_CAJUBO010000014.1 coordinate 11,890, forward strand.
GCCGTGGCCGCCGCCTCACGAGGCCGCGCAGGCCGGCGCGCGGCATGCGCGACAGGGGCAAGGACCAGAGCGTCCTCCTTCACGCCAAGCCGCACTTCGCCGCCCTTTTTCAAACAGCCGAACAGCAGTTCCGTCGCCAGTTTGTCCTCCAGTTCACTCCGCAGCAGACGGCGCAGGGGGCGCGCGCCCATGGCGGGGTCAAAACCGTGACGCGCCAGCCAGCGGCGCGCCGCCTCGGAAACGCGCAGCTCCACCTTGCGCTCGGCAAGCGTGGCGCGGATCTCCGCAAGGAACTTGTCCACGATGCGGAGCATCATCGGCTCGTCCAGGCTGCGGAACGGCACCATGGCATCAAGGCGATTGCGGAATTCGGGGGCGAACATTCGCTCCACAGCCTTGAGGCCCTTGCGCGCCGCGTCGTCGGGGGCAGCCTTCCCAAAGCCGATGGTGGCGCCGGACATTTCAAAGGCCCCCGCATTGGAGGTCATGATGAGGATGGCATTGGAAAAATCCGTCTTGCGGCCCGAATTGTCCGTGAGCGTTCCGTAATCCATTACTTGAAGCAACACATTAAAGATATCGGGATGCGCCTTCTCCACCTCATCCAGAAGGATGACGGAATACGGCGCTTTCCGCACGGCTTCCGTGAGCTGGCCGCCCTCGTCATAGCCCACATAGCCGGGAGGCGAGCCGATGAGCCGGGAGACCGAATGCTTTTCCATGTATTCGCTCATGTCGAACCGCAGGAACTCCACCCCGAGGATCTCGGCAAGGCTGCGGGCGACTTCGGTCTTGCCCACGCCCGTAGGCCCGTAGAAGAGGAAGGAGCCGGAAGGACGCCGCTCGGGACTCAGCCCCGCCCTGGCGCGCAGAATGGCACGCACGGTCAGCTCAATGGCCGCATCCTGACCAAAGACGCGCCGCTTGAGATCGCGCTCCAGATGCGCGAGGCGCCCGCGCTCGCCGCCGGAGACCGTGCGCGGCGGCACGCCTGCCATGCGGGCCACGACGCGCTCGACATCCGCAAGGGTCACACCGGAACGCCCGGCGGCGTCCCCTTCCCCGGCTTCCCGCCTGAGCCGCACGGCGGCGCCGCATTCATCCATGACGTCGATGGCCTTGTCCGGCAGCAGCCGATCGCGCACATGCCGCGCCGAAAGCTCCGCCATGGCCCGCAGCACCGCGGGCGTGTAGCGGACGCCATGGTGCTCGGCATACTTTTTCTCCAGCCCCTGAAGGATGGCGAAGCATTCCTCCACGCCCGGCTCGCGCAGATCGATACGCTGAAAACGGCGCGCCAGGGCGCGGTCTTTCTCGAAATGCTTGCGATACTCCTCGTGGGTGGTGGAACCGATACAGCGGATCTCGCCATTGGCAAGCGCGGGTTTGAGCATGTTTGCCGCGTCCAGCGAGCCGCCGGAAGTCTCGCCCGCGCCCACCAGCGTATGGATCTCGTCAATGAAAAGAATGGCATTGGGCATGGTCTTGAAGGCGTCCACGATGGCCTTGATGCGGGCCTCGAAATCCCCCCGGTAGCGGGTGCCCGCCACCAGCAGCCCCATATTGAGCGCGAAAATCCGCGTCTCGGCAAACAGTTTCGGCACCCGCCCTTCCGCAATACGCAGGGCAAGCCCTTCCGCCATGGCTGTTTTGCCGACGCCGGCATCGCCCACAAAAAGCGGATTGTTCTTGCGGCGCCGGCACAGGATTTCAATGGCCCGGTCCAATTCCTGGGTGCGCCCCACCAGAGGGTCGATCTTGCCTTCCCTCGCCCTGGCGGTCAGCTCCACGGTGAATTCCGCGAGCGGGTCCTTTCCGGCTTTCCTGTCGCCGTCTTCCTGGGCGCGTTCCGTCCCTTCCGGCTCCATGCCGTGAGAAATAAAGGTGAGCACATCCAGGCGCTCCACACCCTGCTTATGGAGGAAATAGCGGGCATAGCTCTCTTCTTCATCAATGATGGCGATGAGCAGATCCCCCATTTCCACGGCAGCGCGCCCCGAGGAACGGACATGCCCGAGCGCGCGCTCAAGCACGCGCTGAACGCCCTCTGTCTGCGCGATCTTGTATTCGCCGGCCTGAGGGGCGGATTCAAGTTCGGCGCGGAAAAACCCCTCGAGCTGCTCCCGCAGCAGGCCGACGCCCGCGCCGCTGCCCTCGAGGATGGTCCTGCCCTTGATGCTCTTGGTCAGTGAAAAGAGAAGGTGCTCCACCGTCAGCATGTCATGACCACGGCGCTGCACTTCCATGACGGCGTCCCGCAGGACGTCCTGCACGCTCTTGCTCAGCATACCTACTCCAACAGTGGGCCACCATGGCCCGCGATCCCGTCACCGGGAGGTCATATCCTTTCGAGACTGCACTTGAGGGGGAAACCCGCCTGGCGGGCCGCCAGATGCACCTGCCCCACCTTCGTTTCCGCCACTTCACGGGTATAGACGCCGCACTGGCCCACGCCATGCTGGTGCACATCGAGCATGATGGCCGTGGCATCCTCAAGACTTTTGCGAAAGATGCTCCGCAAGATCCCCACCACAAATTCCATGCTCGTATAATTGTCGTTGTGCAGCAGGACACGATAGCGCGCGGGTTCCCGCACCTGTTCCTCGACCCGCGTGAACCGCTCACTGTCCACCCCGGCTGATGCGTATGACGGCATGCGCTCTATCTCCTGAATGTCCCAAGGATTTCAAAAACATACGCCCGGGGCAGCCATGTCCGGCAGGCCAAGGCGCGCCCGCAGGCGGCTGCGTTCATCTGCCCCGAACACAAAAGACCGCTCGTGCGGCAAGCCCCGGGAACAGCGCCACTCCTGATGGAGCGCATGATAACTTTTGGTGCTGAACTCGCATTTGTCAAGGCCCAGAAGGCGGCCGGCGGCATCAAGGTCCTCCGCATCCCCCTCCAGTTCCACCACCCGGGCAAAGGGAAGTTCATCAAGCTCCACCAGCATTCCGCTCCCGCCCGGCCGGAATGGGTCCAGCCGCCAGACGGAACGCACCTTTTCGTAGCGGGCGACCGCCACGAATCCCAACCCTTCCAGCACGGCGCCCATGGCGGCGGCGCTTTCCACGGCAAGCTCCCGCTCCTCGCGCGCTTTGAATGCGCTGTCTGCGGGAGCCACCACCGGCAGCTTCAAGGTCAGCACATGGCGGATGCGGCCACGCCACTCCTGGCTGCGCAGCCGGAGCAGGCGTCCGCTGGCATGGATGCCGAACGTTGGCGTATCAAAAATGACGTTGGACTCGAAGTGCGCGCCCTGATCGGTCGCGCCCGCCCCGATGAGCGCGCAGCGCAGGCGGTCGAAGTCCGCATCGAGGTATTTGCGTTCGATCTCCAGCGGCATGCGCCCTCCTTCGCTTCAGGAGCGGTTGAAGAGCCGCCGTTGCAGCTCGGCGATGGTGCGGACGCAGCCGGGAACGTCCCCTCCGGCCTCCTCACCATCGCCGTGGGGAGCCGCCAGCGCCGGCCGCACGATGGGGGAGAAACCGAGACGCCGCGCCTGGGCAAGGCGAATGGCCTGCGCCGCCACTGGCCGCACCTGGCCGTTGAGGTCCACCTCGCCCCAGAAAATGCTCCGTTCCGGCAGCGGAACATCATAATACGACGAAAGGACAGCCGCCACGAGCGCAAGATCCAGTCCCGGCTCCTGAAGGCGCATGCCCCCGCCCACCTTGGCGTAGATGTCCACCTGGCCGAAGTTGAGCTTGAGGCGCTTTTCCAGTACGGCCAGCAGAAGATGCAGGCGATTGGCGTCAAAGCCGAGCGCGGCGCGCCGCGGAATGCTGAGGAACGTCCGGGCCACAAGCGCCTGCACCTCCACTGCCAGCGGGCGCTGTCCGTCCACGGCCATGACCACGGCCGTGCCGGAAAGCGCGGGGTCGCGCGCGCCCAGAAAAAAGGTGGAGGGATCGTCCACAAGCTCCATGCCCCGGCCGCCCATGCGGAAGACCAGCAACTCTTCATTGGGTCCGAAGCGGTTCTTGAAGACGCGCAGGAGGCGGAACATCTGGCGCCGGTCGCCTTCAAGGGAGATGACCGTATCCACCATATGCTCGAGCAGTCTCGGCCCGGCGAGCACTCCGTCCTTGGTCACATGCCCCACCAGGATGAGCGCCACGCCCAGACGACGGCAGACCTCCTGCAAGGTGGTGGCAACGGCGCGCACCTGGCCCACATTGCCGGGGAGGCCATCGGCTTCCAGGCTGGTCAGGGTCTGGACGGAATCCACAACGGCAAGGCCGGGCCGCTCGCCTGCGGGCGCGCTTTCCAGCGCGGCCGCGATATCCTCCACGCGCGATGTTGCCATAGCCATGAGCCGCGGGTCCAGCAGGCCAAGGCGCTCGCCGCGCGCCTTGATCTGCGGCAGGGATTCCTCGCCGCTGGCATAGAGGACGGGGCGCCCCTGCGCCGCCACCGAGGCCGCCACCTGAAGCAGCAGGGTGGATTTGCCGATGCCGGGTTCGCCGCCCACAAGGATGGACGCGCCGGGCATCAGCCCCTTGCCCAGCACCCTGTCCAGGGCGCCAAGCCCGCTGGGGAATGGGTGGTGGTCGCCATCGGCCACATCACGGAGGATCCTGGGACGCGCGCGCTCCCCGATATTCGCGTGACCGGCGGCGCGTGCCCTGCCGGCAGCGGGCTGCGCCTCGGCCACAAGCGTGTTCCATGCCTGACACCCGGGGCACTGGCCGCGCCAGTGCGGACTTTGCGCGCCGCACTGCGTGCAGCGATAGGTCTCTCGCAGTTTTGCCATGCCGAAATTTAAAAGAAAGCCGCCCCGGAGGCAAGCACCGGCACTGCGGGCAGGCTGCGCGGGCAGACGCCCGCAAGCGATCCCCCGCAGAAGCCCCCCGGCAAAAGCGCATGGCCGCCGAAAAGGCCCTTGCGTCGCCCCCTTGCCCACAGATATCCGCACCGCGAAAATCCCTTGACGAATGCCGGCAAAACCCGCAAAAATTTTTCAAAGACAATGGACAATGGAGACGCGGCTGCCATTCGCCCGCGGGGCGGACGGCAGGCGTGGCGCATTGGTGAAACCACACAGGAGGCTCCATGCTGGAGACAACGGTTGTCGTCATCGGCGGCGGCGCTACCGGCATGGGCACGTTGCGCGACCTGAGCATGCGCGGCGTCCCCGCCATTCTGCTGGAACAGGGCGGTCTGGCCCATGGCACCAGTTCCCGCTTTCACGGCCTTCTCCACAGCGGCGGCCGCTATGTCGTCAACGACCCGGAATCGGCCCGCGAGTGCATCGAGGAAAACATGATCCTCCGGCGCGTCGGGAAGCAGTGCGTGGAGGTCACGGAGGGCCTTTTCGTCCTCACCCCCAAGGATGATCCCACCTTTGTGGAACCCTGGATCAAGGGCTGCGCTGCCGCCGGCATCAAGGCGGAGGAGATCAGCCCCGCCGAAGCCCGGCGACTGGAACCCGATCTGACGCCTGACGCGCAGCGCGTTTTCCGCGTGCCCGATTCCTGCGTGGACGGCTTCCGCCTGGTGCTCCACAACCGCATGTCCGCCGAACGCTACGGCGGCCGCGCCCTCACCTACCATGAAGTCGTCGCCATCCGGCAACGCAACGGCGCTGTCTGTGGCGTCACGGCGCGCAACCTCATGACCGGCGAGACCGTGGATATCGCCTGCCGCATGGTGGTCAACGCCGCGGGTTCATGGTCCGGCGAGGTGGCGGCGCTGGCCGGCCTTGAAGCGGCCATCACTCCGGACCGCGGCACGCTTGTGGTGTTCAATCACCGCTTTACCTCGCGCGTGGTCAATCGTCTCCATGCAAGTTCCGATGGCGACATCTTCGTGCCGCACGGCTCTGTGACCATCCTCGGCACAACGTCCATGCCCACGGACCGCCCTGACGACACCACACCGACCTATCCTGAAGTCGTGCGCCTGCTTGAGCTTGGCGAACCGCTCTTTCCGCATGTGCGCGACTACCGCATCCTGCGCGCCTTCGCGGGAACACGCCCGCTGTATACGCCGGGGGGGGCATCCGGGCGCAAGGCGAGCCGCAATTTCCATGTCGTGGATCATGCGGCGGACGGTCTTGACGGCCTGGTCTCCGTCTTTGGCGGCAAGCTCACCACCTACCGCCTCATGGCGGAGCGCGTCACCGACGAAGTCTGCCGCCGCCTCAACATCTCCACCCCCTGCCGAACGGCTGAGGAACCCATGGTGGGCACGGTCGACCCCGCCCTGCTGGAACGCGCGGCCAGGCTCTTCCCCGTGCGTGCCCTCAACCTCATGGCCGACAGGCTCGGCGACGACCTTCAGGCGACCCTGCAGCAGGCGGAAGTGGCGGCGCTGGCGGCCCGGGCCTCCAAGGACACGCATATCACCGATTTCGGCGGCGGCAACCCCCTGCTGTGCGAGTGCGAGATGGTCTCCCTCGCCGAAGTGGAATGCGTGGCCCGTGATCCCGCCACCCATTCGCTTACGGACATACGCCTGCGTACACGTCTGGGCATGGGCACCTGTCAGGGGACCTTCTGTTCCCTGCGTTCCGTCGCCTCGCTTGTGGAACACGGCATCCAGCTTGAATTCGCGCCGGTGGACAGTCTGTGCCGCTTCCTCCAGGAACGCTGGAAGGGCCTCAGGCCCGCCATATGGGGGCAGCAGGCCCGTGAAATGGAATTCAGCCGCGCCGTGTACGCCGGAATCCTCAATCTCGACGGAGCCATGCATGAGCAGAACAACTGACGTAATCGTGGTAGGCTCCGGTCTGGCTGGTCTCATGGCCGCGCTGGGCGCCGCCCGCCAGGGACGCGAAGTGCGCGTCATCAGCGAGGGAATGGGCTGCCTCGCCATCGGAAGCGGCTCCGTGGACCTTCTCGGCTATGCGCCGGATGGCGCGTGCGTGGACGACCCCTGGGCCGCCATGGCACTGCTGCCCGCCACGCATCCCTATTCCCTGCTGGGGAGCGACAAGGTCCGCGCCGCACTGGCCGCGCTGGTGGAAACAGCGGCCCGTCATGGCCTTGGCCTGCGCGCGGCCGAGCGCGACGGCACGCCGCGCAATACGCGGGTCCCCACCATCATGGGCACCCTCAAGCCCACCTATCTTGTGCCGGACTCCTTCGATCAGGAGGCGCTTGCCAAGGCACGGCACGTCCTGGTGGCAAGCGTCCGCGGCTTCCGCGATTGCCGCCCCGCGCTCGTCATCGACCAGTTGCGCCGCTACCCCGACTGGGCGGACAAAAACTTCACCCCCTGCATCATTCCGGCTCCGTTTGAGGACGCGCATCGCGCCCTGAATGCCCTGGATCTCGCCCGCGCGGCGGAGCGCCCCGGCGGCCGCGACTGGCTGGCAGGCGCGCTGAAGGAACGGGCCGAGGGCTGCGATCTTGTCCTGCTGCCGCCCATTTGCGGCCGCCATGCGGCAAGCGGCCTGGCGCATGACCTGAGCGAGACCCTGGGCTGCCCGGTGGTCGAGATGCTGGCTATTCCTCCGGGGGTCGGCGGTCTGCGCCTGCGGGACGCGCTCCTGCGGGAACTCGCCTCGCTCGGTGTCGAAATGGTGGAAAACGCCAACGTCATCGGCGCCCGGGTGGCGGAAGACCGTTGCCTTTCCCTCACGATCTCCGGCACGGGGCGAAACTATGTCACCAGGGCAAAAGCCTATGTGCTCGCCACGGGCGGCATCCTCGCCGGGGGCATCACGCTAGCGCCCGGCAGCGCCCGCGAGCGGGTCTTCGGGCTGGAACTTCCGCTTCCCGAGGATGTGGGCGCCTGGACGGAACCGGAGATCTTCGGCAATCACGCCGTTGCGAGCCTTGGCGTGCGCGTGGATGGCAACCTGCGTCCGCTGGATGCCAACGGCGCGCTGGCGCTGGAAAATGTTTTCTTTGCAGGCCGCACGCTCGGCGGCCATGATCCCGCCGTGGAGAAAAGCGGCTACGGCGTGGCGCTGGCAACGGGCTGGCATGCCGGCCTCGCTGCCGCGGAACTTGCGGGCGCCCCCCATTGCGCCGGGGAAGCCGCCACTGGAGGGAAGCAATGAGCGTTCGCATCAGTCCCGACAAGTGCATCGCCTGCACCACCTGCGTGGTGCATTGCCCTGTGGCCCGGGTCACGCCCAAGTTTCTCGGGCCGCGCATGATCGGCCCCGCGTACGAGCGCTTCCGCCTGCTCGGCCTTGCGGAAGATGAATCCCTGACCTACTGCGCCAACTGCAAGAACTGCGACATCACCTGCCCGCAGGGGGTGCCCGTTTCCAGCATCAACATGCTCGCCCGCGCCGAACACTGCCGAAAACACGGCGCCGGTCTTCGTGACTGGGTGCTCGCCCATGGCGAGCTTCAGGCAAAGCTGCTCCAGCTCATCCCCGCGGGCCTCAAGAACTTCGGCATGCTCAATCCGGTGACGCGAAAGGTGCTTGATATGCTCGGCATCGACCGGCGCGCCCCGCTGCCGCCGTTCGCGCCCAAAACATTCCGCCAGCTGGCGCGCAAGCTCGAACAGCCCTCCCTGCCCCGCAAGGTGGTCTTTTTCCCCGGGTGCTATGTCGATGTCTATGATCCGCAGACCGGTCTCGACATGATATGGGCCTTCAACCGCGCGGGGTATGAGGTCATCACGCCGGAAAAGTTCGGTTGCTGCGGCCTGCCCATGATTGCCAACGGTTTCTGGAAGGACAGCCGCCGCCAGGCAAAACGCAACCTGGCCGAACTGGCCCGCTGGCGCGAACAGGGCATCCCAGTGGTCACCGGCTGCCCGAGCTGTGCCCTCATGTTCCGCGCGGACCTGCCCGAGTTTTTCCCCGATCTGGTGGAAAAATACGGTATGGGCGTGCTCGAGGACGCGCAGGACTTTCTTCTTGAATGCGTGGAACGCGATGAACTCCCGCTGGATGCGGCGCCTGCCGCGGCCAGGGATCTGCGCATCATCTATCATGCCCCGTGCCATCTGCGCGCCCAGGGCAACGGGCTGCCCGGCCTGCGTCTGCTCCGGCACCTCAAGGGCGTTACCGCCCTCAACGCTGACGCCGGCTGTTGCGGCATTTCCGGCAGTTACGGCTTCAAGAAGGAAAAATACGACATCGCCCAGGAAATCGGCGCCGAACTCTTCCACACAGTGCGCGAGAGCGGCGCGGCCTTTGCCGCCAGTGAATGCGGCACATGCCGGGTCCAGATACGGCACGGCAGCGGCAAAACCGCCCTGCATCCGGTGAGCATCCTGCGCATGCGCCTTGAAGGTCGGCAGCCTTCCGGTTCGCAAGGCTAGAGCGTTTTCGCAAGGAAATTGCGGAAACGCTCTGGCGGATGCGGGAGCGGACGCCCGCGCCGTACTATGGCGGAAAACCACGCTTTTCCGCCGCTTGTCCCGCTCTGCGGGGAAATGTCGCTAGCCGTCAGCAGGCTCTGCCTGCGTACGGATAGCGACAGCGGTTCCGTTGACTGGCTGTCGCGGTAACCAATTGCTGTCTCCATCCGTAGCTTCCTGCGTCGCAACGGCTGGAGCGAGGCAGCGAAACCTGAGGAAAATCTCTGTCTTGCAGATATTTTCCTGAGCAAAATGCTCTGATGACGACACGGCACGGACCTTTCGTCTTGTCCACGACCCGGCGCTCTCTTGGGAGTGCGCCGGGTCGAACATTTAATAGACTTAACTATACTTAAAGTCGTTCGCCATTGCTGTCTGTGGCGTTGATCCCTTTTATCGCAGATGTTTTTGAACGATTGGCATAGCAATATACGCACAGATGCATGCATGTGTCATAACGTCCAATATCCTTGCTGGGAGCGCATCCGCAGGCGGAACGCTGCCCGCGGTCTTTGACGCCGCCACAGCCGTCTGCGCCGGCGACGGAAAGCAGGTTCCCCTGCCGGGGGGAAACGCGATGGGCATAGGCACTCCGCAGTTCAGGACTTGTCGGACAAAGACGCAGAAGCAGCTCAGGGTCAACACATCTGTTCTGCCCAATCCCCAGAGAAGAAAAATCGAGTTCCTCCGCGCAGGTGGAAAGCGTCAGCGGCGAAGCAAGGCCCCTATTGATCCGTGCTATCCCTTCGGCCAGCCGCAGGGCTTCCGCTTTGCTGGGCGGGCGTAAAAATGGATTGAACCTCTTGAGATTATTCGCTGTTTTTTTATACATATCCAGGAAGCTGAAGACGAGCTTTTCCGTGCAGGGAGCAAGTTGCTCCGCAAGGCGTTGTATGCGCTCCAGAACACTTTCAACCGTCAGCGTCTCTCCCAGGATGACAGGATCAAAGCGCCAGATGACACGGTGCCTGCCGATGCGCTCAGACAATTTCTGAAAGGTGGCAATGCGTTGCGCCAGTTTGGGAAGGCGAGGCTCCAGGCCTTCCCGCTCATAGTCATTAAGGGTGTAGTGAAAATAAAACTGATAGCCGCGTTCTTCGATTTCAGAAAGATATGGCATGAGCGCTTGCGGATCCTTGCTCCAAAAAACAACGACCTTGCACTTCTCGAAGGAAACATAATGACGCTGATGCGCGTTAAAGGCATTTTCCCACAAACAGTACCCGGCCCGCAGACGGTTCATGAACCATTTTGCGTGGAAGGCCGGAATGTCCGTTGCCCGGCTTGCCGAGATGACGAGCGGGGCGATGGCAGGTTTACGGCCTTGTGGCGTAGTGAGTGTGGTTTCCGACCATTTCATTTGAAAGCGCCCATACTACGTATTGCCAGTGAAAATATCTGCTTTTCTGCGGGTCTGCTGCCGTGCGGGACGCCCGCTTTTGGCCCGGAGAGCGCGGTGAAAATCTATTGAAACAGGAAAACAGGGCGGGAAGCGGGCCTATCGCGGCTCACGCAGGCTCTGATCGAAGCCCGCGAGGATCGGGTACAGAAAATACTCGATGATGCGGCGGTCACCGACGTTGATTTCGCCGCTGACGGTCATGCCGGGCATGATGGCGAAACCCTGCGGCAGATTGCGGAGTCCGGCCAGGGGGTCGGGCGGCAGCTTGAGCCTGGCGCGGTAGAAGCTCTGCTCGCCGGCAGGCGTCTGCCGGAGAAAGGCATCCTCGCTCACGGCGAGCACCTCGGCATCTATCTTGCCGTGCTTCTGGAAGGGCAGTGTGCTGAGCTTGACGCGTGCCGTCTGCCCCACACGCACATAGCCGATGTCTTCGGGCCTGACCTCCACCTCCACTTCCAGAGGGGCATCCAGAGGCACGAGCGTGACCAGGGCTTCGGCCTCATCCGCCACAGAGCCGACATTCCTTTTGGCGACCTCCAGTACCACAGCGTCCACCGGCGCACGGATGTCCACCAGTTCGCCCATGCGCGCCGCCTTGTTGTACTGTTCGCGGCTTTCCGCCAACTGACGCCGCACGGAAACGAGTTCCTGGGCCGCCTCACTGCGCCAGCTGGTGAGAAAGGCGGCGCGGTCCGCCTCCACGCTGGAGATCTCGTGCCGAAGCTGCTGTATCTGGCTTTCCATACGCAAGACATCGCCGGCCACGGAATGCCTGTCCTTCTGCGCTTCGAGCAGCGCGGCCTTGGCCTCGATGCCGCGCTCATAAAGCTTGCGACGCATGGATTCGAATTCGGCAAATATTTTCAGCCGTTCGCGGCGATGTTCAAGATCCCCTTCCGTGGCCGTGATTTCGGCATTGAGACGTTTCAGCGATTCCGCATAGGTTTTGAGACGCGAATCATATTCTGTCTGGCGGCTGATGTATATCCCGCGCTGGATGCGCCATTCGCGCTGCTCGGCCTCGGTGGCGCCTTCGGGTGCGGACTCGGGCAGGGGCGTGCCCTCCACCTCGCACTGCAGGCGTGCGGCCTGAGCCGAAAGGCTGCTTATGCGTTCGCTGAGCTGGCTCATGTCCGCCTGGGCGAAGGTGGGATCGAGCACCACCAGTACGTCCCCCTTGGCTACACGCTGCCCCATGGCTACCCGGATATCCTTGATGACGGAGAGATTGTAGGTCTGAAGAACCAACGGCGTGTCGATGGTCACGATCTTGCCCTCGGCCATGACCACGCGGTCCATGCGGCCCCAGATGGCCCAGAGGAGAAGGAGGAGGACGAACAGCACGAGGGCATAGAGCGTCCAGCGTGCACCAAGGGGCGGTTTGGCCCGCTCCAGCAGAACGCTGTCGGGCTGGAAACGGAGGATATCGCGCGGCAGGTCACGCGGCTTCTCCTGGCCGGCGGCGCGGCCGCCCCTTTTCAGGAACGGGAGTTTCATCCTGTCTGTCCCTGATGCTGCGTATCCCAGAGTGTGCGGTAGATGTCGCAGCCGGCATAGAGTTCGGCATGGCTGCCCATGCCCACAAGACGCCCCTTGTCCAGCACCAGGATGGCATCGGCGTTCCGCAGCATGGAAAGTCTGTGGCTGACGATGATCATGGTCCGCCCACTGGCGATGGTGCTGATATTGGCCTGTATCTGCGCTTCGCTTTCCGGGTCCAGCGCGCTGGTGGCCTCATCGAAGATCATGAGACGCGGGTCGGTGAGCAGGGCGCGGGCAATAGCCAGGCGCTGGCGCTGGCCGCCGGAAAGATTGCTGCCCCCTTCTTCCAGCACCGTATTGTAGCCGTCAGGCAGGCTCTCGATGAATTCATGCGCTGCCGCCATGCGCGCGGCATGGCTGATCTCTTCCAGTGTCGCCGTGGGCCGGGTGACGGCGATATTGTCACGGACGCGACCGCGAAAGATGAAATTGTCCTGGAGCACCACGCCGATGGACCGGCGCAGATGGGCCATGTCAAGGTCGCGGATATTGTGCCCGTCGATCCAGATGTCCCCCTGCTGCAAGGGCTGGATGCGCTGCAAAAGCCGTGTCAGGGTGCTCTTGCCGGAACCGGAGCGCCCCACCACGCCAATGACGCTGCCCGCCGGAAAGGAAAAACTGATGCCGGAAAGCGCTGGCGCGGAATCCGGATCGTAGCGGAAGGTGACATCCTTGCAGCGCACGGCGCCTTCCAGGCGGGGCAACATCCCGCGGCCGCCCGGATTCTCCTGCGGTTCGTCCATGACCTGCCCGAGCATCCGCAGGGAGATGCTGGCCTCCTGGTATTGCTGGATAAGGCCGGCCAGCTGCACCAATGGCCCGCTGACCCGCGCGGAATACATGTTGAACGCCACCAGGGCGCCCACCGTCATCGTATTGTCGAAGATCTGGTACACGCCCCACCAGAGGATGCCAAGGGTCATGCACTTCTGCATCAGCTGCATGAAGGTACTGATGGAAAGGGACATCTTGCCCACCCGGAAACGCATGCCCGTGGCGACGGCCGCGCGATTGTCCCAGCCGCGCTTACGCAACGGCTCCAGAGAAAGGGACTTGACTGTGGGCATGGCGTGGATGTTTTCCACCAGGAACGCCTGGCGCTCGCCCTCGGTCGCATACAGATCCTGCAAACGGCGCCGGAAAGGACCCATGGCGAGAAAGATGACCAGAGCGCTCACCAGGGAAAAGCCGAGGACAAGGAGGGTCAGGCGCCAACTGTAGGCCAGCAGGACGGGCAGCACCACAAAGAGGGAGATGCTGTCCAGCAGTGAACCGAAGACCTTGCCTGTGAGGAATTCGCGGATTTTTTCCGGCTGCTGCATATGCTTGATGAGCACGCCGGAAGGCATGCGCTCAAAAAAGGGCAGCGAAACGCCGGTGAGATGGTCGAAGGTGCGGATAGCCAGGCGCAGATCGATGACGCTGGTGGTATAGAGCAGCAGATAAGAGCGCAGCCAGCTGAAGGCGCCCTCAAACAGAATGGCAGCCAGCATGCCCAGGGCGAGCACCTGAAGAGTGCTTTCCGCGTGATGGGTGACCACGCGGTCAATGATGATCTGGAAAAAGAGGGGCATAGCCAGGGCAATGACCTGAAGGGCGATGGCGGCCAGGCCCACCTCCAGCATATTGCCCTTCATTCCCTTGATCTCCTGCCAGAAAAAGCCAAGGCCAAAGCGCGGCGGCGTTTCGCGGACAACGGCTCCGGCCTCCAGCGGCTTGATGAAGGTAGCCCGCCCCGAAAAAAGTCGTTCCGCCTCCTCGTGGCTGATACGCAGGCGCCCGGCATCCGGCTGGTCAGGGTTTTCCACTTCCAGCGTGCCATCGTCATGAAGGCGCCAGAGCACCAGAAGAGCGCCGTTGTTCAGGTGCAGGAGCAGCGGCAGCGCCGACGGCATGGCCTTGAGGCTGGCAAGGTCGATCTGCGCGGAATGGCCGGCAAGGCCGTTATCGCCCAGCATGCGGAGAAAGAGATTTTCGTCCGGCTCCCGGTCTTCCAGCAGGTATTCGTGCAGCAGATCCTGAAGAGCCAGATCGCGGTCGTATTGCCGCGCCACGCTGACCAGCGCCCGCGCGAAACGGTGCGGTCGCCGTTGCGGCGTGAGCAGGATGGCCTGTCCGGCCCAGGCGGCCGCCAGGGCGGTCATGTCCTGTGTGCCCTGGCGCACGCCCTCCTGTGCGGGAACCAGCAGGACGGCTTCCTGCCGCGCGCGGTTCTGGCCGATGAGAAGGACACTCTCGCCATTTTTGAGCGGCAGGAGGACTGGACCCTTCAGCGGGCGTTCCAGTATCTGCGCGAGACTCTCCCCCTGAAGGACGCGCGCCTCCAGATGGAGGCTTGCCGCCCATTGTTCCAGGCAGTCCGCATCGACCTCGCCTTCTGGACGGGGCGGCGGCTTGCCCGCGGGCAACTTGCAGAACTGCGCCGCAAGTATGAGGCAGGGAAGGACGGAACGCGGCAGGGGACGCATTTCAGGCGCCCGCGCGCTTGAGTTCCAGGCCGGCGCGGATAAGGGCGATATGCCTGGGCAAAAGCCGTTCCAGATCGTAATGTTCGAGGATGGTGCGGCGCGCCGCCTCGCGCACGGGCCGGAGTTCCTCCTGCCGTTCGAGGCAGAAGGCCAGCCGTCGGGCAAGCGCCTCGTGGTCCCAGAAATCCGTCAAAAAGCCGTTGACGCCATGGCGGACGACTTCGCGCACCGGTTCCGTCGCCGATGCCACCAGAAGACAACCGCAACTCATGGCCTCCAGCATGGACCAGGAAAGCACGAAGGGCGCGGTAAGATACACATGGACATGCGAGGCGCGCAACAGGGAGCGATAGACGGCATAGGGCTGGAAGGGGATGAAATGCGTGCGGGACGGGTCCGCCTCGCCCTCTTCGGTCAGCACCTGGCGCCAGGTCTTGCCGTCCTCCCGTTTCGAGCCGTAGGAGGTGCGGTCATCGGCCATGATCACCGCGTGGGCCTTGGGCCGGGCGGCGAAAAGCGCCGGAAGGCTGCGGTAAAAGGTGTGGAAGCCTCTGTACGGCTCCAGTCCGCGTGTGGCGTAGGTGACGATCTCCGCATCCGGCGGCAGTTCCAGCTCCGGCAGGCGCAGGGGGTCTCCAGCGTCGGGCGAGAAAAAGTGCGTGTCCACGCCTTCGTGGAGCAGGTGGAGCTTGTGCTGATATTCCTGCGGAAGCTGGCTGAGCTGCCAGCGGGTCGGGCATACGCCGAGGGCGCATTCATGCAGGGCCGAAAGCGTGCACATATTGGCCTGGCGGTTCTCGGCCCTGGTGAGCAGCCTGACGGGTTTGCCGCCCGCAAAAAAACGCGTGTCCGCCTCATTGGTATAATACCACTCAAAATAGCCCATGTGCAGGGCGTGGGGGAAAATATCCGGCGCGTAGAAGCAGCAGCCGAACCCCACATGCCCATAGACCACATCCGGCACAAAGCCCTCCTTTGCCAGAGTCGCCATGGCGTCCGCGAAGCGTTCGCCGCAGGCCAGGAGGGAAAGATATTTGCGCCGCGGGGAATTGGGGGTCGTCTCCTTTTCGGGCAGGGGCACCTGACGCCAGGCCACCCGCGGCACGGAAACATCGCTCCGCAGGTAGTGGGAAAGAAAGACCACCTCGTTGACCGGGTCGGCGGCAAGCTCCACGGCCAGCCGATGAAACTGGCCGGGAAAATTGTTGTGGCAGAACAGGATCTTCATGGGCGTGGAGAGAACGCGGGGCGCCCCGGTCATTCCGGGACGCCCGCAGTTTCCTTCGGTATGCGTGGCGCGCCTAGCTCTTGACGCTTGTTGCCTTCCAAAGACCGTTCTGCTCGGTGAAGTTCAGGCTGACGGGATCACCGCCTTCCTTGCCTCCGCTCTGAATGGCATCGACGATGGACTGCATGTCCACATCCGATGCCAGATAGCGAGTACCGCTCTCGTTATAGAAGCCCATCCTGTCGCCGTTGAGCGACTGATTCCACGGGTCGTTGTTCCAGCCCTCTCCGCTGTACTGCCCCTCTCCCAAATCAAACCAGAGCGAATTGGACGCACTGTCCTTGCCGTCAATGTTCCAGACCTGGAGGGTACCTCCACCATAGTTGCTTCCACCATAGTTGCTATCGTCGCCAAAGGAATACGACGAGAGGCTGAACTTCAGGTCGTCCAAGGTGAAGCTGGCGTCCACACCGTAGAACTCGTAGCGGTCGCTGCCGTCGCCGCCAAAGGCGGTGATGCGGGCGGCGTGCCCCTGGGCATTGAACTTGAAGGTGTCATTGCCCTGTTCACCGCTGAGCATAAGCCCCGGCGTGGAACCGTGCATGCTTGAGTTCTCATCCATGGAGATTTCGCCGCCCGTGAAGTCGAAGATGTCGTTGCCTTCGCCGCTCGAGAAGAATCCAAAAGCCATGGCGTGCATCTGACCAGACCCGGTGATGGTGTCGGACCCGGCGCCGGTATGGACGTATATCTGCCTGGTATTTTCATCATAGACACCCGATGCCGAGTTCTCCCGCAGGTAGGCGCCGATGTCGATACGGCTGTTGCCGTCGCCTGTGGCATAGTTCTCGAAGTTTGTGAAGGTCGAGCCGGCGAGGTCAACGCCGTTATACACGACCCGTTCCACATCGCCGTTGCCCTTGAGCGTCAGGTCAACGCTGGCATTGATGCTGTTGCCCCTGGCGTCCTTGGCGTTTTCGAACCAGAGACGGTCGTAGTTGCCCGCGCCGCCGTCCAGGCTCATGCGCGTCTGGGCATTGATGTTGCCGTTGACGCTGTACACGCTGACGATATCCTGCCCGGTGCCGCCGAGGTAGGTATCGCTGCCGCCCTCGGTGTCATATTCGAGTCCGTCATAGGTGGGCACTCCGCTTGCCGTAACCTGGGTGACCGCGCGGGCATCGATGAAATCGGCGCCCGTGGTGCCGATCCAGCGCGTGAAGCCATAGGCCGTGACCTTGGCCGTGAACCCGTTGGCCGTGAGGGAGGTCAGCGCCACCTGCTCCGTGCCGTCCTCACCGGTCACATTGGCGAAGGTGGCCTGAACGCCGCTGCCCTGGAAGTGCACGCGCCCGTGCGTGCTGCTCACGCCCTGAAGCGCGGTGGCGATGAGCATGTTTTCCGCCGCGCTGTTCCCCGTGACGGTCAGATAGACCCTGTCGCGGTACTGCTTGCCGCCGGGCGCGCCGTTGGTCTTCACATAGACGGCGTCCCCGCCAAGGCTGACATTGAAGGTGTCGGCGCCCTTGGTGCCGAGAATCTTCTGACCGCCATGGACATTGAAGACCTGGCCGGTGGTGCTGGAACTCATGTCCTGCACCCCGTCCAGCCAGACGGTGACGCTGTTGCGGCCCTTGGTGAAGGTATACTGGGTGCTGCCGCTGACCACCCGCGAGGTGGACGACCAGCCGCTTTCCGCAATCAGATTGTGGGTGCCCGGTATCCAGTTGCGGATATGGATGACCGAACCGGCGGCGCCATCGGCAATGTGCAGGCTGTCGGCCTTGGCGCCGAATTCCAGGGTGGCGGTGAGCCTGGTGTTGAGCTGGACGGAATTGGCCTGGCTGCTGTCCAGGCGAATGACCTCCACCTCCTCAAGGGAAATGGTGCCGTTCTGTGTCCGGACGCCCGTGGTCTGCGCCGGAGCGCCGGCCACGCCCGAACCCGCGGCGCCGCCCTGCAGGGTGAAGCTGCCGGTGCCCACGCCGGCGAGGGAGAGGGTATCCGTTCCCTCGCCGCCGCGCACCCAGGTGTTGCCCGCCAGGTTCTTCACGCAGAGCAGGTCATTGCCCTTGCCGCCGGTGAGGAGCTGGTTGGTGCTGCCGATAAGGGTGTCGTCGCCGCCTCCGCCATGGATCATGATCCGGAGGTTGTCCCCGACCCCGTAGGTATAGCTGGCGGCATCAATGACGTCCGCGGCTTCCGTGCCCTGGATGCCGAAGACGCCCTGTATCGTGCCCGGCGCCTCCAGCACCACATTGGCCGCCGCGCCGGTGAAGATGATGCTGTCATTGCCGTTGCCGGCATTGATCTTCAGGTGGGACAGGGATCCGGTGGTGGCGTTGGCGATATGGAACGTATCGTTGCCCTCGCCGCTGACAAGCTCTACCTTGCCGCCGCTGAGAGCGCCGAGATAAAAGACATTGTTGCCATTCCTGCCATCAGCCGTCACCGTGCCGCCGCTGAC
>NZ_CAJUBO010000014.1:30366-72675 GCF_910584445.1 uncultured Desulfovibrio sp.
CACCGTGCCGCCGCTGACATCGCCGATGCCGATCGTGTCGTTGCTGGTGACGGTCAGCTCGGGATTGGACTTGCCCGTATCGACCGTGATCGTTCCGCCGTCGATGCGGCCGAGGGTCACGCTGTCCGGGCCGCCGTAGGATTCGACGGTCAGCTTGGTGCCGCTGCCGCTCACATTGCCGATGCCCACCACGTCCAGATGGGCGCTCTTGCCCGTTATGACGTAGAGTTCACCGCCGCTGACATCATCCGTGGTGATGGTGTCGCTGCCAGCGACGCCGTAGGCCGGGTCCTGAGGCCCGTTGGGCACATCGCCGATGAGTTCATATTTGCCGCCGGTGATGGCGCCGCTCACCCGGATGACGTCGTTACCGCCGGCGCCGCTGACAAGGACGGACTGGTTGCCGCCTGCCACTTCAAGGGAGTCGTTGCCCACATTGCCCTGGAGCACGTCATTGCCGCCGCCGCCCACGATGGTGCTGCCGCCCAGAGAGGCCACCACCGTTTCAGAGGCGGCTGTGCCGGTCACCAGAACGGCGCCTGCCATTCCGGACATATCCAGAGAATGGCTGTCTGACGGGATCTGCGCGCAGCCCGGAAACTGGGCGGTCAGGGAATTGGACAGGGCAACTGAGGTGATGTTGTTGAAATGCAGGTAGAAGCTCCTGGTCGTGCCGTCTTCCATCTTCTTGCTGTATTCGATGGCCCGGCCCGCATAGCCGGCCATGAAGACAGGCGCGCTCCGCACCCAGCCGTCCCTGAACAGATGGCTGTCCTGCACCTGGTCCACGCCCACCTGGAAATCGGTGATGTACAGGTGCGCGCCGTTGGCATGGGCGCCGACCCAGACGGTATCCGCGCCACGGCCGGTGACGACGGTATCAAAGCCGTCATTGTCGTCCCGCTCATCATCGCCCAGAACGAAAAAGTCATTGCCGGTACCGCCCACAAGGCTGTCCCTGCCATTGCCCGCGTGCAGTTCAAAAGACCCGGTGTTGCCGGCATAGAGGGTGTCATTGCCCCGGTCGGAATCGCGGCCGCCGGAAAGGCGGATGGTGCCGTTCTGGGGCGTCCTCACACCCCGGGCGTCGATGAAGTCGCTGCCGTTGCCGCCGTAGAACTGGTTGATGCCGGCGGTGGTCACCATGGTTTTCTGCCCGGCAACGGTCACGGCCCCGGCGAGATTGCCAAGATTGTTGAGGGACATGCGGACCGGCTGGTCCGTGTTCTCAAAGCTCAGGCGGTCCTGCCCGGCGCCGCCGTCCACATGGACCACGGCATTCCTGCCCACCTGCCCCAGGGTAAAGCGGTCATCGCCGCCGCCACCGTACAGGTAGGCGGCGCCACCGGTCTGCACCGCGCCCAGGCTGAAATGGTCGTGACCTTCGCCGCCGGAAAGGACGATGCTGCGCCCGGACGTGAGGGTATAGTCTCCGGCATCGAAGACGTTGGCGCTGTTGCCGGAGCCGTCCAATGCCTCGAAGCCGGTGATGGTGGTGGGCGCCATGGAGGCCGCGGGCGTGCCCTGCCCGTTCTGCGTGTCCTGCAAATAGCTGAGCTGGCTCACCTTGCCCGTGCCGTCCAGTTTCCAGTACAGCCCTTCGCCGGTGGCGACCCTGAGCGTGTCCCAGCCGTCCCCGCCCTCAAGTGAGACAGACCCGCTGCCGCCGAGCTTGCCCACCCCGATGAAATCATTGCCCGCGCCGCCATCCAGATGGATGTCATGGTGCACATTGACATCGCCCACGCTGATGACGTCATTGCCGCCGCCGGCCGCCACATAGAAGCCGGCATGCCCGGTGATGGCGTCAAGAGCATCCCCCGTGGCGGTGATGGTGTCATTGTTGTCGCCGAGGATATAGGTCTCAAAGCCCTTGATGCTCGTGCCCGACACCTTCTGGCCGTTGACGGCGAAGGTGTTCCGGTCCACAGCCACGCGGTTGTCCCCGTCCAGCCCGAGGTCGATATTGACCGCCTGGGACTTGTCGAACACCAGCACGTCCATGCCTTCGGCGCTGTCACCGCCGCCGTCCAGCGCAAGGGCGGAGGTGGCCGCAAGCGGCGCCAGATGGACCCCGTCGATACCGGCACCGCCGGTATAGCTATCATTGCCGCCATTGCTGACGAACACGGGCGCAACAACTCCGGCGCCCACGGCGCTGGCGTCCACGCTGTCGGCTCCGGAAGTTCCCACAAAATACTCGACGCCCGAGGATGTCACGCTGACGGTTTCGGCGCCGGAGACGATCTTTGTCAGCGTGCCGTCCGTCCCGAAGGTCAGGCCCACGGCGTCGCCGCCAAAGGCCACGGTATCCGAGCCATCGCCACCGGCAATGGTCGCGCCGCCATTTTTCACGCCGTTGATTGGATCCAGTCATGGTCCGCGCCGCCGTCCACGGAGGTCGCGGTGGCGCCGCCAAGATCGGTGACGGTGATGATGTCATTGTCGGCACCGCCCAGCACCGTATCGCCGCCTTTGGCGCTGATGGTGTCGTTGCCCGTGCCGCCGTCCAGCCGGTTGTTGCTGCCCGTATTGGTGATGAGGTCGTTGTTGTTGCCACCGCGAATGGTGGTGTTGCTGCCGGAGGCCGTGATGTCCCAGGGAGTGTCGGCGTCTTTCGCCAGAGCATCGAAGTTCCCGGCCGTCTGTTCGCTCTGGCCGAAGCGCACCTGCCATGCCTGCGTATTGAGCAGGGTGAGGGTGATCCTCTGGCGGGTATTGTAAGGATTTGTCCATGTGACGATGGTATTGGCCCGGCTTTGCGCGACGGTCCGCGTCCAGCCCCTGATGGACGGGTCACTCTCGTTCACGCAGTCCTGCGTGGCATCGAAATCCCTGACCTGGATATTGGCGCCGATGGCGCCGCTTGTGATCCTGATGACGTCGCGGCCCGTGCCGGTCCATATCTGGTCGTTGCCGCCGTCGGCGACGATGGTGTCGTTGCCCTCTCCGGCATAGATGGTGTCATGCCCGGCGCCGCCGGCAATACAGTCATTGCCGCCGGAGTGGACGCCGTTTTCCCACCTGCCGTTGCTGCCGGTGATGATGTTGGCGCCCGCATTGCCCACGAGGGTCATGCCCGAACTTTCCGCATAGGCGGTAACATTGAGGCGCCCGTTGCCCAGGAGCCGCACTTCGTCGATGCCCTGGTAGCGCCGCTCGCCGTTGGCCTGCCGGGCATTCTGGAGGTCGACCGTGATCCACGACTCCATGGTGTTCAGGCCGATCTCCACGCCGGCGGGCTTTTCACGGCCCGGCTCGCCATATACCACGTCACCGGCGTTATCCACCACAAATTTGTCCGCGCCGAAGCCGCCGATCATGGTATCCGCGCCGGCGCCGCCGTCGATGGTGTTGCCCTTGTCGTTGCCGGTGATGACGTTGTTGAGGTTGTTGCCCCAGGCGTTTTTGCCGTTGCCGTTTTCCAGCAGGGTCAGATTCTCCACATTGGCGGCAAGGGCGTGGTCAACGAAGGAATAGACATGGTCCGTGCCCTGACCGGCATATTCCACGACCACATCCCCGGCATTGCGGACGATGTACTGGTCGTCGCCGAGGCCGCCCACCAGGATATCGGCCTCGCCGTTGGCATAATCCGTCCCGGCCTTTGCCGTGTCATCCAGATTGCCGTTGCCGCCGTCGAGGTAGTCGTTGCCGCCGTAACCATAGAGCTGGTCGTTGCCCTTCCCGCCGGTGAGCATGTTGGCAAGCTCGTTGCCCACAAGGATATTGGCCTGATCATTGCCTTTGGCGTTCTGGGCGACCATGCCCTGCTGGGCCTGAAGCACCACATATTCGATGGACTGGCTGGCATTCTTAGCCCCGAGATCAAATTCCGTAGCCTGCGAAAAAACGGTGTCCACACCTTCGCCGGTGTTTTCGACGATCGTCACCTCATTGGCGTCAGCGCCCACATAGTAGGCGTCATCGCCCCGGCCGCCGATGAGCGTGTCCTCGCCGCCATTGCTGATGAGGATGTCATTGCTGACAAAGCCCGTCAGGGCCTCGGCGCTATCGGTCCCCTCCAGGATGCCCCAGCGCTGGTGTGTATCGTCAAGGGTGCCATCCCAGCCGCCGGGGATCTTGGGCGCGGTTTCCACCGCGCCGGCGGAAGATTCCAGATCCCAGTCGCCCCTGGCGCCGGTCACGTCATCCGAAGCCGCCACATCCGCGCCGGTGAGTTCGGCCAGAGTCCTGACAAAGTTGGCGCCCAGTGAGCCTGCGCCCGTGTTGCAGCCATAGAGCAGGATGTCCGCCCCCTGGGCCAGCGCCGCGCCGATGCGGGCAAGGATCTCCGCGCTGTCGGCCAGCGTGGCCGCATCGACCCAGCGGCCGCCCAGCTGGAGCGCGCCTTCCCGACCGTGCGCGTAGATGTGGAGCGCATCCACCGCGCCATCCGTTGCGGCCAGCACGGCATCGATCTGCGCAAAAACATCGCTGGTGTTTTCCAGAGCATAGACGCGCGAACCTTCGCCCAGACCGATCATCAACGCTTCAGCGCCGGTCACCGAAGCATCCACGAAATACACTTCGTTGCGTGAAGTTGCGAAGTCCTGACGCGAGGTGGCGAGTACTGATTCCGTGTCGATATCCGTAACAGATGGCATGCTTTTTCTCCCTGAAAGCGGGCCGCTTCCGTTGGATGACTGGATGACAGGTACGATACTAGGCTATGCGAAAGGCCATATTTCATTTCCCACGGTGTGTCAACAAGTATGGGAGACAACGGACCAAACCGCGCGAACGTACCGATATGGGCTGTTGACGAACAGTATCCCTGTGCTCCATGGGATCTGGAGCGGCGGGATGCCCTGAACAGGCCGCCGATCCACATGCCGCAGCAAATACCGCCATTTTTGCAGCCTGTCCCCGGATTTCACGACGCCGCATCGACGGCGCATCCCCAAAGAAAAACCCGCTCCGAAGAGCGGGTTTTTCTTTGGGGATGCGGCAATCACGCAACGTCAGGCTTCGATCTCCCGCGCCTTGAGCATGGCCCTGCCCTGCTCCTCAAAGTCCGCAAAACCGGCCTGATGCAATGCGTCAAGGACCGTGTCCTCCCAGTTCCAGGTGGCATAGATGACCGGCTTGTGGAAGGTGGCGCGGAAGTTTTGCAATTCCGCCCTGTAGAAGTCTTCCTTGGGCGTGTCGAGATGCTCGCGCAACTGTTCGTGGCGGCGCTGAAGTTCGCCTTCATACCATTCCTGGATATCCTGCGGCTCGGTGTACTTCTTGAGAATGTGCCCATACCCGGAGCTTTCCATCAGCTCGGAAAGGCGCTTGTGGTGCTGGCGGGTCAGCCATTGTCCGAGTCCGGAGGGCGGAATGTTCTCTTCCTCCACGGCGCTGATATCGAAGACGGTCTGGAAATAGGTATCAGGCACGACCGATGCCGACGTGATGCCGGCAATGGCGACCAGCCCGCGCAGGATGACGCTGTTGGAGACGCCCTGGCCGCAGAAGCCAACCTTCTTGCAGTACTTCTGCCCCGTGAAGATGCTGACGAGGATGGCCCACACCACCGCCGGGTCCTCTTCATCATAGATGTGGGACAGGCGCGCGTTGTCCCGGTCCGTGGCAAGGACCATCTGGGTCATGTCATTGGAGCCGATGGAGAATCCGTCGAACTCGCTGATGAACTGCTTGGCAAGGATGGCGTTGGAGGGCAGCTCCGACATGAGGATGATCTTCAACCCGTCCTGGCCGCTCCTGAGCTTGTGCACCTGATCCAGATAGCAGCGCATGGAACGGGCTTCTTCCAGCGTGCGGACAAAGGGCAGCATCATACGCAGATTGCTGCCGCCATAGACGCCGCGCGCGAGCTTGAACGCCTCGATCTCCCAGTCATGGATATTGCGCGAGACGCCCCGGTAGCCGAGCATGGGGTTGGCTTCCTGATGCTCGAACAGGTTGCCGCCCAGAAGGTTGCGGTATTCGTTGCTCTTGAAGTCCGTGGTGCGGTAGGTGATGGGCTTGCCGTAGAAGGCCATGGCAAAGAGGGCAAGGTTCTGCGCCAGGGTCTGGACATAATGCTCCTTGCCGGTCCTGAAACCGCGCGCCTTGATGATGGCGCGGATCTTGTCCGGCAGATTGCGGACATCGTCCATTTCCTTCTTGAGTCCGGAGCGCAGGCCCACTTCCTCACGCAGACGGCGGATGTTCTCCAGCAGTTTGACCACCGCGGGCAGATCCTTGACGCGCTGGATGTGCGCCTCCACGCTGGCCTCGATTTCGGCGGCGCGCTTGGGAGATTCGGGATCAGAGGAAGAGAGCAGGGCCAGCTCGTCATCGTAGCCCATGATGATGCGCACATGATCCGCGAGGTCGGCGGAGGTCTTGAGCACCTCGAGCCGGCGCGAAGCCATTTCCATATGCTGATCCAGCTTGTGGTCCAGCTCGCGCATCTTGCGGTGTTGCAGCAGGATCTCGTCGGAAGTCAGGTTCTTGTCCGTATCGGCAAGGGTATTGAGTTCTGCGGAAAGCCCGGTTATTTCACCGACATATTCCCGCAGATTGAAATTGAAGACAATGAGTCCGGCGCCCATTTGCTCGCGCAGGAGTTTGGAGAGGCGGTTTTCCAGCTCCTTGAGCTTGGCCTCCACCACCACTTCCAGTTCGCCGTTGTCAAAGGCTTCCAGCGCCTGTGGATGGATGCCGATATTGCCGAGCATGAATTCCGCGCGCAGCAGGCCCACCTCGAACTGGGGATAGTCGCGCAGGCGGGAGAGGAAGAGCGCCTGCCCCACATCGGCCAAAACCAATCCCACCTTGGTCTTGGTAAGGGGCAGCCTGGCGATGTCCATCTCGCCGCCCACCTGATGCAGGGGCAAAAGCCCGCGATAGACGCGGCCGCGCGTGCCGTCCACCGTAACGTCCGAGCCGTCCAGAGCGCGGAGGACCTCCACCCGCTGGATGCCGATGACCGCCGCGATGCCCAGCTCGCGCGAAGTGATCGCCGCGTGGCTCGTGTCACCGCCCACATCGGCCATGATGGCCGAGGCCACGCGCATGCCCGGCACCATATCCGGGTCCGTGCGTTCGGCGGCCAGCACATCGCCCTTGGCGACCTTGTTCAATTCCAGCGCGGAACGCAAAAAGCGCACCGTACCCTGCCCCGCGCCCCGCGAGGCGCCATTGCCCTCAACGAGGATCTCCGCGGCGGCGGCCGCCTTGGGGTCCACCTCCATGCGGCGCATGAAGATGGTGGTGGGGTGCAGCTCAAGCTCCTCGTTCCAGCGGGTCTCGGGACGCGCCTGGACAAACCAGAGTTTGTCGTTGGCGTCGATGCAGAACTCCGTATCCATGATCATGCCGCCGTAAGCGCGGCTGACGGCGCGCACGCCCCTGGCGACCTTCTCGGCCTGGCTCAGCGAAAGCGCCCAGCGCAGGGCCTCCAGTTCAGGCACAGGCACTTCGCGCGTGCCGCCCTTCTCGTCATAGACGATCTTCATGTCCTTGCAGCCCATCTGACGGATGACGACCTCGCTGCCGTCATCCCGCTGAAAGACATACAGCTTGTCGGGCGTCACCTTGCCGCCCACCACGGCTTCACCCAGACCGTAGCTGGCGTCGATGCTCACAAGATCCTTGCGGGCGGTTCCCCGGCAGCCGGTGGCCGTATCCGCGGAAAAGGCCGTGCCGGAAATGACGGGGTTGATCATCTGCATCATGCAGACGGAAAGGGACGTATTTTCAATGGCCCATTCTTTCTTGGCCGTATCGGCGATGGAATCGTCGCCCGTTTCCTCGGCCTTGGCGAGAGCGTCGAGGATGGCTTCGCGGCGATAGGTCATGGAGCGGAGATTATAGGCCGAGGCGCAGTCCCAGTGATAGGCTTCCGCCACATGATCCGGGCCGACCATGTTCAGATAGGTGTCCTGAAGACCGGCAAACGCTTTTTTGCGCGAGTCCTCACCAGCGGCGGACGACCGCACGGCAACGGGCGTCATGTCGTCGCCGTTTTCCTCGCAGATCGCCTTGTAGGCGCCGCGCACGGCTTCATCGACCTCGGGGGGCAGTTCCACGGAAAGGATGGCCGCCTGCACCAGGACCGAACGCTTGCGGAGCTGGTCGATGCCCTCGGGAGAGGTGGCGAAACCTTCCACGATATTGTTGATGAAGGTCCGCAGTTTGGTGTGCGCCTCCTCCCCGGAGGCCTTGGCGGCGTCATGGCTCTGCTTGCCGAGCTGGCGCACGAATTTCTGGAGAAAATCGGGGTCTCCGTTGATCTCAGGGTCCATCCAGTCGATGCGGCCGTATTCCTTGTCCACGACGGAACGGACGACACGGCCGTTCACCTTGGTTTCGTCCAGAAGACGGTGAAACGCCAGGGAGGAGATGGCGCGGAAATGCGGCGCCTGGATGCCCTCGATCTGGCTGATGAGTGCCGTGTTGTAGTTTTTGCCACCAACAAGGAGTTCCGCGTCCGGTCCCAGACCAACGATGTCGGCTCCAGTCAGGACGAGTTTCTTTTGCACCGCTTCGCCGGAATTGGTCTTGGATTTGGGATGCGTGGCTTTGGCAGGACTCTTGGCCATGACTTCCTCCGAGTTGGAAAGACGCGCTGGAGATGGAACCAAGAATATACGGGGATGGCGGAACTGTCCACAAAAACCCGGCACAGGGCCGGAGATTTCCCCCGATTTTTCCGGAACGCCCACCATGCGCAGGGCGGGCGTTCCGGCGAAGCTCACTCCTTGACCAGGCAGGTGCCGCAGGAAGGACAGAAGCGCATGGACTCCGAGGGGATGGGCTGGGCGCAGGCCTCGTTGGGGCAAAGCCGCGGCACCGGCCCAAGCTCGACGATGAGTTCGCCCTCGTGCACCGAGACCATTTGCTTGCTCTCCTTGAAGTCCGCCGTCTTGAGCACGCGCCTGACGATGCCGTCCACCGGGGCGAGCACCGCCTTCTCCTGCTTCATGATGGAAACGTTGAAAAGCTCCTCGCCCGCCTTCACGATATCGCCCGGATGGACATACATGACCCACAGGTCGCCATTGCTCGGGGAGGGCACCTGATACGGGTCCGCGGGGTCGGCCATGGGCAGGCCCCGGTTTTTCTGGGCGGTGGGCTGGCTGACCTGCACCTCGCAGCTCAGGAATTCCGAATCGAGCACATAGCGGCAGATAGCCATGCCCGCGTCATTGGGACGGGAAATGCTCAACAGCAGCAGATGATGCGGCTTGCCGCTCGTATCCGTGAAGTTGAGGTCCTGCCCCACCTTCATGCCCTCGAACCAGACATCCAGCGGCAGATTGTTGGGGTCGCCGAATCTGGCGCGGAACTGGATGGTCTTGAGCGCATCCGCCGGATGATTCAGGTAGAGGATGAACTCTTCCGCATTGGGCGGCCGCTTGAGGATATCGGCGCAGGCGCGTTCCTCGGCGGCAAGGTTCGTGTCCGGCAGCGACTCCAGGGGCGAGGCTTCCGTCCTGGCTTCGATGGCGTTTTTCCAGTCCGCGCCGAAAGCGCTTTCATACACCCAGTCGGCGGGGAAGCCCAGCGGGAGCTTGCCGAATTTCCCCAACAACAGATTGCGGAAGGCATCGTTGCAGTCCTGATAGATGGTAAGACGCGCCTGACGCATTTCGGGCGAAAGCTCGGCCTCCGGCGTGCGCGTCACCTCTCCGAGCACCTCCAGGAGGTAGCGCACCTCTTCCTCGCCGCCGCGCTTCCATGCCCCGGTCACGGCAAGAAACGCCGTGTTCCAGGTGATCTGCGAGCCGGGCGTCACGTCATGGTAGCGCACGATCTGGCGGCTCCCTTCCAGAAACTTGAGCATATAGGGCAGCAGATGGATGTAGCCCTGCTTCATGGCCCCCTCCTGCGAGGAGGAAGTGGCCCCGCCGGGCATGCCATGCAGCGTGACATCGTGGTCGATGCCCTGGAAGTACGGCGTGCAATAGCGGTCATAGTAGGGCATGATCTGCTTGCAGACGAAATTGGCGTCGCGGATGGCGTCCTTGTTCAAATGACACTTCAACCCCAGCTCGTCTTCCAGATACGCCATCATGGAGAGCACATCGCCCTGGCCGTAGGACCGCACGGCTGCGCCCAGGCCGACATCCAGAATGTGCGCCCCGGCCCTGGCCGCGGCCCCGCAGGCGGGCACGAAAAGGCCGTCCGTATAATGGCGGTGATAATGAAGGACAAGCCCGGGCCATTCCCTGCGAAGGGCGCTCACAAGCTCCTCCATGAACCTGGGGGGGCACACCCCGGCCATGTCCTTCAGGCCCAGGATGATATGGCGTTCCGCCACCCGGGGATCGACCCCGAGGATGTCCGCCGCCATGGCGATCATGCCGCGGGCCACCTCCAGATAGTGCGGAATGTCGAACCCCTTGCTCCAGGAAAGGGAAATGGCCGGCTCAAAAATGACATCCTTGCGGGAGAGCACCACTTCGGCCAGAGGGCGCATATTTTCCACATGATTGAGAAAATCGAAACAGCGCACCACCTGATAGCAGTCACAGATCATCTCGCCGGTGGCGCGCATGAGATTGCGCGGCTGGGGCGTATAGCCCAGCACATTGGTGGACCGCACCAGCAGCTGCTTGAAGGTCTTGGGCGCGAAGCGGTTCCATTCCCGCGCTTCCGTGAAGGGATACGTCATGTTGGCGAGCATGGCGACATGAAAATGCGCGCCGCCGCCATTCTCAATGGAAAAATAGCCCACATTGTCGAGATAGGGGCCGATGAGCCTGTCTTCCGCAAGGCGGAACCGGTTGCCGGAATTGGACTGCGTGAAATCACGCGGCGTCGTGTCCGTGAAATGGACGTAGCCGGCATCGCGGATATAATCGAGCGTTGCCAGCCTGTCCCCGTGCGGATAGGGCGACGGCCTGCGCCGGACAGAAGGGCTGATGGGCGGCAGTACCGGCGCGAAGGGACCCAGCGCCGGGGTGGTGATGGAACGGTATTCCCCGAGCTGGACATACGGATTGTAGCCCTTGGCCGAAATCTCGGCCACCAGGCGCGCCAGGCGTTCGCCTTCGGGAGCGATGTCCGTGTAGAACATCAGCTCGGGATGGTCGGCGATGAAGTTGGTGTTGATCTCGCCGCGGCGGAACTCCGGCTGCTTGATGACTTTGCGGAAGAAGGGAATGGTGGTCTTGATGCCGCCGATGACATACTCGCTGAGGGCGCGGTCCATGATGCCCAGGGTCTTTTCCCAGTCATGGGCATAGGCGATGAGCAGCGAGCCTGCCGAATCATAGTTGGCCGGAAACTCGTACCCGGCGCTGATGTTGGAATCCAGGCGCACGCCAGGGCCGCCGGGGGAGACATAGCGGGAAATCAGCCCGGAATTGGGCGCGAAGTTCTCCTGCGGGTTCTCGCAGTTGATACGCACCTGCATGGCGCAGTACGAGGGCCGCAGATCCTCCTCCCGATAGCGCAGTTCGGCCCCGAAGGCCACGGCGATCTGCTCCTCCACAAGGTCGATGCCGTAGCGGCATTCCGTGATGCCGTGCTCCACCTGAAGGCGCGTGTTCACTTCAATGAGATACGGCTCGCCGTCCGGGGTAATGAGAAATTCCACCGTAGCCAGCGAATGGTAGCCCACGTCGCGCACCAGCCGGCGGGCATAGTCCTTGAGGCGCTCACGCAGTTCAGGCGTCACCCCCTTCCAGGGCGACGGCGTGATCTCGATGAGCTTCTGGTGGTTGCGCTGCACCGTGCAGTCGCGTTCGTCAAAGGCAAACACATTGCCGTACATGTCGGCGATGACCTGGATCTCGATATGGCGCACATCGGCCAGGAACTTTTCCACAAAAAGGCGCGGATTGCCGAAGGAAGCCTGAGCCATGGAGGATGCCTTGAAAAAGGCGTCGTCCAGTTCCGCCTCGTTGTGGATGGCGAAAATGCCGCGTCCCCCGCCGCCGCCTTCGGCCTTGAGCATGATGGGCAGGCCGATCTCCTTGATAAGCGTGCGCGCGGTCGCCATGTCCACCGCGCCGTCTGAGCCGGGCACCACGGGAATGCCCAGCCTGCGCGCCACCGCGCGCGCCTGCACCTTGTTGCCCAGCAGGTTCATGGCTTCGGCCGTGGCGCCGATGAAGGTGATGTCCGCCTCCTTGCAGCGCCGGGGAAAGCGCGTGTCCTCGGAGGCGAAGCCCCAGCCCGGATGGATGCCCACCACGCCGCGGCGCTTGGCCTTGTCGATGATGGCGTCGATATCCAGATAGGCACGCGGCTCGTTGCCCAGCAGGATGAGTTCCTGGGCCGTCGCGGCAGCGGGGGCGGTCTTGTCCACATCCGTGGCGGTCATGGCGGCGACGGCATCGAAGCGTTCGCGGATGGAGCGGCAAATACGCCGGGCAGGTATGCCCCGGTTTGCCACGAGAATGACCTTGCCCTTGAGAAATTCCTGAACGTCGGCGAATGTTTTTCTGCCCATCCCTTTCCTCTGTCTCCTTGCGTGCCGCCCGCCATGCGCGGGCGCCGGCGGCGCGCCCCATGCATCACACGGGTCTCAGGCTGCCACCCGTGCATTCCAGAATGCCGCTTTCCGTTTCAAGGCGCAGGGCGCCCGACGGCCAGAGTCCGGCCAACCGTCCTTTCACCGCCATGTGGCCGTCCACGACCTCCACCGTCTCCCCCCGCCAGAGAAGGAGCGACTCCGCGCGCCCGCGCCATGAGCCTGCGAAAACGCGCGCGCCAGTATATGCCGAAACCATACGCCTTACAAGGCACGCCCAGACCTCGGCCGCCACCGGGTCCGGCCCGTTGCCGCTCTCGGCAAGACAGGCGGCGCCCAGCGCCGCATCCGGCCGCAGGGCGGCATCCGGCGGCCGCGACGCCACATTGACGCCAATGCCCGCCAAAAGGACGCCGCCCCGCTCCTCCAGCAGGATGCCCGCCACCTTGCGGGGCACCCCGGCCATGTGGAGCACGAGGTCATTGGGCCATTTGATGCGGACATGCCACCCGAGCGCCCCCAGGGCCTCCGCCGCGAGAAGGCCCACCGCCGGCGCTGCGGAGGAGCCGTCAAACGGCGGCGTGACCGGCAGACGCAGAGCGGCATAAATATTGCCCGGCGGCGAATGCCACTGGCGCCGCAACTGGCCGCGTCCCGCGGTCTGGCTCGCGGCAAGGGCGCTGTCCCAAATGCGGAGGCGCCCGGCGCGTGCCAGCTCAAAAGCCGCATCCAGGCACGAGGGCACCTCGGCAAAAGGAAAGATCTCCGGTCCGGCGCCGGGTCCGCTCACCGCCACGGCACAGGGATGCGCGCCGTTCCCGTTCACCGGGCATTCCCCGCTTCCGCCGCGTCCCGGCAGGCGGCGCAGAGCGCATCCATCTCCGGCCCGTGATCCAGCCCGGCAAGATGCCCCATGCCATGTGCGAGCAGCCGCAACAGATGTTCGCAGGGGTCCTGTCCGTAGAGCAGACACTCCCGCGCCAGCGTATCCAGAGAAAGCAGAAGACTGCCCGCCATGCCGGCAGCCCCGGGAAAGGAAAGGACATTGGTCGGGCCATGGCAGCCGAGATGCCGCGCATTGGCCGCGGCCATGCCCGCATCGTCCAGCAGGTAGAGGTCAACGGACTCCACCGGCCGCCCGGCGGCGGCCACCGTGGCGCACATGGTTTCCAGGGCGTGCCGCAATTCCCGGCGGTCCAGGGGGCACATCCAGCCCATGCCGCCGTGCCGGACAAAAACGGCCGCAACAGGCGCAGGGCATCCAGGGCCGCCAATGGCGGCCATGTCCGGGCGCCCCTCAGAGCGCAATGGGCTTCTCCCCGGGCAGCGACGCCTCGCGTGCGGCGCAGGGGGAAGCGGACCCCGGCGGTTGCGGAGTTTCGCGAAGGCCGGATGGATGCGTCTGTTCCCCGCAGGATCCCTGCCGCCCCTCATGGGGGGCTTCGGGCTTGCGGCCCGCTTCCTGCGGCGTTTTCCGCGCCTCGGGATACGTGATACGCTGATGGAAAATGCCCGTGAGGATGCGCTGGAAATTCTCGCTCAGGTAATGCAGGTCCTTGAAGGTCAGTTCGGATTCGTCAAGCTGGCCCTCGGCGAAGATCCCCTTGATGATGGCGTCGATATGGCTCCTGATGCGGGCCGGCGTGGGGTCGGTCAGCGTGCGGCTGCTCGCCTCCACGGAATCCGCGAGCATAAGGATGGCCGCCTCCTTGGTCTGCGGGCGCGGGCCGGGATAGCTGAAGTCGGACTCCTGGGGCTTTTCCCCCAGGTCCACGGCCTTCTGGTAAAAATAGCGCATCAGGCGCGTGCCGTGGTGCTGGCGGATGATGTCGCAAATTTCCAGGCCGAGATTGTAGCGCTCGGCGAGTTCCGTACCTTTTTTGACGTGCGAAAGCAGGACAAGCGCGCTCATGGACGGCGCCAGCTTGTCATGCTTGTTGGGCGCGCCGAACTGGTTTTCGATGAAGTAGTCGGGATAGGTGAGCTTTCCCGCGTCATGATACAGGGCCGCCACCTTGCAGAGCAGGCTGTTGGCGCCAATGGCCTTGGCGCCGGCTTCCACCATGTTGGCGACCACCAGCGAGTGGTGGTAGGTGCCGGGGATGGTCACCATGATCTCCTGCATCAGGGGCTGCTCCAGGCTCATGAGTTCCATGAGGCGGAAACGGGTGCTGTAGCCAAAGGCGATTTCCAGCACCGGGCTTACGGCAAAGAGCAGGATGAGCGAAAGCAGGGAACTGATCAGCACGGCGATCATCTGGACAGGCATCTGGAAGAGCGGCGTTTGCGCGAGCAGCGCCATGCCGGCCCAGACAGCCAGCAGGCCGAGCGAAAGCGGAACGACGCTCCAGACCACATCCTGGCGGCTCTGCGCGCTCGTCACCAGCCAGGTGGCGAGCATGCCGCCGAGAAAGTAATAGAGAAACAGCGGAAATCCTTCCTGAAACATGAGCATGCAGAAGAGGGAAAGGAGCAGCCCCATGGTGCAGTAGCGCCGCGCCGCGAAGACCATGGCGACAAGGCCCACGGATCCGGCCACGGGAAAGGCGATGGCAAACGCGCTGAGCAGGCTCGGGCTGTCGAGACGCAGACCCAGGAGCCAGACACATTTGGCCCCCACGCCAAAGAGCAGGAGCACCAGGGAGATGAGCAGCATGTCCTTGCGCCGGAGCGGTGTGCCCGGGCGCCCGCTGGGGGCGACGAAAAAGCCCACGGAAAGCAGCAGGGAACACAGGAACGCCCCCCCGGCCGTTTCCCAGCGCATGGGATCGGCAGAGGAGGTGTACAGGGCCTGCATCTTGATCTGCTGCTCGCGGCTCGCGCGCTCCCCTTTTCGCAGGACAAGCTCCCCTTTCTGGATCTGGTAATAAACGGGAGCCACCGAGGCGACCACATCGGCGCCGCGCTTCTGGGTGGCCTCGCGGTTGAGCGTCAGCGAGGCGGGCATGGTGGCGGAAAGCAGGATGTTGATGGCCCGCCGCGACTGGGGATTGAGTTCAGGAACCTCCCGCAGCTGCGCGGAGACCTCGGCCAGGAAGGACTGCACGTCCGGCAGGGCGCGCACGTCGGGGCGCAGGGTCTCGGTATTGGCGTCCAGATTGCGGAGGATGATGCCCGAACGCCCCACGCGGGCCGCGCGGATATCCCACACCAGCCCTTCCGCGAGTTGTTCGCGGATCTGGGGCAGCAGCTTTTTCAGAAGATAGGTCTGCACCTCGCGCCGCGACAGTTCGGGAAGCACCTCGTCCGCGACAGCGGGGGTCACTTCTTCGGCAAGGCGCTGAAGTTCCGGAGAATTCCTGTGCTCCGGGCCGCTATTGAGCGCCCGGAGGATCTCCAGGATACGGCCCTGGAACTGCGTATATGGCTCGATGCTCAGATCATAGACCGGCGGCTGGAGCGACAGGACCTGCTTGCGCCGCGCCTTGCTGGCCTGGCTGTCCTCCACGAGCAGGTCCCTGTCGGCGATGACATCGCTTTCCGCCACCTGCCCCGCCACATAGAGGCGTTGCGCGGTCTCGAAATTGGCGCCCGCCAGCAGGGAAAGAAAGAGCAGGCTCCCCACAAGGGCCCATATGCCCCAACCGCAATGGTGGCGCGCCTTGAGCGCGCGGAAGAGCGCCAGGGTGCTAGACGGGCGCGCCGGCTTTTTCTGCGTCGTCATATGCGCTGACAATGGCTCCGACTAAAGGATGACGCACCACATCGGCCTTGGTGAACCGATGGATGGCAAGCCCGGGGACATCACGCAGCAGGCCCAGGGCGTGGATCAGGCCCGAACGTGGCCTGTCCGCGCCCGGCTGGGCCGGAAGGTCGATCTGGGTCGCGTCGCCTGTGACCACCATCCGGGAGCCGAAGCCCATGCGGGTGAGGAACATCTTCATCTGCTCGCGGGTGGTGTTCTGCGCCTCGTCCAGGATGATGAAGGCATCGTTGAGGGTGCGGCCGCGCATGAAGGCGAGCGGCGCGATCTCGATGACGCCGCTCTCCAGCATGGCGGCCACCTTGGGTTGCGGCGTCATGTCATAGAGCGCGTCGTAGAGCGGCCTGAGATAGGGATTCACCTTTTCCGCCAGATCGCCGGGGAGAAAGCCGAGCCGTTCGCCCGCCTCCACCGCCGGACGCGTCAGCACGATGCGCTTGACGCGGTGGCGCTGGAGCATGGATAGCGCCATGGCAACGGCCAGATAGGTCTTGCCCGTGCCGGCCGGACCCACGGCAAAAACAAGCTCATTGGCGCGCAAGGCCTCAAGATAGGCTTTCTGCGCCACATTGCGCGCCGTCACGCTCTTGCGCGGCGTGCTCACAAAGACCGCATCGCGGAAGACGGCGCCGAGGTTCAGGCCGGGATCGTTCCGCACCATGGCATAGGCGCGCGCCACGTCCTGCCCGCCCAGGACGAGTCCGCCGCGCAGGAGCGCGTACAGCTGGACAAAGACCTGACAGAGATCGCGCCGCACATCGGGATCGTCGCTTTCCACAAGGACGCTTGCTCCGCGGCTCGTAATACGCGCGCCGCTGGCGGCGGCCAGCAGGTCGAGATGCGCGTTGCGCGGCCCGAACAGCAGGTTGGCGAGCGCGGGATCGTCAAATTCCACGATCTCCGGCGCAGGGGGACACTCAGGCATGTGTCGGATGTAGCCTATTTCCGCGGGGCTGTCCATCAGGGGGGCGTTCCCGCTTCCCGGAAGGGAAATCTGGCACGATACCTGCATAACTTTG
The DNA here is from genome assembly GCF_910584445.1 of uncultured Desulfovibrio sp. GTDB lineage: Bacteria > Desulfobacterota > Desulfovibrionia > Desulfovibrionales > Desulfovibrionaceae > Desulfovibrio. The sequence continues at coordinate 47,507 of NZ_CAJUBO010000014.1, forward strand.
GGAGCGATCCTTCACTTCAGCCGCCGGACGCCATATTTCCGGTCACTCCGGCACTTCGGCGGCAAAAACTGCCTGGAGCGGCCATGAGCATTTCCGGCATCAGCAATTACCGTGACGTCCTGTTCCAGTGGCAGGGCCAGCAGCTGAAAAGCACAGGTTCGGAAACGGCCAGAAGTTCCGCAGCCGACAGCCTGAGTTCGCTTTTCGGCGGCACTTCCATGACGAACCAGCTTTCAAGCATGGTGGAGCTGACGAAATACGCCATGGACGCCATGGGGGTCACGGGCAACAGCCGCGTCACCTTCAGCCAGATCTCGCGGTACCGCGAGCAGCTCCAGAGCGAGTTCAGCGAGGCGGTCAAAAACGGGCTTGCCCAGACGGGCATCAGCGACCTCTCCCAGCTCACGTTTTCTCTGGACAAGGACGGCAAGCTCTCGGCCATCGGCGCGGACGCGCAGGACCGGAAAACCGCCCAGGCATGGCTGGACGCCAATCCGGCGCTCGGCAACGAAGTGCGGGCCGCCCTTCGGGAGGCGGGGGTGGATGACGCAACGCCCGTGGAGTTCCGCCTGAGCGCTTCCGGCAGGATGAGCGTCGTCAACAGCGCGGGCGACAGCATCCAGGCGGCGCTGGACGGCGCCGCGGACCTGACGAAGGATCTTCGCGCCGGACTCGACAGCCTGGGCATCACGCTCACGGGTCCCCTTGAACTGGGTTTCGATGACGCGGGAAATCTCGCGGTCAGGGGCGACCATGCGGACGCCGCTTCCATCGACCAGTGGCTGAAGGAAAACCCCGCGCTGGCCGACGCCGTCAAGGAAGAACTGAAAAAAAAGGATGTGGACACCTCGGCCGTGAGCCTGCGCCTGAACGCGGAAGGCGGCGTGCGGATCACCGTCAATAACGGCGAACTCAAGGACATTCAGGCGGTGCTGGACGAGAACGGCGACACGGGCAAAAAGCTCGCCACAGGGCTGAACGGGCTGGGCGTGGACCCCAATATCAGTTTCTCCATCCAGATCGGTGACGATGGCAGCCTCACGGTGGTCAGCGACCATCCCGACCGCGACAAGGTGCAGCGCTTCTTTGATGAAAACCCGGATATCGTCAAAAAATACCGCCAGATAGAAACGCTCTCCGGCATTGACGACGCCCGCAAGGCCATGCAGCTTGCGCCCTCGGAGATGCGCAAGCGCATCCAGATCGAATCCATGGCCTCATGGTGGGCCGATTCCGGCAGCGCCAACTCCTATTTCGGCGCGTACTCCGGGGGCAATCTCTCCCTGCTCTCCGGACTCAACCTCAGCGTTTGAGGGCTGCCCCCGCTCAGGCGAGCTTTCGGGCCAGCAGTTCGTTGACCAGCGCCGGGTTGGCCTTGCCCCTGGTGGCGCGCATGACCTGGCCCACAAAAAAGCTCATGAGCTTGGTCTTGCCGCCCCGGTAGGACTCCACCTCGGCGGGGTTGGCGGCGATGACCCCGTCCACCGCCGCCTCCAGCGCGCCCGCGTCGGAGATCTGCCCGAGGCCCTTTTCCCGCACATAGACATCGGGCATGGCGCCGCTCGTGAACAGATCGCCGAAAATATCGCCGGCGATCTTGGCGCTGATAAGCCCCTCGTCAATAACGCGCGCCAGCGTTCCCAGCGCCTTGGGCGTCATTTTCCACACATCCGGGCACTTGTCGGGCGAAAGCGGAAGCTCCCGCGCATGGCACTCGCGCAACAGCGGACCCAGGATGAGGGCCGCCACCTTGCGCGGCTCGGCCTCCGCGGCGGCAGTCTCGAAAAAGTCGGCCAGGCCCCGGTTCTGCACCAGCGCTTCAACATCAGCCGCCGGCAGCCCGGTCATGTCCATGAACCGGCGCGCACGCTCGCGCGGCAGCTCGGGCAGCGCCGCCGTCCAGGCGGCCAGCTCCTCTTCGCTGATGACCACAGGCAGAAGATCGGGATCGGGGAAGTAACGGTAATCCTGCGCCTCCTCCTTGCCGCGCATGGCGAGCGTGACGTTTTTCACCGCGTCATACAGGCGCGTCTCCTGCACCACGGCGCCGCCATCCTCGAGGATGTCTTCCTGACGCGCGATCTCGAACTCGATGGCCCGCTGCACGTTACGGAAAGAATTCAGGTTTTTAAGCTCGGTGCGCGTCCCCAGTTCGGCCTGTCCGCGCGGACGGATGGAGACATTGGCATCGCAGCGGAAGCTCCCCTCCTCCATATTGCCGTCGCTCACGCCAAGATAGGTGACAATGCCGTGCAGCGCCCGCAGATAGGCCACGGCTTCCGCCGCCGAGCGCATGTCCGGCTCGGAGACGATCTCCACCAGCGGGGTGCCCGCGCGGTTGAGGTCAACGTAACTGGCGTTCTCGGCCGGAGCGTGGATGTTCTTGCCGGCATCGTTTTCCATGTGGATGCGCGTGATGCCGATGCGCCGGGTCGCGCCGTCGGCCTCCACATCAAGCCAGCCATGCTCGCAGATGGGGAGTTCGAACTGGGATATCTGGTATCCTGCGGGCAGATCGGGATAAAAATAATTCTTCCGGTCAAAGCGCGAGCGGCGGTTGATGGCGCAGTTGACGGCCAGGCCCACCGTGGCCGCATAGCGGATGGCGCGCCGGTTGGGCGAAGGGAGGGCGCCGGGCATTCCGGCGCAGACCTCGCACACATTGGTATTGGGCGGCTGCCCGAATTTTGTCGGACAGGAACAGAACAGCTTGGAATCCGTGGCAAGCTGGACATGCACTTCAAGGCCGATGACCGCCTCATACGCACCCATGGATCATTCCCCCTCGCGGCGCGCCCCCCGGGCGCCCGGCACCGGCGGGACGCCGGCGCGGCACTTGGGCCGCCCTTCCCCGCCATCTTCGGCATCCAGGGCAAAGCCCCGCACGCGCAATCGCTCAAAAAACCGCGCGCCGCCAAGAAAACGCACACCGTCCGGCACGCCGGACAACACCACCTCGTCACCGCCCTCGAGCATCTGCCCTTCCTGGCCGTCCACCGTAAGCCAGGCCTCTGTGGAAGCGGCGACGCCCAGACGGCAGACCACCCCGCCCGGCAGCACCAGCGGCGACGCGGAACCGGGATACGGACAGATGGGCGTCAGGCCTACGGCGTCCATGCCGGGATGCAGGATAGGCCCTCCCGCCGAAGCGCTGTAGCCGGAACTGCCCACAGGTGTGCAGCAGAGCAGTCCGTCGCAGCGCAGGATGCCCATGTCGCACCCGTCCAGAACGACATGGATGCCTGTGAGCCGGGCGAGCGCCCCCCTGCCCACCACCACGTCATTGACGGCAACGCCTTCCGCCAGGGTCCTTTCGGAACGCAAGATCCGCCAGCGCAGGGCAAGGCAGCTGCGCCCGGGCGTTTCCGGCGCGAGCGCGGTCTCCAGACGTTGCCGCCAGTTGCAGGGTTCGGCATTGGTGAGAAAGCCCACGCGCCCGAAATTGATGCCGAAGAGCGGCACGCCGCTGAACGCGAAGCGGCGCGCCACGCCGAGGATGGTGCCATCCCCGCCGAGAACGATGACACACCGTGGAGGGCGCGCCACGTCCGCGCTTTCCGCGGAGGCGCACTCCGCGCCCGCCTCGCACAGGCGCGCGTCAAGCCCCCGGCCCGCAAGCCAGGCGAGCACCTCGCGGCCAAGGGCATGCGCCCTGGCATGGCGCGCCTTGCAGACCACAAGGACATCGGGCGTCTCGATACTGCGCATGCGGCTTGATTACGTCATCAGGGGCCTGACCGCAAGCCCGCGGGCGCCCCTGGCCCCCGCTCTTGTCAGCGCGCGCGCTTTGGCATACATATGGCCGGTCCCTCAGGGATGCCCCGGACCCACCTACAAACGGAAAACCGTGATGACCGATGCCGCACTGGAAATCATCGCCCGGCATGCAGCCGAGGGCGCGCGTCTGCGCGAGGAGTTCTTCCGCCTGCAGGCCGAGGCTCTGCGCCAGGCAGCAATGGAAGCCGCCGCGGCCATCGCCGGGGGCGGCAAGCTCCTTTTCTGCGGCAACGGGGGCAGTGCTGCGGACGCCCAGCACCTTGCGGCCGAATTCGTCAACCGATTCCTCATGGATCGTCCGGCGCTGCCCGCCATCGCCCTGACGACGGACACCTCCGCCCTCACGGCCATCGGCAACGACATGGGCTATGAGGAAGTCTTCTCCCGCCAGGTGGAGGCGCTGGGGCGCCCCGGCGACCTGCTTGTGGCCCTTTCCACTTCAGGCAACAGCCCCAACGTCATCCGCGCGCTGGAGGCGGCGGCCCGGGCCGGGGTGTTCACGGTGGGGCTTTCGGGCCACGGCGGCGGCAGGATGCGCGGACTCTGCCGCATCCTTCTGGCAACGCCCCCGGCGGGCACGCCCCTGGTGCAGGAACTGCATATCGCCGCCGGGCATCTTTTCTGCCAGTTGGCGGATCATTACCTTTTCGAGAACGCGGCGGCGCTGACCTCCCATCTGGAGGCGCGGCGCAAGGCAAAGGACTGAACATGCCCATTTACGAATATGGCTGCGAGAAATGCGGCCGTGACTTCGAGGAACTGGTTTTCGGGGAGGAACTCCCGGCCTGCCCCTATTGCGGCGCAACGGAAACGCACAAGCTCATGTCGCGCTGCGCCCGGTGCCGGGGCAACGCCGGCATGTCCGGCGAGGCGTCCGCTCCGGCCGCCGGCGGCGGCTGTGCCGGGTGTTCCGGAGGCAACTGCGCGAGCTGCGGCCACTAGACGATTTTGACGTTTTCCAGGGCCAAAGGGCAGGGCACGACCGCGCGGCCGGCAGAGCACCCTGCCTTCAGAAGGCTCCGGTCCCCCTTTCCGTAACCATTCAGGCCGGTCTGACCTCCGGCGTCGGCGGCATGGCCGCCAGGGCGGCACGCATGCGCAAGCACCTTGTCATCGCCACGCGCGGCAGCAGACTGGCACTCTGGCAGGCGGCACACGTCAAGCATCTGCTGGAAGAGCTTGATCCCGGCCTCGCCATTTCCCTCAATGTCATCAAGACGCGCGGCGACGTCATTCTTGACGTGCCGCTGGCGAAGGTGGGCGGCAAGGGCCTTTTCGTCAAGGAGATCGAAGAGGCGCTGCTGGACGGCCGGGCGGACCTGGCGGTGCACAGCATCAAGGATGTTCCCATGGAGCTGCCGGAAAGGCTCCTCCTCGGCTGTGTGCCCCCGCGCGAATCCCCCACGGACTGTCTGCTCTCCCGCCAGTACCCGGATCTGGACGCCCTGCCCGAAGGCGCCCATGTGGGCACGAGCAGCCTGCGCCGCCAGGCCCAGTTGCTGGCCTTGCGGCCGGACCTGCGCGTTTCCAGCCTGCGCGGCAATGTGGACACGCGCCTGCGCAAACTCGAAGACGGCATATACGACGCCATCATCCTTGCCACGGCGGGCTTGCAGCGTCTCGGCCTGCGCGCGCCCCACATGCTGCCCCTTGACCCGCAACGCTTCATGCCCGCGGTGGGCCAGGGCGCGCTTGGCATTGAATGCCGGGAGGACGATTACGACCTCCTTGTGCTTCTTGCCAGCCTGGAGGACCGGGATACGCGCGTCTGCGTGGATGCCGAACGCGGCTTCCTCGCCGGACTGGACGGCGGTTGCCAGGTCCCCATCGCCGCGCATGCGCGCCTCGCGGATGAGGAAACGCTCGTCCTGGACGGCCTTGTGGCTGAAGTGGACGGCAGCGTCATCCTGCGCGGCAGCAGGAGCGGCAGCGCCATCGACGCCCGACAGATCGGGCAGGCGCTGGCGGTCGAGCTTCTGGACGGCGGCGGCAGGGCCATCCTGGAAAAACTTTATCCAAAACTTTAATACTCAACATGGCACATATTGCTCCGCTTCCGGCGTCACGCCTCCACGCCACCTTTGACCCCGCCCGCATCCCCTGGGAGGACAGTTCGGCCATTCCCGCGTCACGCGCGGGCACGGGCCGCGCCAATCCCTTCCAGCCGCGGGCCATGCAGGCCCTGGACCTCGCGCTCCAGATCCGGGCCACCGGCTACAACGTCTATCTTTCCGGCGAGGCGGATCTGGGCCGCAGCTACATGCTGCTCAATTATCTGCGCCCGCGCGCGCGCCGGGGCGCCACGCCTCCGGATCTCGTCTATGTCCAGAACTTTGCGGACCCCGACAGACCGCGCCTGCTTTCCCTGCCCGCGGGACAGGGAAAAAAGTTCAAGAACTGCCTGAAAGATATGATGGACGCCATCGGCCGCGAGCTGACGCGCCGCTTCGAGACCTCCGCCTATGTGCGCCAGCGCGCGCGGCTCATGGAGCGCTTCCAGAAAGTCCGCATGGGGCTCATCCACAAGATGAACGATGTGGCCGCGCTCAAGGGCTTCAACCTCGATGTGGATGAAAACGGCGGCCTGACGCTCTTTCCGCTGGTCAAGGGCAAACGCCTGAGCGAAGAGGAATACGGGCGCCTGGACAATGCCCTGCGCCTCGACCTCAAGCGGCGCGGCGACAGCCTTGCCGGAAAGATGGCGGGCTTTCTGCGCCAGATGAACAAGGCCGAGGAATCCTTCCGCAATGACGAGCGCGAGCTGGAGCTTCAGGCCATGGATCAGGTGCTGGACGCGCAGCTCACGCCCGCGCGCGAGCGCATGCTCAAGGCCTGTCCCACAGAGGCCATGAAGGCCTATTTCAGCGGTCTGCGCGAGGATATCCTGCGCAATACCGAGGCATTCCTCCCGCGGGAAACCACTTCGGGCCAGCCGGAGGCCCACGGGCAGCCCCCTGCCGATGACTGTTTCTACCGCTACGAAGTCAATCTCTTCGTGGACAACGGCGACCTCGCCGGGGCGCCCATCGTGGTGGAGGACAATCCCACGGCGCTCAATCTTCTCGGCTGCGTGGAACGCGAGTCCGAAATGGGCGCCCTTGTCACCGACTTCACCCTCATCCGGGCCGGCAGTCTGCACAAGGCCAACGGGGGCTTTCTCGTCCTGCACATGGAGGACATCCTCCAGCATCCCGGCGCATGGGAGGGGTTGCTGCGCGCCCTGCGCGCCAACCAGGCCCGCATCGAGGATGGCGGGGAGGTCCCCGAAACCGCCATACGCACCAAGGGCATCCTCCCGGAACCCCTTGGACTCGATCTCAAGGTCGTACTCATCGGCGGCGAGGAGTTGTACGAGAACCTGCTGATGGCGGATGAGCGCTTTGCCAAGCTTTTCCGCATCAAGGCCCACATGACCGATGTGGCGGACCGCACCGCGCCCAATGTGCGCGCCTATCTCGGTCACATCGCGCGCATCGCCGCCGAGGCGCAGCTTCCGCCCTTCGAGCGCGACGCCCTGGCATGGCTCGTGGACCTGGGTTCGCATCTCTGCGAGGACCAGCGCCGGCTCTCGCTCCGTTTTCCCCTGCTGCGCGAGCTGATGATCGAGTCCGCGGCCCTGGCGGAACTGCGCGGCCTGCCGCGCGTGAATGCCGCCACGCTCGAGGATGCCTACGCCGCCCGTACCTACCGCGCCAATCTTGAAGAAGAGATCTTCATGGAGGAGTACGACCGCGAGATCATCAAGGTGGAAACCTCGGGCACGGCGGTGGGCCAGGTGAACGGGCTTTCCGTGACCTGGCACGGCAATTACGAATTTGGCCTGCCGCACCGCATTTCCTGCACCGTGGGCGTGGGACAGGACGGCATCATCGACCTGGAGCGCGAGGCTGACCTTGGCGGACCCATCCATACCAAGGCCATGATGATCCTCAAGAGCTACCTGACGGATCTTTTTGCCCGCACCAAGCCGCTCATGCTCTCGGCCTCCCTCTATTTCGAGCAGAGCTACGCCGGCATCGAGGGCGATTCCGCCTCCGGCGCGGAGCTGGCCGCCCTGCTTTCCGCCCTGGCCGATGTCCCCATGCGTCTCGATCTCGCCTTCACCGGCGCGGTGAGCCATTCCGGGCAGATCATGGCCGTCGGGGGCACCACCCGCAAAATCGAGGGCTTTTTCAAGGTCTGCGCGCGCCATGGTCTCACAGGCTCCCAGGGGGTCATCATTCCCCATGACAATGTGGACCATCTCATGCTTTCCCCGGAAGTGCTCGATGCCGTCGAGTCCGGGCGTTTCGCCATCTATCCCGTGCGACGCATGGAAGAGGCGCTCACGCTCCTGAGCGGACTCGCGGCGGGCAGGCGGCGCGCCAACGGCCGCTTCACGCCCGGGAGCCTCTATGACCTCGTGGACAGGCGCCTGGAGCGCCTTGGCTGTTACGCCCAGCACGCCTTCCGCCAGAACCCCTGCCGGAAAACGCGCGGCAACTGAGCCGGGGCAGGAACCGTCATGAACAGGAACGGAAACAAGAAAGCCGCCCTCCTCCGCGCCGCCAAGGAGCTTTTTGGGGAGTATGGCTATGCGGAAACCACCTTCAAAAAGATCTCCGACCGGGCGGGCGTGGCACTGGGCCTCCTGACGCACCATTACGGCAACAAGGAAAAACTGTTCCTTGCCTCGGGCCTGGACGTGCTGGAGCACTTTCTCGCCCACCTCACGGCGGCCATCAGCGGCGCGGCCACGGGCTATGACGCGGTCATGCGCTTTTGCCGCGCCTATCTCGAGTTTTCCGTGGATCCGGACTCCAACTGGCTCGTGCTGGTGCGCTGCTCCCCCTACAGCGACATGAAGACCAAGACGGACCGGGATCTCATGGATTCACGCTTTGCCAGGATCCATGAACTCCTGGCCGGGCTGCTCGTCCGCGGCGTGGAGGATGGCAGCCTCGTGGCGCTTGATGCCGACGACACGGCCCAGGTGGTCATTTCGCTGCTGGTGGGCGCCAATCGCACGCGCGTGCTCACGCCATATGCGCCGCCGGCGCTCTATGAGGAAACGCTTGCCTTCGTTTCCCGTTCCCTCCGGAACACGCGCCCGCATGGCGGGGTCCGGCACGAGACGGCGCCCCATTGACCTGGCGCCCCCCGCGATGGCGCCCGGCAGGGGCGCGGCACGGGGAGCTGCCGCTTTCAGGAGACTGCATGGATTTTTTCAAGGTGCTCATGCTCACCGACATGGCTGTCAGGACCGCTGTGCTCTCCCTTGCGGGAGCGCTGGTGCTGGCCCTCGCCAACCTTGTGGCTCTGGCCCGCAAACACCGGGGCGGTCGTAACTGATGCTGTTCAATATCTTCATATGGGCGGCCTATATCGCGCTGTTCATCTGGCTTGCGCGCAAGGGACGCGGCCATGACGCCCTCACCGCCGGTCGGGTCGGCTTCGGCATTCAGGCGTTCGCCTATGTGGCTACCTATATTTCCGCGGTGGCCCTGGTGGGATTCGGCGGCCTGGCCTACGCCTATGGCCTGCAGATGCTTCTGGTGGCCGCCGGCAACGTCTGGCTCGGCACCTGGATGGTCTATCGTTTTCTGGCATGGCCCACGCGCGTCTGCCAGCGGGCGCTGGGCGCCCGCACGCCCACCCAGCTCATCGCCAGGGGGCATGAAAGCCCGTTGCTCGGCAAGGCGCTGGCTGTGCTGTTCGCCGTCTTTCTCGGCGTCTATGCCTCGGCGGTCATCAAGGGGGCAGCCCTGCTCCTGGCGCAGATCATCCCGGTGCCGGTGTGGATACTCATCTGGACGGTGGCCCTCCTGGTGGGGTTCGCGGTCTTTGTGGGCGGCCTGCGGGGCGTGCTCTATACGGAAGCCATGCAGGGCTTTGTCATGCTCGTGGGGATCTGCATGCTCGTGGGCGCGGTCTTCGCGGCTGTGGGCGGCCCCTCGGCGGGCATTGAAAAGCTCGCGGCCCTTCCGCCCACGGATGCCGTCAACAATGGCTTCGTTGCCCTTTCCGCCGGAGAACAGGGCTGGTTCATCATTTCACTCGTCATCGTGACGTCCGTTGCCGTATGGGCGCAGCCGCAGATGATCCAGCGCCATTTCGCCCTGGCTTCGGCGCGGCAGGTGGACCGCATCACGCCGCTCGCCATGCTCGTGCTGACCCTGCTCGTGGGCGGCGCCTACTTTGCCGCGTCGCTTTCGCGGCTCATCCTGCCGGCCGTCACTTCACCGGACGAAGTCATGCCCATGCTCGTCCGCATGCTCCTGCCCAATGCCGGACTCCAGCTCTTTGTCCTAGCTATTGTCTCGGCTTCGCTCTCCACGGCCACGGCCATCTTTCACATCGCGGTCTCGGCCCTGGCGGAGGATCTTCCGGGCCGCAAGGCTTCGCGTGGCGCGTGGCTTGCGGGCATCATCTTCTGCGTCCTCCTTTCCGGCGGCTGCGCCCAGATCAAGGGCCAGCTCATCGCCCTGCTCTGCACCACCAGCTGGAGCATCGTGGGAGCCACCGTGCTGGTGCCTTATGTGGCCCTGGTACGCTTCGGCAAACGTTGCCCCGTGGCCGCCTGGATGAGTTGCGTGGCGGGCTTTTCGGTCTGCATGTTCTGGTATCTCATGGCGCACAAGAGCCTCGGCGTGCTGCCGCTTTTCTGGGAAACGGCGAGCATCATCCCCCCCTTCTTCGCCGGTTTTGCCTTTTCCCTCGCCGGCTGGTTCACAGGCTGGTTCCTGGTCAGAGACCGCCATTCCACCCATCCCTTCCGGAGAGAGCTTTTCTAGGGTCTGGACCTATTGATGCGGCTGCCGGCTTGGGATGGCAGCTTGTGCAATGCCACAGTCATCCGTCAGGAACAGCCCTGAGCCGCTGTCCATTTGCGTACGCCGCGCTTCGCGCCGCCTTCGGTCGCGTCACTGGGCGATCTTTGTCGGTCATGTAACGGAGCGTCGCCGGATGCCGGGACCACAGACAGTTGCCCTCGCGAACATTCGGATTTAAGCTGCCGCGATGAAAAGCCGCCGTCTTTTTTTCCCGGGAAACCGTTTCCTCATCCTCTATCTGTCCTTCCTGAGCGCCTTTGCCCCCATTTCAACGGACATGTACCTGCCGGCGCTGCCTTCCATCGCCCGGACATTCGCCACCACCAACGAACTGGCAAGCGCCACCATCAGCGCCTTCATTCTGCTTTTTGCCGTTTCCATGCTCTTCTGGGGTCCCGTCAGCGACAGATATGGCCGCAAGCCGGTCCTCGTGGCGGGGTCTGCGCTCTACATCGTCGCCAGCATGGCCCTGTGCCTGACGCGCTCCATTGAGGTCTTTCTTGTCTGGCGCGGCATCCAGGCCCTGGGCAGCGGCGCCGCCTGCGCCATGTCGCTGGCCGTTGTCAAGGACGTGTTGCGCGGCGGTTCCATGGAAAATGTCGTGGCCGTCATGCAGGCCACGGTCATCATCGCCCCGCTCACCGCCCCGGTGCTGGGCGGCTGGCTTTTGCTCGTGACCGACTGGCGCGGCATTTTCCTCTGCCTTGCCGCCTGCGGCACACTGGCGCTGCTCGGCGCCCTCTGCCTGAAGGAAACCAGCTCCCGCCGCAACGCGCGTTCCCTGTCGGCAACCTTCAGGCGCATGGGCCATGCCGTTGCCAACAAAAATTTTCTCTTCCCTCTACTCATCTTTTCGGCAATGTCCATGCCGTTCATGTCCTACCTGGCTGTCTCAGCCTTCATCTTTCAGAATACCTTCCATGTTTCCGCCCAGCACTACAGCCTGTTCTTCGCGCTCAATGCCTTCTGCTCCCTGCTTGGTCCCTTTCTGCATATCAGCGTTTTCCGGCATTGGAACCGCAACAGCGTCCTGACGGGGCATCTGCTGGTCATGTGCCTGGTAGGCATTGGCGTCATGCTCTGGGGAGCGAACGGCCCGTGGGCCTTTGCCCTGCTGTTCGCGCCCATCAGTTTTTGCGGCAGCGCCATGCGCGCCCCCGCAACAGTGCTGATGATGGAGAGCATTCAGGGAGACAATGGCATCGTCGCATCGCTCATCAACTGCACCGGCCTGTTTTTTGGCGCCGTTTCCATGCTGCTGGCGAGCCTGGCGTTCTGGCCTAGCGCCATCATGGCCGTGGGCTGCATTTCCGCCGCGGTTTCAGGGCTGTGCCTTGCGGCGTGGCTGGTCGTCGCGCGGCGGCGGCAAGCTCTCGCCGCATAGCGGTCGGGCCGCCTCAAAGCCTGCGATAGGGCCGCTGCCCCAGGGCGTATTGATCGTTGCCCATACTGTCGATGACCACAATGGCGGGAAAATCTTCCACTTCCATGGCGGCAAGCGCTTCCGGACCCAGTTCCGGCCAGGCGAGCACCGTATAGCTTCTGATGCTGCGGGCTATGAGCGCGCCCGCCCCCCCGATGGCGGCAAGATAGGGCGCGCCATGCGCCACCATGGCATCGACCACCCGCGGCGAACGGTAGCCTTTGCCGATCATCCCCCTGAGTCCGGCATCCAGCAGGCGGGGAGTATAAGCATCCATGCGGCCCGCCGTTGTAGGACCCGCCGAGCCGATGACCCGCCCCGGTCTGGCCGGGGATGGTCCCACATAATAGACGACCTGGCCGTCCAGATCCACGGGCAGGGGCGCTCCCGCTTCCAGCAGCGCGACCAGACGTTTGTGCGCGGCATCACGCGCGGCCAGAAGCACGCCGGAAATGAGCACGCGCTCGCCCGCCCGCAGGCTGCGGGCCGTGGCATCATCAAAAGGCGCACGAATGCGCCGGGGCTGTGGAGCGGACATGGAACCCCCCAAAACATTCTCCTCAGGTTTCGCTGCCGCTATTCAGAGCGGTTTGGCAATGAAAGCATCCAAGCCGCTCTGGCGACAGCGGGAGCGTTTACGCATGTTCCTTGCGAAAACGCTCTACAAAAGCGCTTCCGCATGACGCGCGGCATGACAGTTGATATTGACCGCCACCGGCAGAGAGGCGATATGGGTCGGCGCCCATTCCACATGGACGGCCAGGGCCGTGGTGGACCCGCCAAGCCCCTGAGGCCCGATGCCGGTTTTGTTGAGCATTTCCAGAAGCTCCCGCTCCAGAGCCGCATAGCGCGCATCGGCATTGCGGCTGCCAAGGTCGCGCGCGGCGGCGCGCTTGGCAAGAAGGCAGGCCAGCTCCATGGTGCCGCCAATGCCCACCCCCACCACCATGGGCGGGCAGGAACTGGGACCAGCCGCCTCCACGGCCCCCAGGACCACGGCGCGCACGCCTTCCATGCCGTCGGCGGGCACGAGCATTTGCAGCACGCTCTTGTTCTCGGAACCGGCGCCCTTGGGTGCGAGCCTGAGACGTATCCCGTCACCGGGCACGATGCGGACATGGATGACGGCGGGCGTGTTGTCACCGGTATTCCTGCGCTCAAAGAGCGGTTCCGCCACCGAGGACTTCCGCAGATACCCCTCCGCATATCCCCGGCGCACTCCGGCGTTGACCGCCTCGGTAAAATCGCCGCCCACGATGTGGACATCCTGCCCGATGTCGGCAAAGATGACGGCCAGGCCCGTGTCCTGACAGAGGGGGATGGTCTCCGCGGCGGCGATGGCGGCGTTTTCCTCCAGTTGCTCCAGGATGCCGCGCCCAACAGGCGAAGGCTCCGTGTCCCTGGCCCGGCAGATGGCGGCGCGCACATCGTCCGGCAGACGGCAGCAGGCGTTCACGGCCAGTTCCGCCACAGCGGCGGTGATGGCTGCCGCAGGAATCTCTCTCATATGCATCCCTCCCTGGTGCTGTGGATCATCCGGCAGACGCATGCAAGCACGATCCGCGCCGCATGGCAAGGCTCGCCCGCGGAGCGGCCACGGGGCCTTGCGTCGCAGGCCGTTTCCGGTACACTTCGCTCATGAAAGAGATGCCGCCCCCTTCTGCGCCGTGCGGGGAATTCCATGCCCGTGAGGGCCGTCTGGAGCTGCGGCTCAGCCTGTTCCGCCAGGGGCCTGATCTGCATGCCTTTCTGTGTGGCGGCGAATCCCATGTGGGAGCCACCGCCCTTGCCGCGCCCGGTGAAGCCACGCAGGTCTGCCAACGTCCCGGACATCGGGAAGGCGCCCTCGCGGGTCTGGTGGCGCGCCGTCTTGCCGAGGCCTTCGACTGCGCGGTGAGCGTCAGCGCGGGCATCCACTTCAGGAGCATCACCCGCGCGGAGATCGCCATTGTGGAACGCATGGCCGCCGGGCTTGCCGAACGGTGCTGTCCTTCCCCGAACACAAGGAGCAGCGGAACATGCTGAACATCCAGGACCTGGAATCGCTGGAGACCTATATCCGCTCCGGCCAGCTGGAAAAGGATTTTCAGGACGGTTGCGAGAACGACCGCCACTATCTCCTGGAATTGCTGGAAAAGCTCATGGATGTGGCCGAGCTTGCCGATGAGTCCGCCACACGGCTCATCTACAGGGGACTCAACCCGGGACTCATGCCGACGCGGAAGCCGCCGGAAGTCGATGACGGCCAAAAATCCTGACCGCCGGGGCGCGGCAGGTCCGCATCAGACCGGAAGGCGCCAGGCGTCCGCTTCCAGCGCGCGGAACACCGCATCGCAGAGCCGTGCCACATCCTCGGCCGGGGTGATGTAGGGCGGCATCAGATAGATGAGTCTGCCAAAGGGGCGTATCCAGACACCGCGTTCCACAAAAAAGCGTTGCAGGGCCGCGCCGTTGACCGGCGCCTTCATCTCCACCACGCCTATGGCGCCCAGAACGCGCACATCGGCGACATCCGAAAACCGGCGGCACGGCTCAAGCCCCCGGGCAAGCAGCCTCTCGAGCTGCTCCACCTGCGCCTGCCAGCGGTTTTCCTCCAGAATGTCCAGCGAGGCGCCCGCCACGGCGCATGCCAGCGGATTGCCCATGAAGGTCGGGCCGTGCATGAAAACGCGGCCATCCCGGCAGATATCCCCGGCCACGGCCGCGGTACAGGCCGTGGCGGCCAGGGAGAGCACGCCGCCGGTCAGCGCCTTGCCGCAACAGAGGATATCCGGACGGACATCAGCCCATTCGGCGGCAAAAAACCGGCCTGTACGGCCAAATCCCGTGGCGATCTCATCAAGGATCAGCAGCGCGCCCGCCCTGCGGCACAGTTCCGCAAGCCCGCGCAAATAGTCGGGATGGTAAAACCACATGCCGCCCGCGCCCTGCACCACAGGTTCCAGGATCACGGCCGCGACCTCGTCGCCGCGCTCGGCGAGGATACGACGCGCATCCTCAAGCGAGGCGGCGGCAAACGGCGCATCGAAACGGCAGGCGGGCCGTTCCATGAAAAGCTGTTCCGGAAGCAGCCCGGCAAACAGGCTGTGCATCCCGGTGACCGGATCGCATACGGACATGGCCCCCAGGGTGTCCCCATGGTAGCCGCCGCGGGGCGCCAGAAAGCGGGTGCGCCGCCGTTCCCCCCGTCCCTGCTGGCACTGGAGGGCCATCTTGAGCGCGACCTCCACCGCGACGGAGCCTGAATCCGCAAAGAAGAGCCGTTCCAGCCCCGCCGGCATGGCGGCAAGCAGCCGCTCCCCCAGCGTGACCGCCGGCGCATGGGTAAGGCCGCCGAACATCACATGGGGCATACGGCCGCTCTGGGCGCGCAGGGCCGCGAGCAGGCGCGGGTGGTTGTAGCCGTGCACCGCCGCCCACCAGGAGGACATACCATCCACCAGTTCCCGCCCATCGGCCAAGACGATGCGGTTATCATGGCTGCGGGACGCCGTTTCCAGCGGCGGCAGGCGCGTTGCCGAAGCGTAGGGATGCCAGAGCGCGGCATGGTCGCGGCCCTCGAGGTCATCCGACGTATCGGGAAAGCCCGGCGCCGGCTTTCCGCGCAGGGAATGCGCGAGCGGCAAAAGCTGTTCCGCAAGCAGGCTCCAGCCTTCCGGTCCCAGTGTTTCCACATGCGGCAGACAGCACATGACGGCGCCCGGCCAGTCCGCGCGCAGCCGTTCGCGCAGGTAGCGGATATTCTCTTCCAGGATGGCCGGCCCTGATGCCTCGCGCACCTCACGCGGCGGCTCCACAAGCGCCAGGGCCGCCAGCGCAAGGCCCCGCCGGCGCAGCGCCGCAAGGGAAAGCAGGGCATGGTTGAGCGCGCCCAGTTCGTTGCGAGCGACCAGGATGACCGGCGCCCCCAGGAAGGCCATAAGGTCGAGCATCGTCTCGCGCGCATTGAGCGGCGCCAGAAGGCCCCCCGCTGTTTCCAGAAGCAGGAGTTCCGCGGGCGGCGACAGTCGCGCCCAATGCCCGCGGATGTCTTCGGCAAGCCCCGCGGCATTCAGGCAAACACCCTCGGCGGCAGCCGCAAAATGCGGTGATGCGGCGAGGGCAAAGGTCCGCAATGCCGCTGCCGGCGGCACGGATGAGGCGCCCGCCATATCGGCCACAGCCGAGGCATAGGTTCCTGCGTCTCCCCTGCGGGGCATGCCGCCGGTTCCTCCGTCCCGGACGCCTCCCGCGGCGGAGACCCCGGTCTGGACCGGCTTGACCGCCTGAGCCGCCACACCAAGCCCCCGCAGAGCGCGCAACAGGGCAGATGTGACAACAGTCTTGCCCACATCCGTGCCCGTTCCGGCCACGGCAACGGCGCGAAGGGTGCAACCGGCATCAGCGCGCGGCATCGGTATCAGGCTCCATGCCATGGGCAAAGATCAGGGCAAGGTCGTTGTGCAGGGACTCTCCCCTGGTGGTCAGATAATCGCCTGTCATGAGCGCATTCGCGCCTGCGGCGAATATTTCGCCCTGCCGCGCGCCCAGCACCAGCGGACGCCCCCCGCAAACGCGCAGGGCGGCCTCGGGAAGCACATGCCGAAAAACGGCAATGATCCGCAAGGCCTCCTCCGGAGCAAGCGGGACACGTTTCGCCAGGGGGGTTCCCGGCTGCGGGTGGAGAAAATTCAATGGCACATGCGCCACGCCGAGGTCCCGCAGGGCAAAGGCCAGACTGATGCGCTCCTCCCAGGTCTCGCCCAGGCCGAAAATGCCGCCGCAGCAGAGGCTCAACCCCGCGGCCAGCGCCCGGCGCGCCGTATCCCGGCGCTGTTCCCAGCGTTGCGTGGTGCAGACGCGCGGATACCAGCGTTCCGACGTTTCAAGGTTATGATGGTAGCGGACAATGCCCGCCTGCACGAGCCGTTGCATGCGCCGGGCGTCAAGACGCCCGAAGGACGCGCAGAGCCGGCCGCGGACAGGGGCGGGCAATCCCGCCACAAGGCGCAGGACACGCTCGAAGTCTTCGCCATCCAAGGCTGCGCCGCTTGCCACAAGGCCGATGCGCTGCACCGGCGTTGCGGCAAGGGCAAGGATGCGCTCCCGCAGGACGGCATCCGCCAGAAGCGGAAACCCCCGCTGCGGCGCCGGATCGTGGCGGCTCTGCGCGCAAAAGCTGCAATCCATGCCGCAATGCCCGCTGCGGATATTGATGATGGCGCAGAGGCTCACCGAGCGGCCTGTGGCCGCATGGCGGAGGCAGGCGGCGCGGGAAAGGAGTTCCGCATCCGGCAGGGAGAGAAGCGCAAGAGCTTCCTCCGCGGTGGCGGCGGGGAGCAGGTCCATGAGAGTCCAGTATGGAGGGAAGGCGTGAGCGCGTGAGCGGCCGCCGAAAAACAGCAAAGGCTCGGCGGCCGCACCGGGAAAAAGGCCGCCCAATGGCGGCCTCACATCCCTGCTAGTTGGCCTTGCGGCGCTTTTCCCACAGTTTCATGTCTTTCATCTTCTTGCGGCGTTCGCGCTGGAGCGACTTGCACACAAGAGGCGTATCTTTCTTGAGGCCCCATTTTTCGCGGTAGGCGGCGCTATCGAGTCCGTGGCTCGCCAGATGGCGCCGGGTGAGGATCTTGAAGCTCTTGCCGCATTCAAGGCAGGTGACGGATTTTTCCTTGATGGATTTGCGCGCTT
This sequence comes from uncultured Desulfovibrio sp., assembly GCF_910584445.1. Lineage (GTDB taxonomy): Bacteria > Desulfobacterota > Desulfovibrionia > Desulfovibrionales > Desulfovibrionaceae > Desulfovibrio. Next base: position 65,189 of record NZ_CAJUBO010000014.1, read on the forward strand.
CCTGGGCCATTTCCGCGCAATCCATCTCGTCAGGAACGGCATCCTCCGCAATGGCGCGGATGCCGGCAGTCAGCTTCTGGATATAGGCGGTAATTTCCTCTTCACTCATGATGCGCACGCCAGCCTGGGCACGCGCGATTTCGAGCGCTTCCTTCAGATAGTCATCCATGGCTTCACCTCGTTCTTTGAAATTACAAAAGCGATTTCCGGCACAACGGCAAAAGGGAAATGCATGCTTCTGGCACCCGCGTTGACTCTTTCAATCAATCAACACGGACAGACACTACACAACCTTTGCGACAACGTCAATTCTTTCGCGTGGGTGGCAAAAAATTCCTTCCGAAAGAAAAAAGAGGCGGGGCGGATGCCTCTTTTGTGCACATATGCAACCCGCAAATGAAACATCCCATTGCATCCGCGCACTGCGCCCGCACTGTTTTTCCAGAACGCATCCCCAACATGAAGCCAGATATAAGAAACTGAATTTTTCCGCATCCTGGCTGTTCGGCCTGCCGCCCTGTTTCCGCGCATGAGGGCCGGCAATGAGAAAGGGCGCCCGGGGACGCCCTCAGCTTCGTCAACCGGCTCCCGCGGGATGCTGGCCGCCGCAACGCGCCTGATGCCAGTTTGCGAAAGAGGCACTCGTGTCTGATTGCAAAAATTCCGCGCAGAATTCTGCGCGGAATTTTTGCAGGATCGTTCGCGAAAAAACATGATTTTCCGCTCACTCCCGGCGGCTACGCCGCCGCAAGACCCTTGCGGATTTTGCAGTACCTGCTTTTTGCAGGCAGGCACTAGTCGAAATTGTAGATATCATACCGGGAAGCGGTGCCGAGAAAATTCTGCCCCATATACTGCCACCGGATGCCCTGGATGAACCCCGTCTTCACGCCCGCAAGCTCCTGCGGGGCGACGCTGACCGCAAAGGCATCGCGCGCCCGCTGCTCGAAGCCGGCGAGCAGTTCGGAGTGGCCGAACGGAAGCGCTGCAAGGGATTCGACACCTTCCGGGAGCGGCTCGCGATATTCCATGATGATTTTATCATCATTGAAGTTGAAGCGGGCGGCAAAGGAGCGCGCCAGCCACAGTTGCGGGCTTCCGTCAGGATGGACGGCCGTGACCAGGCCGCTGAAGGGGTCGCGGGCGGGATCGACGATGAAGGTGCACGCCTGGTACCCCACACCGCCAAAGGTCTCCACGGTCTCATCCACGCTCTGGGGATGGGACGTGATGCTGTCCCAGTACCAGCCCTGGGGCACCGCCGCCTGGGCCACGACAGCCAGTGGCGCGAGGCCGCCTTCGCCATAAACGGCAAGCCACATCTGGATGGGAAGGCCGCCGAGCATGTCGCTCCATATCAGGCTTGCCATGCCCCTGCCCGCAGTCATCAGGGGCATGTTCCTGGCCTCAATGGCAATGTCGGGCCGGGCGGTGGAAACATAGGCCGTTCCGAGCATGCCCCGTTGCAGCGCTCCCCGGCAGCCGGCCACTGCCGCCACAAGGGCGACAACCAGGACCAGCGCGAGCGGGAAGCGGCGGAAACGCGTATATTTCATGATATGTCCTCCATCTGGTGTTCGCCATGCTGGCGGCGCATGGGCCACATGCCGCAGCCCGAGCATATGCCAATGGGCACCGCCATGCAAACACGGCCAGGGCCGTCCGGACCCATTGGAAATCACGGGCGGAGGATATATGCTGCCATCAGTGGGCGTGGCTAGGCAGGCGCGCGGCACTTCCGGCGGAACCTTCAACGCAGGGGCGGCTCATGGCGGGTCCATCCTTTTTCCAGCGCATTGGCGGAGTTCTGCATTTCCCCGCGCCTGACGCGCACACCGCCGGCGAGGAGGTCCGGCTTGCCCTGTGGGGGCTGATCATCGGCCTTTTGGCGGGCAACATCATCGCCGTGTTCCGCATCTCTTCCAGCGCGGCCTTCTCCGCCGTGCTCGACTGGTTCCGCGTCCATGCCGGGGAGCCGCTCATGTGCGCGGCGTGGGGCCTGCCCGCGCTTCTGGCCGCCCTGATCACCGGGCGCCTCATGCGCGACCCGGCCATCCGCTCCGGGGGCGCCGCATGGATCACGCAGGCGCTCGCCGGACCGCAAAAAAACGTCCTGACGCGCATCCTGCTGCCCAAGTTTCTCGGGAGCTGGCTTGTCATGGCCTGCGGCCTTTCCGTCGGGCGCGAAGGTCCGTGCATCCAGATGGGCGCTTCCACTGCTCTCGGCCTCGCCCGGTGCGATGGCGGCGGAGATGCGGCCACCCATGCGGCCAAGCGCCGCATGCTCATCCTGTGCGGCTGCGCCGCCGGGCTTGCCGCCGCCTTCAGCGCCCCCTTTGCCGGGATCTTCTATGTGCTGGAAATCATGAAGGAACGGATCTCGCGCAATCTGCTCATCCTGATGCTGGGCGCGAGCCTGGGGGTCTATCTTGCCACCACGGGGCTTTTCGGGCTTGGACTCATGCTGCCCCTCAAAGACGCCGCGCCGCCGGCGCCGTCCTTCCTCTGGACAGCGGCGATAGTGGGCATTTGCGCGGGTCTTGTGGGCATCGTCTATTGCGGCATGCTCCGGGGGGCACAGAGGCTCTACGCACGCGGACGCCGCATCCCCCTCCTGCTGCATCCGCTCCTCCCCTTTCTCGGCGCGGCATTCATGCTTTTTTTCTATCCGCAGGCGACCGGCGAGGGGCTTGCCATTTTCGGGTCCATGGAATCAGGGGGCGCGCTCCCGGCGCTGCTCGTCTTTCTGTGCGTCAAGCTCCTGTTTACGTCGTTTTGCTATGGTTCGGGCGTTCCCGCCGGGGTGATGGTGCCGGTGCTGGCCCTGGGCGGTGTGGCCGGGGGGCTGTGCGCCGCCTTTTTCACGGCCGCCGGCATCGCCGGGGGCGGCGGTATGGCGGCGTTCATTGCCATGGGCATGGCAAGCGCCTTTGCCGCCGCCGAGCGCGCCCCGCTGACAGGCATCATGCTCGTGCTGGAAACAACAGGCGCCTACGCCGTTGCGCCGGGGCTTCTGCTGGCGGCGGCCGTGGCGACGCTGCTGGCGCGTGTTGCCCGGGCGCGTCCTCTCTAGGTCTGGACTCATTAAAGTACGTTATGTTTTTTTCAGCGAGGAAAAGAGGTTTTTCCGCTGGCCGCCCGAAGCGGAGCGAAGGGCGGGGGCTGTCGCCGCAAGGATCCTAAAAAATAAGATTTTTTTGCGCTGGCAAGGAAGTGGACGATTTTTGGAGGGAGTGTACATAGGCCCAGACCCTAGCGTCTGCTTTTGCAGGCGGACACCAGAGGGGGCACCGCTTCCCGAACGGTCCTGCGCGCAAAAAACGCGCTGCGCCCGCCCGGTGCCCGCGGCATCCGGCCGCGCCGCACGGCACGGGCGCCTTGAGACCGGCCCTCCCCTATGCTAGAAGGATATCCTTCCCCGACAGCCTGAAGCCTTCTCCGGAGCCGCCATGTCCGATTTTGTCCATCTTCATTGCCATACGGAATACAGCCTTCTTGACGGGGCGATCCGCATCAAGGACCTTTGCGCCAGGGCCAAGGACAACGGCATGGGCGCCTGCGCCATCACGGATCACGGCAATCTCTTCGGCGCGGCCTATTTCTATACAGCCTGCAAGGACTTCGGCCTCAAGCCCATTCTCGGCTGCGAGGTCTATGTCTGCCCCGACCACACGGACAAAAGCCCGGAGACGGGCAAGCGTCGCAACCACCTGATCCTTCTTGCCCAGAACGATGCCGGCTATCACAATCTCGTCAAGCTCGTCAGCCACGGCTTTCTTGACGGGTTTTACTACAAGCCCCGCGTGGACAAGGAGCAACTGCGCCGCTATGCCGACGGCCTTGTCTGCCTTTCGGCCTGCATTGCGGGCGAGATCCCCCGCGCCATCCTCGCCGGCGACATGGACAAGGCCCGCGCCCTGGCCGACGAGTACGCGGGCATCTACCCCGGGCGCTTTTATCTGGAGCTTCAGTCCAATGGACTCGCCGAACAGGAGCGCGTCAACACCGGGCTGCTGGAACTGGCCGAAAGCGCGCGCCTGCCGCTTGTGGCGACCAATGACTGCCACTACCTTGAGGCCGGGGATGCGGACGCCCACGAGGTGCTGCTCTGCATCCAGACGCAGACCACCATGGACGACCCCAAGCGCATGCGCTTTGAAACGCGGGAGTTGTATTACAAGACCGCGGAGGAAATGGAGCGCGCCTTCAGCCATGTGCCCGAGGCGCTCGCCAATACGGCGCGCATTGCGGAATCCTGCCAGGTGGAACTGGATTTCGGGCACCATTATTTTCCCGTGTATCCGCTGCCCGAAGGCGCGAGCATGGAGTCCGAATTCCGGCGGCTGGCCGAGGAGGGGCTGGAAAAACGCCTCCAGGCGCACCCGGACCGCGAACATATCGACCCGGCCCGCTACCGGGAGCGCCTGCAACACGAGATCGACGTCATCCTGGAAATGGGCTTTCCGGGCTATTTCCTCATCGTGCAGGAATTCATCAACTGGGCCAAGAACCACGCCATCCCCGTGGGGCCGGGCCGCGGTTCGGCGGCAGGCTCTCTGGTGGCCTGGGCGCTGAAGATCACCAACCTTGACCCGCTGCCCTACAATCTGCTGTTCGAGCGCTTCCTCAATATCGAGCGCGTCTCGCTGCCCGATATCGACGTGGACTTCTGCGAACGGCGGCGCGGCGACGTGATCCGCCACATGGTGGAGACCTATGGCGAGGATTCGGTGGCGCAGATAACCACCTTCGGCACCATGAAGGCGCGGGGCGTGGTGCGCGATGTGGGCCGCGCCCTGGGCATGAGCTTTGCGGAGACGGACCGCATCGCCAAGCTGGTGCCCGAAAGCCTGAAGATGACCATCGACAAGGCCCTTGAGCTGGAGCCGGAACTCAAGCGCCTGCAGGACGAGGAACCTCAGGTGCGGCGCCTGCTCGACACCGCCCGGCGGCTGGAGGGCCTGGCGCGCCACGCGTCCACGCACGCGGCGGGTCTGGTGGTCTCGGACAGGCCCATGGAGGAATACCTGCCGCTCTATCTCGGCAAGCGCGGCGAACTTGTCACCCAGTTCGACGGACCCATGACCGAAAAGGCGGGGCTGGTCAAGTTCGACTTTCTCGGTCTCAAGACCATGACCCTCATCCAGGATACGCTGGACAACATCGCGCGCCAGGGCGCCGAGGCGCCCGACCTCGACACGCTCTCCCTGGATGACGCCGCCACCTACGAGCTTTACGCCCGGGGCGACACGGACGGCATCTTTCAGGTGGAAAGCTCGGGCATGCGCCAGTATCTTCGCATGCTGCGGCCCTCCTGCTTTGAGGACATCATCGCCATGCTGGCCCTCTACCGGCCGGGACCGCTCGGCTCGGGCATGGTGGACGAATTCATCAAGCGCAAGCACGGCCAGGTGCCGGTGATCTTTCCGCACGAGTCGTTGCGGGACTGCCTGCGCGATACCCACGGCGTCATCGTCTATCAGGAACAGGTGATGCAGATCGCCCAGATCATCGCCAGCTACACGCTGGGCGGGGCGGACCTGCTGCGTCGCGCCATGGGCAAGAAAAAGCCCGAGGCCATGGCTCGCGAACGCGTGACCTTTGTGGCCGGGGCGGAAAAAAACGGCATCGCCGCCGAAAAGGCCAACGAGATCTTCGACCTCATGGAAAAATTCGCCGAATACGGCTTCAACAAGTCGCATTCGGCCGCCTATGCGCTCATTTCCTATTTCACGGCCTATCTCAAGGTCCACCACAAGGTGGAATTCATGGCGGCCCTGCTCACTTCGGAGATGGGCAACCAGGACAAGCTCCTCAAATATGTTGCCGCCTGCAAGGACATGGGCATCGAAGTGGCCCAGCCCTCGGTCAACGAGAGCGAGCGCGAGTTTTCCGCCCGGGGCGGTCGCGTGATCTTCGGCCTGGGCGGCATCAAGAACGTGGGCGACGAGGCCATCCGCGAAATTGTGGAAGCGCGCCGCGAGGGCGGCGCCTATGCCTCCCTTTTCGACCTCACCTGCCGCGTGAACCTGCGCAAGGTCACCAAGCGCGTTCTGGAATCGCTCATCAAGGGCGGCGCCTGCGACTGTTTCGGCGTGCCCCGCGCGGCCATGCTCGCCGCGCTGGAGCTGGTCGTCCTGCGCGCGCAAAAAAAGGCCAAGGCCCGCAATTCCCCGCAGGTCTCGCTGCTGAGCATGGCCCCGCCGCAGGAGAGCGCCCCCCTGCCCGGCATCGGACTCGACTGCCCGGAAGCGGCGCTTCCGGAAATGGCCGACGACCTCAGGCTCAAGGCGGAAAAGGAGGCCCTGGGCTTCTTCCTCACCAGCCATCCGCTCCAGCCCTATAACCGCGAGATCCCGCGCCTGGGCCTCACAACACTTGAAGCGCTGCATGAACTTTTCGCCGGCGCGCGGGTCAACTGCGCCGTTCTTGTCACCAGCGTGCGCGAGGTCGTCACCAAGCGCGGTGACCGTATGGCCTTTGTGGCAGTGGAGGATTTCACCGGCCATGCGGAAGTGACCTTCTTCCCCAAAGACTATGCCGAGGCGCGCGAACTCATCCGCGGCGAACAGCCCTTGTGCCTGACGGCGCGGCTGGAAAGCCAGGGAGAAGGCAACCGCGAAAATCCCGAGGCGGAAGAGGAAAACGAGGCGCCCGCCGCCGAGTGCAAGCTGCTCGGCCAGCGTGTGCGCCTGCTGGCCGAGGTCTGCGCCGAAAGCGATACGCCCATCCAGGTGGAGATACCGGCGCACCGGCTTGGCCGGGCGGACATACTGGCCTTGCGGAACATTCTGGAACGCCATGCGGGAGAGGTGGAAGCGGAAGCCATCGTCCGCCTGGACGGCTGCGAGTGCCGCCTGCGGCTGGACGCCGCCCTCAAGGTGCGGCCCGGCCCGGAACTGACCAAGGCCCTTGCCGCCTGGGCCGAAGAGGAACGAAACGCGGTCGCGTAGCGGGACGGCGCGGTACCGTCTGCGGGGAACAAGCGGCCGCCGGTGAAGAGACCCGGCAAGACATTCCTGGCGCGAACCTTGCATACGAACATGCGGGGGCATAACGCCGCCGGGATCCTGACCGATAAGAAGAAGGGACACCCCCAGCCGGACGGGCATGCCGGCGGATCCACGATGCGGACAGGCATGAGGTATCATGATGCGCGATCCACACCGTCATAGTGCTTCCGGCATACACGGCACGCGGAATGCTTCGCTGTTGTGTACGATTCTTGCTATATATACACACACACACACACACACACATTAACACCGCGTTTTAACAGCCTTCCCGCGATACACCCGCCAGTGGGCGCGGGTTTCTCCCCCTGGCTGCGCCCTGCCGCCTCCGTAGCATCCTGTCTTTCCGGAATCATCGCTGAAATTTTGCACTGTCGCGCGTCCTTCGCCGCCGCTGAAGGGGGCGCGTGATGGTCTCGCTCAACACCAATATGCTGGCTGCCAACACGGCCGGAAACCTGAAAAACAGCTACT
>NZ_CAJUBO010000015.1 GCF_910584445.1 uncultured Desulfovibrio sp.
GCTGCGGGCCGGCCGGACGCCGCGGACGGCGCGCCCGTCGTCGCGGGTGCCGGACCGGACCCCTGCCCGGCGGTCCCGCCGGGAACGGCCCGCTGCCGCTGCGGCGCGGGAACGACCGGCTCCGGAGCGCCCGTGGCGTTGTTGCGCGGCATCCCGGCAGCGGGGGCTGCTGTGGCGGCGGCAGCCGGGCTTGCGGCCGGGGCGGCGCCCTGCCCTGAAGCGCGCGGCGCCTGCGCCCGCAGCGGGCGCCCGGGCAGGCCCTCAGGCTCCGGCGGACCCACAAAGACCGGGGGCGGACCCTCGGGTTCCTCCGGCGGCGGCGCAAGACCGCTTGGCTCCAGCAGGAGCACCTCTTCCAGATGCTGAAGATCCACCAGCGGCACGGCGCTGACGGCCATGAACTGGGTATAGTCCGAAGGGGCCACGCTCACCACGCGGGCCACGGGCAGCCCCTTGGGATATTTGCCGTCCAGGCCGGAAGTGACGAGCACCTCGCCGTTTTTCACGCCCGCGTCGCGCTGGACAAAATTCACTTCCAGCTCACGCCCCATGCCCTTGCCCATGAGGATGCCGGGGGCGCGGCTCTCCTGGCCGAAAACCGCCACGCGGCTGCCGGGGTCCGTGATGAGCAGGGCTGTGGAGGCGTGGGGGCTGGCCTTGAGCACCCGGCCCACCAGGCCAAGATGGGTGACGAGCGGCGTGCCCGGGCGCCCGCCCGTGGCGTAGCCCCTGCTGATGGTGATGCTGTCCAGCACGGCATTGGGACCGAGCCGCCCGGCGAGCACCCGCGCGCCCAGGGGGCGCCAGCTCACGTCCACGGGCAACTGGACAAGCTCGCGCAGGCGCCTGAGTTCGGCGAGGTCCTCGCCGCTGGCAAGCAGCCGGGACTCAAGCTCGTCCACGCGCGCCTTGAGGCGCAGGTTCTCCTCGCGCACATCCACAAGGGCGAAGTAGCGATCCCAGAAATTGGCGGTCACATCCTGCACGCTGCGTACCGAGCCGAGCACGGCCCCGCCGACCTCCAGGCCGACGGCGGCGGCGATGTCATCCAGGGCGTGCGTGCGCTGGTTCCAGGAATACATGCCCAGAAAGAGGATGAGCAGAACGCCCGCAAGAATGAGGATGCGCCGCAGATTCACGGAAGCCTACCCCCGGCCGCTGAAGCCCTGCGGCCGGAAGACCGGGGCGCCGTATCCACGTGCGGGTCCGCTCAATCTATGCAGACTTCCTTGAAGATATGGAGATTGTCCAGCGTCTTGCCCGTGCCCACGACCACGGTGGAGAGCGGGTCGTCCACCACGGTGATGGGCAGGGAGGTCTCCTCGCGCAGGAGCTGGTCCAGCCCCTTGAGCAGGGCGCCGCCGCCGGTGAGGACGATGCCCCGGTCAACGATGTCGGCGGCCAGCTCGGGCGGCGTCTGCTCCAGCGCGATACGCACGGCCTGGACGATGCTGTCCACCTGTTCGGAAATGGCCTTGCGTACCTCCTCGGAGGTGATGATGATGTTCTGCGGAATGCCGGTGACGAGGTCGCGGCCCTTGACCTCGATCTGCTGTTCCGGGTCCTGCGGATACGCCGAGGCGATCTTGATCTTGATCTCTTCCGCCGAGGATTCGCCGATGAGCATGTTGTACTTGCGCTTGACGTGGGTCATGATGGCTTCGTCCATCTTGTCGCCGCCCACGCGCACCGAGCGCGAATACACGATGCCGGAAAGGGAGATGACCGCCACCTCCGTGGTGCCGCCGCCGATGTCCACCACCATGTTGGAGGTGGGTTCCTGGATGGGCAGGTCCGCGCCGATGGCCGCGGCCATGGGTTCCTCGATGAGATAGACCTCGCGCGCGCCGGCGGACTGGGCCGATTCCTTGACCGCGCGCTTTTCCACCTGGGTGATGCCCGTGGGCACGCAGATCATGATCCTCGGCCGCACCATGCGCCGGGAATTGTGCACCTTGGCGATGAAGTGGCGGAGCATGGCCTCCGTGACCTCAAAGTCGGCGATGACGCCGTCCTTCATGGGACGGATGGCCCAGATATTGCCGGGCGTGCGGCCGAGCATGCGCTTGGCGTCCTGGCCGACGGCAAGCACCATGTTGTTGCCGCGCGCATCCTTCTTGACGGCCACCACCGAGGGCTCGCGCAGCACGATGCCCTGGCCCTTCACATAGACGCAGGTATTGGCCGTTCCCAGATCAATAGCCAGATCGTTGGAAAACAGGCCCAGTACGACATCCAGAACCTTGGACATGCTTTGTTCGCCTCGTTCTGCCGCTTGCTGCGCATGCGCGGCGCGCATGCAGAAATATCCCGGAAAACGCTTTCGCGCCGGGCTGAAAAGTGTTCTTCCAAATTTGCCGCGAAGTCAAGCCGCGCGGGGGGAAGTTCAAAATCTTTTCCCCCGGGCGGTGCGGCCGCCGGAGCGGTTTCGCGATTCCCTTGCGGAAGCGCTTTAAAACCGGAAGTCGCGCCGGCCCTCGGCAATGGCCGCCAGGTGGCGCTGCGCGATGGCGCGCACATGGGGGCTTCGCACGTTTTCCAGTTCCCTGCGGATGAGCGCCTCGCCGCGTTCCCGCGTGGCCGGGCTTGCATAATCCTCCAGATACTCCTTGAGCGTGAGTAGCGCGTTGGGATGGCAGCAGTTCTGGATCTGCCCGCTCTTGCACAGGCTCATGAACCGGTCGCCGGTCCGGCCCTCGCGGTAGCAGGCGGTGCAGAAACTCGGGATGCAGCCCAGGCCCATGAGCCAGTGCACCACCTCGTCCAGGCTGCGGTTGTCGCTCACGTCGAACTGGCGCGAGTTCTCCTCCTCGGCTTCCGGCTCGGCATAGCCGCCCACGCTGGTCCGCGAGGCGCCGCTGATCTGCGAGACGCCCAGGCCCAGCACCCGCTCGCGCACGGCGCGGCTTTCGCGGGTGGAGACGATCATGCCCGTATAGGGCACGGCCAGGCGGATGCAGGCGCAGATGCGGGCAAAGGTGGCGTCGTCGATGCCGTGGGCGAAATCCGCCGGGTCGATGCCGTCGGCGCGGCGCACGCGCGGCACGCTGATGGTGTGCGGACCCACGCCGTGGACGGCCTCCAGGTGCTCGGCGTGCATGAGCAGGGCGGCGAACTCCCGCCGCCAGGCGCCCAGCCCGAACAGCACGCCCAGCCCCACATCGTCGATGCCGCCGTCCATGGCCCTGTCCATGGCCTCGGTATGCCAGGCGTAGTCATGCTTGGGTCCGGTGGGGTGCAGCGTTTCGTAGGCCGCGCGGTCATAGGTTTCCTGGAACAGGATATAGGTGCCGATCTCCGCGTCGCGCAGGCGGCGGTAGTCCTCCACCGTTGTGGCGGCGATATTGACGTTGACGCGGCGGATGGACCCGTTGCGGTGGTGGATGCCGTAGATGGTGCGGATGGACTCGATGATGTAGTCCAGCGGGTTTTCCTTGGGGTGCTCGCCGGACTCCACGGCCAGGCGCTTGTGCCCCATGTCCTGAAGGGCCGTCACCTCGCGGACGATCTCCTCCTGGCTCAGCTTCTTGCGCGGCATGTGCGTGTTGGCGCGATGGTAGGGGCAGTAGGTGCAGCCGTTGATACAGTGATTGGAGAGATAGAGGGGCGCGAACAGCACGATGCGGTTGCCGTAGAAATCGCGCTTGACCTGCGCGGCCAGCTCGAACATGGCCGCCGTGGTTTCCGGGTCGTCCGCGGCAAGCAGGACGGATGCCTCGCGGTGGCTCAGGCCCTTGCGCTCCGCGGCCTTGGCGAGGATGTCGCGCACGGCCGCCGGGTCGCGGGCGAGCCGGCCGGCTTCGGCCACGGCGGCGGCCGCTTCTGCCTGGTCGATGAATTCCGCCGCATGGCGGGAGTGCGGATCATACATGGCGATACCCTGACGCGCGTCGCCAGGGACGCGCGGGCGTTGAGAAGATGCGTGACGCGGGGCGGAGCTTCAGGCGGAAATGGTGAGGCGGCCGTCTTCCAGCCGCGCCTCGCGGGAACAGCAGGCCGGGGCGTCCCCCGCTTCATGGGAAACGAAGACCAGGGCCGGCCCTGCGCCGGACGCCGCCAGGCGTTCCAGCGCTTCAAGATAGCGCGCCCGGCTCTCCGCGTCCAGACCGGAGCAGGGTTCGTCCAGCAGGAGGACATCAGGACCCCCCATGAGGGCGCGCGCGAGAAAGAGGCGCCTCAGTTCGCCCGTGGACATGCGCCGGATGGAGGTCGCCGCCAGGCGGACGCCCCGGCCCCCCGGAAAAAAGCTTTCCAGCAGCGCCATGGCCGCCGCGCGCTCCTCCGCGCTGAACTCCCGGTAGATGCCGATGCTGTTGTCCAGCCCGGAGCAGAGAAGTTCCAGACCGTTCAGGGCATAGCCATAGAGCGCCTGGGAAAGATCCGAGACGAGCCGCACGCCCCGCCGCGTCTCCTCAAGGGTGGCCGCCTCGCGCCCGAGCGACGGCAGAAAGCGCGTGAGCCTGCCGCCCGCGGCCGCGAACTCGTCCCCGGCCAGCAGCCGGAGCAGGGTGGACTTGCCCGAGCCATTGGGTCCGGAGATGCGCCAGTGCTCGCCCGGCCGCAGTTGCCAGGTGATGTCGTGGAGCACCTTGCGCCGGTCGATATAGACGCTGACCCGGGCCAGGTCGAAGATCGGGGGCGCCGCTCCCCCCTCCGTCCCCACCGGAGCGGAGCGGAAGGGATGGCGGGCGTCCAGGGCCGCGGCCGCGGCCGCGCCGGCGGGCGGCTCCCCGGCAAACAGGCGCCCGTCGCGCATCCACGCGCGTCCGGCGCACCAGTCCGGCACGCTCTCCGGCCGGTGGGTGGCGAAGATGACCGTGCCCCGCGCGGCATAGGCGGCCAGCACATCGTCAAGACGGCGCCGGTGCCCGGAATCCAGGCCGTCCAGATATTCGTCGAGCAGGAGCAGGGCCGGGTCGCGCGCCAGGGCGCGGCCCAGGAGCACCAGGCGGAGCTGCCCCTGGGAAAGCTCCGGCAGCCGCCTGGTCAGGAGGGCGACGCAGCCCAGGCTCCCCGCCGCGGAGCGGGCGCGGGCCTCGGCCTCTTCCGCCGGGGTGCGGGGCGCGACCTCCCGGATGGCGGCCATGAGCGCTTCAAGGGCCGTCATGTCCGGCGCGCGCCGCTGCCAGCCCTCCTGCACGGCCGGGGAGACCAGGGTGCAGAGGGCGCGCCCGGCAAGGGGCGCGTCTTCCATGCCGTCCGGTCCCCGCCAGAGGATGCGGCCGGACGCGGGCCAAAGCTCGCCCGCCACAAGGCGGAGCAGGCTGGACTTGCCCGCCCCGTTGGCGCCGAAGAGCGCGCAGTGCCCCCCCGCCGCCACCTGCCAGTGAATGTCGGTCAGGACCGGGCGCCGCGCCGCGTCGCCGGGCAGAAAGCAGCTCACGCCCTCGATGCCGACGAGAAGATCCCGGGAGTCCATGCCGTTCAAAACGGAAGCTCGCGCCGTCCGCCGCGCTCGAACACCACCTGCCGCGCAAAGCCGAAGCGGCGCGCATAGTCCGCCAGCCGGTCGAAATCGCGGGCCACGTCCCGGACGCTGTGGGCGTCCGAGGCGAAGGTCACGGGAATGCCCAGTCCGGCGGCCAGCTCCATGATGGGCGGCGCGGGATAGATCTCGCGGCAGGGCTTGCGCAGGCCCGCCGACGAGATCTCCATAGCCATGCCCGCGTCGCGCAGGGCCACAAGGCAGCGGCGCACGCGGGCGCGGCTTTCCGGCCGGTCGAGCCAGGCGCGGAAGCGCTCCACGGAAAAGATCTTGATGAGATCGGGATGCGCGGCGATCTGGAAGAGCCGGGAGCCGAGCATGGACTCCCAGGCCGTGAAGTACGCGTCATACCACGCGTTGCACTCTTCCTGCCCGGCGGCGCGCCACGCCTCGTCGCCGTCGTCGAAGCCCCAGCGCCCGAGAAAGTGGACGCTGCCGATGAGATAGTCGAACTCCTCGGCGGCGCAGGCCCGGCGGGTGAAGGCCTCCTCGCCCTCCAGCCAGTCCATTTCCATGCCAAGCAGGGCGCGGGGCTGCCCCGGGCGCGCCCCGTCCCTGAGTTCCCTGACCTCCCGGAAGTAGTCCGGCAGGGAGGCCGCGAGCCTGTCGCGGTATTCATGGCGGTAGGTGAAGCCCTCCGGCCGTGGCGAATGTTCGCTGAAGCCGATGATCTCAAGACCGGCGGCGGCCGCGGCGGCATACATGGCCGCCGGGCTGTCCGCGCCGTGGGAATAGCGGGTATGGGTATGCAGGTCAGCGCTGATCATGACTGTCATATGCCCGGCCCGTCGGGACCTCTCCGCCCCCGGGCCGGGAAGCGGTTTCAGGCGCCCAGGCGGCGCACGATCTCCTGCCCGGCCCTGCGGCCCGCGCCCATGGCGAGGATGACCGTGGCCGCGCCGGTGACGATGTCGCCGCCCGCGAAGACGCCGGGGATGGAGGTCTCGCCGGTCTCGGGATCGGCCTGGATATAGCCGCGCTCCGTGCGGGCCAGGTCGGGCGTGGCGTCCAGCAGGATGGGGTTGGAGCGCGTGCCCAGGGCCACGATGGCGAGGTCCGTGGCGAGGTCGCGCACCGCGCCTTCCACGGGCACCGGCCTGCGCCGGCCCGAGGCGTCCGCCTCGCCCAGTTCCATCGTCTGGAGGGTGACGGAGACCAGGCGCGACTGTTCGTCCCCGTTGAAGCGCACCGGCGCGGAAAGCAGGGCGAACTGCACGCCCTCCTCCTCCGCGTGTTCGATCTCCTCCCCGCGCGCGGGCATTTCCGCGCGCGTGCGGCGATAGACGACATGCACGCTCTCCGCGCCCATGCGCAGGGCCGTGCGCGCCGCGTCCATTGCCACGTTGCCCGCGCCGAAGACCGTCACATGCCGGCCGGGGAAGGATGGCGTGTCATATTCCGGGAACCCGTAGGCCCGGCCGAGATTGATGCGCGTGAGATATTCGTTGGCCGAGAACACGCCCACCAGGTTTTCGCCCGGCACGCCGAGAAAGACCGGCAGGCCCGCGCCCACGCCGATGAAGACCGCGTCATGGCTCTCGCGCAGTTCGGCCACATCCACGGTGCGGCCGCCCACATGGTTGAGGTGGAAGCTCACCCCAAGCTCGCGCAGGCCGGCGATCTCGGCCGCCACCACGTCCTTGGGCAGACGGAAGGCCGGGATGCCGTACACGAGGACGCCCCCGGCCTCGTGCAGCGCTTCATAGACGTCCACCTCAAGCCCGGCGGCGGCGCAGACGCCCGCGCAGGTGAGCGAGGCGGGTCCGGAGCCGATGCAGGCCACCCGGCCGGCGGCGCGGGGACCGGGCGCCGGGGGGCAGGCGCCGGGGGCCGTCTCGCAGGCGGCCAGATGGCTGTCGGCCACAAAGCGTTCCAGACGGCCGATGGCGACAGGCTGCCCCTTGGCCTTGAGGATGCACTTGCCCTCGCACTGGTGCTCCTGCGGGCAGACGCGGCCGCAGACGGCGGGCAGGCTGTTGGCGGCGCGGATGATGCGGTAGGCCTTTTCAAGGTCGCCGGCCGCCACCTCGCGGATGAAATCGCGGATGGGCACTTCCACGGGGCAGCCCTTCACGCAGGTGGGCCGTTTGCACTGGAGGCAGCGCGCGGCCTCGGCGGCGGCCATTTCCCCGGTATAGCCCAGAGCCACCTCACGGAAATTGCGCCGACGCTCGGCCGGAGCCTGGCAGGGCATGTCCACGCGCGGGGCCACGTTTCTGGCGGATGTTTCAGTTGCCATGGGGCTGCTCCTTCCTGTAGCGGTCAAAGGATGTCGCCTCCTGTTCCCGGAAGGCCGCGAGCCTGCGCCGAAGCTCGTCGAAATCCACCTGATGGCCGTCGAATTCCGGGCCGTCCACGCAGGCGAACTTCGTCTTGCCGCCCACGGTCACGCGGCAGGCGCCGCACATGCCGATGCCATCCACCATGATGGGGTTGAGGCTCACCGTCGTGGGCACGCCGAAGGGACGCGTGGCCTTCGACACGGCCGCCATCATGGGCACCGGCCCGACGGCCACCACCTCGCCCACGCCGCCGGCGGCAAGGCGCTCCACCAGCGGCTCCGTGACCAGGCCCTTGCGGCCGTAGCTGCCGTCGTCCGTGCAGATGACAAGCTCGTCCACGAAGCCGGACAGCTCTTTCTCGAAAAGGAGCAACTGCTTTTCGCGCGCGCCGATGATGGCGACCACATGATTGCCCGCGCGCGAGTGCCCCCGGGCGATGTGGTGCATGGCCGCGATGCCGGTGCCGCCGCCCACGCAGATCACGGTGCCGAGCTTTTCGATGCGCGTGGGCCGCCCGAGCGGGCCGCACACATCCGGGATGGCGTCGCCCGCCTCCAGGCTTTCCAGCAGGGCCGTGGACTTGCCGAGCACGAGATAGACGATGGTGATCTCGCCCCGGGCCGCGTCGGCATCGGCAATGGTCAGGGGAATGCGTTCGCCCGCAGGACTCATGCGGAGCATGACGAAATGGCCCGGTCGGGCCTTGGCCGCGATCTCGGGCGCGTGGAGCACGAGCTTGCTCGTCTTGCCGGGGATCAGGCGCTCCTTGTGCAGAATGGGCGTGGGCATGGCATCTCCTCCCCCTCGGGTGATGGCCGGGCGGGCAACGCGCCGCGGCCGGGCGCCGGGTCATCCGGCACCTGGCAGCATAGGCGCGAATACCTTGGCTGGCAAGCCTTGAAGGCATCCCGGCATCCATTGCCTCTCCGGGAAAAATAGGGCATACTTCCTCTCGCCCATCCGGCATCCTTTTTTTTATTGATGCTGTCCGCGCGGAGGCGGTGCTTTCGCGCGCGTGTTTCCCTCTTGCGCCATCCAACGAGGAGGATACCATGGCCCAGGATTATTTCCGCGCCCTGCGGGACGTTGCGCTGGTCATCAATTCCAGCCTGGAACCCAAGGAAGTGCTGCACAAGATCACCGAACAGACCGCCAAGACCATGGGCTGCAAGGCAAGCACCATCCGCCTGCTGGACAGCACGGGCCGCTTCCTTCTGCCGAGCGCGGCGTGGGGCCTTTCGGCCAGCTACATGCGCAAGGGTCCCGTGGAGGTCAAGCGCAGCGGCATGGACAGCGAGGTGCTCGCGGGCAAGAGCATCCACCTCAAGGACGCCGCCGCCGACGGCCGTTTCCAGTACCCTGAATCGGCCAAGGCCGAGGGGCTCGTTTCCGTGCTTTCCGTGCCGCTCATGGCGGATGGCAAGGCCATCGGCCTCATGCGCGTCTATTCCGATGTGGAACGCGAGTTCACCCCGGACGAGGAGACCTTCATGGAAGCCGTGGCGGCCGTTTCCGCGCTCGCCATCGAGAACGCGCGCCTGCATGACGCTCTGCGCAACAACTACGAGCTGATGAGCAAGCACGCCTATTCCGTTTACGAAGACTAGCGCCGGAACGCTCCGGCGCGACCCCAGAGATATCCAGCCACTGAACGAGGTATGATACCCATGAGCAACGTCAAGGTCGGCATCAACGGCTTCGGTCGCATTGGTCGCCAGGTGTTCCGCGCCCTGCACGAGCGCTACAAGGATCAGGTGGAAGTGGTCGCCATCAACGACCTCTTCGACGCCGAAACGAATTTCCACCTGGCCGAGTATGACTCGGTCTACGGCCGCGCCCATCTCGACGCCAAAATCGACGGCGACACCGTGACCGTGGGCGACTGGAAGATCCACTGCTTCGCCGAGCGCGATCCCAAGCAGATCAAGTGGGGCGACTACGGCGTGGACGTGGTGGTGGAGAGCACCGGCATCTTCCGCACCGCGCCCCAGGCCGCCGTGCATCTGGAAAACGGCGCCAGGAAGGTCATCATCACCGCGCCCGCCAAGGAAGAAGACATCACCATCGTCATGGGCGTCAACCAGGACAAGTACGACCCCGCCAAACACAATATCGTCTCCAACGCCTCCTGCACCACCAACTGCCTCGCCCCGGTGGCTCTGGTGCTGCAGAAGGAATTCGGCATCAAGCTCGGCAACATGGTGACCATCCACTCCTACACCAACGACCAGCGCATCCTCGACATGGCCCACAAGGACCTGCGCCGGGCGCGCGCCGCGGCCTGCAACATCATCCCCACCTCCACGGGCGCGGCCCAGGCCGTCGCCAAGGTCATCCCCGAACTCAAGGGCAAGTTCAGCGGCTATTCCCTGCGCGTGCCCACGCCCACCGTCTCGGTGGTGGACTTTTCCGGCATCCTCGAAAAGGAGACCAGCACCGAGGAAGTGCTCGCCAAGCTCAAGAGCGCCTCGGAGACCTACCTCAAGGGCGTGCTCGAATACAACGACAAGCCCCTGGTCTCCATGGACTTCAAGGGCAATCCGGCCTCGTCCATCGTGGAATCGTCCTACACCACGGTGCAGGACGGCCACCTGATCAAGGCCGTGGCCTGGTATGACAATGAATGGGGCTATTCCAACCGCGTCTGCGACCTCATCTGCCTGATGAAGAACAAGGGCCTGTAGCGCCCGCTTTTGCAGGCAGACGCTGCGTGCGCCGTTGCCCGCTCCGGTCCGCCGGGGCGGGCATGGCGTTTATGGCGGCATGACACGGCAATGCAACAGGAGGAGCTGTCCTGGCGTCTGCGTGCAAACGCGGACATCAGGACAGCTCCGAATTTTTTCTCTGGCGCCGCCGGCACGGGACATGCTTCAGAAAAATGCCCCGTTGTCTGGTCCCTGGCATTTAGAGCGGTTTGGTATTGAAAGTATCCAAACTGCTCTAGAGAACGGGCGTATGGGTCTCCTCCGTCACAACGCCTGGAGCATCGAAGGCGGCGAAGTGCTTGAAAATGGACAGCGCCAGGCAAAAAACGCTCCGGGGTGTGCGGCGGGTTCAGGACTCCTCCTCCGCAAGCTCCTTGCGGAGCTTCGCCATGAGGGCCTCGTCGGCCTGCGCGTCGCCCATGAGCCACGGCCGCCCCAGGTAGCCGTATTTGGGCATGCCCAGCCGGTGATAGGTCAGGACCTCGTAGCGCACATTGTCGCGCCTGGGCAGGCTTGCGCGGATGGCGCGGATCATGTCCGGGGCATCGTTGAAGCCCGGGATGACCGGCGTACGCACGGTCACGGGCAGGTCGGGGAAGTTTTCAAACGCATGGTGCAGGTTTTTCAGGATCTGCCCGTTGTCCTGGCCGGTAAATTCCCTGTGCCGGGCGCTGTCCAGGCTTTTCACGTCAAAGATGAGTCCGTCCAGCAACTGGCACGCCTCGTGGAAGCGCTCCGTTGGAACGTGGCCGCAGGTCTCCATCATGGTGTGGATGCGCGCCTTGCGCGCCGCGCGCAGCAGGGCCAGGGAAAAGTCCGGCTGGGCCATGGGTTCGCCCCCGGAAAGGGTGAGTCCGCCGCCGGAGCGCTGATAAAAAACATCGTCTTCCTCAATCTTGCGCAGGATGTCGGCGACGCTGCGCCGCTCCCCGTAGATGGTCTGCGCGCCCGACGGGCAGGCGCGGCCGCACGCGCCGCAGTGTGTGCAGGCCGTCGCGTCAAAGCGGAGGAGTCCTTCGGCGGTGAGCTTCAGGGCGCCGTTCTCGCAGACGGCCAGGCAGCGGCCGCACTGTTCGGCGCCAAGGCAGCGGTTGGGGTTGAACGCGTGCTCAGGCTCGAAGTGCTGCGATTCGGGATTGCTGCACCAGCGGCAGCGCAGGGGACAGCCCTTGAGGAAGACCAGGGTGCGGATGCCCGCGCCGTCGTGGATGCTGAATTTCTGGGTACTGAACACGATCCCCGTGATGTCGTTGTTGCTCATGCATGCTCTCCTTGTATCCGGGGTCCGGCCTTGGCGCCCCCGCTGAACGTTTTGCGGAGAAAAACAAGAAAATACACGCCGCTGCAAAGGGCGGCGGTGATGTCGCTGATGGTTTCCGCAAGGACGACGGCTTCGATCCTGGCATCCAGCAGCGCCGGCAGAACGTAGATGAGGGGGATGAGCAGGATGCCCTTGCGGAACAGGGCGAAAAAGAGCGCCAGCCTGCCATGGCCGAGCGCATTGTAGCTTTCCTGGCTGACGACCGTGACGCCGAGCAGAAAGCCGCCGGAAATATAGATGCGCAACAGCGGCGCCGTGGCGCGGACGAGCGCCTCGTTGTCGGTGAACAGGCCGGCGAAGAATGCCGGGAACCCGGCCATCAGCCCTGTCATGAGGACGGAATAGACGCACAGCGCCACGCCCGTGAGCCGGATGGCCCGCCGGACGCGGCCGATGTTCCCGGACCCGTAGTTGTAGCTCACCACCGGCTGCGCGCCCTGGTAGATGCCCACCATGGGCAGGAGCAGCACCTGGAAGAGCGCGCTGAGGATGGTCATGGAGGCGATGGCCTGCTCACCGCCGAACCTGCCCATCTGCAGGTTGAAGCAGAGCACCAGTATCCCCTCGCTGCCGACCATGAAGGCGGGCGCAGAGCCAAGCAGCGAGATGCGCCCGGCCAGGCTGCCCCCGGGGGTGAAAAACTTTCTGCGGATGCGGATCAGGCAGCGCGGACCCCGGAAAAAACGCAGCACCCAGAGCAGGGAAAGGGACTGCGCGATGACGGTGGCGACCGCCGCGCCGGCAACGCCCATGTCCAGAGCGAAAATAAAGACCGGGTCCAGAAGGATGTTGGCGGTGCAGCCGATGAGCGGCGTCATCATGCCCACGCGCGTGAATCCCTGGGCATTGATGAAAAAATTCAGGCCCAGGCCGGTCATCATCACCAGATTGCCCAGGCTGTAGATACGCAGGTACAGCGCCGCGGGCGCGAGGGTGGCCTCGCCGGCGCCAAAGAGTCCGAGCAGCGGTTCGGCCCAGAACAGGAGCGCCAGCGTGGAGACCAGCGCGCAGAAGACGAGCCAGAAGAGCGACGCGCCAAGGATGCGCTCGGCTGTCTCCGTGTCGTCCGCGCCCAGGCTGATGCTCCCCAGCGGGGCGCCGCCGCGGGCAAAGAGGTTGACGAGGGCGAGCAGGAGCGTGGTCACGGGAACGCAGATGCCCACGGCCGTGATGGACGCCACGCCCTCAAGGGTGTGCCCGAGGTAGGCCCTGTCCACGATGTTGTAGCCCAGCGTGATGACCTGGGACAGCATCGCGGGCAGGGCCAGCGAAACGATGAGTCCGGGCAGCGGCGCGCAGGCAAGGGGACTTTTCGCGTGTGCCGCTTCCGGCGCCGGGGCGCTCACAGCTTCAGGAATTTTTTGGCGTTTCCGTAAAGCACCTTTTCCAGCACGTCCTCGGTGAAGCCAAGGTTTTTTGTCACGTCAAGGGCTTCGGAGACATGGGTGAAGGGATGCGCGCTGCCAAAGAAGATCTTGTCCGCAAGCCTGGTGTTGATGACAGGCACATAGAGCGAGATCCACATGTTCATGGTCATGTCCGAAATATCCATGAACACGTTTTCGTTGCGGAACACCGTGGCAAGCGCCTCGTACGGGAAGTTCCATGCCGCGTGGCTCATGACGATACGCAGCTCGGGAAAGTCCGCGGCGACGCTGTCGATGAGCACAGGCCGGGTGTTGCACATGGGGATGCGCGGCATGGGCGCCGGGCCTGTGGTCATGATGATGGGCACGTCCAGCTCGCAGCAGACGGTATAGAGCGGGTAGAAGCGCGCATCGTTGAGCGGCAGGCGGCAGATGTCGGCATCGATGGACGCGCCGGCGAAGCCGTCCTCCTCCACCGCCTTGCGAAAGGCCCGCAGGCCGGGCATTCCCTTGTAGGGGTCCACGCCGTAAAAGCCGATGATGGTGTCGGGATAGGCCTTCATGGCCTCCAGCACGCCGGGATTGGAGGACGCGGCGCGGGAAACGGTTTCGCAGTCGCGGCCGTTCATGACGAACTTCTCGCCGCCCAGCGAGCGGAACTGCTCCACTTCCTGCGCCAGCGTGGGCGCGGGACCCCTGCCGAAGCCTGTTTCGGCCACAAAGCCGCTGAACGCGGGATTGTTGACGATGGAATCGATGACGGCCTTGACGCAGGGACGATACCGGAAGTCAATGAATTTCATGGAACTCTCGTGCGGGGTTTGCAGGGGCGCCCGCGGGCGCCCCATGGTTCGGGAAATCAGCAGGAGGCCTGCTCCGTGCGGTCGATGAGGTCGTTTTGCAGGTCGGTGTTCAGATCCACGAAATACGCGCTGTATCCGGCGATACGCACCACCAGGTTGCGGTACTTGTGCGGGTCCTTCTGGGCCGCGATCATGGTCTCGCGGTTGATGACGTTCATCTGGAGATGCCAGACCCTGAGGTCGATGAAGCTGCGCAGCAGATCCACCAGCTTTTGCGTGCCCTCGTCGCCTTCCACGGTCTTGGGCGCCAGCTTCATGTTCAACAGGCGGCAGGCGCGGTTGGGCGCGTTCCAGTTGGTGCTCTTGTATTGCGAGAGCAGCACGGCCGTGGGACCGCTCACGTCCGAACCGTGCGAGGGGGAGCTGCCATCGGAAAGCGGCTGCCACGCCTTGCGGCCGTTGGGCATGGCGCTCACGAACTTGCCGTGGGGCACGTTGGCCGTCACGGACGTGGTGCGTACCTCGATGGGCTGCACACCGTTCTTGCGGGCGTAGCGGGCCGTGAAGTCCAGGATGCTCTTCTCCACCTGCTTGTAGAGGTTGTCGGCATAGTCGTCGCCATTGCCAAAACGCGGCGCGCGCGCAAGGATGGCCTGGAGCGGCACATTGTGCTCGAAATCGTCATCCAGGGCCGTGAGCAGTTCGCTCATGAGCACGCTCTTGTCCTCATAGACGAGCTTCTTGATGACCAAGAGCGAATCGACCAGGGTGCCGAAACCGATGGCGTCGAAGAAGGCAAGATCAAAAGCGCCCTCTGGCGACTGGTCGCTGTTGAGGTCCAGGCAGCTCTCCATGCACAGGTCATGCAGCCCGGAGGCCAGCGGGCTGGCGAAATACCTGGCCCGCGTGTGGTGGATGGTGTCCTGGAGGAGGAAGGCGCCCACGATGAGGTGGTGCAACTGGGCCTCATAGGCCTTGAAGAAGTCCTCCCAGGTGGCGAAGCTCAGCGGGTCGCCGCTCTCGAAGGTGAAGACCTCGTCGCCAAACTTCCTGAGGCGCCCGTTACGCAGGGTCAGCTCCAGCGCGGCGCAGAGGTTCACCTGGGTGCCGGGGCTCATATAGGTCTCCCGGTTGATGAGCCGCGTCTCATTGCAGCCGCTCACCACATAGTCGTACACATCGCTCACGGGCGCGCCCTTGGCGAGCAGGCGCGGGATGAGTTCCTCGTCGTTGACCACCTTGGGATAGCCCTGCCCCTGCTTGATGGTCTCGGCGATGTCCCAGAGGTAACGCCTGGGCGAGCGGGTATGCACGCGCGCGGCGAGGTCGGGATAGTGGGTGGGGAATTCGCGCTTGGAGCGGAGCATGAGATAGGTCAGTTCGTTGGTGGCATCCTGACCGTCGCGGGTCTGGCCGCCGATGGTCACGGCCTCCCAGTGGGCGAAGCCCGCCTGGGTGTCCATGACGCCGGGCGAAAGCGGCAGCTCGATGAACTGGGCCATCTGGCACCAGAGGCAGCCCAGGATCTCCAGGGCCTTTTCCTCGGTGAGGGTGCCGTTTGCCATGTCCTGGCGGTAAAAGGAAATGAGCTGCTGGTCCATGCGGCCGTTGGAAATGATGCAGCCGGTGCGCTGCTCCAGCCGGGAGAAGGCCTGGGCGAACCAGTGGGCCTGCACGGCCTCGGCGAAAGTGCGCGCCGGAAATTCCGGCACACGCTCGCAACGCTCGGCGATGTCCAGCAGTTCGGCCTTGCGCGCGGGGTCCTTCGTTGCGGCGGCCTTTTCGCGCGCGAGTGCCGCATGACGCTTCGCAAACGTGATGACGCCTTCGCACGCCAGGATGACGCCCTGGAGGAAGGGAATCCTGTTGAGGATATTGTCGGGATCGTTCGGGTCGAGAGATGCCAGATGCTCGCGGGCCTCGTCCTGGATGGCGCGGAAACCCTTTTTGAGCACCTTGTCAAAATCCAGCACCCACTGCAGGCTCGAGCGCAGGGAGGACGATTCCGCGACCACATAGCGCGGCTTCAGGCCCTCGCGGTCGCTGTAGGACAGATGGCGGCAGCGGTCGGGCATGGCCGTGAACAGGCCGTGGTGATAGGTTTTTCCGTTCCAGTAGGAGCCGATGTCCTTAAGGATGACGTCGAAGTCTTCCTTCATGACCTTGATGGGCGGATTTTCCCGCCGGGAAAAATCGTCAAGCACGGTCTCGTAAAAATCGCCGTCCAGTTCGGGATAGAGGATGCCGTAGCGGCAGTTGTCCCGGCCGAGACGTCCCACGATGAGCTGCTTGTCCTCGATATAGACGGGGATGTTCTCCGCGATGTGCAGGAGCGCCTTGCCCCAGCGCAGGGTAAGATGCTCGCCCTCGGTCTGGCGCATGGATTCGGTGAAATAGCGGGCGCGCTCCACATCGATGACCGGCGGCGTGCAGTCGAACTCCTCCAGCATGCCGATGACCCGGGGCTGCGATTCCTTGAACGGACTCGGCTTCCCCTTGGCCGCGTTTTCGATCCACTCTTCCTGCGGGGTGCAGCAGCAACCAGCGTCAAGCATGGCGTACCTCCTTTGCGAGTATGGATGCCCGGGGACTGGACCCGGTAGTGGCAATTTTCCCCACCTCTTTCAAAGAGTGTACCATAAATATTGATAAATATTTTCAATGGATTATGGAATGCTTTTCCTTTTCGGGAACCTGAAGTGCCGGATATGGAACAAAACTGTACTCAATGAGGACATATTTGTATGATCGCGCCCCGCGTGCGCTGCCACGGGGCGCGGGCAATACCAGCGGCGGCGTGGGGGATACCCGGCAGCGCGGCGCTTCCTTTAATGCTGGCCGCCCGCCATGGCCTTTTCCGAAAATTCGTGGTAGCATCCGCCAAACGGCCCTCCCGACATTCGTGCCAACTTTCTCCAATGAGGCGATGGCATATGTACCATCACACCATCAATATCTCCATCTTCGGTGAAGATGCTCTTCTGAAGAATGTCATGGAAGCTTTTCCCCCGCAGGAGCATCTTGATTGGACTGTGACATGCTGCAAAAACTTTGATCCTGCCCTGGCTTCCCGGTCGGATGTCCTCATTTTCAACGGTCCGGAAGATTTCGCCGCCGCAAGGGCGCATGCCCGACAGGGCGCGTATCTTGTGGCCTGCCTGGATGCCGCGGAGGAAGAAGCCCTTTCCCCCGGGGCAAGAGACGCGCTGGATGACATCTGGATGGCGCCGCTTTCCGCGTCAAGGCTCCATATGCGCGTGGCCCATCTTCTGGCAGAGATCAACGGAAACGATTATTTCGTGTTCTGCAGCCAGTGCCTTGACACCTTCATCAACAGCCTGCCGGACATGGTGTGGTTCAAGGACATCGAGGGGCGTCACAGGAAAGTCAACGACTATTTTTGCGGCTTCGTGGGCAAACCGAGGGAAGAGATCGAAGGCCGCACGCACGAGGATATCTGGGGCGTCTCCGCAAACGATGGCGAATACAACTGTCACGAGACGGATCAGGCCGCGCTGGAGACGGGAGAGACCGTGACGGCGGAGGAGGTCGTGCAGACCGGCGACGGGAAGCGCCTTTTCAAGACCATCAAGACGCCCCTGCGCGGTCTGGAAGGGGAGATTTTGGGCACGGTGGGCATCGCCCATGACATGACCAACCTGCTCAACCTGAACGTCGAGCTTGATCTTTTCATCGAGGTGATGCCCTTTCCGCTCATGATCTGCGACCTTGACGAGCAGATCGTCAAGGTCAACGCCAGGTTCCTTGAATTTTTCGAAACCGGCCTCGAGTCCATCGCCGGCATCAACTGGCGCGACTGGTACGAGCAAAACATCCTCCATGAGATCTCGCCCACCGGGGAAGAAATATACATGCGTTTCATCCATGCCGATGGCAGGATGTCATTCCTGAAAATGATATCGCATGACCTGAATGACATATTCGGCAATTGTCAGGGCGTGATCCATGTGTTTGAAGACGTTACGGACGAAAAGGAACTTGAATACAATATCTGGAAGCTTGCCAATACGGATGCGCTGACCGGCCTTGCCAACCGGCAGGCATTCTACGAATATGCCAAAAGAATAGATATCAACGAAAGGGTGCATCTTTTTTATGTGGACCTGGACAATTTCAAGCAGGTCAACGACAATTTCGGCCACAAGGCCGGCGATGAGGCGCTCAAGGTCACAGCCATGATCCTGCGCCAGGTTTTCGGCAAGGATTTTCCCGCCAGGCTGGGGGGCGATGAGTTCATCGTGTGCGTGCGGCGCGAGGCCACGCTGGAAGACCTCGAGGCCATGGCCCAGAGCCTGATCGACCTCATGCAGGAGAAGTTTTCCGCCAGCGAGATCCTGAACAGGCTCTCGTGCAGCGTGGGGGTCTCCGTCAACGGCTCCATGCGCAACGGCATAGAACCGCTGATCAAGCTCACGGACAGGGCGATGTACGACGCGAAAAATCAGGGCAAATCCCGCTATTGCATATGCCGGGACGAGGACGAACCGGCGTAGGTCCCTGTTTCCCCTGCTGGATGTCAAGATCATGCGCCAGCGCGGCGCATCATGGCTGCTTGCCAGAATTTTGTGGTGAAAGATCTTTTGCGAAGCGGTAAATCGTATGTTAAATGCCTGCCGCATCTTTTTGAACAGCGCACGATAGCAATGGTTCGCCAATGACGGAATTCATAAAAAATATCGAAGACCCGGAATACTATTTCGGCCTGGCATGCCGGGAACATGCGAGGGTCAATCTTTTCTTCACCCTGGACATGTGCCATATCTCCAATATCAGGACCACATGCGTCATGATAAAGAATGGGCATTTCGTGGTCAGCGCTCCCATAGAGGAGATAGAGCGCCAGCCCATAGTGTGGGGAACGGAGACCAGCGGCTACTTCACGGTGCGCGATGACGACCTTGTCCACTGCCATTTCAGGAGCAGGGTGGCGCGCATCTATAACGGGCCGCCAAACGCGATGTTTCTGGTCTTTCCGTTGCCGGAAAGCATCGATCATGAGCAGCGCCGCTTCAGTTGCCGCATCCCCCTGCATGCGGAGGACGCGGGCAATTTCCGCGTCTGGCATGGCGAGATCGAGGAAAAGGACGACAAGCTGCCTGTCATGCACTGGCGCGGCCTTGAACCGCCCCTGTGCGCCCTGGGCGACATCTCCTCCAGCGGCCTGCGCCTGGACATTTCGGAGAAAGACCCGCTCGCGGAAAGCATCGATGTCAATGACCCGGTGCTGTTGCGCGGAGATTTCGGGCAGCCCGGCAAACCGCTTCCTCTTACCGTCATCGGCATGGTGCGGCGCAAGATGGCCGGGCAGACGAACAAGACCGTCGTGAGCGTCGGCTGCTATTTTCTGAAATGGAGAAACGTCCAGGGCGTGCACAGCCATACATGGTTCAAGCCCGAGGCCGATGTGGGCGTGCCCGCCATCGCCCAGTGGGTCTCGCGCAATTTCCGGGGAGGACGCTGCTGACACAATCGGCGCGCGCCGTTCACCGCGCCGCCCGGGGGCCGCGTCGTCCCCTTCCCCGTTGGCAATGCCCCGCTCTTCACGACACCGCATCGCCCGGTCGCGCCACTCTCTCCGGCGCTGGCGCGGAACGCGGAACGCCGCCTCCGTCCCCCGGCCCGTTCTGGTCCCCCGGGACGCTGAGCGGTCTTTTGGGCGGGGTCCTGAAGGCGTCGTGCGGATACAGACCGGCGATCTGCAGCTTTCTGATCCTCGCGGACTTGTCCTTGAACCGCATGTGCAGGTGCGCGTTGGCCTGCGGGCCGATGGGTTCCCCGATCCAGGTATCGTACAGCGTCTGGACCTGGGCGTTGTCCAGGGGCGAACGCATGGCGCCGCTCCTGTCCATGGCGCGCACGGCCCTGACGCGGCGGCGGATGTCCTTTTCCTCCAGATCCTTCTGCCAGAACCGGAACGACAGGGGCCTGTACACCGATACCAGGCATACGGAAAGGACGATGGCCGTCTGCAGGAGGGCCGTCCAGCCGTTTTCCGGCAGCACGAACCAGCGCATCATGCGCATGAAGCCGTCCAGCCCGTACGGTTGCAGGGCCTGCGTGATTTCCGCGCCCCAGGGTCCCCAGAAGAGTGTGCCCCAAAAACCGGCGCTGCACGCTATCAGCCATTTGTAGCCAATCCAGGCAAACCGGAAGAACCCGATGGCCGTAAGGCAGGAATAGAAAAGCCCGGTGAGCACGCAACCCGTCAGGCCGGGGATCACCACCCAGGTATCCACGAAATGGGAACACGCGCCCACAAGGTCGCGTTCCGGGCCGGGGGGCAGGGAACGCCCCAGAAAGCCCAGCGCCTGCATGGAAAAGGCGCCTCCTCCCCATGCGATCGCCGCGAGCATGTGTACCGCCTTCATGGACTTGATGATCACATTGTCGCGGAGGCGGTAGCCCTTGCCGCGCAGGCCGTATGTCCTGACTGTTTCCTTCGTTTCCATTTCAGGCGTGCTCCGGCAGGCATGCGTTCTTCAGAAAACTCGGCAGCAGGAGTTGCCCGCCCCCATTGATGCACCCCCCCGCGCACGCCATGAATTCCACGAAATGGTAGCGCGATGCGCCGGCGCGCACTTCCTCGCACAGGGGGGCGAAATATCTGGCGCCGACGACCCGCGCAAGGCGCAGGGTCTGCTTTCCCAGGCGCAGCTCATACTCGAAGATGCCCTCAAGGCCCGGCCTGCCGCGCATGATCAGGTCACATTCCCGCTTGCCTGTCCGTTTTTGGACGACATAGCGGCACAGGGTCTCCAGCACGCCGCCCCCGATACCGAAGAGGGTCCCTCCCGAAGATTCCCCCATGAGCGTGTCCGCCTGCCCGGGGGGCAGCTTCCAGGGATTGATGCCCCGCCTTCGCAGCAGGGCGGCGAATTCCCTGACCGTCAGCACCGCGTCGATGTCCCGGATGCCGCCGAACTCCAGCTCCGGCCGCAACGCTTCATACTTTTTGGCGATGCAGGGCATGATGGCGACGGTGTACATTCTGCCGGGATCGTGATCGAACCGGTCCGCGCCATAGGTTTTTGCCAGACGCCCGTTGATGGCGAGCGGGGACTTCACCGAAACGAGGTTCGGGATAAGGTCGGGATAAAAGTATTCGACATATTTCTGCCAGCCGGGACAGCAGGAACTGAATTGCGGGAAAACGCCGCCGTCATCCAGCCGCTTGAGCAGGCAGCTCCCTTCCTCCCAGATGGTCACGTCAGCGGCGAATTCCGTATCCCAGCAGTGCCGGAAGCCCAGCCTCTGAAAAGCGGTGAGCATCTTGTCATAAATGTTCTGCCCCCATGCGCCGTCAAACGCCTCGCCGAGCGTGTAGCGCACAGAGGGGGCCGGCATGGCGACGCAGATCGTTTCAGGGTCCCGGAGCTTCTCCTCGACTGTCGGCAGCCATGAATACCGCTCGTAGATCGCCCCCGCCGGACAATGCACGAGGCACATGCCGCAATGGAGGCACGGCTCGGGATGCGGGATCGTGTGCGCCTGCCCGATGACGCCGTGTATGGCCGCCGTGGGACAATACTTTTCGCAATCTCCGCAGCCGGTGCATTTTTCCGGGTCGATCTGGAGGAAATGCCTGCTTTCAAGGTCCGCCGCCGGAGCGGGCGGCTCCAGTTCATACTCGACATGCTCGAACAGCGCCCGTGCCATGTGCCCTTCCTTCCCTGTCCGGAGGCCCCCGCATCGCTGAACGGGCCGCCGCCGTCCCCATGGCGTGGCGGGAGGATCGCGGGGACCCGGCCGCGCGGTGGAACGGGCGCATGCCGCATGCGGAGACGTTGCGCGGGATCGTGCGCGAAAAAGCGCGGAAAAACCTGAAACCCAAGGCCCGTCTGAATATGTCCAGCCGTAGCACAAGACTTTGCGCCCCCGCAAGGGGGGCGGCGGCCGGAACGTCGCTGCCGGTTGCCCTTCCGTGCGCGCATTTCCCGGCGCATGCCGCCACACGCGGGCGTTTCCGCATCGGGGGGCGCCCCGCGCGGGGGCGCCGTCACCGGCTGGTCCCGCCCTGGCCGCCATTGACTTCCGCCGCCATCCCGGCGTACTGAAACGCCCATATCCACGTCCAACGGCGGCCTGTTCCCGACAGGCCGCATGAGGTACCATATGGAACTGAAATCCCGCGCGAACCCCGTGCAGCGGACCCCCTCCGGGACGGCCCCCGGCGCCCCGCAGCCGGCCGGCCCTGTGGAGCCGCTGCCGGGTCCCGGCGAGGCGCTGCCCAGGCCGAAACCCGGTTCCGGGGGCCACAGGCTTTCGCTGGTGGCCGTGCTGGCGGTCCTCCTGGTGGGCGCGGCCGCGTTCTGGCTCAGTCGTGGACCGGACACGCGCGCCGACCTGCGCGAACGGGCGGCCGCCTTTGTGGACGACCTGGCCGAGGGCACGCCGCTGGCCGGGCTGGGCGATATTTTCCGTCCGGCGCCCCCGCCGCCCCCGGCCTCCGTGCTCGCTCCGCCCACTGAACCGGGCACCCTTGCCGGGCGCAACGTGCAGGGGACCGTGCCCGCGCCCGTGGACACGGGACCTGCCGGCATGGGCGCGTCAGGCGCCGGGGCGGCCGGAAGTCAGGGCGCCGCCCGCGACGAAGGCCCGCAAGCCGGCTTTGTGCCCCCTGTCACCGAAGACAGCCGGGTGCGCCCCGGCTATGTGGCCGAGCTGGCCGCATGGCTCGTTTCGCGCTACCGGCCCGGTCCGCGTGGCGGCACGCTGGCCGTCAGCGTGCAGAGCCTCAACCAGCGCTGCGGCGTCGCCCAGGCGGGCATGGCCGAGGGCGGGCGCGCCGGGCTTTTGCGCTACGCCTTCCATCCGAGCATGATCCAGGGCCTCTACAGCCTCTATGTGTCCCGTTTTCTGGAAGATCTGGACAGCGCCGCCCGCAGGCGGGGACTGGACGAGACCCAGAACCGCCAGTTCCATCTCGCCCTGGCGGGGCGCGCCGTCATGCTGGCCGGGGCGCTGGAGGGCGTGGCCTCCGTGCCGGACATGAGCCGGCGCCTCGCCCAGGTGGAGCAGCTGGCCCAGAACGCCGTGGAGATCAACGCGCAGATGGCTGCGGCCACCTTTGAGCTGGATGAGCTGCGCGCGGCCGACGCGCCGCGCCAGGAGCTTGCGACGGGGCAGTTGCGCGTGGATGGCCTGAGCGCGCGCTACCGGCGCGCCCTGGACGAGCAGGCCGGCGCCCAGCGCGCGCTGGTGGCGGCCATCCGCAAGGGCGGCGGCCAGGGCATGGACGATGACTCCCTGTTCTTTGTAGCCAACTGGGTGGAGCGCCGGCTCCAGGGCAATGCGGAAGCCCTCGCCTCCGTGCGCAGCGCCGCCGGGGTGCTCCGGGACCTGGCGCGCCGCTGCGCCGAGATCGGGTCTGGAGCGCCGCGTTCGCCCGCGCCCGTCGCGGCGCCGCAGGAGGCGCCGGCGCGTCCGTGAGCGGTGGCCGGGGCACCCTCCCCATGACAACCGGGCATACCGTGTCCGGGCATGTCGTGTCCCCGCCGCCCTGCGTCCTTTTCGTGGGCGGCGTGCGCAGCGGCAAGAGCGGCCTGGCCCAGGCCTGGGCCGAGGCGCAGGCTCCCCGCCGGCTCTTCGTAGCCACCTGCCGGGTGGCGGACGCGGAAATGGAGCGGCGCGTGCGCCTGCATCGGGCGGCGCGCGGGTCCCGCTGGGCGTGCCGGGAGGTGCCGCTGGAAGTCCCGGCGGCGCTGGACGCGTTCTGGACGGCGGAGTCCGCCCCGCGGGAGGGCCGCCCCGGCGTGGTCCTGCTGGATTGCGTGAGCATGTGGCTCGCCAATCTTCTGGAGGCCGGGCATGAGGATGCCGCCGTGCTCGGTCGGGTCGATGCCCTGGCGGCAAGCCTTGGGCGCCGCCGCGCGCCGGTGGCCGTGGTCACGGCGGAGACCGGCCTTGGCCTGGTGCCGCCGTCGCCGCTGGGACGTCGTTTTCTGGACCTGCTCGGCCTTGCCAATCAGCGGCTGGCGCGGGCCGCGGACCATGTCATCCTTGTCGCCTGCGGGCTGCCGCTGGCCCTGCGCGGCAGCATCCCCCCCGAACTGGAGCCGCAGCCGTGAATGCCGTTCTTTTCCGCTTCCGTTGCGCCGTTCTGGCGCAGTTCGCGCTCCTGTCGGTCCTGCTGTGCCCGGTTTCTGCCGCGCATGCCGCGACGGCGGGCGCGGACGCGCCGGGCCGCTGCCTCGCGGAAGCGGGGCGCGCCATCGACGGCGCCGATGCGGCGGCCTTTGAGCGACAGGTGGATGTGGACGGCATCCTTGAGCAGGCGCTCGCTCTGATCGCGCGTGACATGCAGCGCCCCGGGAGCGCCGATCGCTACCCTCCGCTTCTGGCGCTTGTCTTTTCGCAGGCCGGCGCCCGCGCTGGCGGGGGCGATGCCGTGCGGAGCCTGCTCAAGAGCGAGGCCCGCGCCTTCATCCTCAATGGGGTGGACTCGGGCGCCTTTGCCGGGCGCGCGCCGCGGGGCGGCGGGAATGGGCTGCTGGCGCCGCTGTTTGCGGATGCCTCCCTGGGCAGGAAGGAGATCCGGCGGGTCGGCGCGGCCAGACCCGATGGCGGCGACTGGCTTTTGCCCTTTGTGGTCCATGATGCGGGCAATGGGCAGGATTACGCCGTGCTGGGACGCTTCAGCCCCACGGGGGACGGCTGCCGCCTCACGGCCGTGGAAAATCTTGAGGAACTCTTCGAGCGCATCCGCCGGGAAAGCCTGGCGCAATAGCGCCGGGCGCCGCTGGCCGCGTCACCGGCGGCGGGAACGCCATGCCGCGCACGCGGGGCGGCCATGGTGAACGGCTCCCCCGCGCCTTTCCCCTTCATCCGGCCATTTTTTGACCGAAAATGGATATTTCCCGTCAGCGGGCCTTGTCGGCGTTCAGCACCCGCGCCCGGTCGATGACCATGCACAGCCCGCAGCAGGCCACGCTGACGGCGCCCGCCGTGAACACTCCCTGATAGCCGCAGCCCGCCTGCATGACGAGTCCGCCGAGGATGGGCGCCAGCATGCCGCTGGCGTCGAAGGTCGCCATCATGATGTTGGAATTCACCGAGCGCGTCTCCGGCGTGGAGCGGTCATAGACCGCGGCCGCCAGGAGCGGATAGAGCAGCCCCAGGCTCAGGCCATAGACGCAGGCCAGGGGGATGAAGCTCCAGAGCGGACCCCAGGCGAGGCCGAGCATGCAGAGCGCGAGCACGGCCGCGCACAGGGTGGTGACGCGGTAGCGGGGCAGCGTGTCGAGATGGTGGCTGCCGAAAAGGCGCACCAGGATGATGGTGGTGGTATAGGTGCTGAAGAACCACGCCGGATGCGCCCCGGTGACGCCGCACAGGCCCTTCATGAAAAAGATGGCGATGACCGTGGTCATGCTGAAGGCAAGGCAGGCCAGGTTGACGAAGGCCAGGCGCGAATGGCGGATGGCCCGCCAGAGCGCCGCGCGGGAAAGGCCCCCGCCCTGCGGCGGGACCTCGGGGGTACGCAGGCGCCGGGCGAGCAGGGCGATCATGACGAAGGAAGGGATGCCGAGCAGGGCCGTGGCCGCAAAAAGGCGCGCCTCGCCGCCGAGGAGCGGGATGAGGCTTTCGGAGAGAGCCGGGATGATGGAATAGGGCAGGAGCATGGTCAGGGAAAAGAGCGCGAAGCCGCGCGCGCTCTGCCCGGGGGGGATGCAGTCCACCAGGACGGCCACGGTGCAGCACGAATACACCGCCAGCGCGATGCCCTGGACGACCCGCAGGGCGAGGATGGTCTCCACCGCGCCGGACGGCCGCACATACGGATAGGCAAGCATGACGAGGCTCGTCACCAGCAGCGAGAGCACCATGGCCCCGAGCTTGCTGCGCCGGAGCATGAAAACGCTGGTGAGCGGCCGGAAGACGAGCACCATGGCAAAAAGCGAGGAAAGCAGGACGCCCCGCCATTGCGGGGCGATGCCGAGGCCCTGCATCCACTGCTCGAAGCAGTAGTAGACGGCGATGTAGCTGTTGCTGCACATTGCCATGAAGAAGAGCAGGATGAAGTCCCGGCTGAAGAGCCGTGGCGGCGTATGGTCCGGCTTGTCCCAGCGCTTGGGCGCTTTTTGCGGGCCGATGAAACGGACGGTGCCGAAAATGGTGAGCAGGGCGCGGTGCATGACGACCTCGGGAATGCGGACCTGGCGCCCCCTCAGTGGTATTCCCCGTTGAGGAAATTGGCGGCGAAGGTCTGGACGGCCGCTTCGCTGACCATGAGCATGTCCATCTGGCGCGTCATGATGAGCAGGCGTCCGAGCTGGTCCAGGTGGGAGCAGATCTCGAGCTTGGGATATTTCTGGAAGCGCGCGCGGACCCTATCATGCAGGACATCGATGGTAAAGCCAAGCTCGCTGAGGATCAGGCCGATGCAGCGCGCGCGGCGGCTGCGCTGCACATCCCCGGCGGCGCCGCCCGCGAACTCGAAGCGGATGTAGTTCTTGCTCACGGTATCGCCGCACCAGGTGTCGAGAATGGCGTAGTGATAGCCCACCCGCGAGGAGAAGTTGAGGTAGCGGTCGGAAACGATGGCGTAGCTGCGATCGCCGAAGCGTTCCCCGGCCTGCTGGTTGCCGCCGATCATGCTCTGGCCCATGACCGAGAGGAAGCCGCGGACATTGACGGGGCGCGGGCCGCGCGCCTGCACCTCGGGGTTGAGCATGCCCGCGAGCACATGCCGGAAGGGCACGCTGGTCACATCCTCGGGCGTCACCTGGGGGCGGTGCGGCGGTTTCAGGCCGCCGCCGAGGTCGATGACATAGAGGTCGAGCGGCACGGAACTGACGAGGCGGCTCGCCGCGCCGGCGCCGCTGTTTTCCGAGAGGCTGTCGGAAAGAAGGAACATTTCCGCATAGCTCTTTTCATGGGCGTAGCGCATGATGTCGTGGAGCGAGGTGCAGCTGGCCGGGGCAAAGAGTTCGGACTGCGGATCGATGAGGTGGAGCGGCAGGATGTACGGCGCCACGCGCCGCAGCAGCACCAGCGCCGGGGTATCGGCCTGGGGCGCCTGGCGGCGGCGCAGGCTCAGGGCGATGAGTTCAGGCACCTCACCGGCAAAAACGCGGCCGAGCAGGGCATCCACGGTGACCACCTCGCCCTCGGGGAGCAGACTTGTGGCGCCGGGCGCATTCATGAGCGTCGGCACGCCAAATTCCCGGCAGAGGGAGGCAAGGTGCCCGGTCAGGCTCCCGGTCTCGGCCACAACGGCGGCCGCGCGCCTGAGCGCCGTCATGACATTGGGCGAGGAATGCTCGATGAGCATGACCGAGCCTTCGGGAAAGTGCGTGAGGTCCTCATTGGCCCGGACCCGCGCCACCGGGCCGCAGCCAACGCCCCTGGCCGCGATGTCCGCGCCGAAGAGCAGCGGCCGCAGATGGCCGAGCGCGGGCACGATGCATTCCTCGGCCGTGCTGTCCGGGCTTGCGCAGTCAAGGCCCATGGGACGCGTCTGGAGGAGGACGATGCGGTCGTCCTGGTCCACGGCCCACTCCATGTCCTGCGGATATTGGTAATGGCGCTCCAGCGCGAGGGCCATGGACGCGATCTCGCGCGCCTGCGCGTCGCTGAGCGAGGGCATGTCGCGCATTTCGTCGGGCACGTCCTCCAGCACGCATTCGACCTGCGGACCGTTCCGCCGCAGCGCGAGGCGCATCTCCTTGTGCGCGATGCTGCACTGCTTCATCTTGCCGCTCGCGCGGGAAACGAGCCACTGGTCCGGGATCCCCGTGCCATCGACCACCATTTCGCCCAGGCCCCAGAGTCCGTTGACCAGGACGCAGTTGGAACGCAGGTCCACGGGATGGCGGGAAAACGCCACGCCCGCGGCCTTGGCGTCCACCATTTCCACGCAGCAAAGCCCCATGCCCGTGGCGTCCAGCGCATAGCCGTGCGCGGCCCGATAGGTGAGGGCGCGCTCGGAAAAGAGGCTGGCGATGACCGTTTTCATGGCCTCCAGCAGGTCGCGCCGCGTGACGCCCAGGACGCTGCGGTACTGCCCGGCGAAGGATTGCACCCCGTCCTCGGAGACCGCGCTGGAACGCAGGGCCGCCACGCTCCGGTCCCGGTCCGGACCGAAGGTGTCGTCCCAGGCGGCAAACATGGCGTCCGCCAGGGGCTGGGGAACGGGGGCGGCCATGATGAGGCGCTCGGCCTCGCGCGCGGCCGCGCGGATGGTGGCGGGCCGTTCCGCGTCCGCGCGGCGCAGGGCTTCGTAAATGCGGCTGAAGAGGTCGCCGTTGCGCAGCAGCAGGATGGTGGAGGCCTTGATGGTCACGGCGAAGCCGCGGGGCACCGGCAGCCCGAGCATGTTCTTCAGCTCGCCGAGGTTGGCGTTCTTGCCGCCCACGATATAGGCCATGCTGGCGTCCACCTCGCTCAGGGGCACGGTCACGGAGCGCAGGTCGCCGCGCGTGTGGCTCCTGAGTTCGCGTTCGATGCGGGCGCCCAGCGCGTCGCTCACCCGGACAAGGTCCGCATGGCGGTTGCCGGACATGGCATTGAGGCTCTCGACCATGCGCGCGCAGAGAAAGACGGCGCGGCGCGCCTCCTTGCGGACCTCGCTCGTTTCCAGCGTGCGCTCGCCCTGCTGGGCCTGGGTGAGGGCGGCGAGGATGCCCGCAAGGTCGGCATTGGCCTGGAGCAGTTCCTTGAACGAGGCATAGCGCCGGTTGAAGGCCGCCATGGCTTCGTCCCGGCTCAGCGAGCGGCGCGGCCGGAAAAAGCGGAGCAGCCGCGTGGCAAGGGAGGTATGCCGCGCGGGCGCGCCCGAGGGGGCGTCGGCGGCTTCGCCGGCGGAAGCGCCGCCCTCCCGGCCGGCGCCGGCGGGCGGCTGGGGCGTGGGCTGCTCATGGGGAGGAATCTGGACGGCCATGGGGCATCCTTCGTCATGGTGGTGAAAAAAATGGCGAGGCCTCGCCGGCGGCTTGCGCGCGCCATTCCTAGCCTAGGCGAGAATGCCGGCGCGCGCAAGCCGCCGCCGGCGCTCCGCCAGGGCAGGGAAGTGTGACAGGGGGGCTTGCCATTATTTTCACATCCGCGTATAACACAGGCACCAGGCTTAGGATTTTTTGGCAGAATGGATGTCGCCGCGCTTCGCACAGTTCCCCGCACGGGCGCGAGACCAGCATGCCGGTCCTGTGGCCGCATGCCTCCATTCCTTGGATTCCCTTTTCCGCTGGAGGATGTCATGAGGAAATTGCGCCGACTGTGGACCTGGATCTTGGGCTGCGCGCTTGTCCTGCCCGCCCTGATGCCGTCAATTGCCCTTGCCGCGAAGAAAAAAGCCGACGTCGTCATTGTGGCCGACACGCGAAAGCTGGACGGGATCCTTTACTGGTGGGCGGAAATGTATAATGAGAGCCATTTCCTGTTCGCCATCATGACCATGGTCATCATCCCCATCGTCGGCTGCATCCTCGGCTGGCTGGCAGATATCGTCATGTCGCATATCGGCATTGACCTCAAACACCGCGAACTCGCGGAAAAGTAGCCCGGAAAGGAGGCACTCATGGACTGGCTGTATATCTTGATGCCCATTTCCGGCGTCTCCATTTTCTGGCCCGGCCTGATCATCCTCGGTCTCGGCGTGGGCATCATCGGTGGTTTCTTCGGCCTGGGCGGCGCGTGGATGGTCACGCCCGGCCTGAATATCCTCGGTTTCCCCATGGCGTTCGCCATTGGCACGGACGTTGCCCAGATGGCGGGCAAATCGCTCATCTCCACCATGCGCCACGGAAAGTTCGGCAATGTGGACTATCTGCTCGGCATCACCATGCTCATCGGCACGGTGGTCGGCGTGGAAATCGGCGCCCAGATGGTCATGTGGCTCGAACGCATCGGCTCGGTGGACAAGGTCGTCCGCTGGCTCTATGTGGTCCTGCTCATCCTGCTGGCGTGGCTCGTCTTCCATGACGTCCTGCTGCGCCGCAAGAAGGAGCGCGAGGCCCAGGCCCAGCACAAGGAACTGGACAAGGCCGCCGTGGGCGTGGACTGGGCCAGCAAGCTCCAGGCCATCCGCATTCCGCCGGTGGTGCATTTCAAGAACGCGGGCATCACCTGTTCCGCGTGGCTGCCCATCATCGTCAGCCTGTTCACCGGCTGGCTCGCCGGCATCCTCGGCATCGGCGGCGGCCTGATCCGCATGCCCGCCCTCGTGTACCTCGTGGGCTGCCCGACCCACCTCGCCGTGGGCACCGACCTCTTTGAAGTGGCGATTTCCGGCCTTTACGGCACGGCTTCCTACGCCTACAAGGGCCGCGTGGAACTCATGGCCGCCCTGATCATGCTCTGCGGCGCGGCCATCGGCGCCCAGATCGGCGTGGTCGCCACCAAGTACGTCAAGGGCTACGGCATCCGTTTCGTCTTCGGCCTCGCCGTGCTCGGCTGCCTCATGTCCGTTGTGCTCAAGCTCCTCCAGGCCGAATTCCCGTCCTGGGGCTGGCTGCTCGGCCCGTTGGCTACCGTGGAAGTGCTCGGCTTCGTGAGCGCCATCTCCATTTACATCGCCGTGCGCATGGTGCAGGGCGCCAAGGCGGAATTGGCCGCCAAGAAGCAACAGGCCGCCGGCAACTAGGAGGAGAAAGCCATGAAAATTCGGAGTTTGCTGCTTGCGCTGGTGGTGGCCCTCTCCTTCGCCCTGGCCGCCTGCGATTTTGACGGCGGCGTGGAGCAGGGGCGCTGCGTGGCCTACGATCAGGCCGCCAATACCGTGACCCTGGTGGTGGATACCACCCTGGATCAGCACAATCCGCATTACAGCGGGGGCGTCCATACCTTCAAACTGCCCACCGATCCCCGTGACATGGGTCCGGCCCCGACGCCCGGCGGCCGCCTCATGCTCGAGATCGACAAGGGCATGATCCTCTACTATGACCCGCAGGACCAGAAGGTCAAGGAAATGCCCGTGGAATACACCAAGGTGGAAAAGGAAGTTCTGCCCAAGGACGCCCGCGTGGCCGGGAAGAAGTTCCCCATGGTGGACCGCGCGGCCGGCACGGTCACGGTGTACTCGCCCAGGCTCCAGTCGCTCGTGACCTTCAAGGTGCCCGCCGAGGCCCTGGACATGCCCGCCTATACCTGGACGGCCGGTGACGAGGTCCGCATTGCCTTCCGCAATGAGAACAAGAGCCAGGCCATCCGCTTCATGAACGTCTCCAGGACGAGCATCTTCACCAAGTAGGTGCGTATATCCGCGCGGGGCCGGGATGCCCGCCCCGCGCGGACCGGAAACGACCGGGGCGCCGCTTCGGCGCCCCGGAACAGACGACCGCGCGCGGGGGGCGCATGAACAACAGCTACAAGCAGTCGCTCTACGCCGGCGTGGTCCGCATCGTCGCCAATGTGCTCATGGTGGGCGCGGTTTTTCTTGCCATGCGCCAGGCCGCGCAATTTTCCACCTGGCCTTCGGAAGCCGTGTTCTGTGCATGGTTTTTCGGCATCACCATTCCGGTCTGGGGCGCGGCCTTTGTGCTCACGCGCCGCATCCGGCGTCATTTTCCCGCTGAATTCGAGAGTCTGGTGGAACTGCCGCGCCGCGGTCCGCAGCTTGTGCGCTGGCGTGTCCTGGACGACGCGGCGCGCATGGCGCCGGCGCGCTGAGGCGCGGTACCCGGCCCATGCGTTCGCGGTTCGACCCCCGCCTCTGGCGGAGCGCGGCCCTGGCCCGGGCGCGCCAGCACCGTCTTGGCCTGATCAGCGGTCTTCTGCTCGCCGTGGCCCTCGTGGGGCTGATCGACGGGCTGCTCGCGGAAATGCGCGCGGGCACCAATCAACTGGAACTGCTGCCCGGCGAGGCCGCGACCGTTTCCGGCCCGGCCGCGCTCAAGAATCCCGTCACCAGCGACCTCGTGGCGCGCTTCACGCCGCCGGACGCGCCCCTGCGTTTCACGCTGGAAGGCTTTTTCACCGGCTACTGGTTCGGCAACGGCATGTGGCGCGGCGAAGTTCGCGCCGAGCCTGAAGCGGCGCCGGGCAGGTATGGCCTGCGCGTGAGCTTCAGGGGAGCGCTGGGCCAGGCCGCCCAGAACTATACGCTCGTCATCCGGGAAGATGCCGCCGCGCAGCGCGCCGGTTCCCTCTCCGTCCTCCGGCGCTGGTTCGGGGCGAATCCCTTTCTGCTGGCGACGTTCTGCGGCGGTTTCGGCGTGCTCCTGGGCGCGGCGACCTATGCGTTCGGCCGCCGCCATGCGCGCCTGCTCGCGGGCATGGGCTGCAGCGAGATTTACCGCGTGGGCCGCGCCGACGGGACATGGCGGATCTGGTGCCTCGCGGCGGGTCCGCTCGCGCCGCGGCCCGGCAGCGTGCGCATGGTGCTGGACCCTGCGGGGAACATCATCGGCGAGGCCCGGGTGGAGCATCTGCGCAAGGGAAGTCTGGAACTGACCCTGCTGGACGCGCAGGCGCCCCCGCACGGGAGCCTTGTCTGCCTCCGCCCGCCCTCGGTGGCTCCCGACGCGGGGCTCGCCGCCCGCTCCTGACCGCAGGGCCGCGCCCTTGCCCGCACGCGCGCCATGGGCTATGCTTCGGGGGCCGACGCGGTGTCGGCGGCAAACCGAAGGCGGTGCCTCATGTCCCGCGCCCGGACGCGAACCCCATCTTCCGGTCCCGTCACTCCCCCTTCCGATGACGCCTGTCCCTGCGGCAGCGGGGCGGCCTATGCGGCGTGCTGCGGCCGCTATCTTGACGGCGGGGCATGGCCGGAGACGGCCGAAGCCCTCATGCGTTCGCGCTATACCGCCTATGCCCTGGCCCGGTATGACTGGCTCGTGGCAACGACCCATCCCGACGCGCGGGCGGAGGTGGATGCCTCCTCCCTGGCCGAACAGTGCCGGGGCGTGCGCTGGCTGCGGCTCGATGTGGGCGCCTGCGTGGACGCGCGGGAGCCGGAAACGGCGGATATCGTGGAATTTCATGCCCTGTACGAGCTT
Organism: uncultured Desulfovibrio sp.; assembly: GCF_910584445.1. Classification (GTDB taxonomy): domain Bacteria; phylum Desulfobacterota; class Desulfovibrionia; order Desulfovibrionales; family Desulfovibrionaceae; genus Desulfovibrio. The sequence continues at coordinate 32,920 of NZ_CAJUBO010000015.1, forward strand.
GACGGCGTGGTGCGCCAGATAGGCGAGCGCAGCGCCTTTCTCCGCAGGGAGGGCAGGCTGTACTATGTGGACGGGGCGCCATTGCGGCCCGCGGCCTACCGCCGGGAGGGTCCCAAGGTCGGCCGCAACGACCCGTGCCCGTGCGGCAGCGGCAAAAAATACAAGAAATGCTGCGGACGCGCGGCCGGAGACGCGGCATGAGGGAGCGGGCGTCCGCCCGGAGCATTCCCCTGGCGGCCCGGCGGTTTTGCCTGGACTGTCAGGGCGCGTCTCCAAAAGCCGTGCGCCGGTGCGCGGATGCGGCGTGTCCCCTGTGGGACTGGCGCCTGCCCCCCGACGCCGCCGGAGCCGGAGAAGGGGCTGCCGGGGCCGCGCCGCGGGCCATCCTGCGGGCGATCCGGCGCCAGTGCCTGGCCTGCGCGGGCAGCCGGGGCGAGGTGCGCGCCTGCGCCGCGCGGGAGGATTGCCCGCTCTGGTCCTATCGTTTCGGTGTCCGGCCGCGCACCTACAGACTGGTGCGCCGGCGGTTTTTCGCACCCAGGGAACTCGATCTGCCCCTGGCCTGAGCCATGTCCGCCCCGGCATGGGGCGTAACGCGCGTAGCGGGAGGAAACGCCATGACGACTGAAATGGAGCATTCCAGTTACCTTGAGTGGTCGCGGGCCTGGATGGGGCGTCTGGACCCGGCTGACGGCAAGGCGCTCGCCGGGCGCGCGCCGGAACTGGCCGAACGGCTCCGGGCGGGTGTTGCCGCCGGCGAGATGCCCTTCCTGAACATGCCCTACCGCGCCCGCCTGGAGGCGGCGCTGCCGCCCCTGCTCGAGCGGCTCAAACCGTTCCGGCACATGCTCGTCCTCGGCATCGGCGGTTCGGCCCTGGGCGCGCGCGCCATGCAGCGGGCCTTCGCGCCCGGGCAGGACGGTCCCGGCTATGCGGGTCCGTGGCTCTGGATCGCGGACAATGTCTGCGCCGAACAGTTCGAGGCCCTGCTCGGCAAGCTCAAACCGGAAGAGACCGTGGTGGTCTGCATCAGCAAGTCCGGCGGCACCATCGAGACCCTGGCCCAGTATTTCCTCGTGCGCGCGTGGCTCGAGAAGGCCCTGGGCGACGCCTGGCCGGGGCATATGGTGGTCGTGACCGACGAGCGCAAGGGCTATCTCCGCCAGGAGGCGGCCGCCAGATCGCTGGATGCGCTGGAAGTGCCGGACTATCTGGGGGGGCGCTATTCGGCCCTCTCCGCCGTGGGTCTTTTGCCCGCCGGCTTCATCGGCATCGACTGGCGCGCGCTGCTTGACGGCGCGGCATCGGTGGCGCGGCCCCTGCTGGACGACCCCGCGAACATTGCCCGGCATCCCGCCTTTTCCCTGGCCTGCTGGGCGCGGGCGCTGGAAGAGCGGGACTACAGCCAGCTCATCTTTTTCTGCTACATCCCGCAGTGGGCGGCCTACGGCCAGTGGTTCGCCCAGCTCTGGGCCGAGAGCCTCGGCAAGGACGGCAAGGGCAGCCTGCCCGTGCCCGCAACGGGCGTGACCGACCAGCATTCGGTGAACCAGATGTTCCTTGACGGGCCGCGCAACAAGGGCTGCCTTTTCCTCACGGGCGGGCAGCCGCGTTCCGGGCGGCTGTTCGGGCAGGACCTGCCGGACCAGTGGGCCTGGCTGCGCGGCAAGGCGTTTGACAGCCTGCTCGACGCCGAGGCCCTGGGCACGCGCATGGCGCTGTGCAAGAGCGGCGTGCCCCTCGTGCATGTCCACATGGGCAACCTGCGCGAGCATGCGGCGGGTTCGCTCATGATGCTGCTGGAGGCGGCCACCATTTTCACCGGCTGGCTCATGGGCATCAATCCCGTGGATCAGCCGGCCGTGGAGCTGGGCAAGCGCATCGCCAACACGCGCCTCGGCGCCACAGGCTATGTGCAGGAGGCGGCGGACCTGGGCGCCTTCCTGGCGGTGCCCGAAGAACGGCAGGCGTTCTAGGCCGTGGGGACGCCCCAGGCCGGGCAGCAGGCGGAAAGCGCCGCCACCGAAGAGGCGGAGCGCCGCGTGAGCGCCGCCGCCGAGCGGCTGCCGCTGAGCTACGCGCGCACGCTCTCGTGGCTTTCGCTGCTCTTTATCCTGCTGTCGAGCCTGGGGCTTTCCTTTTTCATTTCCAGCTCGGTGCGCGAGACCCTGCTGCGCCGGCAGGAGGATTTCGCGCGCCAGCTCGTGGAGAATCTCAACAGCCAGATCTACCGCCGCTTCGCCCTGCCCACCATCCTCGCCAACGGGCGCATCGCCCTGCGCCAGCCCACCCAGTACGAGCATCTTGACCGGGTGGTGCGTTCGGTCATCGAAGGCCTGCCGGTGGAGCGCCTGCGCATTTATGACTTCACCCGGCGCGTGGCGTATTCCAGCGACAAGGAGGACCTGGGCCGCGCCGGGCTGGCGCCGCCCAACGTGGATGACGTGCTGGAAGGCTCGGCCGGCAGCTCGGAGATCGTCTCGAGCATTCCGGCGTGGCAGGCGCCCTTCCGCGTGCCGCTCAAGGAAGGCACCTTTGTCCTGCGCGTGCTGTATCCCCTCAAGGGCGAACCCATGGGACCGGACCACAAGGTCCCGGTCATGGGCGCCCTGGAACTCACCCAGGACATCACCGACGACTACGAGCGCGTGCTTGCCTTTCAGGGCATCATCGTGGTCATGTGCCTGCTTTCGTCCGTGCTGCTCTTCGGGGTGCTCCACCTGCTCATCCAGCGGGCCGAGCGCATCCTGGCCGAGCGCATGCAGAAGAACCGCCAGCTCGAAAACGAACTCCACAGCAACGAGCGGCTGGTGAGCATGGGCCGGGTGGTGGCGAGCATCGCCCACGAGATCCGCAATCCGCTTGGCATCATCCGTTCCAGCGCGGAGCTGCTCCAGCGCCGCACCGCCACCACGGATGCGGGCACCTCGCGCATCCTCGGCGCCATTTACGACGAGGCCGTGCGCCTTTCGCAGACCGTCAACGATTTTCTCGACTATGCCCGCCCCCGCCAGCCCCGCGACGATCTGGTGGATGTCGGCCTGGTGCTCGACCAGGCGCTGGCCTTTCTGGAAGGGGAGTTCAGCCGCCGGGGCGTCACGGTGGAGCGCGACCTCGCGCCGGAGCTTTTCGTGCGCGGCGACAAGGATTTGCTGTACCGCGCCTTTTACAATATCCTCGTGAACGGACAGCAGGCCATGGACGGCCCGGGCACCATCCTGGTGCGGGGGCGCCGCCGCGAGTCGCCGGAAGCCCAGGACGGCCATGCCGGGCAGCCCGAAGTGGCGCTGGAGTTTCTTGACTCCGGGCCGGGTTTTGACCCGGCCACCGTGTCCAGCCTGCTGGACCCGTTCTTCACCACCAAGGAGGGCGGCACCGGACTCGGGCTGCCCATCGTCCAGTCCATCATCGTGGGCCATGGCGGCCGCATCGAGCTTGAAAACGGGGACCGGGGCGGGGCGCTCGTGCGGGTGATCCTGCCCGCCACGACCACCGGGGAGACGCGGCATGAGTGAAAAGGCGCATATCCTCGTCATTGACGACGAGAAGAACTATCTCCTCGTCCTCCAGACCCTGCTGGAGGACGAGGGCTATACGGTCACGGCCATCAGCGATCCCGAGACCGCGCTCGCCTTTCTGGAGGAGAGCGAGGTGGACGTGGTGGTGACGGACATGAAGATGCCCCGGGTGAGCGGCCGCGAGGTGCTCCAGCGGGTGAAAAAGGCATGGCCGCATGTACCCGTGCTCATCATGACGGCCTTCGGCTCCATCGAAAGCGCCGTGGATGTCATGAAATACGGCGCGTTCGACTATATCACCAAGCCCTTTTCCAACGACGAGCTTCTGCTCTCCATCCACAATGCCGTGGAGCTGGCGCGCGCGCACCGCCAGTACCGCCTGCTCCAGGAGGCCATGGAGAACCGCTACGGCATCCACCAGATCGTGGGGCGCAGCAAGGCCATCCGCGATGTGCTCGTCATGGTGGAACGGGCGGCGCCGAGCCGTTCCACGGTGCTCATCAGCGGCGAATCGGGCACCGGCAAGGAACTGGTGGCCCGGGCCATCCACTATGCAAGCCCGCGCAAGGACAAGCCCTTCATTTCCGTCAACTGCATGGCCCTCAACCCCGGCGTGCTCGAGAGCGAGCTTTTCGGGCACGAAAAAGGCTCGTTCACGGGCGCCGTCGCCATGCGGCGCGGGCGTTTCGAGCAGGCGGACGGCGGCACGCTCTTTCTGGATGAAGTGGCCGAACTCACGCCGGATCTCCAGGTCAAGCTCCTCCGCGTCCTGCAGGAGCGGAAGTTCGAGCGCGTGGGCGGCGGCGAGGAGATAGAGGTGGACATCCGCGTGGTGGCCGCCAGCAACAAGGACCTGGCCGCGCTGGTGGAGCGCGGGGCGTTTCGCGATGACCTCTTCTACCGGCTCAATGTGGTGCAGATCCCGCTGCCGCCCCTGCGCGAACGCCGCGAGGACATTCCGCTCCTGGTGGCGCATTTCGTGGAAAAGGTCTGCGCGGATGACAACCTGCCCGCCAAGACCTTCAGCACCGAGGCGCTCAATTACCTGACGGGCTATGAATGGCCGGGCAATATCCGCCAGCTGGAGAATGTGGTCGAAAGCTGCCTTGTGCTCGTGCCGGGCGCGACCATCGGCGTGGACGACCTGCCCGCCGAGATCCGCGACGAGGAAGCGCAGTTCAAGAGCGCTGTGGATCTTTTGCCCGTTCAGCTCGACCTGGCGGACACGCTGGAGAAGATCGAGGCCGCCCTCATCCGCCGCGCCCTGGTGCGCGCGGATCTTGTGCAGGTCAAGGCGGCGGAGTATCTGGGCATTTCCAAGAGCCTGCTCCAGTACAAGCTCAAGAAATACGCCATCACGGGGCATTAGAGCGGTTGGGCACCGAAAGTATCCATGCCGCTCTGGCGACAGCGGGAGCTGGCGCCCGCGCTGAAACCTTCTAGCCGAGGAGCGAACATGAATCCTCTCTGCGTCGGGCTTTGCGCCCTTGTTCTGGCGCTCGGAGCCGCGGCTCCGGGCGCGCACGGCAGGAACCTCCTGGACCTGGACAAGCCCATGGAGCTGAACGCGGGCAAGTCGCCCAGGATGTTCGTGACCTTCAATCACAGCTCGCACAGGAACGTGGCCTGCCGCGTCTGCCACCACGAGGGTCTGCCGGGCAAGCGCTACGCCGCCTGCACCAACGAGGAATGCCATTCCCTCGCCGGGCCTGCCGAACGCGATCCCATGAGCGTCTACATGGCCTACCATGCGCCGGATACCGACCGCTCCTGCTATGGCTGCCACAAGAAGCTGGCGGGGAAGTATCCGAATTTCAAGGGCTGCCAGCCCTGTCACATGACGCCGCAGGGCCGCAGGCTGGCGGCGGAAACGGCGGAAAAGGCCGGGTCCGGCAAGTAGCCGGCGGGGTTTTCAAAAACAGCGGGGCTGCCGATACGCTCGGCAGCCCCGGAAACGGGCATCGGACGGGCTGCGGGGCGCGCCGCCCCGCATGCGTTCGTCCCTTTTTCTTTTCCTACGCCTCGCAGGCGCAGGCGGCCTTCTGCCGGGCCAGCCTGCGGCGCAGGTTTTCGGCCACTTCGGCCGGGTCCATGGGGTTGCGGGCAATGCCCGCGTCCATGGCTGCTTTGGCCGTGGCCGCCGCCACCGTGGGCGCCACCTCGGGGTCGAAGGAAGAGGGGATGATCATTTCGGGTCCGAGCCTGTCCGCGGGCACCAGCCCCGCCAGGGCGCGCGCGGCCGCGATCTTCATGGCGTCGTTGATGTCCGTGGCGCGGACGTCCAGCGCCCCCCGGAAGATGCCGGGGAAGGCGAGGATATTGTTGATCTGGTTGGGGCAGTCGGAGCGGCCCGTGGCTACCACCGCCGCCCCCGCGTCCCGCGCGCGCTGGATGGGCCAGATCTCCGGGATGGGATTGGCCTGGGCAAAGACGATGGGCCTGGCGGCCATGGAGCGGATCATCGCTTCCGTGAGGGTATCCGGCGCGGAAACGCCGATGAAGACGTCCGCGCCCCGGATGGCTTCGGCCAGGCCGCCCTTGACCTTTTCCGGGTTGGTGCGGCGCGCGATGTCCTCCTTCCACGGGTTCATGCCCTCGCGCCGTCCCTCCCAGATGGCGCCGCGCGAATCGCACATGATGACGTTTTTCAGGCCCACGGCCATGAGCAGGCGGATGATGGCGATGCCCGCCGCGCCCGCGCCGCTGGTCACCACCGTGATGTCTTCCAGCCGCTTGCCCACCACCTTGAGGGCATTGAGCAGCCCGGCCAGGGTCACCACCGCGGTGCCGTGCTGGTCGTCATGGAAGATGGGACCCCTGAACTTGCCGCGCGCCTTGAGTCCGTCCTCGATGATGAAGCATTCCGGGGCCTTGATGTCCTCAAGGTTGACGCCGCCGAAGGTCGGTCCCATAAGCTCGATGGTCTCGATGATGCGCTGCGTATCCTTGGTGTCCACGCAGATGGGGAAGGCGTCCACATCCCCGAAGGTCTTGAAGAGCAGGGCCTTGCCCTCCATGACGGGCAGGGCCGCTGCCGCGCCGATGTCGCCCAGGCCGAGCACGGCCGTGCCATTGGAGACCACGCAGACGAAGTTGGCGTGGTTGGTGTAGGTATCCAGGCTGCCCGGGTCGCGGTGGATCTCCATGCAGGGTTCGGCGACGCCGGGGGAATAGGCAAGGGTCAGGTCGTCGGCGTCACGCACGGGCGGCTTGACATGGATGCCGATTTTGCCTTGCAGATCCTTGTGCATGGCGAGGGCTTCCTCGCGGAGATTCCTGATGCGGGACATGGGCGCTCCTTGGTTGGGGGTGGCGCGTGCGCGCATGGCGGGGCGATCCCGGCGGCGCGCGCTGCTGCGGCATCGTGCCGGCGGTTTGGCGCGCGGCAAGCGCGGACGACGCGAAGCGCGTCCCCGCGCCTCGCGTCGTCAGTGGGCCGGACACCCGGCAGCCCCCGTTGCCGCTGCTTCCTTTCGGACCTGACGGGGTTGGCGGGAACTGCCGCCGTCCGGCTTGCGTCCACCTTTAGCCGCTCTGCCGCCGCCTGTCAATCGACGCGCACGGCGTGGCGTTGTTTCCGGTTTTGCGGTATGCTCCACGCATGGAGCATGGACCTTTCCACCACGAGCCTGCCATGCGCCGGGCATTCACGGCCTCGGGTCAGGTGCAGGGCGTGGGTTTCCGGCCCTTTGTCTGGCGGCTCGCGCGGGAGGGCGGCCTTTCCGGCTCGGTACGCAATACCGCCGACGGCGTGCGTATCGAGGTCCAGGGCGCGCCCGCGGCCATAGCCGCCTTCGGCCGCCGCCTGCGGGCGGAATTGCCGCCCCTGGCGCAACTGGCCGGCCTGGACGAAGCGGAGCTTGCGCCCGTGCCCGGCGAGACGGAGTTCCGCATCCTCGAAAGCGAGGGCCGCGCCGGACATACCGTTCTGGTAAGCCCGGATGTGGCGGTCTGCGAGGACTGCCTGGCCGAAATGCGCGACCCCGCCGACCGTCGTTTCGGCTATGTCTTCACCAACTGCACCAACTGCGGCCCGCGCTTCACCATCACCCGCTCCATTCCGTACGACAGGGCCGTGACCAGCATGGCCTGTTTTCCGCTTTGCCCGGCCTGCGCCGCCGAATACGCCGACCCGGCGGACAGGCGCTTCCATGCCCAGCCCATCGCCTGCCCGGAGTGCGGGCCGCGCCTCTGGTATGTGGATGCGGCCACCGCCGCGCGCGGGGGGGAGGGCACCGGGCCGACGCCGGAAAACCGGGCGGACGCCCTGGCCCGCGCCGGGCGGCTCCTGCTGGACGGCGGCATCCTCGCCCTCAAGGGTCTGGGCGGCTTCCAGCTCCTGTGCAACGCGCGCGATGCCCGCGCCGTGGCAACGGTGCGCGCCCGCAAGCTGCGGCCGCACAAGGCGCTTGCCGTCATGGCGGCCGATCTTGCGGCGGCCGCCGGGGTCTGCCGCATCAGCCCGCAAGCCGCCTCCCTGCTCTCGGGTCCGGAAAAGCCCATCGTCATCTGCCCGCGCCGGGAGGACCTTCCGGCAGAAGCGGCCCTGCCCGCGCTCCTTGCCCCGGACAGCGGCACCGTGGGACTCATGCTGCCCTATACGCCGCTGCACGCGGCGCTCTGCGACTGGCTGGCCGCCCATGGGGAAGCCGCGCCGCTCCTGGTGGCGACCTCGGGCAATCCCCACGGCGAACCGCTGTGCCTGGGCAACCGCGAGGCGCTCGCCCGGCTTGCGCCGCTGACCGACGCCTGGCTGCTCCATGACCGCGACATCCTCGTGCGCGTGGACGACAGCGTGGCGCTCGTGCCGGAAACGCCCGCCGGGAGCGCCCCCATCCCCGTGCGCCGCGCCCGGGGCTATGTGCCGCGCCCGGTGGCCCTGCCGGAATTTCTGGACGCCACGGCGCGGGAGCTTCCCTGCGTCTTCGGCGCCGGGGGCGGACTCAAGGTGACCTTCTGCCTCACGCGCGGGCGCGAAGCCTTCATGGGCCAGCACATCGGCGACCTGGACGCTCCGGCCACGCTCGGTTTTTATGACGAAGCCGCCGCGCGCCTCGAGGCCCTGCTGGAAGTGCGCCCCAAGGCCCTGGTCTGCGACCTGCACCCGGATTTTCCTTCCAGCCGCCGCGCCGAGGCACGGGCACGGCGCGAGGGCCTGCCGCTTTTCCGCCTCCAGCACCACGCGGCGCATGCCGCGGCGGTGCTCGCCGAGCACGGACACGGCGGACCGGCGCTGGCGCTCTGCCTTGACGGCACGGGTCTCGGCACGGACGGCACCATCTGGGGCGGCGAGCTGCTGTTCATGGACCTGCGCGTCCCGGAGTGGCGGCGGCTCGGCCGCCTTGCGCCGTTTGCCCTGCCGGGCGGGGAGGCCGCCATCCGCGAGCCGTGGCGCATCGCCCGCGGCCTTGCGCGCGCGGCGGATATGACATGGACGCCTGGGCCAGGGCGGGACGGGGAGGCCGCGCCCCCGGCGCAGGCCGTGGCCGCCGTGGACGCCATGCTCGCCCGATCGTTCAACTGCCCGCGCACTTCAAGCTGCGGCCGCCTGTTTGACGCCGTGAGCGCCGCCCTTGGCCTGTGTCAGGCCATCACCTATGAGGGACAGGCGGCCATCCGGCTGGAGCGGGCGGCCGGCGCGTGGCTCGCGGGCCGGGGGGGCGCCATGCCCGCGCCCTGGGAGGTGCCGCTGCGGGAAGCGGACAGCGGCCTGCTGGAACTGGACGGCACGGCCCTGTTCGCCGCCGTCCTGCATGCCCGGCGCGAGGGGATGCCCGTCGGCGAGGCCGCGGCCCGTTTCCACGCGAGCCTTGCGCGCGGTTTCGCGGCCATGGCCCGGGGGGCGGCCCGGCGGCTCGGCCTGCGCGCGGTGGGGCTTTCGGGCGGCTCCTTCCTGAATCTGCTTCTGGCGGCGTGGCTGCCGGCGGAGCTGGCGGCAGGGGACCTTGTGCCGCTCAGCCATGCGCTTGTGCCGCCCGGCGACGGCGGCCTCGCCCTGGGGCAGGCCGTGTGGGGCCAGCGGATGCTGCGCGCCGGCGCCGGGGCGCGCGGACCGGAAGCGCGATGACCCGTTCCCGGAGAGCGTCGGGGCTGCCGCGCTGTCCCCGGGGCGCGGCAGTTGCGCGGCACTCCGCCTCGCGCTATGCTTTTCCGCGGCGGCATCCGTGTTCGTCATGAAAACCTGAAAGGCGGCAATCCATGGATATTGACGGCATCCGCGCCCTGCTCGCGGACGACAGGCCCACGGTGGGCACCTGGCTCCAGTTCCCCTCGCCGGATGTGGCGGAACTCATGGCCCGCGCGGGTTACGACTGGGTGGCCGCGGACCTGGAGCACGGCTCCTTCGGGCCGGGAGACCTGCCGGACATCTTCCGCGCCGTGGAGTGCGGCGGCGCGGCGCCTTTCGCGCGGCTCCCCGAGGCCTCCAAGACCTGGATCAAGGCCGCGCTGGAGGCCGGCGCCCAGGGGCTGATCTTTCCCATGATCGAGAGCCGCGCCCAGCTCGACCGGGCCATCGACCTCGCCACCTACCCCGGTCAGGACGGGTGGCGCGCCGCCGGCGAGACGGCCCCGGAATACCGGGGCGTGGGCTATTGCCGGGCCAATGTGTTTGGCAAGGCCTTCGACGCCTACCGGGAAGGCCGCGCGCCGAAGCTCTTTCTCGTGGCCCAGATCGAACATATCCGCGCCGTGGACGAGCTTGACGCCATCCTCGCCCATCCGCGCCTGGACGCCATCATGGTGGGTCCCTATGACCTTTCGGGCAGCATGGGGCTGACGGGGCAGTTTGGGCACCCGGACTTTCTGGCGGCCATGGAGCGCATCAAGGCGGCCTGCGCCCGCGCCCACGCCCGCATGGGCCTGCATATCGTCCAGCCGGACCCGGCGGCGCTGGCGCGGGAGATCGCGGCGGGCTGCCGCTTCATCGCCTACGGCATCGACACGGTCTTTCTCTGGCGCGGGTCCGAACGTCCGGCCGGCGCCTGATCCCACGCGCGCAAGGAGGAACTGCCGTGCGCATCACTGTTTTCGGCGGCTCGGGCTTTCTCGGTTCGCATATTTGCGACAAGCTCTCGGATGCCGGGCATGCCGTGACCATCGTCGACATCCATCCCTCGCCCTGGCTGCGGCCCGACCAGCGGATGCTGACCGGCTCCATCCTGGACGAGCGCACCGTGGCCGAGGCCGTGGACGGCGCGGACATGGTCTTCAACTATGCGGGCATCGCCGACATCGGCGAGGCCAATGCCCGGCCCGTGGATACGGCGCGGATCAACGTGCTCGGCAATGTCATGGCGCTCGAAGCCTGCCGCAGGGCGGGCACTCTCCGCTATGTCTTTGCCTCCTCGCTCTATGTCTATGGCAAGTCCGGCGGCTTTTACCGGTGCAGCAAGCAGTCCTGCGAGATCTACATCGAGAATTACCAGGCCATGTACGGGCTGCCCTACACCATCCTCCGCTACGGTTCGCTGTACGGGCCGCGCGCCGACAAGCGCAACGCCATCGAGCGTTTTGTCCACGAGGCGCTGACAACGGGCGTCATCACCTATTACGGCGCGCCCACGGCCCTGCGCGAATACGTCCATGTGGACGACGCCTCCACGGCCACGCTGGAGATCCTCGCCCCCGAGTTCGCCAACCAGAACATCATCATCTCCGGCAACCAGCCCATGCGTGTGGGCGACCTGTTCAAGATGATTGGCGAGATGCTCGGCAAGGAGCTGGTCATCGAATACCAGAACGACCCCAACAGCGGCCATTACCAGATCACGCCCTATGCCTTCATGCCCAAGGTGGGGCGCAAGCTCGTGCCGCCGCTCACCGTGGACCTGGGCCAGGGCATCCTCCGCGTCATGGAGGAAGAGCATCGCGCCCTGCATCCCGAACTCCAGTCCGAGGGGGGCTATCTCGTCCCCACGGATGATTAACGCGGCCACGACCGGATCCCCTCTAACCGCTCCAAGGAGCACGCCTGTGAACATCATTGCCGTCATCCCGGCGCGCATGGGCTCCAGCCGCTATCCCGGCAAGCCCCTGGCCCTTATCCGCAACGTGCCCATGGTGGGCCATGTGGCCTTCCGCACGGCCATGAGTCCGCTGCTCGATTCCACCTGGGTCGCCACCTGCGATCCCATCATCGAGGACTACTGCAAACGCGTGGGCCTCGCCTGCGTCATGACCGGCGACCATCATGTCCGCTGCTCCACGCGCACGGCCGAGGCGCTGCTCAAGATCGAGTCCGCCACCGGCAGGCGGGCGGACATCGTGGTCATGGTCCAGGGCGACGAACCCATGGTGCGCCCGGAAATGATCGACGCCGCCGTCCGTCCGCTCCTGGACGATCCCGGCGTCAATGTGGTCAACCTCATGGCGGAAATGGACACCGTGGAAGAGTTCGAGGACCCCAACGAGGTCAAGGTCGTGGTGGACCGCGCGGGCGATGCGCTCTATTTTTCGCGCGAACCCATCCCCTCGCGCAAGAAGGGCGCGGACACGGTCCCCATGCGCAAGCAGGTCTGCATCATCCCCTTCCGGCGCGACTATCTCCTCCGCTTCAATGCCATGGAGGAAAGCCCGCTGGAGATCTATGAATCCGTGGACATGCTCCGCATCCTGGAGCATGGCGAAAAGGTACGCATGGTGCCCACGAGCTGCCGCACCTGGAGCGTGGACACGCCCGAGGATCTCGCCCGCGTGGCCCGGCTCATGGAGGGCGATGACCTCATGGCGGCCTACGCCGACAGGGCGCGCTGATGGGGCGTGGGGGAGCCGGCGGCAACGCGCAGGCGCCTTCGCCCTCCGGCGCGCCGTCCGCGCCCGGGCCGGCGGCGCGGTTTGCCGCCGCTCTGGAAGAGTTCTGGATCGCGCTTTTCGGCTGGGTCCCCACGCCTCTGGGCGTGGCCCTGCGGACGCTGGCGTGGAGGCCGCTTTTCGCCGCCTGCGGCCCGGTGCGGTTCGGCACGGGCCTGACCCTTGCGGGATGCCGGAACATGCGGTTCGGAAAGGGCGTGCGCGTCGGGCGGTTTTCCATCCTCACGGCGCAGGACGGGGAGCTGACGCTGGCGGAGCAGGTGTCCCTCTCGCCGGGGGTCCATCTGGGCGCGGACAACGGCCGCATCGAGATCGGGCGCTGCGCGGCCATCGGGCCTGGCACGGTCATCCGCGCGGCCAATCACCGCTTTTCCCGGCGGGATGTCCCCATCATGCATCAGGGCCATGTGCCGGGGACGGTGATCATCGAGGAAGATGTCTGGATCGGGGCCAACTGCGTCATCACGCCCGATGTCCGCATCGGCCGCGGGGCGGTGGTGGGCGCGGGGGCGGTCGTCACGCATGATGTGGCGCCGTTTTCCGTTGTGGGCGGGGTGCCCGCGAAGGTCATCGGCCGGCGCGGTCAGGAAGAAGGGTAAGGCGGAGACATGAAACTGGAATGCCTGGTTTTTGACTGCGACGGCGTCATCCTGGACAGCGTGCCCGTCAAGACGCGGGCCTTTGCCCGGCTGGCCGAACCCTTCGGCCCGGAGGCGCGCGACCGTTTCGTCATGTACCATACGGTGCATGGCGGCGTGAGCCGCTACCGCAAGTTCGCCTGGTTCTTCCGCGAGGTGCTCGGCCGGGAGATCACCCCGGAGGAATCCCAGGCCTGGGGACAGCGCTTTGCGGAATATGCGCTGGACGAGGTGCGCCGCTGCGCGCTCATCCCCGGCGCCGCCGACGTGCTGGCGACCTGGCGCGGGCGCCTGCCGCTTTATGTCTGCTCCGGCGCGCCGGAGGAGGAGGTCCGGGCGGTGCTCGCCGAGCGGGGGCTGGCGGATGTTTTCACCGGCATCCATGGCTCGCCGCCGGCCAAGGCCGAACTTCTGGCGCGCATCGTGAGCGGGTCCGGCGTGCTCCCCGAAGCGGCCCTCATGGTGGGCGACGCCGTGACGGACCGCGATGCCGCCGAACAGGTGGGCACGCGCTTTTATGGCGTCGGGGCGGAACTCAAGGGAGGTCCCTTCCCGTGGGGAGAGGATCTGCGGAGGCTCAATGCCTGGATCGAGGAGCATGTCTGAGCGCGGAGCGCTCCGGGGGCTGGCGCGCGGCGCGTGCGTCCTGCTTGTGGCGGTTTTCCTCTGTGCCTGCGGTCCTGATGATGAGGATGCGGCGCGGCGGGGAGACGGAGCGCCCCGGGAAACCGCCGCCCCGGTCGGGAGCGCGACCGGCGCGACCGGCGCTCCCGGCGCCCCGCAGGTCCCCGCGGCCGTTGCGGACGCCGTCCCGGCCACGCCGGAACCGGCCCTGACCCCGGAAGAGCGGGTCCTGGCCGAGCGCGCGCTCGAGTTTCACAATACGGCCCTGAGCGCCCTGGAAGAAGGCTATTACGCCCTGCCGGACGCGCTCTACGCCAACGCGCGTTTGTACCTCAAGACCTGGCGCTTGCCGCGCAGGCCACGTCCCGCGGACAGCCGCGAGGCGGCGAGGGCGCGGCTCACGCCCGGGTCCGGCCTGTTCAGCGAGGAGGAGGCGGCGCGCCTCGCCACCGCCCTTGACGGCATGGACAAGGCGCTGGATTCGCTGCTCGGCCGCTACAGGTCGCTGGAACGCTATGTGGCCGATCCCGACATCCGGGACGACGGCGCCAGGGGCACGGCGCTGGCGCGCAAGCTGGAGGGGGACCATGCCGTCTTCATGGCCGCCCGCAAATCGTGGCTGGAAATCGTCGGGGCGCGGGCCGCGGCGGCTGAGGCCGCGCTTTTGCGCGAGCACCCCCTGCAACGCCAGATCCGGGGGGCGGAGTCCATCTTTGCCTGTTTTGCGCGGACAGCCGCCGCCCTGGGCGCGGAAGATGCCAACGGGAGCGGCACGGCCACCCAGGGGGAGGGAACAGCGTCCTCCCGCAACGAAAGGGAGGCCGCGGCCCGCGCCGAGCTTGAACGCATCCATGCGGAACTGGAAGCCGACCTCGCCGCATCCGGCAAACCGCCTTTTCCGGCCGCGCCGGAGCTGGAGCGACGCTACCGCGCGTTCCTCAAGGAGGCCTCGGCCTATGCCGACGCCCTTGGCCGGGGCCTGGCCGAAGGCTTTTTCGGCCCGCAGCGGCGCGAGCTGAATGTGGCGGCCGCGCGCAGCCGCGCGGCCTATAATGCCTTTGCGCGCGCGGCCAACGGCCTGCGGACGCGCTGACGGCATCCCGCCTCCGTCCACAGGGCTTTTTCTCCACGGCGCCATTGTTCCGCTTCCTTGCGGTCCCGGCCCTGTCAGGTACCTGACAGGGCCGGCTGTTTTTGCAGCGCGCAAAGGCGGTTTTTTGTGAAGGCTGTTCTTCTTTCCTGTTATGACAACGTGTTATGTATCTGGCAAGGACTTTGCAAAGGAGAGGGCGACACACGGCGTCGCCAGGGCGATCCGTGCGAGGCAAGGGGATGTCGGTTCATGGGGAAATGCCGGTGAGGCCAGGCGCCGAACGCGGTGAGAGAGCGTTTCTGGGAGGTTGCCATGTTTTTCTTGCTCGGAGGCAGCGATAAGAAGGCCCGCAAGGCCGAGAAGCAGGGCCGCGCGCCCGCGGCGGATTCGCGCGTGCGGGAGGCATTTCTTGCCGGGCGTTTTCCTGTGGTCACCACGCATCAGGTGGAGGGCCGCAAGATCGCCAAGGTGCTGGGCCTTGTGTGCTGCCGGGGCTTTGACTCCGAGGAGGCCTTTTTCGGCATGGCCGCCCGCGCCATGAACAAGGGCGCCCAGGCCATCGTGGGCTATAACGAGAACGTGGCCTTCCATCCCGACGGGAGCAAATATTTCACCTGTTACGGCACCGCCGTTTTGTTCGAGTATGACCCCACAGACCCGGAAAGCCTGCCGCTCATGCTCCAGCAGCGCTTCCGCGAGCGCGACCAGCGCATCAATGACGATATGATCTGACGCAGTGCGGACGGCCTGGCGGCGGATTTTCGCCAGGCCGTTCCGTAAATGATTCCCAAGGGCGTGTGCCCCGGCGGCCAAAACTGGTGATCTTCGGCCGCCGAAGCATATCTGTGTGCGCTTTCCCGGCTTGTGGTCCCGGGCAAAGCGGATCACACCCGGGAAAACTTCAGGCGCAGGCGGCGGCCCATGGCGTCCCGGGGCCGTCACGGAGACGCCCTCCTTGCGGGCCGCATGCCCTCGCCGCGGGAACTGCCTGTGCGTACCTGTTTTTTCTGCCCCCCTCTGCGGAAGCCGTCCGGCGGCATGGCCGTCATGGCGCAGCTTGCCGCCCATTTGCACGCTGCCGGCTGGCCCGTGGCCTTTGTCGTCAATGGCGAAATGCCGCCAGGAGTGAGCGCGCCCGACATTCCCGTCCTCACGCTGCAAACGGCAGCGCTGGCGCCAGGCGACCGCTGGATAGTTCCCGAAGGCTGGCCGGCCCTCCTGGCACCGGGCCTGCAGGCCCGGTGCCGATGCGCCGTCTATGTCCAGAACTGGGCTTTTGTCCACGGTATCCTGCCGGAAACTGTGGAATGGCAAAAGCTGGGGCTACGCATGTTTGCCGTGTCCTCCCCGGTCGCCCTCTTTGTCAGGGAGACGCTGGGACTCGCGGCGCCCATAGTGCGCCCGGCCATAGATACCGGACTCTTTTCCCCGGCGCCGGAGCTGCGGCCCGATCCCGCCGAGGAACTGCGGATCGCCTGGATGCCGCGGAAAAACCGGCACCTCGCCGTCCAGATACGCCGGATCTTCGAGTCGCTGGTCGCGCGGGCCGGGCGCAAGCCCCCCGTCTGGATCCCCATTGAAAACCTTCCGGCCGCCGATGTGGCCGGGGTCCTGCGCACGGCGCATGTGTTCCTTGCCACCGGGTTTCCCGAAGGGTTCGGCCTCCCCCCGCTCGAAGCCATGGCCTGCGGTTGCCTGGTCGCCGGCTTCTCGGGCATGGGTGGCTGGGACTATATGCGGCAGGCCTTGCCCCGCGGCTTCAGGCCCTGGTTCGACCTGCCGGAGGTGCCCTGGGGCGCCAATGGCTTTTTTGCGGCTGATGGCGATGTCTGGGGCGCGGCCATGGCGCTCGGGGCAGCCTGTGACCGCCTGCTCGGGGGCACGGCCGTGGAAATCGTGGAAGCCGGCATCACCGCCGCCCGGTGGTACTCGTCCACGCGGCAGAGGGAAGAACTCCTCGGCCTTTGGCAGGAGCAAAGCTATTGGCGGTGACGCGGCAGGCAGCGCGCCGGGCGGCCGTCAGCCGCCGAGATAGGCTTCCCGCACGGCGGCGTCGGCGAGGAGATTGGCCGCCGTGTCCTCGCGGACCACGCGGCCGACCTCCAGCACATAGCCCCGCGTGGCAAGCTTGAGGGCCGCGCGCGCGTTCTGCTCCACCAGGAGCACCGTCACGCCGCGCTCGTTGATGGCGCGCACGGTGTCAAAAATGGAGCGCACGAGCAGCGGCGCCAGGCCGAGGGATGGCTCGTCCAGCAGGAGCAGGCGCGGTTCGGCCATGAGGGCGCGGCCTATGGCGAGCATCTGCTGCTCCCCGCCAGAGAGGGTCCCCGCGAGCTGGCCCTTGCGTTCCAGCAGGCGGGGGAAAAGGTCGAAGATCCACTCCAGCGTGCGCTCGCTGCGGGCCGGGTCGCGGATGCTGAAGGCGCCGAGGCGCAGGTTCTCCAGCACGCTCATGGCGCCGAAAACGCGCCGTCCTTCCGGGGCCTGGGCAATGCCCAGGCCGACGACCTCATGGCTCGGCAGGCGCAGGAGGGGCGTGCCGTCAAAGAGGATCTCGCCCGAACAGGGGCGCACCAGGCCGCTGATGCTGAGCAGGGTCGTACTCTTGCCCGCGCCGTTGGCGCCGAGGATGGTAACGATCTCGCCCTCGTCCACATGGAGATTGATGCCGTGCAGGGCCTCCACGCTGCCGTAGCGCACCCGGATGTCGGAGAGTGTCAGGAGTGCCATGTCACCACCGCTCGTCGTCCGCGCCGAGATAGGCCTCGATGACCGCCGGGTCCTCGCGCAGGGCCGCCGGGTCGCCCTCGGCGATGAGCGTGCCATGCTCCAGCACCACCAGCTTTTCGCAGACCTGCATGACCAGGCGCATGTCGTGCTCGATGAGCAGGATGGTGATGCCCCGGCCGCGAATGGCGCGGATGAGTTCCACCAGGGCCGCGGTCTCCTGGTCGTTCATGCCGCCGGCGGGTTCGTCGAGGATCAGCAGGCGCGGGTCCGAGGCCAGGGCGCGCGCGATCTCCAGCAGGCGCTGGTTGCCGTAGGAAAGGGCATGGGCCATGGCTTCGGCCTGGTCCGCCAGGCCGACGAACGCCAGTTCTTCCAGGGAGCGGGCCACGGCCGCGCGTTCCTCGCGCCGCTGCCCCGGCGTATGGAGCATGCAGGCGAAAAGCCCGGCCTTCATGCGGCAGTGGCGGCCGGCAAGCACGTTCTCCACCACGGGCAGGCGTCCGAAAAGGCGGATGCTCTGGAACGTGCGGGCAATGCCAAGCTCCACGATGCGGTGCGGCGCAAGGCCGGTGATGTTCCGCCCGGCGAAGCGGATCGTCCCGCGTTCCGGCGCGTAGTTGCCGGTGATGCAGTTGAAGACCGTGGTCTTGCCCGCGCCGTTGGGACCGATGAGTCCCACCACGCTGCCTTCCTCCACGGTGAAGGAAAGATCGTTGACCGCCACCAGGCCGCCGAAGACCTTGGTCACGTCCTCCAGTTCCAGGAGCGTCATGAGGGCGCTCCCGCCCGGCCGGGCGGCGTGGCGTAGCGGCGGGGCAGCGGCGGCAGAAGCCCCTGCGGCCGCCAGATCATCATGATCATCATTGCCAGGCCGAAAATGAGCATCCGGGCTTCGGAAAATTCGCGCAGCAGCTCGGGCAGGCCAATGAAGAGGAAGACGCTCACGAGCACGCCCACCTGGCTGCCGCCGGAGAGGATGACCACGGCGAAAAGAATGACCGATTCCATGAAGTTGAAGGATTCCGGGGCGATGGTGAGCATCTTCGCGGCATAGACCGTGCCGGCCACACCCGCCCAGACAGCGCCCAGGGTAAAGGCCGCCAGCTTGTAGCCCGTGACGTTGACGCCGCAGCCCTCGGCGGCCACATCGTCTTCCTTGATGTAATTGAGGGCGCGGCCGAAGCGCGAGCGCCACAGCCCGTAAAAGAGGAGCAGGCTCACCCCCACCATGCCCCAGACAAGATAGTAGAACTGCGGCCCCTTGACGATCCTGAAACCGAAAAACACCGGCCGCGAAATGCCGAAAATGCCGTTGGCGCCGCCCGTGAGGCCGAAAATATCGTTGATGAGGGCGATACGCACGATCTCCACGATGCCGATGGTGACGATGAGCAGATAGTCGCCGCGCAGGTGGATGATGGGCCGGGCCACGGCCAGGGCGAACAGGCCCGCGGCCGCGCCCGCCGGCAGCATGGTGAGAAAGATGGGCCACTGGCACTGGGTGTTGAGAATGGCCGTGGCATAGGCGCCCACGGCGAAAAAGGCCGCGTGCCCCATGTTGAAGATGCCGGCCTGGCCGAGCATGACGTTCAGCGAGAGCGAGAGCAGGGCATACAGCCCGATCATGACGCACACGTCCGTCCAGTAGGCGTTGCAGGCCAACGGCAGGCCGGCGATGATCACGGCGAGGATGACATAGAGGGGCGCGCGGCGGCTCATAGCTTGTCCGCCGTGCGTTCGCCCAGGATGCCCGTGGGACGGATGATGAGGATGAGGATGAGGACGAGGAAGGCCACGGCGTCCTTCCAGGCCATGGCGACATAGCCGGCGGCGAGCGCTTCGGTGACGCCGAGGAGCAGGCCGCCCAGCATGGCGCCCGGGATATTGCCGATGCCGCCAAGGATGGCGGCGGTGAAGGCCTTGAGTCCGTAGGACCAGCCCATGGTGAAGTCGATCTGGCCGTAATAGATGCCCACCATGAGTCCGGCCATGCCGCCAAGCCCCGGCCCGATGAGGAAGACCAGGGCGATGACCCTGTCCACGTTGATGCCCATGAGCCGGGCGGCGCCGGGGTCGATGGCCGTGGCGCGGATGGCGGCGCCCATGCGCGTGCGCTGGATGAATGCCGAGAGCGCGAGCATGAGCGCCACGCTCGCGCCGAGGATGAGCAGGCGCACGCCGGGCACGCTCACGCCGAAGAGGCTGACCGTGAAATCGGGCCGGAGAAAGTCGGGATAGACATAGACCCTGGCCCCGTAAAGGAGCATGATGGCGTTTTCGAAAAAGATGGAGGCCCCCAGGGCCGACACCACGGCCGAGAGCCGGTTGGCGCCGCGCAGGGGGCGGTAGGCCGCGCGTTCCAGCAGCACGCCGATGAGGGCCACCAGCAGCCCGACCATGAGGAAGACTGCCAGCACGGCCACGGCCGGCGGCAGGATGCCCGCGAGGTTCCAGCTCGCCAGCAGGGTGAGGCCCAGATAGGCCCCGATGGTGAACAGGTCGCCATGGGCGAAGTTGATGAGCTTGAGCACGCCATAGACCATGGTGTAGCCCAGAGCCACCAGAGCGTAGATGCCGCCCACGGCCAGACCGTTGAGAAGCTGCTGGAAAAACTGTTCCATGACGTGCGTGTCAGGTGCCCGTTTCTGCCCGTCGCGCCGCGTCCGCGGCGACCCTGATGGCCGCGGGCAAAAACGCGCGGGTTTCGCTCCCGGCGGTCAGGCCGCCGCAAGCCCCATGCGGGTCCCCAGTGGCTGCGGTCGCGCGCGGAGGCTAGCGCGGCTGCAGTTCAAAGGTCCCCGCGCCGTTGACCACATAGGTGCGGTAGAATTCTCCCACCCGGTCGCCCTTGGCGTCAAAGCCGAGGCTGCCGGAAAGGCCGGGCATGTCCTTGAGGCCCTTGAGCCACGCGGCCATGGCTTCCGGCTCGGTCTTGCCCGCGGTCAGCGCGGCCTCCACCGCCTTGTAGGCGTCCCCGGCGAGCACCGCCCATACCGAAACGGGCACGCTGGCGTATCTGGCCTTGTACGCCGCGAGAAAGTCCCTGGCTTCCTTCGTGTCCATATCCTGCGGCAGCGGCGGGCTGATGAAGAAATAGCCTGCGGCGGCCTCAGGCCCGGCGATCTTGACGAGGTCCTGATGGTTGGCCGCGTCGCCGCCCATCATGGGCACGTTCCAGCCCATTTCCTTTTTCTGGCGCAGGAGCATGCCGGTCTCGGGGTAATAGCCGGTGAAGAAGATCAGGTCGGGATTGGCGGCCTTGAGCTTGGTGAGGATGGCCGTGTAGTCGCGTTCGCCCGGCGTCAGCGCGTCGAAGAAGATGACCCTGATGCCGTCCTTTTCCAGCGCGGCGCGGCTTTCCTCGGCGAGGCCCTTGGCGTAGGAGGAATTGTCGTGGAGCAGGGCCACGGCCTTGTAGCCGCCCTTTTTGATGGCCGCGGCCGCGGACTTGCCCTGGGCGTCGTCACGCGGGCAGGTGCGGAAGAAGCGCTCAAGCCCCTTTTCCGTGAGGCGCACGCTGGTGGAGCCGGTGCCGATCTGCACCAGGCCGGATTCATCCAGAATGTTCTGGCTCGCTTCGGTCACCGCCGAGCCGTAGGTGCCGATGACCGCCACAACGCCCGCGGAGGCGAGCTTCTGGGCGGCAAGGGCCGCGGTGCGCGGGTCTCCGGCGTCGTCCTCCACCACCAGACGCACCGTATCGCCGTTGATGCCGCCCCGGGCGTTGGTCTCGTCCACCAGGAGGCTGACGATGTTCTTCATGTCCTGGCCTTCGGAGGCCCACTTGCCCGTGAGCGGGCACATGAGGCCCACCTTGATTTCCCCGCTCAGGGCGGGACGGGCGATCAGCACGGGCAGAAGCGCGAGCGCCAGCGCGCCCAGCAGGCCGAAAACTCTCTTCATGCGGAACCTCTCACAAGCGGCAATGTTGAAAGTGGCGGCATCGTACCGCAAAACTCGACAAAGCAAAAGCCCCAATCCCGCGCGGGATGCCGGAGCGCCCTGCGCGTTATCAGGGGGCATCGCCCGGTGAGCGCCCCAGATGGCGGACGACGGCGGCCGCCACGCCTCGCGCTCCCGGGGTGGCGTCCGGGCGCGGGCGGTCCCGCCGCTGGCGCGCGGCGCGGAAATGGGGCATACTGGCGCCGTGGCCGGACTCTCCGCGCGGTGCGGCTCCCCACCGGTCACAGGAGCGACGGATGGACCCCGATACCTGGAAGATCCTGCTCGAATATTTCGATTACCGGCAATTCCTTGCGAGCAACCCGCCCCTGCGGCTGGCCTGCATCTTCGGCGGCATGTGCCTCATGGCGGCGGCCATCCACGCGCTTTCGCCGTGGTGCCAGCGCAGGCTCGAAGCCTTTGCCGCCAGAAAGTACCATCTGGAGGGCGGGGGCAGCGCGCCCTCGGGCAAGGGCGCCGGCGGCAAGGGCGCCGACGGCGGGGACGGCACGCTCAACGCCATGGACTTCGCCATGTTCGAGCGCGTCATGGTCAACCTCAGGCGGCTGCTCTATCTCGCCATTCTGGCCTGGGGGGCGCACATGCTCAGGCTCGCGCCGGCCTACGCCACCGCCATCGCCTCCCTTTTCTCCATCATCTGCACCATCACGGGCATCGCGTTCGTGGCCTCGCTGGTGCCGTTCAATCTCGACCTCTACATGCGCCGCCACGGCGAGACGCTCAAGACCTCCCAGACCCGTTCCCTCATGCCCATCATCACGGGCATCATCTGGGCCGTGGGACTCACCTTCCTGCTGGACAACATGGGCTTCCACGTCTCGACCATCATTGCGGGACTCGGCATCGTGGGCGTGGCCGTGGGTCTGGCCGGGCAGGCGATCCTGGCGGATTTTTTCAGCTATATCGTCATCCTGCTCGACAAGCCCTTCCGCATCGGCGACCATGTGCAGCTTGCCGGCGGCAAGGCGGGGGATGTGGAATACATGGGACCCAAGACCACCCATCTCCGCAGTCTGGAGGGGGACCTCATCATCTGCGCCAACTCCGAAATGACGCGGGGCGTCATCGTCAATCTCGGCAGCGTGCGCGAGCGCCCGGTGGTGCTGGAAATCGGCGTGGCCTACGAAACGCCCATGGACGTGGTCAGGCGCGTGCCGGACATCCTGCGCGAGGTGGTGGACTCGTTCCCGCGCTGCAGTTTCGACCGCGCCTGCATGCTCGGGTTCGGCACGGCCAATTACCGGTTCCAGCTTCTCTATGTGGTGCGGCAAAGCGGCATCCGGGAGTTCCAGCTGACGCGTTCGGCCGTCAACCTCGCCATTCAGGAGCGGCTCAATGCCGGGCATATCCCCAGCGCCTATCCCACGACCCATGTGCTGCTGACGGAAACGCCGCAGGGCGCAGGCCCTGCCGCGGGCGCCGCGCCTGCCCCCGCAGCGGACCCCGGCGCCGGCGCGGCATCCCCGCCGCCCGGCGCGTGAGCGGCCGCGCGCTGCGTCTGCCCCCGCCGGCCGGCCCTCAATGCCGGTGCCTGCGCGGCGTATTCTCCACAGCGTCGTCCCTGCGGAGCAGCAGGGTGAGAACGCAAGAGAGCAGCAGGCACACGCCGAAAAAGATATCCGCCAGTGCATAGCTGCCGCAGAGGTCATGCGAAAGCCCCATGACGGGAAAGCCCGCGCAGCGCAGGATGATGAAGAAGGAGATGAACTTGTAGGCCGACAGGAAGTTCTGGCTGCCGAAATAGTAGGAAACAACGGCGGGCAGCACTGTCCACAGGCCGCCGATGCAACTGCCGAACGCCATGCTGAAGAGGGCCATGCTGACCAGCGATGGCGGCAGTTGCAGCAGGAGCAGGCTCGCCACGCTGCAGGCCATGATGAGCCTGGCGGCGGCAAGCGGCGTGAAACGGTCGCTGAACCAGCCCCAGGCGTACTTGGCAAGGGCCGCGAACAGGGCGGAAAGACACGCCAGGAGCATGGCCGGATAGGGGGCGAGGCCCATGTCCGCGAAGCGGGGCTTCATCTGGCTCATGACGGCGGAACCGGTCATGAGCGCCAGGCCGAAGGCCAGCCCCACGAACCACGCCTGCCGTGAATGCGCCAGCGCCATGAACGAGGCGTTGACCCGCGCCACCCCCGCCGCGCGCGGTTCATGCCGCCGGCCGTCGGGATGCAGCTCCATGGCCTGCGGCTCGTCACGCACGAGGAACCAGGAAAGTGGCGCCAGCAGAAGGGTCAGGGCGCCCAGCGCCGCATAGGAGGCCGCCACGCCGCAGCCGTGGATCAGCACCATGCTCAGGAAGGGCAGGATGACGCCGGAAAGGGAGGTCCCGGCATTTGCCAGGCCGAACGCGCGCCCCTGGAAATGGCGGAACCAGCGGCTCATGAGCGCGTTGCCCACCACGCCCCCGCAGAACTGGGTGCAGACCCAGAGGATGATGAAGAACAGCGTGAACAGGCGCAGACTGTCCGTCATGCCCATGCAGACGGTCGCCACGCCGCCGCACAGCGCGCCCAGAGTGGTGAGCGCGCGCAACGAGTGCCGGGTGGACACCGCCGCCGCCAGCGGCATGGCGAGCTGGCCCATGAGCGCGGCAAGGCCCATGCTCACGTTGAGTCCCGCGCGTGACCAGCCGTGCAGCTCGCACAGCGGTTCCATGAAGGCATTCATGCAGTAGAGCGCGCTCCCCTGGAGCATGAAGTTGCAGCCCATGGTGAGGAAGCTCAGTTTCCAGCCGTAAAACATGATCGTCGTGTCCGTGCGTTGCCGCGCCATCGCCGGGAGACGCGCTGCGGCATGTTCCTGTCTACTTCCTGTCTACAGCGGCAACACTTTGAAATGCTGCTCCGGGAGGATCCCCTTGAGGATGTCCCTGACGCTCAGGGAAGCGACGCCCCTGGCCCGCGCCCGGGCAAGCCAGTCCTCGAGCACGGCGATATTCTGCGTCATGTGGGTGTTGAACACGCCCGCGCCCCCGTATTCCCGGCGGCACTGCGCGGCGAGCCGTTCCGTCTCCGCCGCCGGGGCCGCGCCCACAAGGCCGAGGCTCGCGCGGTAATAGCCCGCGCCCATCCGCAGGGACTCGAGGTAATCCTTGAGGTCGCTCCCGGCCTGGGCCAGCAGCTTTTCGGCCTGCGCCCTGGTGGCCGCGTCCATGGGTTTTTTCAGCATCTCGCGGATCTTTTCCCGCTGTTTGTACGCCGCGCTGTAGCGAAAGGCAAAGGCGCGCAGGGTTTCGGCCTGATAGAGCAGGGAGCGGAATTCGTGTTCCAGCGTTCCGGCGCGTTCGCGGCGGGCGGCGCTTTCCTGATCTTCAAGCATGGCGCGCAACTGGTCGAGCTGGGGCTTGAGTCCCGGGGCGGCGGCGGCAAGGGCCTCCACGGCCTCCAGAGGCGTGCGCCCCGCCCTGGCGGCCGCGGGCGCGGGGGCGCGTTCTTCCCGGCGCAGGAGTTCCAGCCGCTCGGCATTGGGGATATTGATCCCGGAAAGCGCCACGCGCATGCCCAGGTCTTCGGGCCTGCTCGGCCCGGATGCCGTGAGGAGCGGCACCTCGTCGCGGCGCCCCGGCGCCACGCCCGCCGCGTCGCTACGGAAGCTCCCGCCCTTGACGAGGATGCCGCCCGCCGCCCCGTGGAGCCGCCGGCGCACGATCCCCGACTGCATGTCCGCAATGGAAAGACGGAAAAAGCCGTCCGTCATTTCGCGCACATTGCCGAGAGTATCGTGGACCCCGAGGGGATTGGCATTGCGCGAGCCGATGGGCGCCGGGCCTGACAGGACCGCGTCAGCGGAAAAAACGCCGTAATCCTTGAGCGCCTTGCCGTCCTCCAGCGGAAAAACGTCCTTGTCCGCCCACCATTCCGGGGGCACGCTGGCGCCGCCGCGCGCCGCGAACTCCCATTCCTCTTCCGTGGGCAGGCGCAGGAAGCCCACATTTTTTGTGCCCGCGAAGCGCGGCAGGCTGTCGGCATGCTCGCGCACCAGCCACGCGTTGTATTTCTGGAGAAAGCGCTGGGCGTCGAACCAGGAGATGCCGCCCTCCGGCAGGTTGGCGCCCGCCGGGGCCGTCGCGCCCTTCACCGGGCAGGCGTCCGCGTCCACACTGCCGTCGTCGTTGACGGCGCGCATGACCGCCTCCCACTGGAGACGGCTGATCTCGTACTTGCCGATGAAGTAAAAGGTGTCGCCGGCGGTCTTTTGGGCGGTGTCGTCGGCGGCGACGGCCGGGCGCCAGCCGGCGGGCAGGTCGGTCAGGGTGAAGGGCGCGGCGATATGGCCGTCGAACTGGCGTTCATAGACCTGGCGTTCGCCATCCGCGGCATTGACCACGCCCATGGAAAAGGTCCTGTCCTTGATGAGTCCGCCGGCGGGCACGCGGACCGCGCGCAGGCTCAGGGAAAGGCCGCAGGGCATGGGCAGGACGATGTCGTCCCGCGCCGGGCGCGGGTTCCAGGCTGTCTCCACGGGAACGCCGTCATTGGCGGACGTGAAGGCCGCCGGCGCGGGGCGCGGCGCAAGCAGGAACAGGGCGGCGAGGGCGGCGCAGATGCCCCCCGGCAGACGACGACAGGCGGGCGCGTGCATGGTCACACCTCGCGGATGACGATGGAGGGTTCGACAGCCGCCGCGGCGCGGGCGGCCCGTGCTGTGGAGAGCAGCGAAAGCGCCACCACGGCGGCGGCCGCGCAGGCCACGTCCATGGGGCCGAGGCGGCAGGCGATGGCGCCGCCCTCGTGCGCGAAGGCCCTGGCAATGCCGAGGCTCACCGCCGCAGAGACCAGACAGGAGAGGCCCAGACCGCAGAGCGAGGTGAGCAGGCTCTGCGCCATGGGGTAGAGCATGAGCGCCGCATGGGGAAAGCCCAGGAGCCGGAGCATGCCGAGCATGCGGCGCTTGCGCTCCACCGCGCCCTGGACGGAACTCAGGGTGAAGGCGGCGAAACCCGCGCCCACAGCCAGCGAGATGATGAGGATGACCTGGTTGATGGACGATTCCAGCAGGCGGATGGCGGCGATCTCCCGCGAGCGCGTGCGCGTCTCGATATGGCGTGCCTCCAGGGCGGCGGCGAGGCTCTCCACCGCGTCCAGATCCCGCGCATAGAGCCGGAAGGAGGCATATTCCCGTTCTCCGGCGCGGGGTTCGCCCGTGAAACCGCGGCCGGGCACTTCCAGATAGTCGCGGTAGTCTTCCAGATCCCGCAGGGTCGCCAGGGGGGCGAACGCCATGCGCCGGTCGGCGGCCGTCTCGGGCAGGACGGCCGTCACGCGGAAGACCAGCCGCGCGGATTCCAGGCGTCCGTCAGGCGTGCGGCGGCCCAGGCGCGCCAGCAGCAGGTCGCCGGGCGCCGCGCCCAGAGCGCGGGCCGCCGGGGCGGAGAGCACCAGTTCCGGCCGCGCGCCGTCAGCGGGCGCCGGGATGCCGTGGTGCGCCAGCACCGGCTCGCCGGGGGCGCTCGGCTCCAGAGAGAGGCTGGCGCTTTTGCCGTCGCCGTTTTCTCCGGCGGCGAGGGTGATGTCCGTGGCCGTCTCGCGGGTGCGGCCGATGGCGAAGGCCGCGCCCGGCAGGCGCCCCAGGTCTGCCACGGTCCGGGCGCTGAAGCGGCCGCCGTCGCTCTTGGGCGTGATGATGAGCACCGTGGGGTCTTGCAGCAGGCGCTGGCGCATGCCCTCGATGACGCCGTTCTTCAGCCCCTGAAGGACCAGAAGGGGCGTGAGCATGCTCGCCAGGGCGAGGATGGCGCAGAGCGTGAGCGAGCGCTCGAAGCGCCAGTCGCGCGCGGCAAGGCGCAGGGCAAGGCCGAGCTTTTTCAGCATGGGGCGGCCTCCGCATGGGCGTTGTCATCGTCCAGAACGGCGGTGACCCCCTCGTCGTCCTCCTCCATGCGGAAGGCCAGTTCCGCGAGTCCGCCCCGGCGCGCCCAGTCAGCATTGTGCGTCACGAGGACAAGGCTGCCCTGGTGGAACTCCAGCGCCATGAGAAAGGCATCCATGACGCGGGCCGCATGCACGGGGTCCAGGGCGGCGGTCGGCTCGTCGGCGAGGATGAGCTGCGGCCCTGGCGTGAGGGCGCGGACAATGGCCGCGCGCTGGCGTTCGCCCACGGAAAGCGTGGCGGGCATGCTCCCGAGCAGGTGGTCCACGCCCAGGGCTTCGGCAAGCCCTTTGGCCCGCGCGGCGGCCTCGGCGGCCGGCATGCCGGCGAGCCGCGCCGTGAGCGTCATGTTTTCGCCCACGTCGAGAAAGGGCAAAAGTTCGCCGGACTGGAGCACATAGCCCATGTGTTCCAGGCGCAGGGCGGCCATGGCGTCGTGGCGTTCCCCGCGCCAGAGGGCCGTCACGTCCAGCGGCGGGGCGTCCGCCCGCGGCGCGAAGCTGAAGCGTTCCGCGCTGTCGGGCCGCAGGGCCAGCCCGAGCAGGTCGAGGGTGGTGCTCTTGCCGCAGCCGCTTGGTCCGGTGATGGCAAGCCGCGCCCCGCGCGGGACGCGCAGGCTGCGGATGAGCAGCCGGTAGCCCTGTTCGCGCTGGCGGCGTTTGACGAGATTTTCTATGGCATAGAGCATGTCCGGCCTCTGCGGCGGCCATTGCCGGTTTCCGGCCCGGACTCTGGCGCGCCGTGCCCCGAGCATGCCAAACCGGGCGGCAAAGGTCGAGGAAAAAGCGCGGCTCCCGCCGGGAGAGGCGGGAAAACAGGTTCAGGAGTCAGGAAACTCCGTTAACTAGGGTCTGGACCTATTCTATTAATGTGACTGCTGGCTTGGGATGTGGCAGCTTGTGCAATGCCACAATCATCCGTCAAAAACAGCTCTTTTTGCGCTGGCGGCGTCACTGGACGATTTTTGTCGGTCATGTACTTAAGTACATTCCCTCCCAAAATCGTCCACTTCCTTGCCAGCGCAAAAAAATCTTATTTTTTAGGATCCTTGCGGCGACAGCCCCCGCCCTTCGCTCCGCTTCGGGCGGCCAGCGGAAAAATCTCCTTTCCTCGCTGAAAAAACTATAACGTACTTTAATGTGGCCTGAAACTACGCTCTGGTCGTTTCCGCGAGGGAAAGGGGTTTTTCCGCTGCCCATCCCCGCGCCGGGCCGGACAGGACAGGGCGCCCAAGGCGTTCGGAGACCGTCATGGATATTTATTATTTGATAAAAGAAATCATTTCATGTACTGTTTATGAAGGAATATTTCTTGATGCATATTCGCCGAGGTGCCCGCATGTCGCTGTCCCGCCATCGGAATGATCTGGAAAAACTGTACGCGGCCCGCATCGCCCATGCCTCGGCCGATCCCCGCCAGGTGCTGTTCTGCCGGAGCCTGCGCTATCTCATCGAACATGCGGAAGAGTTTGACGCCTGCGTTCCCGAGGACAATCCCTTTTATCAGGAATTCGCGGCATTGCTGGCGCAGGGCTTCGGTTCCGAGGAGGACTGCTTCAGCCTCTTTGAATGTGTGGTCATCTTTTTCCGTCTGCGCCAGTGCTTCCGGGGCATGGCCGAGCCAAGCCCGGTGGAGCGCGATGTGCTGCGCCATTTCGAGCAATGCGGCGAATGGCGCCCGGAGGACGCCACGCTCGTGTGCGAATGGTACTGGCGGCGCATTCCCACACTGGCGGGCGGGCATGCGCCTGTCGCGGGATGATGCCGCCGCGGGGCAGGCCTATGGCGCCAGCAGCCTGCGCGCCAGGGCCACGCTGCCGAGGCCGAGAAAGACCAGGGCGATGGAGCCGGCCACATGCAGGGTCACCGCGCAGGCGCAGAGCAGCCAGCGCCCCTGCTGGAGAAGGGCCGTCATTTCCGCCGAAAACGCGGAAAAGGTCGTCAGCGAGCCGAGAAAGCCGGTGATGACGAGCAGCCGCCATTCTCCGGCAACGTGGGGGAAGAGGGAAAAGATCCCCAGGGCCACGCCCATGAGCCAGCCCCCGAGCCAGTTGACGGCCAGGGTGCCCAGCGGCAGGGCGGCCACAAGGGGATTGAGCGCCTGATTGGCGAGCCAGCGGAGGCTGGCGCCGGCGCAGGCGCCCAGGCAGACGGCGAACAGAGAGTGCAGCATGCTGATGTTGATGCGGCGCGCGGCCTTTGGGCCGCGCGCCGTTTTTCGTTTCAGGTCCAGGGCATCCGTGCCTAGAACGCGCCGGGATTGGCCGCCACAAG
>NZ_CAJUBO010000016.1:0-10812 GCF_910584445.1 uncultured Desulfovibrio sp.
ACGGAGCGGTAGTTAAGACGGTTATAACGCCGGCCTGTCACGCCGGAGGCCGAGGGTTCGAGTCCCTTCCGCTCCGCCAGCCTCCACCTCCCGTTGCGGGAGAAAAATATGCGCCCCGACCTTTCCGGTCAGGGCGCTTTTTTTGTGGGCCTTGCGGGAGGGGCGGGAATGCCTTGCCGGCGTCGACCCGCGGCATGGCGGATCCGGAACTCAGACGCGTGGCGGCAGGTCGGCAAGGTCCTGCGCGGTGTACAGGCAGTCCTCGGCGAGCTGGAGAAGCTCTTCCGCCAGGCCGCCTCCGCGCATGGGGTGGCCGAAAAGCGCCGCGCGCTGATGGGCAAGGCCCCGGCTGTCCACGGCATCGGGCAGGCTGGGGGCGAGCGTGGCGGCAAGCCTGCTTGCCATGAGCCAGCCTTCCGCCCCCTCGGCGAACAGGCGGGTCAGCTCGGCAAAGCGCGGACCCACACGCTCCCAGAGCCGGTGCAGCGCCGCATGGGGCGCTGCTGCCGCGTCCGCCCGGCGCGCCAGTTCCTCAAGCTCGGCAAATGCCGCCAGCAGATTGTTGCAGGCCATGCCCGGCAGACCGGCGCGCCAGCCCCACAGCCAGGATGTGCGGCGGAAGAAGAGATGATGCTCCACGCCCAGATCGAGCAGGGCGGCGATGCCGGCGCGCGCGCGGCGCGCCGTTGCCGCCGCGTCCCGCGCGTCTTTCACCGAGGCGGGCACCAGGGCGGGCACCGGGGCGGGCGTTTCCCCCCCCGTGCTTTCCAGATGCCAGGCGGGCACTGTGGCGGCGCGCGGCGCCACGGCGCCGAGGCCGCGCAGGATATCGGCCAGCCACGCGTTGGCCGCCGGGCTTTCCGGCGTTTCCAGATGCGAATAGCTGAGCAGGTAGCGGCCCGCGCCGCAGGAACCGCATATCACCAGGGGCTGCCCGGCAAGGACTTCGGGCGAAAGGTCCACGCCATAACAGACGCGCCACGTCTCGAGCACATGAGGGGCAACGCCTGCAAGCGGCAGGTCCGCCAGCCAGAGGTCGGCGTCGGGCGCGATGCTCGTGGCGAGGGTGCTCACAGCGCCGGGACCGGGCGCGAAGCGGCCGGGCCACCACACGGGCAGGGAGATGGTCGCGCGGGGGAGGGGGGGCGCATTGCCCGTCCGGGTCGCCGCGTCGGAAACCGCGGCCAGCAGATGGCCGGAAATGAGGTGCTGGAAGCGCTGCGCGTAGGGCGCGCGCGTCCACGGGCAGAGGCCCAGGCCCTGTTCCTCGCGGGCATGGCTCAGGGCAAGCCCCGCGCCGCCGCAAAATCCCAGATAGTTGCCGCCGCGGCGCACGAAGTCCCGGACCGCCGCGCGGCCCGCCCTGCCCAGAAGGGCGGCCTTGCGTTGCGCGCTGCCGCCGGGCACGAGGAGCAGACGCGCGCCCCCCTCCCGCCCCGGCTTGCCATGAAGCGCGCCTTCGGCTATTTCTTTAGCCTTGACCAGTCGCGTGGGCACGCCCAGGGCGCGCAGGGCGCGCCAGGCCATGAGTCCCCAGATGTGGGAGGCATCCCACAGGATATGGACGTCGCTTTCGCACTGCATGGCGCACTATTGCCGCCTTTCACGGAGAATGCAAGATGGCGGAGACGCTCCCCAAGGGTTACGAACCCAAGGATGTGGAACGCCGGTGGCGTGACCACTGGGAAAACAGCGGAACCTTCACCCCCAGCCCGGACGCGCCGGGCAAGGCCTATTCCATCGTCATTCCGCCGCCCAACGTGACGGGCGCGCTGCATATCGGCCATGCCCTCAACCTGACGCTCATCGACGTGCTGTGCCGCCATGCGCGGCAGAAGGGCAGGAATGTGCTCTGGATACCCGGCACGGACCATGCGGGCATTTCCACGCAGAACGTGGTGGAGCGGGCGCTGGCAAAGGAAGGGCTGAGCCGCAGGGACCTGGGGCGCGAGGCCTTTGTGGAGCGCGTCTGGCAGTGGCGCGCCGACTACGGGCACCGCATCCTCGGCCAGATCGCGGCCCTGGGCTGCTCGGTGGACTGGTCGCGCCTGCGCTTCACCCTGGATGACGGCCTTTCCGCGGCGGTACGCAAGGTCTTTGTCCAGCTCTATAACGAAGGACTCATCTACCGGGGCGATTACATCATCAACTGGTGCTCGCGCTGCCACACTGCCCTGGCCGATGACGAGGTGGAGCACGAAGACCAGCCGGGCCGCCTCTGGAAGGTGGCCTACCGCCTGGCGGACGGCGACGGCGAGATCGTCATCGCCACCACGCGGCCCGAGACCATCCCCGGCGACACGGCCGTGTGCGTCCATCCCGAGGACGAACGCTATGCCGGACTCGTGGGGCGGCGCGTGGTGGTGCCGGTCCTGGGCCGGGAGATCCCGGTCATCGCCGATGCCTATGTGGACAGGGAGTTCGGCACGGGCGCGCTCAAGGTCACGCCCTGCCACGACCACAACGACTGGCTCCTCGGGCAGCGCCACCATCTGGAATTTCTCCAGGTCATGGATGAGGACGGCCGCATGAAGGCCGAAGCCGGGCCGTATGCGGGCCTGAGCAAGGAAGAGTGCCGCGCGCGCATCGTGGCCGACATCGAGTCCGCCGGCCTTGCCCGCGGCGAGGAGCCGCTGGCCCATGCCGTGGGCCGCTGCTACCGCTGCCACACGGTGGTGGAGCCGCACGTCTCGCGGCAGTGGTTCGTTGCCACCACAAAGATGGCCCCGGCCGCGCGGGCGGCCGTGCCCGGGCTTACGCGTCTTTTTCCCGAGACCTGGCTCAAGACCTATTATCACTGGCTGGACACCATCCGGGACTGGTGCATCAGCCGCCAGATCTGGTGGGGCCACCGCATCCCCGCCTGGACCTGCCGGAACTGCGGCGAACTGGTGGTGGCTGAGACCGCCCCGTCGGTCTGTCCGCAGTGCGGCTGCGCCGAGCTTGACCAGGACGAGGACGTGCTCGACACCTGGTTCTCCTCGGCGCTCTGGCCGTTTTCCACCCTGGGCTGGCCGGAGACGACGCCGGAGCTGAAGCGCTGGTATCCCACCAGCGTTCTGGTGACCGGCTTCGACATCCTTTTCTTCTGGGTGGCGCGGATGATGATGATGGGCCAGCACTTTCTCGGTGAGCCGCCCTTCCGCGACATCTATCTCCATGCTCTGGTGCGCGACGCCCAGGGGCAGAAGATGTCCAAGTCCAAGGGCAACGGCATCGATCCGCTTGCCATGATCGAGAAATACGGCTGCGACGCCCTGCGCTTCACGCTCACGGCCTTTGCGGCCATGGGCCGGGATATCCGCCTTTCCGAGGAGCGCATCGAGGGCTACCGCCATTTCGTGAACAAGCTCTGGAACGCGGCGCGCTTCGCGCTCATGAACCTGCCCGGGGACGCGCCGGCTCCCGTGGACCTTTCCGGCCCGGTGAGCCAGCACGAGGCGTGGATACTCCACCGGCTCGAGTCCGCGAAACTGGACATGGACCAGGCCCTGGAAGACTACCGCTTCAATGACGCGGCCCAGTGCGGCTACAGGTTCCTCTGGAACGAGTTCTGCGACTGGTATCTGGAGCTTGCCAAGCCGGACATGGCCTCGGAGGATGCCGCCGTGCGCGGCCGCGCCCGCTATGTGCTCTGGCTTGTCCTGCGCGAGACCCTGCTCCTGCTCCATCCGATCATGCCGTTCGTGACGGCGGAGATCTGGCGGGCGCTCCCCGTGCCGGCGGGACAGGAAGCCACGGATATCGCCCTGGAGCCGTATCCTCCGGCCCGGCCGGAATGCGTGCGGCCGGACGAGTCCAGGGCCATGGAATTCGTGCAGGGCGTCATTGTGGCCGTTCGCACCATCAAGGCGGAGCTTGGCATCAGCCCCACGCGCAGGGTGCGGCTCCTGCTCCACCCCGCGGACGACGCGCAATGCGCGTTGCTGGAGCGCAACCGCGTGTGCCTCGAGACCCTGGCCCGGCTGGAGGAACTCACCATCGACGCGGCGGTGCCCGCGCCCACGGCGGCGGCCTCGGCCGTGACCGGCGGCTGTCAGGTCATCGTGCCCCTGGCGGGGACCGTGGACCTGGCCGATGAGCTGACCAGGCTGGACAAGGAGCTGGCAAAGCTGGAAAAGGACATGACGGACGTGAACCGCAAGCTGCACAACGAAAGCTTTGTGAGCCGCGCTCCGGCGGAAGTGGTGGCGCGCGAACGCCAACGGGCCGCAACGCTCACGGACGCCAGGGACAAGCTGGCGGCCCGGCGGGCGCTCTTTGCCGAGGCCCTGCGGGAAGGTTCCTGACGGCGGTTCCGCAACGGAAAACCGCAACGGAAAACCGCGGGGCGGGGGACCGCGCGGCCCCGGCCAGTCCCCGCTGTTCATGGCATGCTCCGTCCCGAAGCATGCCGTGGGATATGAGGATCATGCGCGAAGAGGTGTTTTTGGCCGTTTTTTGGCGCCTGTCGCGCCGCTCCGGGCACATGCCCGGCGGGAGGCGTCCTCGTGTGGCTGCCCAAGGCCGGGAGGGACGTCCGCACAAAATCCAAGCCCAAGGAGGACTCAATGGCTGAAAAGATTCTCATCATCGGCGGGGTGGCCCTGGGCCCCAAGGCGGCCTGCCGCTGCAAGCGCCTTGCGCCGGATGCCGAAGTGACCCTTGTGGATGAAAACACCTTCATTTCCTACGGCGGTTGCGGCATTCCGTACTATGTCTCCGCCGAGGTGCAGAACCTTGACGACCTGCGCTCCACCAATGC
Source organism: uncultured Desulfovibrio sp. (assembly GCF_910584445.1). GTDB lineage: Bacteria > Desulfobacterota > Desulfovibrionia > Desulfovibrionales > Desulfovibrionaceae > Desulfovibrio. The sequence continues at coordinate 4,745 of NZ_CAJUBO010000016.1, forward strand.
GGGCACCATCCGTGACCCGGAATTTTTCCGCGACCTCAAGGGCGTCAACGTCCTTACGCACACCCGGGCCATTTCCATCGACCGCAAGCTCAAGACCGTTCTGGTGGAACGGCTGGACAAGGACCGTCAGGAAGTGCTGCCCTACGACAAGCTCGTCATCGCCACGGGCGCCAGCCCGCGCATGCCCGCCGTGGAAGGGGCGGACCTCGGCCATGTGCTCTCGCTGACGCGTCTGGAGGCCGCCCGCGCCATCCGCGAGGCGTGCGAGGCGCGCAAGGTCAATGAGGCCGTCATCGTGGGCGGCGGCTTCATCGGTCTGGAGGCCGCCGTGGCCCTGGCCGATATGTGGGGCGTCAAGGTGAGCGTGGTGGAGATGATGGACCAGATCCTCCCCGGCGCGCTCTCCCAGACCCTGGCCCTCATGGCCGAGCATGAATGCGCCGCCAACAAGGTGGCGGTCTACACGTCCGAAAAGGTCGTCCGCCTGGAGGGAGAAAACGGCCTGGTGACCAGGGTCGTCACGGACAAGCGCGAACTTCCGGCCCAGCTCGTCATCTTCGCCGCGGGCTTCATCCCCAACAGCAAGCTCGCCAAGGACGCGGGACTCGAGGTGGCGCCCTTTGGCGGCATTCTGGTGGATGAGCACCTGCGGACCTCGGACCCGCGCATCTACGCCGGCGGCGACTGCGTCTCGGTGACCAATATCCTCACCGGCAAGCCCGGCTATATCCCCATGGGCAGCGAAGCCAACCGCCAGGGCCGGGTCATCGGCTCCAACCTGGCCGGCGTGGAGGCGACCTTCCCCGGCTATGTGGGCACCTGGGCGGTCAAGCTCTTCGGCATGTCCTTCTGCGGCACGGGCTTCACGGCCGCCAAGGCGCGGGCCGCGGGCTTCGACGCCGTGGGCGTTGCCATCGAGCAGCTCGACCGGGCGCACTTCTACCCGGAAAAGAAGATGATGAGCCTGGAGATCGTGGTGGAGAAGGGCACGCGCCGCGTTCTCGGCCTGCAGGGCGCCTGCGTGGATGGCGACGCGCTCAAGGCCCGCATCGACGCCGTTGCGGGCGTGCTCCAGTATGCGAAACCCACGCTGCAGGACATCTCCAACCTTGAGGTGGCCTACGCGCCGCCCTTCGCCTCGGCCATGGACGCGGTCAACGCCGTTGCCAACGTGGCGGACAACGTGCTCTCCGGGCGTTTCCGCCCCGTGACGGGCGACGAATTCATGGAGCTGTGGAAGCACCGCAAGGAGAACGGTATCTTCTTCATGGACACGCGGCCCGCCAAGGCCGGCAAGGCCATCCAGGACCGGGAGCCGGACTGGCACTCCATCCCGCTGGAAGAGGTCAAGGCCCGCATGGGCGAGATCCCGCGCGACCGGCCGGTGGCGCTGATCTGCAATTCCGGGCTGCGCGCCTATGAAAGCCTGCTCATCCTCGCCAATAACGGCATCACCAATACGGTGAATTCCATGGGCGGCATGCAGGCCGTGACCAAGATGGGACTCAAGCCGTAACCCGCAAGCCTCGCATCTGTCTGAAACGCCCCGTCAGGGAGCCGAAAGGCGTCCTTGGCGGGGCTTTTAGTGATTAGAAAGTATCGTTGATGGCCTCTTGATTTTTCAGGTCGTCTTCCATTCGTGCAATTGGGGCCAAAAATTTGACAAATAAGGTGTCCTTTTTCGTTCTGCTAACTTCAACCACGCGTAAATTTCTTGGTGCATTTGCAGATAATTCAAGGATATTGCGGCTCAAGTAATTGAGTTTTTTAACAGTTTTTCTGATACCTTCATCTTCTATAAGAGTATAAACAAATTTATGTGCATCTGAAGCGTTCTTTTCAAACTTCATCATCTCTAAGTTTGCATTATTTTTCGGTCCTTTTGCCCATTCCTCAAGTATATCAATAGATTTATTCTCGGTATGCATTAGTATAATATGGTAGCCATTGTTCTCAATTGTTCTAAGTATATTTTGCAGTGATTCTGTAGTAAACTTTTTTGATAACACAACAGATATGAGTTTTCCATTTATAAAACGAAATAGCTGATCCCATTTTTGATTTCCAAAGGTAATGGGCTTTTTGCTGCAAAGTTGTCCTTTAAGAAAGTCTTCTGTGCACGGTATGGCATTCGTCGTCTTTTGGACAGTGTCCTTGCTCATGCCATAATAGACATTTTTGAAGAGCGGGATTTCTCCTTCGGCTGCATATCCCGGAACAGCAAGCCAGAGAAGAGTCAGAAGAGCGAGCAGTGTTCTCATACGGCCTCCGCAGGATGTGAGTACAGGTAAATCTATACACTAAAGGATGGGCAAAGAAAAGTATCAGATTGTCGGTTCTGAAGTGATGTGTGTGAGGCTTCTCAATGATCAATGACGAAAAACTACTTCTGAATATTATAAGAATATTTGAAAACCAGAGCGGCGGCTCCCGTGCGGGAACCGCCGCGTTTTCGTCTTTGCTCTCTTTTTTCCCGTGCGAGCGCGGCCCAAGAGCGCTCGCCCTACTTGCCCAGCACCCTGAGCGTGGCCTCGGCGATCTCCAGTTCCTCGTCCGTGGGGATGACGAGCACGCGGATGCGGCTGTCAGGCGTGGAGATGGTGCGGGCGCCGGGCTTGCGGGTATCGTTTTCCTTGTGGTCGAGCTTGATGCCCAGCCCTTCCAGGCCCTCGCACACGGCGGCGCGCACGATGGGGTCGTTCTCGCCGATGCCGGCCGTGAACACGATGGCGTCCGGCTTGCCGTCCAGCAGGAAGATATAGGCGCCGAGCGTCTTGCGGATGCTGCGGACGAGCATCTGCAGGGCCAGGGCCGCGCGCTTGTTGCCCTTTTCGATCTCGGCGTGGACGTCGCGCATGTCCGTGAAGCCGCAGATGCCGAGCAGGCCGGACTTCTTGTTCATGACCGCGTCGGCCTCGGCCGGGGAGTAGCCCTTCTTTTCCTGGATGAAGGGCACGATGGCCGGGTCGATGCTGCCGCAGCGCGTGCCCATGATCAGGCCTTCGAGCGGGGTGAGACCCATGCTCGTGTCGAAGCATGTGCCGTTCTTCACGCAGCTCATGGACGAGCCGTTGCCGAGGTGCATGGTGACGGAGTTGAGTTCGCCCTGGGGCTTGCCGAGATATTCCGCCGTCTTGCGGGCAATGTACTTGTGCGAGGTGCCGTGGAAGCCGTAGCGGCGGATTTTGAGTTCCTCGTACAGCTCATAGGGCAGGGCATACATGAAGGCCTCCGGCGGCATGCCCATGCCGAAGGCGGTGTCGAACACGGCCACGTTGGGCACGCCGGGGAAGAGCTTTTCCGCCACCTCGATGCCCATGAGATTGGCCGGATTGTGCAGGGGGCCAAGCAGGAAGCATTCCTTGATGACATCCTTGACGTGCTGGTCCACCAGCACCGGCTCGGTGATGGACTCGCCGCCATGGAGGACGCGGTGGCCGATGGCGAAGATCTCGCCCTTGTCCCGGATGACGCCGTCCGCCGGATCGGTGAGCAGGGCGATGACCAGCTCCATGGCTTCCACATGCGTGCGGAAGTCCTCGTCGCGCACGATCTTTTTCTCCCGGTCGGTGCCGGGGGCGATCTTGTGCGTCAGGCGGCCGTTCTGCTGGCCGATGCGCTCGGCAATGCCGGAGCAGAGCACGGTTTTGGTGTCCATTTCCAGAAGCTGGTACTTGCACGAGGAAGAGCCAGCGTTGATGACCAGAACTTTCATCCCTCACTCCCTTTGACGTGTCCGCGCAAAAGCGCGGCGCCGGCCGACAGGCGCCGGCCGGCGCATGGTTGTGCGTCGTTGCCTATTTCCTGGCGTTCTTTTCCGCCGCCGCCTGGACGGCGGTGATGGCTACGGTGTTCACGATGTCCGGAACGGTGCATCCGCGCGAGAGGTCGTTGACCGGCTTGTTCAGCCCCTGGAGCACCGGGCCGATGGCGATGGCCTGGGCCGCGCGCTGGACCGCCTTGTAGGTGTTGTTGCCGGTGTTCAGGTCCGGGAAGATGAAGACCGTGGCGCGGCCTGCCACCTGGCTGTCCGGCATCTTGGTCCTGGCAACGATGGGGTCGATGGCCGCGTCATACTGGAGCGGGCCTTCCAGGGCCAGATCGGGGGCCATTTCCCTGGCGATCTTTGTGGCTTCCACCACCACGTCCACATCCGCGCCCTTGCCGGACGTGCCCGTGGAGTAGGAGAGCATGGCTACGCGCGGCTCGATGCCGAAGACCTTGGCCGTATGCGCCGAGGCGATGGCGATCTCGGCCAGCTGCTGGGCCGTGGGGTTGGGGTTCACCGCGCAGTCGCCGAAGGCGAGGACGCGATCCTTGAGGCACATGAGAAAGACCGACGAAACGACGCTGAAACCGGGCCGCGTCTTGATGAACTCAAAGGCCGGGCGGATGGTGTGGGCGGTGGTGTTCACCGCGCCGGAGACCATGCCGTCCGCGTCGTCGAGCTTGACCATCATGGTGGCGAAATAGGTGGCGTCGCTCATGACGTCGCGCGCATGCTCGGGCGTGATGCCCTTGGCCTTGCGCAGCTCGTAGTACGTTTCGGCGTACTTGTCGAAATCCGGGGACTTGACCGGGTCGATGAGCCTGGCCCCGTCGATCTCCAGTCCGAGCGAGCGGGCGCTGGCCTTCATGGCGTCGATGTCGCCCAGCAGGGTGATGTCCGCCACCTCGCGGCGCAGGAGGATGTCCGTGGCGCGGAGGATGCGCTCTTCCGTGCCCTCGGCGAGCACGATGCGCATCTTGTCGCTCTTGGCGCGCTCGATAAGCTCGAATTCGAACATCATGGGCGTCATGCGGCCGCTGCGCTGGCCGCACAGCAGGCGGTTGGCGATCTCCTTGCCGTTGACATGGTGCTCGTAAAGGCCGAGCACGGTATTGATCTTGCGCGTGTCGTTCGGCTCGATGAGACCGTAGATTTCCTGCAGGGCCGTGATGGTCCTGTAGGTGTGCGCCTTGGTGAGCAGGATGGGCAGCGGCGCGCCGCTCCAGCCCTCGATGAGCGCGCGCACGGATTCCGGCGGCTCCAGGCCGCCGGTGAGCAGGACGCCCGCGATGTCCGGCGCGGTCGAGGACAGGCGCGAGGCGATGGAGGCCAGCAGGATGTCCGTGCGGTCGCCGGGGGTGATGATGAGCTGGTCTTTCGCGATATAGTTGAGGAAATTGTCGATGTGCATGGCCGCCACCAGGTAGTCGCCCACCAGGGTGTCCATGCGGTTCTCGCCGAAGAGGATCTCCGCGTCCAGCCCCTTTTTCACGTCGTTCATGGTGGCGCGGCCCAGGGCGGGATCGTTGGGCACGGCATAGACCAGGGCGGGCTTGCCGTCCTTGCCCAGGCTCTGGCGCAGTTCGTCCAGATCGGTCTGGGAAAGGTCGGCGCGGTTGACGATGGTGGCGATGATGTCGATGGCGTACGGTTCCAGCGATTCGAGGGTCAGGCGCAGGGAGTCGCTGATGTCCTTGGCCGTCACGTTGTCGCCGTTGGTGACGAGCATGACCGGGGCGCCGAGATTGGCCGCGATCTCGGCATTCAGCTCAAATTCGAAGATCGGGTCCTTGCCGAGAAAATCCGTGCCGATGCAGAGGACGAAGTCGTGGAGTTCGAGGATCTTCTTGAATTTCTGGATGATGTTTTCCAGAAGCAGGTTGCGCGAACCCTGGTTGATGATGTCCCGCGCCTCGGCCTGGGTGTAGGCGAAGGTGTCGGCATAGTCCATGTCCAGCTTGAAGTGCTGGAGCATGAGGTTGATGTCCGGGTCGCGGTCATCCAGTTGCGGCTCGTTGATGATGGGGCGGAAGATAGCCACATTGCGCATGGTGCGCGTGAGCATCTGCATGGCGCCAAGGGCGATGGCGCTCTTGCCCGTGGTGGGACCGGTGGCGGTGACGTAAAGGGCGTTGTGTTTCATGGAACCTCCTTGCGGACGGGGCGCGCATGGCCCGGGGAAGCCCGGGAACACGTTCCGCCCGGCGGTGGCTGACCCGCCAGAGTTCGTTCCCTGCCGGGCGCAAAGGCGCGAAAATCCGTTGCATGGCGGCACGGTCGTGTCCCGGTCCGCCCCCGG